>JANXBE010000009.1 GCA_025060175.1 Thermomicrobium sp. | reverse complement strand
GGTAGGCCCCCTTCCTGGGCCGCTCGCTCGATGTGCTCCTCCGTCCACCGGATCGGTCGCCAGTCCGGTTCGAAGATCAGGTATCCGACGTCCCCGAACAGCTCGACTCGGTTGCCTCCCGGCTCGTAGACGTACAGCGGCATCGCCTGGGTGATGCCATGCTTGGCCGGTCCGAGTTCGATGTGGATGCGGTTCTCGCGGAACAGGTCTCCGACTTCCCACAATTGGTGGGGGTAGCCGTACCAATAGCAGATATGGTGGAGCCGACCCCCTGGACCGGCTTCGTCGTGCATGAAGGCGATCTCGTGTACCATCGGACTGACCGAGAGCCAGACCCCGCGGTATCCCCCGGCTCGGGCCTCGATGTACTCCCGCAGCTGAAACCCCAACGTTTCCATCAGGAAATCGCCGCAGCGCTTCACGTCCTTGGCGAACAAGTTGATATGGTCGAGGCGCCGCACCGGAACGCCGCGGGCGGGTCGCTTCTGGGGGCGGTTGGGGAGCCGGCTCGCCAGTGCACCCGGTGCCTGGTACCACTCGACCTCCCAGACGATCTCCATCCGGTGTCCCTCCGGCGTCGTGAAGCGGTACGCCGGTCCGTGTCCCACGTCTCCCTCGATCCAACCCTGCCCGAGACCGGTCGCTTCGATCGCCTTGACGCGCCGCTCGAGTGCCTGCGGTGAACGCGCGCGCCAGGCTGCATGGCCGAGCCCCGGCTGATCCGCCGGTGTCAGCTTCAACGAGGTCAAGTACCGCTCGTCGAACGCTCGCAGGTAGACCGATCCGTCCTTGCGCGCGACCTCTTCCATTCCGATCAGGTCGCGGAAGAACCAGAGCGAACGATCGATATCCGGCGTGAGGAGTTCGACATGCGCCAACTGCGCGACGTCGAACACGTAGCCGTAATCCGCTGCTGCCGACATGGTGCACCTCCCCTGCACTGCTCGCTTATCCGTCGTCTCGTTCGTGCGCTCGCTGTCTGGCATGCTGCAAGACCCAGCTCACGTCGCGGTTGTCGATCAGATCGGGAACGGTCCAGCCGTCCAGGTCGTATTCGGCCATGCACTGCTCGGCGAATCCCCGCAGCTGGCCCGCGAGCCCGACCGCCTCGGAAATGAGGAGCGTCTGGATGCGAGTATCCTCGTGACTCCCTGCATAGTTCCGCTCGTAGAGCTCGTGCCGACCAGCGAACTCGGAGATTGTCGCGTCGTAGAGGAGCTTCATCACTTTGATCCGGTCGTGCGCGTCGTAGCTACCGGATCCGCGGACGTACTTGTCCAGGTACTGCCGCTCTTCCGGATTGCGGAGATCGGCCGCGTGACTCGGCAGATAGACGAGCGAACTCGCCACGTCGTCGAGGACGATCTGGCGTACGCGCGACCAGGCCGTCGGCGCGAGCACCCGATACGCCTGGGCGTACTCGATCCGCGGTGACACGAATCCGTCGCACCATGGAACGGGGTCGCGCGCCATCGCCTCGCTGAGCGCCCAGAAGAGGTTCCGCCAGGCGAGCACCTCGCCGACCCGCGCCTGCACCCCGCGAAAGTCCTTGGTCCCAGCGGCTTCGACCGCCTTCAGGAGGACGCCGGCGAGGAAGTCCAACTTGACGGCGAAGCGGATACAGCCGTGGAAGGCGAAGCGGGGGATGAACCCGGAAGCCGGGAAGAAGCCGTCCGCCTTCTCGATGTCACCGTAGACGAAGACGTTCTCCCAAGGGACCAACACGTCGTCGAACACCATCACGGCGTCGTTCTCGTCCAGGCGACTCGAGAGCGGATAGTCCCAGGGACTTCCCATGACGGCCGCCATCGCTTCGTAGCTCGGGCGGCTGAACAGTTTCAGGCCGGGTGCATCCATCGGCACGCAGAAGACGAGCGCGAACCGGGGATCCTTCAGTCCACCGACGGTCGGCGTGGCGTAGTGGGCGACGAAGTTGTGGTGGGTCAGGGCGGATCCGGTCGCGACCACCTTCGCGCCGCGGACGACGATGCCTGCGTCGGTCTCGCGGACGACGTGAACGTACACGTCCGCTACGTCGTGTGGAGGACGGTGGCGATCGACGGGGGGGTGGACGATCGCGTGGTTCCAATAGAGGACGCGTTCCTGCCCGAGGCGATACCACTGGCGTGCGTTCTCTTGGTAGGGGGAGTAGAACGCGGTGTTGGCTCCGAGCGTGCCGAGGAAGCTGGCCTTGTAGTCGGGGGTGCGTCCCATCCACCCGTAGGTCATGCGAGCCCATTCGGCGATGGCATCGCGGGCGCGCATGAGGTCGGCCGCGCTCCGCGGAGCGACGAAGAACGGATGCGTCCAACCGCCGTTCCCGGTATCGGTCGGGACGGTCAGCACTGCTCGCCGAGCCGGATCATGAAGTGCGTCGTACAAGCGAGCGACCATACGCGCGGCATTGCGGAAGGCCGGATGCGTGGTGACGTCTCGAACGCGTTCGCCATAGACGTAGACTTCACGTCCGTCCCGCAGGCTCTCGAGGTATTCCTGGCCCGTGTACGGCTGGTGTGCCATCGCCCCGACTCCCTGTCCGATACGGCCCTACCGCACGTCCGCCGCGTGATATGCACAGCTCGATCTGCGAATCTGCTGCTCTCAGGATATGTGCTCAGAGAGCACCCGCAATCCCTCCGTTCGGATGTACTGAACAGGGCGTTCAATAAATACCTAAAGTATTCGGTTAATCTGAACGACTGGCGCGCGTTGCCCTATGCCTCCAGGAGGGTGACCGCTGCGTGCTCTGCGGGCAGGTCCTGCGGTGGCCACATGGCGAGATCGAACGGGAAGTCCGAGCCCGGTACCAACCGGTCCGGACCGACGACCGCGCGGAGGTAGGCGATCGTCTCCGTCCGCCAGAGAACCGTGTCGTACCAGAAACGCCGAAGATAGGCGCCAGGGGGCTCGGCCAGCTGTCGGCGCACGGCCTCCCACACCTCGTACCCCTTTTCCAGGCGGCCGAGCTGATACGGAAGGTAGCCGCCACCGTGCGCGAGCACGATCCGCACCTGTGGGTAGCGGTCCAAGACGCCGCCGAAGATCAGGTCGATCGCCGCGACAGTCGTTTCCCATGGCACGCCCACGAGGTTCGGGAGTTGGGGTCGCGCGAGGCGCGTGTCTCGGCTCAGGAGCGGGTGGAGGAACACGATGGCCCGTCGCTCGTGTGCAGCCTCCCAGAAGGGGGTGAAGAACGGATCGCTCAGGAGCCGTTCGCCGACGCCGGGTCCGACGATCGCTCCGCGCATCCCCCGCGCCATGGCCCACGCGAGCTCCCTTGCCGCGGCGTCCGGATCGTTCAGTGGCACCGTGGCCAAGAGCTGGAGCCGCTCGCTGGTGTCACCCTGCCAGGAGAGCAGCGACTCGTTGTAGACCCGCGCAGCTTCCATGGTCAGCGCCGGTTCCGTGTCGTAGAAGAACAGCTGTGGGACCGGTGAGATCAGGGCCCGCTCGACCCCAGCAGCATCGAGGTCACCCAGGAACCGTTCTCGGTCGGAAAAGACTGGCTTGAGCTCGAACGGCCAACGCCCGCCCACGACGAGGAACGGGGCCTTGGCTGCCTCGCGTGCCTCGAACCGGGCGTCAACGCGCTCGGCGTTCGTCCGCAACCAGTCCACCATGGCGGTCGGGATGGCGTGGATGTGACAGTCGATCCGCACCGTGCGCCTCCTCCTGCCGACGAACTACTCGCGATCCGGTCGTCAGTGCTGAGCATAGGCAACAGCGGAGGGAGCGCGTGTCTTTCGTTCGCCTATGCGGGACGAGTGGCTGTCGATCGGAGGACGAAGCTCGGTGCCTGCCTGACGGCCACCGACGTGGCGGGTCGGCGTCGCCTGGACTGGTCTGTTGCCCGATGGTGATCCGGATACCTCGAGTCTTTCACGCGGTGGACTGGTGGAACGGCCGTCTGGTTCCGTACTCGCGGTTTGGCCGTGCGGAAGGGGACGATCGTGATCGCGTCGCAACACCGCAGGTCGGATGGGGGAGAGCGGAGCCTCGCGGCCGACGAGCGGATCAGCGCCCGTACGCGTCTGACCGACCGACGCTGCATGGTGGAGCGTCCGTCACTCGTGGATTCGAAACGCACCGGGAGCTGCACGGGAGCGGGAGCGGACGACGCGCAGGGAGCGCATGGCGAGCAACCGCGCGTCGAACTGATGCGATGGGGTGCTGCGGGTGCTCTGGGCGATGGTGCGCACGGGATCGCGCCCCGGATTCTGGGGTGGGTCGAGCGCTCGCACGCGATCCCTCCGGGCGCTTCGTCGCGTTCGCCTCTGTGCCGATCCCCGGTGCGAGCGTCGCGCGTCAGCACCGCGGTGCAGCGCATCCCGACGACGGAGGCGCGGTCATGCGGACGCGATCAAATGACGAATTCCTCCAGCGTCGACGGTGCGAAGAGGTCCTCGACGCGGAACCGCTGGCGAATGAGTCCTTGTTCTACCGCATAGCGGATGGCTGTCTCGAGCACATGCCGATTCGCTTCGACCCCGTAGGGCCAGTAGTCATCGCCCAAGAGTGACTGCGTGCGTTCGAGTTCGGCGTGGAGCCATGGCACCATGGCGGTCAAGGCAGCAGTCTGCCGCAGGTCCTCCAAGGCGCAGCGACGGGCATGTTCGAACGCTTCGTACAGATTCCGTGCCACCCATGGGTGACGGTCGAGCACGTCGTCGCGGATCACGACCACGTGCATGATCGGGAAGATACGCGTCCGACTATAGTACTCGGCCTCCACAGCTGGGTAGTCGGGGAACAAACGAGCGACTGCCGGGTTACCCTGGAGGAACGCCGACGGCGCGCGTGGCGCGATCAGTGCCTCGATCTCGCCGCGCACGAGCAACTCGTTCAGCGTCGTTCCTTCGGGGATCGGGTGGAGGCGAACCGTCGGTGGGAGTTGGACAGGCAGCTTCTCGCGGCGTCCTGCCCGTTCCTCGCCACCGACGTACCACTCGATGTTCTCTGGTCGGACGCCGTACTCATCGGCCAAAATGCCGCGCACCCACAGGAGGGCAGTGAGCTGGTACTCGGGGATCCCGACTCGGCGACCGATCAAGTCTCTCGGCTCTCGGATACCGGCACGCGAGTGCACGTAGATGGCGGAATGACGGAACATGCGCGAGGGGAAGACCGGGATCGCGGTCAAGCGTGGCTCGCCCCGATCGCGTGCGATCAGGTAGGAGCAGAGGGAGAACTCGGCGACGTCGTACTCCTGGTACCGAGCCATGCGCCAGAACGTTTCCTCGACGATCTGTGGCAAGTAGACGAGGTCGATCCCGCGCACGGCGACTCGTCCGTCGACGAGCGGGAGGATCCGGTCGTAGGGGGCAGCTGCCACGGTGAGCGTCAAGCGCGGCATCGCCGTTCTCTCTCGCGGGACGAGCGATCAGGTCGGGCTCGGTGTGGCGCTTCTCGCCGTGTCGCCGACCGTTTCCTGCGGGAATCGCGGGTCCCTGTCCGGCGCGCTGGGTGATCCTGCCGCGACTCTCCGCGACGAGCGATGGAGACCAGCGCCACGAGAGCGTCCCGCACCGTGCGGTCAGACCTCGACACGCAGACCCAGGTAGGTCTCTTGCAAGTCACGGTTCGCCAGGAGCTCTTGCGCGGTCCCGTGCCAGATCACGCGACCCTCTTCGATGATGTACGCGACGTCGACGACCGAGAGAGCCAAATCGAGGTTCTGCTCGGCCAAGAGGATCGAGAGTCCTGCTTGCTTGAGACGTCGAAGGATCTCCCCGACGCGTTGTACCATGACGGGAGCCAGCCCCTCGGACGGCTCGTCGCAGAGCAACACGAGGGGCTGCACCATGAGTGAACGGGCGATCGTCAGCATCTGCTGTTCGCCGCCGCTGAGGAGCGTCCCGCGGATCTTTCCCCGCTCCTTCAGGATCGGAAACAGCTGGTAGATTTCCTCGACCGTCCAACGAACCCGCTGATCCGGACGCGGCGGTCGAGCGCCGAGCAGCAGGTTCTCGGTGACGGTGAGCGACGGGAAGATCCGACGACCCTGCGGAACCAGTGCGATTCCCTTGTCGGCGATCACGTGCGGGGGGAGCCCGACCAAGGACTCGCCTCGCAGGCGGATCTCTCCCACGAGACGTGGTAGGAGTCCCATGATCGCCCGCATCGTCGTCGTCTTACCGGCACCGTTGCGGCCGAGCAACCCGACGACTTGTCCCTCGTCCACTCGGAAGGAGACTCCGTTCAAGACGAATCCTTCACCGTATCCACCGTACAGGTCACGGACTTCGAGCATCGCGCCCTCGCATCGCTCCAGCCAAGTACGCGGCTTGCACGTCCTCATTGCGCTGGATCTCTTCTGGTGTTCCGTCCGCCAGCACCGCGCCATGATGGAGGACCGTGATCCGATCGGCGAACGAGAAGACGACGCGCATGCTGTGTTCGACGAGGACGACCGTCATGTCGCGAGGCAGTTGCTTGAGTCGCTCGATGAACGCCGGGATCTCGTCGACGGCGAGCCCAGCGGCGGGCTCGTCGAGGAGCAGGAGCTTCGGTCGGAGCGCGAAGCGTGCGGCGAGCTCGACGCGACGTTGAAAGCCGTGCGGGAGATGTCGGACTTCGATGTCGCTGACGTCGAGGAGACCCCACTCGTCGAGGACACGCTCCGCCTCGCGTTGCACTTCCCGGTCACGGTCGATCAATCCGCCGAGCCCGAGCAACGGGTGCCGACCGCGGAGGAGTGCGATGAGCACGTTTTGTCGAGTCGTCAACTCATGGAAGACAGCCGGCTGCTGGTTCGTCTTGAGGAGGCCGACGTCCACGCGCCGATGGGCCGGGAGCTTGGTGACGTCGCGTCCGAAAACGAGCACGCGGCCCCGCGTGGCGGGAAGAAATCCTGCGATCACGTTGAGGAGCGTCGTCTTCCCGGCACCGTTCGGCCCGATGATGGCCCGTCGCTCGCCGGGTTGCACCGTGAGCGCAATGTCTTCGAGGATCGTCAGTCCACCGATGATTTTGCTGACGTGTTCGAGCTGGAGCGCTGGCGCAGCCATGATCACGACCTCTCGATCGCGCGTTCGACGGCGCGTTCTTGGGACCGACCGACCGGCGCCACCGTCGGACCGGTAGGCGCTTCGCGTCGGAGACGCGAGCGGATGTCCCGCAGCCGTTTGGGCAGTCGGATGAACCCTTCGGGAAGGAGCAACACCGTCAGGATGAAGACGATTCCGAGGATCATCACCCAGCGCTGGGTGAAGGCACTGACCTCGTAGCGCAGAAGCAACACCAACACCGAGCCGAGCGCAGGCCCCCAAAAGGTACCAGCCCCGCCGACGATGACCATGACCATCGCCTCGCCCGCGAGCAACCAGCTGATCTGCCCGGGGCCGACGAAGCCCTTGAAGTAGGCGAACAGTCCCCCGGCCAGTGCCGCGTACGCCCCGGCGATCGCGTACGCCGCATACTTGATGGTCCACGTCGGGTAGCCGAGCCCCTCCAGATAGCGTTCGTTCTCTCGGATCCCGATCAGAGCGAGACCGAACGGGGAGCGGACGATCCACCCGAGCGAAGCCACGGCGACCGCGACGATCACCAGGGCCAGGTAATAGAAGTTCGCGGTGTCGGAAACACGACCGATCAGGAACGGGAGCTTCGGAGTCGGAATGCCGGGCAACCCGTCGTCACCCCCGGTCACGTTCCGCCACAGCCAGACGATCCCGAAGAGCACTTGGGTGAGAGACAAGGTCAGGATCAGGAAGTAGGCGCCGTGGGTCCGCAAGACGAACGGGCCGGTAATCAAGGCGAGCACCACACCGGCCACGACGGCGATGAGCAGCGCGGCCGCAGCGGGGGTGCCGTAGTACTTGGCGAGCAGCCCCACGACGTACCCGCCGGTGCCGAAGAAAGCCGAGTGCCCCAAGGACGGAAGCCCCGCGTAGCCCAACAGGAGATTGAGCGACATGGCGAACAGCGTGAAGATCAAGATCTCGGTTAACACGCTGAGCGGATAGGTGGGTAGAACAGCAGGCGCAACGGCCAGCGCTGCCAGGAGCGCCACGACGAAGACGATCGACCGACCCTGCCGGAGGAACTCCACCATCATCATCCGCTCCTCCGCTCACGAGGCTCGCCCGAGTAGGCCCTGTGGGCGAACGATCAACACGAGCGCAGCCAGAGCCCACACCGCGAAGAACGACGCCTGGGGCCAGAAGGTGCGGACCACTGTGTCGACCATCGCCACGATCACACTGGCGACGATCGCCCCCGAGACCGATCCGAGACCACCCAGCACGACGACGATCAGCGCCATCAGCAGGAGCTGCACGTCCGTGCCCGGGGCGACTCCTGTCACCGGGGTCCCCAGCGCGCCACCGATCCCGCTCAACAGCGCGCCGAGCATGAAGACGATGGCGAAGACTCGGCGCACGTTGACCCCGAGGCACTCGACCATCTCGATGTCGTCGACGCCGGCGCGGACATAGGCACCCCACTTGGTCCGCTCCAGCACGTACCACACCAGCACGGCGAGCACTGCGCCGACGCCGATCAGGAAGACCCGGTAGGTGGGGACGACGGAGCCGAAGAGTTCCAACGAACCGCGGAGCATCTCCGGCGGCCGCAGGCGGAGCGGGTCGCCGCCCCAGATCCAGCGGGTCACGTCCTGCACGATGTAGGCCACGCCGAGCGTCAGGCAGACCTGGAGGAGTTCCTTGCGGTGGAGCCGTGCGAGAAAGCCGCGTTCGATCAGGATCCCCAGGAGGAGCGCAGCCACGCCACCCGCCAGCACAGCCAGCAGGAAGTTGCCCGTCGACCGAGCGACCGACCAGCCGATGTAGCCGCCGATGAGATAGAGCGACCCGGTCGCCAGATTGATGAAGCGCATGAGACCGAAGACGACCGAAAGGCCGACGGCGACCAGGAACAAGAGACTCGCATAGGAGAGGCCGATAACGAGGCTCGCAGCGTTGACCGGCACCGATCGTCCCTTTCCGTTCGATTCACCGGCTCCTCGTCACGGTCCGAAACGAGTCGTTGATGCCTCAACGATACCCGAGCGCGCTGCCGTACGCAAAACCCAGCGTGCAGGGAGCGTGGACACTCCGGCCGCGCTTCGCAGGATCGCTAGAACGAGAGATCGTCCACGTTCTCGCGTTTGCCGAGCACAACGTTGCCGAGCGAGCCGTCCGGAAGCCGCTGTACCTTGCGGAAGTACACGGTCAGGACGACGTTCTGGGTCTCGGGATGGAAACGGAACGGTCCAGCCGGTCCGGTGAACTGCACGGCCTTGAGCGCGGCGAGGAACGCTTGTTTGTCTTCGACTTTCCCCTGCACCGCTTTCAGGGCCTCAGCGGCGACACGGCCGGCCAGGTACCCCTGGTAGGCGAACTGGTTCGGCACGCGCCCGTGCTTCCGTTTGAAGGCGTCGACGAATGCCTTGTTCTCCGGGGAGTCGATGTACGGCGAGTAGTGCAACGAGGTCACGACGTCGAGCGCCGCGTCGCCTTGCTGATCGAGATACGCCTCGTCGACCAGGTCACCGACGCCGATCAACGGATACTGGTCCTTGAGGCCGAAATCAGCA
Organism: Thermomicrobium sp.; assembly: GCA_025060175.1. Lineage (GTDB taxonomy): Bacteria > Chloroflexota > Chloroflexia > Thermomicrobiales > Thermomicrobiaceae > Thermomicrobium. The sequence goes on along the minus strand of JANXBE010000009.1, from coordinate 10,750 downwards.
TACTGTTGGACGAAGCGCACCGCATCGGCGCCCGCGAAGAAGGCCCAGACAGCGTCGGCCTGCAGCTGCTGGATCCGCTGGAGGAAGGGAGCGAAGTCGGCCGTATCCAACGGGGGATAGACCTCGCCAGCCAGTTCCCCTCCCGCGTTCTGGAACGCCTTCTTGAGCGCCTCTGCCTTCTCGTGTCCCGCTACGAAATCGGAGGCGGTCACGATCAGCCGCTTGTAGCCCAGCTGCTCGACCGCGTACGGTCCCATCGGCCATTCGTACTGTCCGTTGGCGAACGACACGCGGAAGATGTACGGGCTGCGACGCTTCGGGTCGCGCGTCAGCGCAGCGGCTCCCGCATTGTCGACGATGGTCGGGACTCCCGCCTCGTGGAGGAAGTCGCGGCAGGCCAACGCGACGCCGCTGTGGTTGTATCCGATGATCAAGTGCACCCGATCGCGTTCGACGAGCTGCTTCGTCTTCGTCAGCCCCTGTTCCGGGTTCGAGGCGTCGTCTTCTTGGACGAAGGTGACTCTGCGACCGGCGACCGTGTTGTCGATCGAATCGAAGTAGAGCTGGATCCCGCGGGTGAGGTTGTCCGCCAGCGCGGCGAAGACACCGGTGTAGCCGTGGATGAGGCCGATGCGGATCGGCTCGGCAGCGACGGTCGGCGTCACGACGACCGTCGGTGTGGCAGCTGCAACTGGAGTCGGTGTCGCAGCGACCGGGGTCGGTGTCGGTGGCACCGGCGTCGGCGATGCCGGAGCAGGAGTCGGTGTCGCGGTGCCGCCGCCACAGGCTCCCAGAAGGCCGCTCACCACAGCGGCGCCCAGGCCAGCGAGAAGTGTTCGACGCGAGAGTCGTCGACTGACCAGATGACGAAGCTCGCGCTGCTCCATCCGTCTCCTCCTCTCGGTTCTCGAGAACGGACCCGGCCCTCTCGCCATCGGAGCAGGGCAGGAGGGGAAGCGGCCTCCTGCCCCACGACGCGGTCAGACGCCGACGGTGACCTTTTCCGGCGTGCCGTAAGTGTAGAACGATTCGGGCATGGTGGCGGCTCCGAGCCAGACCGTGCTGGCGTAGAGATCGGACTCGTAGGACACGTCCCAGACGATCGTCTGCCAATTGGGGTCGAAGATCAGATAACCGGCATCGCCCCACAGTTCGACGCGGTTCCCGCCGGGTTCGAAGACGTAGAGGAACATCGCCTGGGTCGTGCCGTGCTTACCCGGGCCGGCCTCGATCTTCACGCCCCAGTCGCGGCAGGCATCGGCGCAGTCGTAGCAGTGCTGCGGGTACCCGTACCAGAACGCGATGTGATGCAGACGGTTCCCCTGTCCCGTGCCGTCACGCATGACGGCGATCTCGTGGACGAGCGGGCTGACCGAGAGCCAGGAGCCGACCTTCTTCCCGTTGGCGTCGATCTTCGTTTCCCGCAGCTTGAAGCCGAGATACTCGCGCAGGAACGCTTCGTGCGTCTCGACGTCACTGACGAAGCAGTTGATGTGATCCAAGCGGCGCACGGGAACGCCGTCGAGCGGTCGGCGCTGCGGTCGGTTCTTGAGGGGACTGCGCTGGTCCTCCGGAGCGTGGTAGTACTCCAGCTCCCAGATCAACTCCATGCGGTGCCCGTCCGGCATGCGGAACCGGTAGGCCCGCCCGGCGCCGTACTCGCTCTCCTGCCATCCGAGCCCGAGTCCGGTCGTCTCCAACTTGGCGGCTGCCTCGTCCAGGAGTTCCGGTGCGGATACCCGCCAGGCGGCGTGACCGAGCCCCGCCTGTGGAGCTTCCGTCAGCTTGAGGGTCCAGAGATACCAGTCCTCGTAGCCCCGCAGGTAGACCGACTGCCCTTCGCGGTGGACGACGCTCATGCCGAGGAGCTTGGTGAAGAACCAGAGACTCTCGTCAGGCCTCGGGGTATACAGCTCGACGTGTGCGAGCTGCGCGACGACCGAACTCCGTAGGTCCGCCATGACGCACCCTCCCTCGGACTACTCCGACTCCACCTCACCGTGCGTGACCGTCCGGTTCCCACACCCACGTCGTATCTCGCCAGCCGTCCAAGTCGTACTGGGACAGACACTCGTCCACGAGCGCCTTCCACTGTTGCAGGAAGCCGCGTCGCTCTGCCCACTGGAGCGGATCCAGGAACTTCTGTTCGTGGTTCCCCGCGTAGTTGAGTTCGTAGAGTCCGTGGCGACCGCCGAACTCGGAGTACATGGCGTCCCACACCAACTTGTACAGCTTGCTGCGCTCCACTGCCGTCATGCCTGTCCCGCGCAGGTAGCGGTCGAGGATCGGCCGAACTTCGGGATTGAGGAAGTCACGATAACTGGAGACGTTGATGATCGGCGCGCCGCCCAGGATCCGCTCGTAGATCTGTCGGATCCGATCCCACGCGAAGTTGGTGTAGACCCGTGCGGCCGCCGCGTACTCGAGTCGCGGCACGACCGAGCCACCGAGGCTGGGCTCAGGGTCACTGACCATCGCCGTGACGATGGCCCACAGCAGGTGGCGCAGTGCAACGAGTTCACCGACCAGAACCTGGTTGCCGCGGAAATCGGCGGTCCCGTTGCACTCGAGTCCCTTCTGGAGGAGTCCGATCATGAACTCGACTTTGATCATGAAGCGGATCGTCGTCTGCAAGTTGAAGCGGTTGAAGAAGCCCGAATCGGCGTAGAAGCGCTTGCACTTGGCGACGTCACGGTAGATGAGGACGTCCTCCCACGGGATGAACGCCTCGTCCAACACGAGGAACGCGTCGTTCTCGTCGAACCGGCTCGATAGCGGGTGGTCGAACGGACTCTCGGCGTTCAGTTCGTAGGACGCGCGTGAGATCAGATATTGGCGCGGGTTGTCCATGCGGACGAAGAAGACGAGCGCGACGTCCTCGTCGCGCCCCTCTTGGAGTCGAGCTGCGCTGCCGCTGTTGACACCCACGAAGGTCCCGTGGGTGAGCGCCGAAGCGGTAGCGACCTGCTTGGCTCCGCTGACGACGATGCCACCGTCGGTCTCCCGGACGACGCGAATGTAGACGTCGCGCACCTCGCTCGGGGGCCGGTTGCGGTCGATCGGTGGATCGACGATCACATGGTTCATGAAGAGCACCCGCGCAGCGTACTCGCGGTACCAGCGCCGTGCCGATGCGCCGAAGGGGGCATAGTAGTCGGGGTCGGCCCCGAGCGTGGCCATGAACGCCGCCTTGTACTCCGGCGTGCGTCCCATCCACCCGAAGCTCATGCGCTGCCAGATGGCGATCGCTTCGGCTGCCTCCTTCAGGTCGCTCGCCGAGTAGGCTGGGGCGAAGAACTTGTGGGTCAGGATGCCGTGCCGGTCGACCTTGGTCAGAACGTCTCGCGTATCGGGCGCGTGCAAGGCGTCGTAGAGGCGCGCGACGGAGCGGGCTGCGTTGCGGAATGCCGGGTGGGTCGTGACGTCCGTGACCCACTCGCCGCGAAAGAACACCTTGCGCCCGTCGCGCAGGCTTTCCAGATACTCTTCCCCCGTCATTGGGCGGGTTGGTGTCCGCACGCTGTGTGCCATCGTCGCTCACTCCCCGCGGTCTGCTCGTTCCGCTTCCCGATTCCGTTTCAGATCGACTTTCACCCTAGATCGTCTCGCATCGCTTGTCAATCGCGGCGTTCGGTTATACTGAACTCGAGGCATCTCGAGGTCGCCCAAAGCGCTTCGCCAGAGACACGGTTCGTGCATCTTGAACGCACGGCTTGCGGGTTTCGCAACGTCCTGGTATGGTCAGGGTATGGAGGCGACGATGCTCCAGACGGTCCAGAAGGCAGCCCAAGTGCTCCGCCTCTTCACGCCGCAGCAGCCCGAGTGGGGCGTCACCGAGGTGGCGGCTGCGCTGGAGATCCCCAAGTCGGGAGCCCATGCGCTGCTGCGGACGCTGGCGGCCGAGGGGCTGCTGCAGCGGACGGGGAACGGTCGCTACCGGCTCGGATGGACCTTGTTCGAGCTCAGTCAGACGCTGCTCGATTCGAGCGCCTTGCTGCGAGCGGCGCGCCCGGTCATGGAGCGTCTGGTGGCTGGATGGGGGGAGACGACCCACCTCGCGGTCCTGGTCGACGGGCAGGTGCTCTACGTCGAGAAGCTGCAAGGTGATCGTGCGTTGGAAATCGTGCTCTCGGGGGTCGGCAAGCGTCTTCCGGCGCATTGTTCCGGTGTCGGCAAGGTGCTGTTGGCGCACCAACCGTGGGAGAGCGTGTTACGCCTCGTCGCGGTCACTGGTCTGGTGAGTTTCACGCCGAACACGATCACGACCGTGGAACAGTTGCGTGAGGAGCTCGAACGCGTGCGGCAGCAGGGGTACGCGTACGACCAAGAGGAAGTGATGGTCGGGTTGTGTTGTGCGGCGGCGCCGATCCGTGACGAGAGCGGCCACGTGATCGCTGCCATGAGTCTCTCCGTGCCGGCCTATCGCTTCTACCCGAATCGGCAGCGGCTCACGACGGCGATCGTCGATGCAGCGAGGCGGGTGTCGGAAGAACTCGGCTACTACCAGGAGGAATGGACATGGGGGAACGGCAAGCGGTCAAGGTCGCGATCCTCGGGACTGGCAACATCGGCACCGACTTGATGTACAAGCTGCTGCGGAATCCTGGTCACATGGAGCTCGCCATGTTCGCCGGGATCGATCCACAGTCGGAGGGCATCGCGCGGGCGAAGAAGCTCGGCGTGCCGACGAGCCACGAAGGGATCGCGACTATCCTCGCTGATCCGGAGATCCGGATCGTGTTCGATGCGACGAGCGCCAAAGCGCATGTCCGCCACGCGAAGCTGCTACGGGAGGCTGGGAAGATCGCGATCGATCTCACGCCCGCGGCGCGTGGCCCGTACGTCGTGCCGCCGGTCAATCTGGGTGCGCATCTCGACAAGGACAACGTGAACCTGATCACCTGCGGTGGGCAAGCGACGATCCCGCTCGTCTCTGCCGTCCGTCGCGTCGTCCCGGTGCGATACGCGGAGATCGTTTCGACCGTCGCGAGCCGTTCGGCTGGGCCCGGGACGCGGCAGAATATCGACGAGTTCACCTTCACCACGGCGCACGGGTTGGAAGCCATCGGCGGTGCCGAGCAGGGCAAGGCGATCATCATCCTGAACCCGGCCGAACCACCGATCATCATGCGGAATACGGTGTACGTCATCCCGGCGACCGAGGACTACGACGAGGCGGCGATCGTCGCGTCGGTCGATCAGATGGTGGCCGAAGTCCAGCAGTACGTGCCCGGTTACCGCTTGAAGGACGCGCCCGTCTTCGATCGACGGCGAACGCCCTGGGGCGAGCGGACGGTCATCGCGATGCTGCTCGAGGTGGAGGGGGCCGGTGACTTCCTCCCACCCTACTCGGGTAATCTGGACATCATGACGGCAGCAGCGTGGCGGGTGGGTGAGCTCTTCGCACAGCACCTGCTCGGGATTCGGCAGGAGGTGGCCGCATGAAGACGGTGAAACCGCCGCGCGTGACCGACACCACGCTTCGGGACGGTTCCCATGCGATGCGTCACCAGTTCACGCGCGAACAAGTACGGGCGATCGTCGCGGCACTCGACGAGGCGGGTGTGCCGGTCATCGAGGTCACGCACGGGGACGGGTTGGCTGGCAGTTCAATCCAGTACGGCTTCTCCGGGACCAACGAACTCGACCTGATCGAGGAGGCAGCCAAGACCGCCAAGCAGGCGAAGATCGCTGCGTTGCTCCTACCGGGGATCGGGACGCGCAAGGAACTCGCCGCCGCGATCGAGCGCGGGATCACGGTCGTACGCATCGCCACGCAGTGCACCGAGGCCGATATCTCCGAGCAGCATTTCGGGATGGCCAAGGAGATGGGGCTCGAAACGGTCGGCTTCCTGATGATGGCGCACATGCGGCCACCGGAGTTCCTCGCAGAACAGGCGGCGCTCATGGAGTCCTACGGGGCCGACTGCGTCTACATCGTCGATTCGGCGGGTGCCATGTTGCCGGATGACGTCCGTCGCCGCGTGGCGGCGCTCAAGGAGCGGCTGTCGATCCAGGTCGGGTTCCACGCGCACAACAATCTGGGGTTAGCCATCGGGAACACGCTCGCGGCGATCGAGGAGGGGGCTGATCAGGTCGATGGTTGTCTGCGGGGACTGGGGGCTGGTGCCGGCAACGCAGCGACTGAGCTGATCGCCGCCGTCTTGGACAAGATGGGGCTGAATCCGGGCTTGGACGTGTTCAAGTTGATGGACGCGGCGGAGTATGTCGTCGCGCCGATCATGCCGTACCAGCCGATTCCCGATCGCGATGCGATCACGATCGGCTATGCGGGGGTGTACTCGACATTCCTCTTGCATGCGCGTCACATCGCGGCCGAGTTCGGGCTCGACCCGCGCGAGATACTAGTCGAGCTCGGTCGGCGGCAGGCGGTGGCCGGGCAGGAGGACTGGATCCTCGACGTGGCGCTCGACATCGTCCGAGCCAAACGCGCGGCAGGAGGAGCAGGCGATGCACGCGAACCGGCAGCCGCCGAGCGACCAGCTGACTGAGGAGACGCTCCCCGAGATCGATCCGCGGCACTTTCGGCGCACGCTCGGTCGGTTCGCGACGGGGGTGACGGTCGTGACGGTCGCGCGTCCGGAGGGGCCGCACGGCATGACGGCGAACGCGTTCCTTTCCGTTTCGCTCGATCCGCCGCTCGTGCTCGTCTCGGTCGACCGTCGCGCGCGGATGCACGGCTACCTGGAAGAATCGGCACGGTACGGGGTGAGCGTCTTGGCACGCGACCAGGAGGTTGCGGCGCGGCATTTCGCTGGGAAACCACAGCGCGGGTACGATCCGACCTTCCGTTGGGTCGCTGGCGTGCCGCTCCTCGAGGGGGCGGTTGCCCAGATCGTCTGCGATGTCTGGCAACGGGTTCCGGCGGGGGACCACACCTTGGTGCTCGGGCGGGTCCGCTGGTTGGACTACTGGGACCGCGAGCCGCTGGTGTTCTACGGCGGTGACTTTCGTTTCCTGGAAGTGCAGCTGCACGACACGAGCATGTGGTGGTGGTGACCTGCCGCGGGGGGAAGGGGTGTGGTCCATGACGTCGGTCAGCGAGTTCGTCGTGGAGACCGGTTGCCTCCCGACTCATGTGCATCGCGCGGGACGGGGCGAACCGGTCATCTTCCTCCACGGCTCCGGGCCGGGCGTGACCGCGTGGGCGAACTGGCGCTTCGCGATTCCCGCGCTCGCGGAGCAGTTCGATTGCATCGCGCCCGATCTCTGGGGCTTCGCGCGCAGCGGCCATCCGGACCCGCCACCGGTGGGCGCACGCGCCTGGATGGATCTGTGGGTGGAGCAGGTGGTCACCCTGATGGACCACCTCGGAATCGCGCGCGCTCATCTGGTCGGCAATTCGATGGGTGGTGCGATCGCGCTCCACCTTTTGCACCGGTACCGCGAGCGCTTCGCGCGCGTGGTCCTGATGGGGACCGCTGGTGTCCCGCACCGGATCACGCCGCAACTCGACGTCGCCTGGGGATTCTACGAACAGCCGACCGCTGAACGGTTGGCCCAGATCATCCGCTGGTTCGTCTACGATCCGGCGAGCGTAGGCGGCGACCTGGACGCGATCGCCCGCGATCGGCTCCAGGCGGCGCTCGATCCGCGCGTGCGACGGAGCTACGAAGCGATGTTCCCGCCGCCGCGGCAACAGCACCTCGACGATCTGGTGCTTCCGGAGGAAGCATACCGTGCGTTGGACCGCCCGATCCTGCTCGTGCATGGACGCGACGACGTCATCGTGCCGTTGGAGACCAGTCTCTGGCTTCTGCCGCGGTTACCACAGGTGCAACTGCACGTGTTCGGTCAGTGCAGTCACTGGGTGCAGATCGAGAAGCGCGACGGTTTCCATACCGTCGTGCGGGCCTTCTTGACCGGTTCGCTGTGATCGGAGTGCCGGGATGCTGGTGCTCAAGGTGACGATGCTCGAAGGACGCACGACGCAGCAGAAGGCAGAGCTGATCCGCCGGTTGGCGGAAGCAGCGGGACGCCATTTCGGTGTGCCGGTGGACGAGATCCGGACGATCATCTATGAGGTGGGTCGACAGGACTGGGGAATCGGCACTCTGACAGCGGCAGAGCGCGACGCTGCCGCCGGGACGCGACGGGACGCCTGAGGAGGGACGGGATCGCGATGCTGAGCGAGCCGGAGAAAAAACTGTTTGAGGCTATCGTGAGTGCACGGCGGGAGCGCCGGCCACGAGCACCGCTCGCCCAGTCGCTCGGTGTCGATCTGGCCGGCGCCTATCGTGTCCAGGCCGCTGCCTTCGCCGGTCATGAGCTGGTCGGCTACAAGCTCGGACTGGTCAGCGCGGCGAAGCAACGGCAGATGGGACTGGACAGCCCGATCTATGGCCGTGTCACTCGTGCGATGCTCCGCGAGGGAACCGTCTCGCTCGCTGAGTTCGTCCAGCCGCGGGTCGAACCGGAGCTCGCCGTGGTGCTCCGCGATGCGGTGCCACCAGGGGCACCGCCGGGAGCGGTTTCCCTGGCTATCGGTGCGGTGTTCCTCGGGATCGACCTGCTCGACAGCGTGTGGGAGGGGTACCGTTTCAGCGCGCCGGACGTGGTCGCGGACAACGCCTCTGGCGGAGCGTTCTTCCTCGGCGAGCGGGCGCTCCCGTGGCCGGTGGACGGCGAACTGGCACTCTACCTGGACAGCGAGCTGGTCGCTGCCGGCCCGGTCGCTGCGCTCGAGCCCGTCGCTGCGCGCGTGGCCTGGCTGGCGAGCGCTGTCGGGGGGTTGTGTGCTGGGCAAGTGGTCTTTCTGGGTTCGCCAGCGGCAGCCGCGCCAGCCAGACCGGGGCTCCTCGAACTGCGCGGTCCAGGCGGTTCCCTCCTCCTCGCGCGACTGGAGGCATGAAATGGCGGATCACGTGGTCACGCTGGACGTGGATTCGCTCGCCAAGCAGCTGGAGGCTGCGCTCGTCACGCGGCAGCCGATTCCGCCCTTGACCGAGACGCTCGGCCCACTGACCCCGGAGCAAGCCTATGCCATCCAAACGCGGTGGACCGAACTGCGGGTGGCAGCGGGCGAACGGATCGTCGGTCGCAAGATCGGTCTCACGTCTCGGGCGATGCAGGAACAGCTCGGCGTGCGCGAACCCGATTACGGGAGCCTGTGGGGCTCGCGGTATTTCCCCGCATCCGGGCACCGGGTCGAGATCCCGTCCGACCTTCTCATTCAACCGCGTCTGGAGGGCGAGATCGCCTTTCTCATCGGGCGCCGGCTCCAGGGGCCAGGAGTGACGTTGCAGCACGTGCTCGCGGCGACGGAGGCCGTGGCGCTGTCGGTGGAGGTCGTGGATAGCCGGATCGAGGCGTGGCGGATCAAGCTCGCCGATACGATCGCCGACGATGCGTCCTTCGGAGCGTTCACGGTCGGTCCGTGGAGTCGGACGCTTTTGCAGGAAGACCTGCGCACCCTCGGCATGATCATCCAGAAGAACGGCGTACCAGCGACGGAAGGGATCGGAGCCGCGGCGCTCGGTCACCCGGCACGGTGTGTCGCCTGGCTCGCGAACAAACTCGCCGAATTCGGGGTGGCGCTCGAACCTGGCGACATCGTTCTCTCCGGGTCGCTCGCCCGCGCACTTCCCGCCGAACCCGGTGATACGTTCGTCGTCGAGCTGCATAGTCAGCCGCCGTTGACCGTCCGGTTCGTGTGACTCAGGTGCGCTCGTGCCGTGGTCGGCAGCCTTCCTCGTCCGGTAAGAGTGGCCGGACGAGGAGGACGTAGTGCGTTCCGTCGCTCCGCCACCGCGTCAGCGTCGACGCGGTGCGGAGTGCGTCGAGCAGCGGGGGTAGTTCCTTCCGGCTGGAGACGACTGCACAGCGTGCCGTCGGTCCCACCCAGGGAGCGGCCGCCCCGAATTCGGCCAGCGGCGTCGGGAGTGGCCAGGGGCGGACCGCCACCTGGACATCCGGCTCTGGTTGCGGTGCTTCGGGCGACTCGGCGGGCAGCACGACGACTTGGAGCCGCGTGATGACGAACGGATTCTCGCGCTCGCGGATCGTCTCTGGCGGTAGCCAGCTCAGGAGGTCGGTCGCCTTCTGGGCGAACTCCGCGAGTCGTCGCCGGGCGAGACGGTGCTCGGGCGAGAGGCGCGGGTCGTCCGGGTGCTCGATCCCGAGTGCATAGACGGACACGCGCGAGACGCGTCCGCCGGCGTTGACGGTAAAGAATGTCGTCGGCGCGTCGTACACGCCCTGGAGTGGATAGTCGGCATCGCCAGCGAGCAGGCCAGCCGCTGCGGCTTCTCGGAGGAGACGCTGCAGTCCGTCTTCGGTGATCCGACTCACCAGCAGGTTCGGAAGCGCCGGTGGTGGGTAGAGGGTGATCTGCGGACCGAGCTGGATGACGGTCCCGTCGCCGTAGACGGAGAGTTCTGGGAGCTCGGTCGGAAGCACGGAGGGTGGGATCAAGCCCCCGGTCGTCTCGATGCGCAAGACGAGGTCGTTCGGTCCTGACGGGTGCGGGATGGGAGTCGGCTCCATCGTCGGCGGTGGCGTCGCTGGTTGGCAGGCGAGCGCATTCAGGAGGATGAGCAGTCCGGCGAAAAGAACGACCGGAGTGCGCCAGATTGGTCGCGGACGCATGCCGATTCGGTGCATCGCAAAACCCTTCCGTCGTCCGCGGCTCCCCGCGAAGAGACGCGGACGACGGGGGGTCGGTTCCCGGTGCATCACACGGCGGCGCTCAGGGCTGGCGCGCGCGGCGGGGCGCCGGTCTGGGGTTGAT
>JANXBE010000008.1 GCA_025060175.1 Thermomicrobium sp. | reverse complement strand
GGAGCCGAGCCGTCCTCATGGCCGAGGCCAGTCCCTCTCACTCGGGCCGTTCGGTACGCACCGACACAGTCGAGCGGATCGTTCCCAGACGCGCTAGGGCAGACAGATCGTCGGTTCACCCGTGCGCGTGGTCGAGAGCGGTGTGGAAACACCCCGTCCCATCCCGAACCGGGTCGTGCCCCACACCAGCGCCGGAGAGTACTGCGCGGGGGACCGCGCGGGAGGCGAGGCCACTGCGCGCACACCTGACGAGGAGCGCCGGTTCGGCGCATCCGCTCGCACTGCCGCGGGGTGGAGCAGCGGCAGCTCGCTGGGCTCATAACCCAGAGGTCGTGGGTTCGAATCCCACCCCCGCTACCGACTTCCGTCCGCCCTCGCTCCCCGGTGAGGGCTTTCGCGCTCGACGAGGGCGCTTTGCCGTGGTGTGCTCTGGCCTGCGACGGATTTTCGCGCAGCTCCGATCCTGGTGGCCGCGACTCTCTCTCCTCCTTGTCGTGGGCCTCGTGCTCGGCTTCTTCTTCGAGCGTCGCGCGGAACTCGAATCGCTCCGCCATCTTCACCTCGTCTCTCCTGTCTGGCTGCTCCTCACCATCACCGCGCAAGTCCTGGTCCTGCTGAGTATCGCCTGGCAGCTCCAAACGATCCTCGCTCGTTTCGGCTATCCGCTCCCGTTGTTGCGTCTCCTGCGCGCAGATCTCCATCGGGTAGCAGTTGCTAGCGTCGTTCCAGCCGGCGCTGCCGTCGGCACGGCGATCTTCGCGCGGGAAATGGAGTCGCAGGCAGTTCGCCGTGAGGCCGCCATTGCGACCCTCGTGGTGTATGGTCTCTGTGGCATCGTCTCCTTCGTGGTCTTGATCCCATTGACGCTGTGGAGTCTCACGCGCATGCCGGCGTTGGCGCTGGCCGGACTGCCTCTCGCCGATGGGCTCGCCCTGCTCTCGTTCCTTTTCCTCCTCGGCCTCGGCGTCCTCCTAGCGGTCCGCCATTGGCTCACGAGCTCGGACCGGTGGCCGCTGATCAGGCGTGTACTCGAACACCTCTCACAGCTCGGATCTCGCACAGTGATTCAGGTGGTGCTCCTCGCCCTGCTGGTCGATGTTTTGAATGTCGTCATCCTCTCTGGCGTGCTGCACATGCTCGGTCATCCTCGCAGCTGGTCAGTGGCGCTGGTGGCCTATCAAGGGAGCTATGTCTTCGCATTTCTCCTGCCAGTGGGCCAGGGTACCGGAGCAGTTGAGCTAGCAGGGAGTGCCATTCTCGAAGGGCTCGGTGTCCCGGGACCGGCCGCCGTCGCAGCAGTGCTCTTGTGGCGGGCTCACGAGCTGTGGGCTCCGTTGGCGGCCGGAACGATCCTCTGGGTGCAGCGTGAACCACTCGTTCGTCGTGCAGTCGACCGCTTCCCAGCGCTTCTGCTGTTCTGGTCTGGAGTAGTCAGCATCTTCGGGTTGTTGGAGCCACATCCACACCGGTTGCTGCCGAGAGGGTTGGAACATGCGGCGCTGATCGAGCCCTGGGAACTGTCTCGACATGCCGAACTCCTCTTAGGATTCGCCGCAGTCTTGGTGGCGCAACAGGTCTGGCGCCTCAAGCGGACTGGATGGATCCTCGCGGTGACGCTGGCCGGGATCACGACGGTGCACCAGCTGGTCGGGCGGCGGGATCCGTTGCTACTCGCTCTATCCGGTGTAGCGCTGCTTGTCCTGCTCCTCCGCTGGCGCGACTATCGTGCTCGCTCGGATGTGCCGTCACTCCTCCGAGGAGCCGTCATCGCGAGCGGTAGCCTGATCGTCGCTGTTGCCTATGGGACGATCGGGCTGCTGCTGTTGAGTCGCCATGCCCTGGCTCCGCCAGTCGACGGCTGGTGGGGTGCTGTCTGGACACTCGTGGCGAGCGCGTTCGGATTCAGGGAGTGGCCGATACACCCGGGAACGCGATACGGGGCCTGGTTCTTGGACTCCGTGACGCTGCTCACCGGTGTCTCAGTTCTCGCCGCTCTCTGGAGTATCGGACGCCCAGTGGTGTGGCGCTACTGGCAACAGGCGGCGCATCGTGCCCGAGCGCGCGAACTGATCGAACAGTGCGGGAACTCCTCGTTGGACTTCTTCAAGGTATGGCCCGATAAAGTCTTCTTCTTTTCCCGGGCGAGCGATGGTGTCGTCAGCTTCCGGCCGATCAACGGGGTCGCGCTGGTGCTCGGCGATCCGAATGCGTGCAGTCGTGAGGCGTTCGAGCGCCTACTCTGCGAGTTTCTCGATTTTTGTCAACTCAACGACTGGGAACCAGCGTTCCATCAGGTCGGTACCGCATTTCAGTCCTCGTATCTCGCGCAGGGGCTGCGAACGTTGAAAATCGGTGAAGAGGCGATCGTCGAATTGGCTGAGTGGTCGTTGGCCCGGCCAGGATTCAAGGATCTGCGGTACCTGGTTCGCCGTTTCGAACGTGAAGGATTTCGCTTCGAGGTAGTGACGCCCCCGTTGCCTGACTCCCTCCTCCAGGAGCTGGCGGACGTGAATCGAGAATGGCTCACGGTTCCGGGGCGACGGGAACGCTTTTTCACGCTCGGACAGTTCACGATCCAGTATGTACGGAAGACCCCGGTAGCAGTCCTCCGCGCGCGAAGTGGAACGATCGTCGCGTTCGCGAACCTCGTCCCGAGTGGGGTGCCTGGTGAGATCACGATCGATCTCATGCGAAGGCGTCACGAACCGTACGGAGCGATGGATGTCCTGACCGTCTCGCTGCTCGAATATTGTCGTCGCGAGGGGTTCACGCGCTTCTCCTTGGGTCTGGCTCCGCTCGCAGGGGTCGAGCTGCCGGTGCCCGGTATGGATCCCATCAAGGAACGCTTCTATCAGATGCTGAATCGGCAGTTTTCTTTCCGAGGCCTCTACCACTTCAAGGCAAAGTTCGAGCCCCGGTGGGAACCGCGCTACCTCGTCTACCGTTCGGCGGTGTCGTTGCCGCGGATTCTCTTGGCATTGGTCACCGCGACCGAGGGACGCCGAGATGGGCGACGAGACTTCGGCGACGAGTGGGAGACCCAGACGGACTGGTTCGATTTCCCCCTGAATGCCTAGGTCATAAGTACGGCGAACCCATGGAGTGTGGTCTCCGTTGCTCCGATGCCTTCGGTAGCAGCAGGGTGCGTCGGAGTCTGTCGACGCGGTTGAGCCGGAGGTTGGATGGCACGGGCGGGTCGACTCTATCTGATCGCTGGCGTGTTGCTTGCCGGTGTGGCGGTGCTGCTCGCGGTCGTCGCGCTGCAGCGCCAGGGGACACCGCGGGCGGTCGAACCCACCGTCACGCCGTCAGTGTCGGTCGTCGTTGCTGCTCGAGACCTCCGCGCTGGAACGGTGCTACGCGAGGAAGACGTGCGGACGGTGCAGGCCGATCCCTCGTCGGTCGCTCCCGGTACAGCGCAGCAACCGGACCAAGTGGTCGGGTTCGTCGTCGCCGGGGATCTGGTCCAAGGTCAGCGCATCCTGATGGCGAACTTGGTCGCACCGAGTATCTCCGCGCTCCTCCAGCACGGTAAGCGAGCGGTCGCCATACCGGTGGATCGGATCAACGCTGTCGGTGGGTTGGTGCAACCCAACGATACGGTGGATCTCGTCTATGCCGGTCGCATCGATGTCCAACGCGTCTTGCCGACCGAGCCGTTGGAGATGGCTGACAACGGAACCGGCTACGCGCCTAACCAGGACGCTGTACGACTTCCGGAACCGGGATCGAGTCCTGGTCAGCGGTACGCATATCCCGGTGCACCTGGCTCGCGCGTCGTGGTGACCGATGTTGGAGAGGGGCAACCGGTCGCGAAGATCGTCATCCAGAAGCTCCGCGTCTTGCAGGTGATCGCGGGAACTGCGGTCGTCGGTCAGACGAACCCATCGGCTCAGCCGTTCGTGGCGGCCGAGAGTGGGCAGGCAACTCCCACCCCGACACGCGAGCCGAGCTTGCCCGCCGTCGACCTTTTGATCGTGGAAGCTGATCCGGCACAAGCGGAGCTGATCACCTTCTTGCTCGATCAGAACGTGCGCTACCAGGTGGTCCTGCGAGCGCGCGGCGACATGGACACGGTTCAAACGGCCGGTGTGACGTACGACCGGCTCGTGGAGGACTATGGCCTTCCGGTGCCGGGCCCGGTCGATGTTCGTGGGGGTGCTCGGTGAGTCGCGGGCCACTCATCCGCGTGTTGATCGTCGATGATGTGCAAGAGAGCCGGGACAATATCGAGCGGCTGCTGAGTCTGGAGCCGGACTTCCGGGTAGTCGGCAAGGCAGCTCGGGGCGAGGAAGCGATCGAACTGGCGTTGCGCTTGCAACCCCATGTGGTGCTCCTCGATCAGACCCTACCCGATCTCGACGGGTTCGACGTGGCCGCAGCGATCACCGCTCGTGCTCCCGGTGTCGGAGTGATCCTGTTGGCGCTGGATCTTGATCCGGACATGTTGCGGCGGGCGATGCTCGCTGGGGCACGCGAATATCTCACGAAACCGTTCGCGTATGAAGAGTTGGTCGACGCGATTCGTCGAGTCGGATGCCGTGCCAATCCGACTGTTGCGACGGTGCCCCCTGCGCTGACTGCCATGCCGATCAGTGAAGCGAACGGGCATGCGGGCGGAGTCCGTGGTGGTCAGATCGTCACCGTGCTCGGTGCCAAAGGCGGGGTTGGTCGAACCTTCCTCGCGACCAACCTCGCGATCGCGCTGCGGCGATCGAGCGAAGGGGAAGTGGTGCTGGTCGACGCTGACTTGATGCGGGGGGATGTTTCCGTTCTCCTGAATTTGACTCCACAACGATCATGGACGGATCTGACACGGTCGGCCGGAGCGCCGGACGTGGACCTCATCGAGGATGTGTTGACGCGGCACGCGAGCAAGATCCGCGTTCTGCTCGCTCCGAGTTCCCCGGAGGAAGCGGAACACGTCACCCCGGAACTCGTTCGCGAAGCGCTCGCGAGGCTGCGGGATCGCCATGCATTCGTCATCGTGGATACTGCCGGTGGCTACGACGAGATCACGCTCGCATGCGCCGATGCCGCCGACTCGCTCATTTGGGTGCTGACGCTCGAGATGACGGCAATCAAGGATGCGAAGCTTTTTTTCGGGTTGGCCGAGCGTCTCGGCTATCAGAGCAAGCGGGTCATTCTTGTCGGGAACCAGGTCAATCCAGCCCACGGACTCTCTCCAGAAGATGTGGAAGAGAGTCTCCGCCTGAAAATTCCCGTTCGTGTACCGTTCGATCCAGGAAGTGTCGTACGGAGCATCAATGAGGGCACGCCCCTGGCGTGGAGCCAACCGCAGCATCGTGTTGTCGGCGAGATGATGCGCTTGGCAGCGCTGCTCACCAACCCGGCAGAGTCGAACCATGACGCAGGGCGACGACGGCGGCTCCTGCCGTTCCCGCGTCTCGGTGCTCGTTCGGCGGTGCGCTAACGCTGTGGAGGGGGTGATCGGGCATGTCGTTGCTGCGTCGTCTCGGTGGCGCCGCGGAACCGGGTCCACTGTCGTCCGAGCTGCACGCTGACGGATCGAGCAGTGCGGAGTACGACAGTGCCAACCGACCGAGCACGCAGCTCTCGCAGGTGCTCAAGCGACCGCAGATCCGAGGGGTCAGTGCAGGTCTTCTCGCGGAAGACGCGGTCGCGCAGCTGAAAGGCCGTATCCAGAACCGGGTGATCGCCGAGCTCGATCCGCGGATGGACCTGAGTGACGAGCATCGCGTCCGCAGGACGATCGAGGAAACGTTCTTGTCGGTGCTGGAGGCGGAGGGACTCGCGCTCAGTCGCACCGATCGACACCGACTGTTCGAGGCGATCGTCGCTGAAATCCTCGGCTACGGTCCGATCGAGCCCCTGCTGAAGGACGATACGGTCAGCGAGATCATGGTCAACGGCCCGAAACAAGTGTGGGTCGAGCGAAACGGGAAACTCGAGCGGACATCGATCCAGTTCGACGATGACGACCATGTCATGCGGATCATCGATCGCATCGTTTCCCCGCTCGGACGACGGATCGACGAAAGTTCTCCTATGGTCGACGCACGATTGCCCGATGGTTCCCGCATCAATGCGGTGATCCCGCCGATTTCATTGGTCGGGCCATGCCTGACGATCCGCAAGTTCAGTCGTGACCCTTTGACCGTGGAGGACTTGATTCGTTTCGGAACGTTGACGTCGGAAATCGCGCACTTCTTGAAAGCGTGCGTCGAAGCACGGCTCAATATCGTCGTCTCCGGCGGCACGGGTTCCGGCAAGACGACCCTTCTCAATGTGCTCTCCTCGTTCATTCCCGGTGACGAGCGGATCGTGACGATCGAGAACGCCGCCGAACTCCAACTGCGACAGGAGCACGTGGTCACGTTGGAATCGCGACCACCGAACATCGAGGGGAAGGGCGAAGTGACCATCCGCGATCTGGTCATCAACGCGCTCCGGATGCGGCCGGATCGCATCGTCGTCGGGGAGTGTCGCGGGGGTGAGGCGCTCGACATGCTGCAAGCGATGAACACGGGGCACGATGGATCGATGACGACGATCCATTCCAACAGTCCCCGCGATACCCTGCACCGCCTCGAGACGATGGTGCTGATGGCCGGTATGGATCTGCCGGTACGCGCCATCCGAGAACAGATCGCATCCGCGCTCGATCTGATCATCCACATGGCGCGCCTGAAGGACGGGTCGCGCAAGATCGTCGCCATCGCTGAGGTGCAGGGGATGGAAGGGGATGTCATCGTCCTCCAGGACATCTTCGTGTTCGAACAGACCGGCTACGAAAACGGGAAGGTGCTCGGCAGGATCCGACCGACCGGCGTGCGGCCGAAATTCGTGGAAAAGTTGGAAGTGGCCAACATCTACTTACCACCAAGCATCTTCGGTATCACGTATCCTCGGGGATTCGGTCGGTGAATCATGACCCAGGATCCGTTTCTCCTTTTCGCACTGTCCGCCGCTGCCGCGTCCGTTGTGCTCCTGGCCGCCGGCATCCGTACGCGACGACGGACCGATGTCGTCGATCGTCGCTTGGAACGGTATGCCGGAGGGCACACGGTGACCGAGCAGGACACGCGGGAGACGACGAACGTCGTCGCGCGGCGGGTGGAGCGTGCTGTTCGCGGGCAGCCATTCGCGGAAGCGATGCGGATCAATCTCGTCCGGGCGGATCTGCGTTTGACGGTCGGCGAATTCCTGATCCTGCGATTGTCTGCGGCGGCGGGTGCGTTCCTTGTCGGCTTCGTTCTCGGTCGTGGGTTCATCCAGCCAGTGCTCGGTCTCTTTCTCGGGTGTCTCTTCGCCTTGGGAGGCTGGCTCTTTCCACACTACTACGTCCTCTGGCGTGGCCGGCGTCGCTTGCAGCGGTTCGTCGGCCAGCTCGGTGACACTATCGGACTCATGGCGAATTCACTGCGCGCCGGATACTCGCTGTTCCAAACGATGGATCTGGTCGCGCGAGAGTCCGCTCCGCCCATCGCTGATGAGTTCCGACGAGTCGTGCGCGAAATCGGTCTGGGAGTACCAGTCCAGGAGGCGCTGGAGCACCTGTTGCGGCGGGTGCCGAGCGAAGATCTGGATCTGTTGGTGACGGCGATCGCGATCAATCACGAGGTCGGCGGGAACCTCGCCCAGATTCTGGACGTCATCGGAGAAACGATACGCGAACGGGTTCGCATCAAGGGTGAAATTCGGGTTCTTACCGCGCAGCAAAGCTTGTCAGGCTACGTCATTTCGCTCCTGCCAGTCGGACTGGCTGTGTTGATCTTTGTCCTGAACCCGGATTACCTCATGAGTCTCATGACCTGGCCATGGATCTGTCTGCCGATCGGTGCCGTGATCTGCATGGTTGCGGGCTTCGTAGTCATGCGTCGCATCGTGGCGATCGAGGTGTAGCGGTGCCGGACGTCCTGGTCTTGCTGAGTCTCCTAGGAGCGATCGGTAGCGTCGTCTCGATCCTCCTCGGACTACGGGTCCAACGACACTCTCTCATCGTCGAGCAGCGGCTAGCGCAGTTCGCTGAACGGGCTCCCTCGCTGGATGATCTAGAACTGGCGGTTCCGTTCCGACACCGAGTGCTCTTCCCGTTGCTGGAGCGGTTCGCGCGCATCGCCCTGCGGTTCGCGCCAGGTGCTTCGTTGGAAGCGGTCGAGCGCCGACTTGGGGAAGCGGGACTCGATGGTTCCCTGCGCCCGATGACGTTTCTCGGCTTGCGCCTCAGCCTCGCCCTGGTTCTCGGACTTGCGAGCGCGCTCCCGATTCTCTCGAGCGATGCGCCGGCGCTGTATCGTTTCGGCCTGCCGGTCTCGATGACGCTGCTCGGCTGGGTTTTGCCGAATGTGTGGTTGAGTCGGCGTATCGCGGAGCGGAAGCGGGCGATCCAGCGTGCCCTCCCTGATGCGATCGATTTGCTCGTGATCAGCGTCGAGGCCGGATTGGGATTCGACCAGGCACTCTTGCGGGTGGTCGAGAAGTGGGACAACGAATTGACGAAAGAGTTCGCACGCACGTTGTCCGAGATGCGTATGGGAGTCTCACGGCGACAGGCACTGCGCGAGCTGGCGCGTCGAGTCAACGTGGACGATCTCAATGTCTTCATCGCGTCACTGGTGCAAGCGGACCAGCTCGGTGTGAGCGTGGGCCAGGTGTTGCGAGCGCAGGCGAATCAGATGCGCTTGCGACGGCGGCAACGAGCGCAAGAACTGGCGCACAAAGCTCCGATCAAAATGATTTTCCCCATGGTGTTCCTCATTTTTCCGGCCATGTACGTTGTCATCCTCGGTCCGGCAATCCCGCGCATTTTGGAGGCCTTCCGTTAATCGTGGGTCGATCCGCTCGTCGGTGCTTCGATGACGACGCTGGGGTCATCGAAGCGGTCGAAGGAGCCCACCATGTAATGACCGGTCGCCATCATCTCGTAGCGTCGGATGCGGAGGTCTTGGACACCGATCCAGAGACGGTAGTAGCTCTCCGTACGAGGATCGTGAAAGGACACGAGGTAACAGGGGATGGAGTCGATGGTCTCGATACCCAGGATGCGCACGTCCTCGGCGGATTCCGCATACCGAAATGCTGGCCAGCGATACGGCGACGAACCAGGCCACGGGGAGACCGTCCACTCGCCGTCACCGACGCGATCGTACCGTCGATCGCCGATGATCACGGTCTGCGACGGCGGACGACCCGACGTACTCACCGTATAGGTGGCACGATCGGGAGCAGCATAGCGGATCACAGTGACGACGACGGGACCGCCGCTCGTCAACTCGGTGCGCTCCTCGACGCTCTGGAGGCGGTTCATGGCGAGATCGGCGAGCTGCAGCAACGTCCGACCGTCGGGAACAGGAACGGGTACGCGAAACCGCGCAGGCGGAACGGCGGTCTCGTGCGGTCGCTGGACGTAGACGTCGAACGACCAGAGATCCGTCGTCATGTCGATGGTCGTCGTGTAGTCCTGCGAGCCCTGACGCAGTCCGATGAGTCGCGGTCCCTGTGGTGTCTCGACCGCCAGTGTGACCTGCGCGTCATCGACCGGGGTGCCGTTGGGTGCGGTCACGTGGACCGTTACTCGGTTCGTGCCCGGTAAGGCCGGATCGAGACGGAGCGTCACCAAGTACGGGCCAGCGTGTTGGGCGAGGACCAACGGCCGAGCGGCGATTGACGCTGTAGTCACAGCCGCGCGGGGTGGGGGTAGCATCACCAGTCCGGTAGCAAAGGGGAGGATCAAAAAGACGCTGAGCGCTCCCCAGCGAAGCCGGCGAATGGTCCAGTTCCGACTCCGGAACGCGCTTCTCGCGGCGAAACCGACGATGCCGAGGGCGACGGTCGCGACAGCGAGCTTGACGAGTAGGATGCGTCCGTAGGGAGTGGCAAGCAGATCGCGCGGAGTTGCGATGTTCGTCCAGAGGTTGTACGCCCCGCTGACGGTGAGAACCTCGGAGAGGAGGAGTGCGCTCAGGAACATGCGTCGTACGAGTCGCACGGCGCTTCTGGAAACACGCTCGGTGACCTCGCGCAACCAGGCTGCCGCCATGACCAGCATCAACGTTCCCCCGATGAGGGCAGACGCTGCGGCGAGATGGAGCGCTGCGAGTGCGATGCTCAGGACAGGGTAGGGAGCGGTGGCTGCATGTCCAGCCCCGGCGCGGAAGAGCGCGAGGGCGCTCGCCCCAAATCCCCAGCCGCCGACGAGAACCCCCCTCGGCACCGGTCCGGCCAGGAGGGCATAGAGCAGCAGCGCGACGACGACGCTCGAGCCCCAGAGCACTCCACTCGATGTGGAGAGCAGGTCTCGCACCGCTCCAGCGTCTGGAAGGAAGGGCGAACTGAAGGCAAAGGCCGTCAGAACGAGGACCGCTGCTCCGGCGGCGAGGAGCGCGCTGCGCCGAGCAACGACCTGACAACGAGCTCGCAGGACGGCCTCTGCCTCGAGTCCGGATGCCGAAAGAACGAGGAGATATCCGCCGAACATCAGGGAGAGCGCGACCAGATGCAGCCAGCGAGCGGCAGCCCCCAGCACTAGTGCCCAACCCGGATCAGGAAGCTGGTCCTGCGGTTCGCTCTCCCGGCCGACCGAAAACACGTACCGACCCGTGATGAGGTGACCGTCGCGGCCGAGAACGGAATAGCGGACGACGTAGGTGCCCGACGCGTCGACGCCTCGGATGGGCACTCGTACCTGGCTGGCCGGTCCTGTTCCGGACGGGCGCGTTTCCGCTCTCACTCTCCGGCCATCGGGGAGAATCACGACGACTCCAGCGCCGACTGGGTCGACGGGCTCGGAGAAGGTGAGTGTGACCGCTTCAGGGACGCGGTCGAGGAGGGTATTCGGTGCGGGATCGGTCTCCAACAGGAGCGCGTGCGCGGAAACCTCTCGAGGAGCGCTGAGAACGACGACAATGAACAGTACGAGCAGCGCGCGGCGAAGAAGTCCGGAGGGTGGCTGGAATCGCGTGCCGCACGGCATTCGGTACCTCGCTTTCCCGGTAAGATGCTAGCAGCTCTGGGAGGCGTCGATGGGGGGTGGCCAAAAGCGCGGGTTCGCTCTGGTGAACGCGAGGAGCGGGGCAGTGGTGGCCGAGCGGATCACGCTTGCGAACCGCTGGTGGAGCCGCCTGCGGGGACTCATCGGGCGCCGACGTCTCGACCCCGGTGAGGCGCTCGTCTTGACTCCGTGTTCTGCCATCCATACCCTCGGCATGCGATTTGCCATTGATGCGCTCTTCCTCGATCGGGACTGGGTCATCCGACGCGCCGTCACGTCAGTCAAGCCGTGGCGGATCGGGCCCGTCTGTCCTGGAAGCGTCTACGTCGTCGAACTACCAGTCGGCACGATTCAGCGCTTCGGCTTGGAAGCCGGTGTGACGCTGCGCCTCGTCCCGCGGAGCGACGGCTAGGATGGCGAACGGAGCCTGGTTGGGTTCAGTGCTCACGCGACTCGGAGGTGCCTTCGAGCGCCTCGTCTTCGCCCCGACGTGCGGCGGTTGTGGCTGGCCAGGTGTGTGGTGGTGCGAGCACTGTCGAAACCAGCTTTCTCATCTCCAACTGGTCGTGCCCCGTTGCCCCCGCTGTGATCGTCCACAGACCACGATCTCCCATGCCTGTCCTGATTGCCGAGACTGGCCCCCGTACGTGGAGGGGGTACGGGCGCTCTACCAGTATCGAGGACCGCTGCGGTCGGCGGTGCATCGCGTGAAGTACCGTGGAGAGCGTCGCCGCGCAGCGCAGCTGGCGACGGTGCTCGCGGCGGCTGCGCCCGAACTCGTTTCTCCTTGGAGGTCGGTCCTTACCTGTGTCGTCCCTGTCCCGCTTCACCCAATCCGTCAACGCGAGCGCGGATTCAATCAGAGCACCGTGCTCGCGTGCTGTGTCGCACGGTCACTCGATCGGCCGCTATTCGAAGATCTCTGCCGGCGTCGTTGGACGAGTCCGCAGGTAGGACAGGATCGCGCTGCGCGGTGGAACAACGTTGCGGGTGCCTTCCGCTGGAACGGCGGGCCGCTCACGGGAACGGTTCTTCTTGTTGACGATGTGGTTACGACTGGGGCGACGATCGTGGCAGCGAGCGAAGCGCTCGTGACTGCTGGTGCTCAAGCGGTCGTCGTCTTGGCACTAGCACGGGCTGCTACCTACCCATGAACGGCCTGGCGACGAGCGATCACCTCGCGGGTTGCGGATCGGGCCCAGTCGTCTGCCTCCAGAATGGCCTCCAAGCAGAGTGAACCGCCGATCGGCTGATGCCGCTCCAAGACGGTGCGAACGACCGGCACGATCTCCGTGAAACGGAGCTGGTGTGCAAGAAATGCCTCGACCGCGACTTCGTCGGCTGCACTGAGCACGGTCGGATACGTGCCACCCCGAAGACCCGCCTCGCGGGCGAGCTGGAGTGCGGGAAAGCGCTCACAGTCCGGCTGATAGAACTCGAGTCGACCCACCGCCGTCAGGTCGAGCAAGGGCACGGATCCGGGAACACGGTCAGGGTAGAACAGAGCGTACTGAATCGGAAGTCGCATGTCGGGATAGGCAGCCTGGGCGATCGTCGATCCGTCGCGAAACGTCACCAGGGCATGGACAATGCTCTGCGGGTGAATCACGACGTCGAGGAGCTGGTAGGGAAGGCCGAAGAGCCAGTGCGCCTCGATCAGTTCGAGCCCTTTGTTCATCAGTGTTGCGGAGTCGATCGTTACCTTCGGCCCCATCCGCCAGGTCGGGTGCGCCAAGGCGGCAGCCGGTGTGACGCTCTCCAACTGGTCGGGGGTCAACGTCCGAAATGGGCCACCAGAGGCCGTGATCGTGACCCGTGCGAGCTCGGCGCGTCGGTGAGGAAGCGCGAGAAGTTGCCAGAGGGCGCTGTGCTCGCTATCGATCGGGCGGATCTCGGCGCCGTGCGTTCGTGCGGTACGCATGAGGAGCTCGCCTGCACACACGACGCTTTCCTTGTTCGCCAGTGCGATCCTTTTCCCGGACTGCGCTGCTGCGAGCGTGGGCCGTAAGCCGCTGTTTCCGGACACGGCGATGACGACCAGATCAGCATCCGGATGCGTGGCAGCAGTGACCAATCCATCCACACCGGCGAGGACGGTCGGGGCGTCGATCCTCCAGCGATCCTGCTCGCTGCCCACGACGACAAGCTCGGGTCGATAGGCCGAGACTTGTTGTCGCAAGAGATCGAGGTTGGAGCGAGCGGCGAGCGCCACGATGCGAAAACGATCCGGGTAGGCGGCGACGATGTCGAGCGTCTGGCGTCCGATCGATCCAGTGGATCCGAGGATGCTCAGTCGGAGCGTCACGGCGTCCCCCTGGTGAGGAGTGTAGCAAGCAGGAGCGTCGCAGGGACGGTGAGGAGTAGCGCGTCGATCCGATCCAAGACTCCACCGTGACCAGGAATGGAGCGGCCGAAGTCTTTCAGCCCCAAACCGCGTTTGAGGAACGATTCGGCAAGGTCGCCGAGTTCGCCGAGGGTCGCGCACGCTGCACCTGCCAGGAGGCCGGGAAGCGGCGACAGAGGTATGCCGAAGACCATGATCCCGAGCCATCCCGCGAGTGCCCCCGTACCGACGCCCGCGAGCGCACCCTCCCACGTTTTGCCGGGGCTCAGACGGGGTGCGAACTTCCGGCGACCGAATCTCCGCCCAACGAGATAGGCGGCGGTATCGGTGAGCCAAGTCACGGAGAGGGCCCAGGCCAACCAAGCGAGCCCGAGCGCTGTTCGTTCATGACCGAGCGCTTGAGCCAAACGCTGGAGCCACGGTGCGGCAGTCGTCCCTTCGAGGGAGCGGAGGAGCACAGCGGTTGCCAGCGGTGTTCCGAGGTACAAGGCGCTGAACGAGGCGAACGTTCCGCGCAGGAGTCCGTCACGGACGTTGGCTGAGTCGAGGTGCCAACCGAGCGGAACCACGCAACTCGCGACTACTGCGACGAGCGTGATCGCCGGGAACGGGACGAGCGAACCACCCAAGAGGAGCAAACCAGCGACCGCGATGCTCGTCGACGAGACCGGTTGCTCCGTGAGGCGAGAGAAGCCACGGGCCAATTCACGCGCTCCCTGGAGCAGCACCGCGACGAGAAGCGCGAACAACGCCCAGGTGCCAAGGACGAGCGGCACCACCGTCACAACGAAAATGAGGGTCGCGCTCAGGGTGCGCTGGCGCACGGCTCGGTGACTGGGTGTGGTCGAGGAGGGCCGTAGAGTCCGCCGAAGCGACGCTCGCGACGCTGAAAGTCGCGTATCGCCGCCTCGAATTCCTCCGGCGTGAAATCAGGCCAGAGCGTGGGAGTGAAATAATATTCGGCGTACGCTGCTTGCCAGAGGAGGAAATTACTGGTGCGCAATTCTCCTGACGTGCGGATGATGAGGTCCGGATCGGGCATTCCTGCTGTCTGTAGGTAGCGCTCGATGGTCGACTCGTCGACGGCCTCGGGTGGGATCCCGTCAGCGATGATGCGGCGAATCGCTTGGACGATCTCCGCTCGGCCACCGTAGTTGAAGGCGATCGTCAGGACGATTCGATCGTTGTTCTTGGTCAGTTCGATCGCTTCTCGGATCTGGCGTTGGAGATCTGGAGCGAGTCCTTCGAGACTCCCAATGTGCCGAAGTTGCGCGCCGTGACGGTGAAGATCAACGGTTTCTCGTTGGATGACTTCGCTCAAGATTTGCAGGAGGCCCTCGACTTCTTCGCGGGGACGGCGCCAGTTCTCGGTCGAGAAAGCCCACAGCGTGAGGTAGCGGATACCCAGTTCTGCTGCCTTGAAGGTGATCGGTCGAATATTTTCAGTTCCTGCTCGATGCCCCGCAAGGCGAGGCAAACCGCGCCTGGTCGCCCATCGTCCGTTCCCGTCCATGATGATGGCGACATGGCGGGGGACGGTGAGGGTGCACGATTGTGCATCCTGATCGGACGGAGAGACTCGGTCAGACTTCGAGGATGTCATGCTCCTTCTGCTTTCCAAGCTTGTCAGCCTCATTGATGAAACGGTTGGTGAGTTCCTGGAGCCGTTGTTCGGCGCGCCGTTCCTCATCCTCACTGATCTGCTTGGATTTGAGGAGATCCTTGATCTCAGTCAGAGCGTCACGCCGCACATTCCTGATCGCGATCTTGGTTTCTTCTACCTCCTCGTGCACGAGCTTCACGAGCTGCCGGCGCCGCTCCTCGGTCAGCGGCGGTAGTTGGATTCGCAGGGTTTGTCCTTCGACCGACGGGTTGAGTCCGAGTTCCGACTGTCGGATCGCCTTTTCGACTGCGCTGACGGCACTGCGATCCCATACCTGGACGACCAGGAGGCGCGCTTCCGGCGCACTGATCGATGCCAGTTGGTTGAGAGGGGTGGGGGTGCCATAGTAATTCACTTCTAGGTGCTCCAACAGACTCGGCGCTGCGCGGCCGGCACGGATCCCGGCGAGTTCCTGACGCAGCAACTCGACGCTCTTCGCCATCCGTTGCTCGGCGTTGCGAAGGATCTCGTCGATCATCGCGGCTGCTCCTTCCGACGACCGACCGCTCGCTTCAGGCGTAGGACGTCACTCCGGAGCACACGAGCGTTCCGACTTCATACCCGAGTGCTGCTTTCTCTATGTTACCCGGTACGAGGAGATCGAAGACGATGACAGGGAGGTCATTCTCGCGGCAGAGTGCCAACGCGGACTGATCCATGACGCGCAGGTTACGCTCCAATGCTTCCTGGTGCGTGACGACACGATAGCGTCGCGCCTGCGGGTTGCGACGCGGGTCATCGTCGTACACGCCATCGACGCGGTACTTTCCCATCAGGAGCACATCGCAGTTCAGTTCGACGGCTCGCAGAGCGGCTGCGGTATCCGTCGTGAAGTACGGATTGCCTGTACCACCAGCCAAGATGACGATCCGTCCCTTTTCCATATGGCGGATGGCGCGACGGCGAATGTATGGCTCGGCCACCTGATGCATCTCGATCGCCGTCTGGACCCGGGTCGGAACCCCCTGCCGTTCCAGCGCATCTTGCAGTGCCAAAGCGTTGATCACCGTCGCGAGCATTCCCATGTAGTCAGCAGTCGCGCGGTCCATACCCCGGGCACTCGCAGCGAGACCCCGCCAGATGTTGCCACCGCCTACGACGATCGCGATCTGGATGCCTCGTGCCGCGACGCGGGCAATCTCCTCGGCCAGGCGCGCAACCACTGCGGGATCGAGTCCGTACCCTTCGTCTCCCATCAGCGCCTCGCCGGAGACCTTCAAGAGGACTCGGCGGTACGACCCGCGCGAACGTGGTTCGACCGGCCGCGTCATGTCTCTTCGCTACCGAGCTCGAAGCGTGCGAATCGCCTGACGCGAATGTTCTCTCCGAGTCGAGCGATCGCTTCTTTGACGACATCCTCGACGGTACGCGAAGGATCCTTGATGAACGGTTGCGCGAGGAGAGCGACTTGCTGCACGAACTTCTCGCGGGAACCGAATCGCTCTGCCCCTTCCTCGAGCGCTTGCGGAGGAATCTCGTCAGTTGAGACGTATTGCGGTGCTGTCGCTGCGACCTGCATCGCCAAGTCGTGGACGAGCTGCTTGAATTCGGCGGTCCGTGCGACGAAATCGGTCTCGCAATTGACCTCGATCAGTGCGCCGATGCGACCCCCACCGTGGATATACGCATGAACGAGCCCTTGGCTCGTCGCTCGGCCAGCTTTGCGAGCTGCTCTGGTGAGTCCTTGCTGGCGGAGGATTTCGGCGGCGCGTTCCATGTCGCCGCCTGCTTCTTCGAGCGCTCGCTTGGCATCCATGATGCCAGCGCCGGTTCGTTCCCGCAATTCCTTGATCATTTCCGTGGTGATCGACACCGCTCCCCCTTCCACGTCGACCCGCTGCGGGGCACAAACTGGCCGGCACTCGTGTGCCGGCCAGACGGTGAGATCCTCAATACTTGTGCTTCGGGAGGCGTGCCTCGAGCGAGTCGTGCATTTCTTCCTCGACCTCTTCGTCGAGTTCTTCCTGCAGCTCCACGTATTCCTCGCCGAAGAGTTCGTAACTCGACGGCAAGGCTTCCTCGCCGAGTTCTTCGGGCACGGCGCCCACTGCGGTCTCGAACTGCGTGCGTCCGGCGATGATCGCATCAGCGATCCGAGCCGTGATCAGCCGGATGGAACGGATCGCATCGTCGTTAGCCGGGATCACGAAATCGACGAAGTCCGGATCGCAATTCGTATCGACCATCGCGATGACCGGAATACCGAGCCGCTTGGCTTCCGCTACCGCGATCGACTCTCGCTTCGGGTCGACGACATACAGCGCGTCGGGCAAGCGCGTCAAACCGCGCAGGCCCCCCAGGGTGCGCTGGAGCTTGGCGAGCTCGCGCAGTTTCCGCATCTGCTCCTTCTTCGGGAGCAGGGGGAAGGTGGCGCCCCTGACCTCGTCTTCCAGCTGCACGAGGTAGCGGAGTCGCTGCCGAATCGTCACGAAGTTCGTCAAGGTTCCACCCAGCCAGCGCTCGGTGACCGAGTACATCCCGCAGCGCTCAGCTTCGTGACGAATGATCTCCTGCGCTTGCTTCTTCGTCCCGACGAAGACGAACAGGCCACCGCGCGCGGCGAGCTCTCTCGCGACTGCCTCCGCTTCGGCGAGCAGCCGTGCCGTCTGTCGGAGGTCGATGATATGGATACCGTTCCGTTCACCGAAGATGTACGGGCGCATCTTCGGGTTCCACCGCTTCGTCTGGTGCCCGAAGTGCACCCCTGCCTCGAGCAAGGCCTTGAGTGGAATCTGTTCCGTCTCATGTTCGGCGATGGACACGATGGCGTTCCCTTCGCTGCTGATCCGGTGTTACACGTCCGCGCCCTTCATCCCGCGCTACGACCGAGCAATGCGCACGGCACACCGAACGCGGTCCGGACGCGTGTCGATCCCGGCTCATGGGCCGGCTCGCCCGAGTATACCATGCTTGGTCGCCACTAGGGACGAGCCAGTTCGAGATAGTCGGCGACGACGTACCCGTCCTGATTTCCGTATTTGACTGGCCACCACACGTACCCGTCAGCCGAGATCGACTCGCCCACCACGGTGAGTTGGGTGCCCTCCGGCAAGCGTTCCAGTACGTCGGCACTCGTGGACGGTGCCGCGCGCAAGTTGACACCGGCACCATCCGTGTTCGCCACGACGACGGTCGCGCCAGGGCCGATCGTCGTTCGGGGCGTCGGCGTGCCGGCGATGGCGGTCGGCGTGGGGTTGCTCGCTGCGGGGGTGATCACGATCAACCCGGCCGGAGTGCCGCTCGGCGTCGGTGTGGGGCCGGTGATCACGTGGGTCACCGTGACCGTGGGTATCGCCTCTTCTTGTCCGCCCAAGAGCTGATTGATCCAAAACCATGCCAAGCCGAGCATCAGAATGACGCCAAGAACCGGTGCTGCGATGCGGAGATAGTCGGTCCAGTACCGATCGTCAGTCTGGTAGGTATACGAGCGTTCACTGCCGAAGGGGGTACCGCTCGGTGGGCGGCTGCTGAACGGGGGGATCGTCGGTTCTTCTGGCTCGGGATCGCGCCCAGGGGGTTCATCGCGGAAGAAGCTCATCGTCGACCCTCGCTCTCGTGCCGCGCCGAATCGGCCACTTCTCCCATCCTCCCCTGACCGCTCAACCACCGACTTCTCGGGTGAGCGGACGATCTGGTATTCATGGGTCGGCTCTTCGATGTGCTCCCGTGGCGGGTGCTCTGCGGGCTCCCAGTAGTTCGTCATGCCCCGGTCGCAGTCGAGGTCATCCTCACTCACCAGGTGGCTCTGGTGAGGCGCGTAGAGCAGTGGATGTCGGCACCATCCCTTTCGCCACAGCGGTGCTGGTTCGAAGTATCTACAGGTCCCGCACTTCCGCTCTATCGTCATCGTCGTCCTGTGTCTCCACTCGACCGCCTCGACGAGTTCGTTCGACCGTGGAGTATAGCTGCCACCTCGGGAGTCAGGACTCTCGAGAGTCGGCGAAAGCGCTCCGGACCCGTTCGATTCCACCCAGTGCGGGAGTCGGGGTCGATTCGAACAGAGTAGCGGGGCTGGTCGACTCGGTAGTCGTCATCGAGAGTTCACCCTCGCAACGACCACCCTCATCGATCACCAGGACGCGGGTCGCGATCGTTCCCGCGACGACTCCGGTCTTGAGAATGTGCAGCTTTCCACGGCACTCGATGGTGCCCCGGAGGGTTCCCGCCACCGTAATCCCGCCGGCCTCGATCGTCGCCTCGACGCGGGCACCCTCGGCGATCTGCACTGAGCCATCGCAGCGGATCGTGCCTCGCAATTCCCCTTCGATCCGAAGGTCTCGGCTGGAGGTCAGTCCGCCCTCGACGGTCGTGTAGCGGTCGACGAGCGTGAGACTCTCCACCGAGCGGGTGGCGGCGTTCGGTCCCGGTTCGTAGATCATGCGCGACCTCCACCTCAGCCCTGCGCTTCGCCAGCGTCGCTCGATCCCATCTTCAGTTTGCCGGATAGCCGGGCGCCCTCATGGACGACGAGCGAAGGCGCTTGCACCTCACCGACGACTTGTCCCGTGGGGTGGATCTCCAACCGCCCACGAGCCTCGATGCGGCCACGCACTGTCCCGTGCACGGCGACGTCGTGAGCGACGATTTCTGCTTCCACCGCGGCTCCCTCAGCGATGGTGACGTCGTGTGTCGCCCGTATCGTGCCTTGGACCTGTCCATGGATGACGAGCGAGCCCTCGGTCTGCAGGGTGCCCTCCCAACGCGCGTTGGCTGCCACGATACTCGTCAAGCGGTCTGTGGGCGCCGGTGTCGGGACGCGCGATGGTGTCTCGGACGGCTGCCAGGTGGTGCGCGGGGTGGCGACCGCGACGTCGCTGGGTACCGGAGGGGGCAATTCCTCGTCGGGTGTCAAGTCCTCTTCCAACGCTGTTTGTTCTAGCTGATGCCGGAGCTGCGACAATTGCCGTTCGAGCGGATCACGTGGGTCGCGACGGAACATCGCCGTGCTCCTTTCTCTGATCGAGGCGGCAGCAAACGCTGAGGTGCGTCGAGTCCCGATGGTGTAGACTGAACGCGAGCGCCGGTCTGGGCGTCACGTGACTCGACTTCCCCCGGCGACGTTCGCAGTATAGCAGGCATGTACGAACAGGGGCAGGAACACGCCAACGTGATCCGGCGCTGGACGGAGAACGTCGACATGGCGCTCGACGAGCGGGCAGATTGGCGTCGTCTCGCGTGGTGGTTCGGCGGCATCGTCATCGGCTTCAAAACGTGGACGCTCGGCGTCATCCTCGTGTTTTCGGTGCAATGGTCGACGGCATGGTTTCTCCTGCTCAACCATCTCGCCTGGGTGATCGCGTTCGCTCTCCTGATTTGGGGCCCGTTGCTCTTTTGGTATCGGCTGGTTCGGGTTCGGCGGCGTCGTCACGCGTTACTCCGGTCGGAGTGGGAAATCTCCGAGCCGTCTCAGCGGTGGCGGTGAATCGAGCGAAGTGCGGAACCAAGCGGTGCGCCCGGCAGGACTCGAACCTGCAACCTTTTGCTCCGGAGGCAAACGCTCTGTCCATTGAGCTACGGGCGCTCAGTTCCTGGCTATACGGTACCACATCGACCACCAGATCGACAAGGCGGCAGCGCAACTCCTCGTCTGGACACGGCACGTCGGCCCGACCGACTCTGCGGGGTGCTGCTGGCCCGACGACATACTGGCCTCTCATGAACGAGTCCGCAGCACGGCAGGCAGGGACACGGTAGCGAGGAGCAGGCTGCTCGGACCGTGCTCGACCACCGTGCCGTCGGGAGGTGGTGTCGTCCGTTCCGCTCGTCGGGCCGCACTGCGGCATTCGGATTCGGAAGAGGGACCCTCGCGTCTCGACCGAAGCTGGCCGTCGTGATGGTCAGCTCGCGTGCCTGGCGGACTTGGCACTGGCGTGGGCGTGACGGGTGCGTGCCCTGGCCTCCGTCGCGGTGCGGTTGACGGAGACGCCGCGCGGTGACGATGCCAGCACCCCCAAGGGGAGACACCCGCTGGGCGGGCGCGTGGATCGATCGCCTGATGCTCTTCCTTGACGGACGCAGTTGCCAATGATAAGATGGTGTTTTGCGAAGAGGTGACGCACGCGCATGCGGCGGCGTGACGCACAACGGAGCCTTCGAACGGCGAGGCCGAGCGGCGGAAGGCTGCTCGGGTTCGCGTTTTGCGTCGCAGCGCGTCGCGTGCCCTGCGGGCTGCGGCTTGACCCCGGTCCTTAAGAACGATCGGTTTTACCCCAAGACGATCGGACCACGGTAATCCGATCACAGCGAAGGAGAGTGGAATGGCCGTGATGTCAGGGGCGAGCGGGACAGCATCGTCCGGGATTCGGCAGGTACGGTCCAACCTCGGCATCGGCCGGCGCTCGTTTTCGCGGATTCCGACGGTGCTGGAGATGCCGTCGCTCATCGAGTTACAGCTGAAGTCGTTCGAGTGGTTCAAGACGGAAGGAATGCGAGAACTCCTCGAGGAGATCTCGCCGATCGTCGATTACAACCAAAAATTGGAGTTGCATTTCCTTCGGCACTGGTTCGAGCGACCGCGTTTCAGTCCCGAGGTCTGTCGCGAGCGGGACATGACGTATGCAGCCCCGCTGTACTTCCGGGTGCGGCTCGTGATTCGGGAGACCGGAGAGGTTAAGGAGAGCGACATCTACATCGATGATTTCCCGATGATGACCGAGACCGGAACCTTCGTCATCAATGGGGCCGAGCGTGTGGTGGTGTCGCAGCTCGTGCGCTCCCCGGGTGCGTACTTCGAACTCGAACCGGACCCGACGACCGGACGGCAGCTGTGCATGGCGAAGCTGATTCCCACGCGGGGCGCCTGGTTGGAGTTCGAAACGTCGAATCGGGACGTCCTGTCGGTCAAGATCGACCGGAAGCGCAAGATTCCGGTCACGGTGTTGCTGCGTGCGGTCGGGTACGGGCGGGACGAGCAACTGGCGGAGCTCTTTGCCGACGTCGATAGCGATCCGGACCACCGATATATCGCGGCGACGATGGAGCGTGACCGGACGAAGAGCCGGGAAGAAGCGCAGATGGAGATCTATAAGACGCTCCGGCCCGGCGATCCGCCCACTCGGGAAAATGCAGCCGCGCTGATCGAGCGGTTGTTCTTCAATCCGCGGACGTACGATCTCGGCAAGGTCGGTCGCTACAAGTTGAACAAGCGCTTGAACCAGAAGACGGCGCCGGACGTGCGCGTGCTCACGCCAGACGACCTGGCAGCGGTTGTCCGCACGATGATTCTCGTCAACCGCGGTTTGGACCGGCCGGACGATATCGATCACCTCGGAAACCGGCGGGTGCGGACGGTCGGGGAACTCATCCAGATGCACCTGCGCACTGGCTTGCAGCGACTGGAGCGGGCGATCCGCGAGCGGATGACCATCGTCGATGTGGAGACGGTGACACCCGCTGGTCTCATCAGCAGCATTCGACCGTTGAAGGCCGCCATTCGGGAATTCTTCGGCGGAAGTCAGCTCTCGCAGTTCATGGATCAAACCAATCCGTTAGCGGAGCTGACGCATAAGCGTCGTGTCTCCGCGCTCGGTCCTGGCGGGTTGAACCGCGAGCGGGCCGGGTTCGAGGTCCGCGACGTGCACGACTCGCACTATGGGCGGATCTGTCCCATCGAAACACCGGAAGGTCCGAACATCGGTTTGATCACGTCGCTCGCGACGTACGCGCGGGTGAACGAGTACGGCTTCATTACGACGCCCTATCGGCGCGTGTACCGAACGCTCGATCTGGCTACCCAGGCGCGCCTGGCCGTCGGGCAGACGCTCCGGACCGACGTGGTCGACCCGGTAACCGGGGAAGTGCTGGCACTGCGTGGAACGACGATCGACGACGCGGTACGCGATCGACTGGTCGCGGCGGGGGTATCTCGGATCGACGTGGTGCCCTTCGTGAGTGATGACGTCGACTATCTGACGGCGGATCAAGAGGAAGAATTCACGATCGCGCAGGCGAACACGCCGCTTGACGAGGGAATGCGCTTCGTTGCCAGCCGCGTGGAGGCGCGACGAGCGGGAAAGTTCGTGCTCGAAGTGCCCGAGAAGATCGACTACATGGACGTGTCGCCCAAGCAGGTGGTTTCCGTTTCAGCTGCGCTCATTCCGTTCCTCGAGCATGACGATGCCAACCGGGCGCTGATGGGTGCGAACATGCAACGTCAGGCTGTCCCCTTGCTCCGGCCGCGTGCTCCGGTCGTTGGCACTGGCGTCGAGTACCAGGCGGCACGTGACTCCGGCCAAGTCGTGGTCGCGCAGAAAGGCGGAATCGTCACGTCGGTGACGGCTCGACGGATCGTCGTGCTGGAGGATGACGGCAACGAGCGGGTCTACGAGCTGCGCAAATTCGTGCGTTCGAACCAGGATACCTGTATCAATCAGCGTCCGATCGTGCACAAGGGGCAGCGGATCGAAGCGGGCGAGGTGATCGCCGACAGTTCCAGCACCGAGAATGGGGAACTCGCACTGGGTCAGAACGTGCTGGTGGCGTTCATGTCCTGGGAGGGCGGCAACTTCGAGGACGCTGTCCTCATCAGTGAACGGCTGGTGCGGGAAGATGTGTACACGTCGATCCACATCGAGAAGTACGAGTGCGAGGCGCGTGATACCAAGCTCGGACCGGAAGAGATCACACGAGACATTCCGAACGTCGGCGAGGACAGTCTGCGTAACCTCGATGCAGACGGGATCATTCGCATCGGGGCCGAGGTGCGGCCGAATGACATACTGGTCGGCAAGGTGACGCCGCGCGGCGAGACGGAACTGTCGGCGGAAGAACGGCTGCTGCGGGCCATCTTCGGTGAGCGGGCACGCGACGTCAAGGATACGAGTCTGCGGGTACCGCACGGAGTCCATGGCATCGTCATCGACGTCAAGCGCTTCCGTCGTGACGAGGAAGGGGTCGAGCTGCCTGCCGGCGTCAACGAGACGGTGCGGGTGCTCATCGCCCAGAAGCGCAAGATTTCCGAAGGCGATAAGATGGCCGGTCGGCACGGGAACAAGGGGGTGGTGTCGCGGATCGTTCCCATCGAGGACATGCCGTATCTCCCCGACGGCACCCCGGTCGACATCATCCTGAACCCGATCGGCGTACCATCCCGGATGAACCTGGGGCAGATTCTCGAGACCCATCTCGGGTGGGCTGCGCACACCCTGGGGATCAAAGTGGCCAGTCCAGTGTTTGACGGGGCCAAGGAGGAAGAGATCCGCGAGCTCTTGCGCGAGGCCGGCTTGCCGGAGGACGGTAAGGTCGAGCTCTACGATGGGAGAACGGGCGAAAAGTTCGATCGCCCGGTCACTGTCGGCATCATCTATATGATGAAGCTCGTGCACTTGGTCGAGGACAAGATCCACGCGCGGTCCACTGGTCCGTACTCGCTGGTCACGCAGCAGCCCTTGGGAGGAAAGGCGCAGTTCGGCGGTCAGCGGTTCGGCGAGATGGAAGTGTGGGCACTGGAAGCCTACGGGGCAGCGCATACCCTCCAAGAGATGCTGACCGTCAAGTCCGATGATGTGGTCGGTCGGGTGAAGACGTACGAAGCCATCGTGAAAGGCGAACCGATC
The DNA here is from genome assembly GCA_025060175.1 of Thermomicrobium sp. Taxonomy (GTDB): domain Bacteria; phylum Chloroflexota; class Chloroflexia; order Thermomicrobiales; family Thermomicrobiaceae; genus Thermomicrobium. The sequence goes on along the minus strand of JANXBE010000008.1, from coordinate 8,056 downwards.
GTCGAGGCGGGAGTGCCCGAATCGTTCAAGGTGTTGGTCAAGGAGCTACGGAGCCTCGGGCTCTCCGTCGAAGTGTTGAACGAAGACGAGGAGGCCATCGAGTTCGGCGACGATCATGGTCGAGAGCGTGAAATTCTCTCCCATCTCGACCGCATCAACCTCAGCGGCTTCGAACGGACGGAAGAGTGACGAGTAGAGGTGAGGTCAGATGAGCATCGCTACGCGGCAGCGGGACGCGCGGAAGTCAGTCGACGTCAACAACTTCGAGGCGATTCGGATCGGACTGGCGTCACCGGAAGCGATCCGCAGCTGGTCGTATGGAGAAGTGACCAAGCCGGAGACGATCAACTACCGTACTCTCAAGCCGGAACATGGCGGGCTCTTCTGCGAGCGCATTTTCGGACCGACCAAGGATTTCGAGTGCTACTGTGGGAAGTACAAGCGTCAGCGCTATGCCGGTACCATCTGCGACAAGTGCGGCGTGGAGGTGACTCGTTCCAAGGTGCGACGGGAGCGGATGGGGCATATCGAACTCGCTGCTCCGGTCGCTCATATCTGGTACGTGAAGGGGACTCCCAGTCGCCTCGGGCTTCTGCTGGACATCACGCCGCGGAACCTCGAACGGGTGCTGTATTTTGCATCCTATCTCGTGACCCGCGTCGACGAAGCGAAGCGTCACGAACTGATCGAGAACATCCGGCAAGAGCTGCAGGCTGAACTCGAGGAACTGGATCGGCAGCTCGAGGCAAAGCGGCGGGAAATCGAGGAGTCGCAATCCGCCGAACTGGCTGCCCTGCGGGAGCGTCGTGCCTCGCTGGAGTGGCAGGCTCGGGAGCGGGCAGCGAGCGCTGTCGAACGCGTGCGTCGCCATGCAGCCGAGGTGCGCGAACAGTTGCAACAGATGCTCGGTGCGGTGGCGGCGAGCGACATCGTGTTCGCGGGGCGCCCGATCGTCAGTCTCGGCGAGCGAGTGAGCGAGGGGCATCTCCTCGCCCTGGATGAGGCGGAGCACCAGGCGGTCGACGAAGCGGAACGGGCCGCGCGCAGTACGCTGACGGGGGAACAAGCGCTGGTCGACGCGGAGCAAGATCTTTTGACTGCCCAGCTCGCCGAGCGATTGTCTAGCGTCCAGAGCGAGATCGAGCGACAGAAGGCTGATCTGCGGGCAGAGGCTGACGAGCTGATTCGTCAAGTGCTGGATATTCGCGAGCTGCAGGTCTTGACTGAGCAGCAGTACCGCGAACTCATGGACTTGGCGCCCGGTGTTTTCGAGGCGCGGATGGGTGCCGAGGCGGTGTACGACATCGTCGCTTCGATGGACCTCGAGCGCCTGTCGCAGCAGCTACGCGCCGAAATGGCGCAGGCCACTGGGCAGCGCCAGAAGCGGATCGCGAAGCGGTTGCGTCTCGTCGAAGCCCTGCGGAAGAGCGGAAACCGTCCGGAGTGGATGCTTCTGACGGTCCTTCCGGTCATTCCGCCGGATCTGCGTCCGATGGTCCAGTTGGACGGTGGTCGTTTCGCGACGTCGGATCTGAACGATCTCTACCGACGCGTCATCAACCGTAACAATCGCCTAAAGCGGCTCATCGAACTCGGAGCACCGGACATCATCATCCGCAACGAGAAGCGGATGCTCCAGGAGGCGGTGGATGCGCTGATCGACAACGGACGACGTGGTCGCGTCGTGTCGGGAACCAGCAAGCACAAACTGAAGAGCCTCTCCGACATGCTCAAGGGGAAGCAGGGGCGCTTCCGCCAGAATCTCCTTGGGAAGCGCGTCGATTATTCCGGACGATCGGTCATCGTCGTCGGCCCCGATCTCAAGTTGCACCAATGCGGCTTGCCCAAGCGGATGGCGCTGGAGCTCTTCAAGCCGTTCGTCATGCAGCGCCTCGTCGTGCACGGGCATGCGCACAACATCAAGGCAGCCAAGCGCCTGGTCGAGCGGATGGACCCGCGGGTCTGGGACGTGCTCGAAGAGGTCACGCAGAATTACCTGGTCCTGCTCAACCGGGCGCCGACGCTGCACCGACTTGGCATTCAGGCGTTCGAGGTGAAGCTGATCGAGGGTTCGGCCATCCAGCTCCACCCGCTGGTGTGCGCAGCCTTCAACGCGGACTTCGACGGCGACCAGATGGCAGTACACGTGCCGCTGTCGGCCGCTGCACAGCGCGAGGCGCGCGAGCGGATGCTCTCGACGCGTAATCTCCTCGATCCATCCGATGGCGAACCGGTGATCGCGCCGACGCTCGACATCGTCCTCGGTTGTTACGTCATGACGCTACCGGATCCCCAGGCCAAGGGGGCCGGGAAGGTGTTCGCGAGTCGGGACGAGGTCGTCCTGGCATACCAAAGCGGTACCGTCGATCTCCAAGCGCCGATTACGGTACGGATGGAAGCGAACGGGAACCCGCCGCAACGGATCGAAACGACGGTGGGGCGCGTGCTCTTCAACGAGATTCTGCCGAAAGAGCTCGGCTTTTGGAACGAGCTCATGGACCGGAAGGCTCTCCGTCGCCTGATCGCCGAGTGCTATCAGAAACTGGGATCGGAAGAAACGGCACGGTTGGCGGACCGGATCAAAGATCTCGGTTTCCACTATGCGACGAAGAGCGGGGTGACGATCGGGGTAACCGACGTGCACATTCCGCCGGAGAAGATGGAAATCATCGCCCGCGCGGACCAGCGGGTGGCCGAGGTTGAGCGACAGTACCGACGCGGTCTCATCACGGACGCCGAGCGATACCGAGAGGTCGTGGCTATCTGGAACGAGGCGCGCGACGAGCTGGCCGCGGTCGTCGAGCGCAGCTTGGGCGAGCAGAACAGTCTGAACATGATGAGCAAATCGGGGGCAAAAGGGAACATCAACCAAATCAACCAGATGGCCGGTATGCGCGGACTCATGTTGGATCCGAAGGGACAGATCATCGAACTCCCGATTCGGTCCAACTTCCGCGAGGGACTTTCGGTGCTCGAGTACTTCATCTCGACCCATGGTGCCCGGAAGGGGCTGGCCGATACGGCATTGCGCACGGCCGACTCGGGCTATCTCACCCGTCGGCTGGTCGATGTGGCCCAGGACGTGATCGTGACGATCGACGACTGTGGAACCGAAGACGGCATGTGGGTCCGGTTGGAGGACGTGCCGGATCGTGACACCTACGCCGATCGCATCGTGGGACGCGTGGCGGCTCGCGATGTGGTCGACGAGGCGACGGGCGAGGTGTTGGCACGACGAAACGAGGAATTGACGGAGTCGGTCGTGGCGCGGATCGTGGCGAGCCTCGACCGGTCCGATGCCGCGCATGGCGTCACGGCGGTCATGATCCGCACGCCGCTGTATTGCGCGGCGGACTACGGCGTCTGTCGTCTCTGCTATGGTCGCAATCTCGCGACGCGGCAGATCGTTGAGCTCGGCGAAGCGGTCGGGATCATCGCAGCGCAGAGCATCGGTGAGCCGGGGACGCAGCTGACGATGCGGACCTTCCACACCGGTGGTGTGGCTGGAGAGGACATCACGACCGGCCTTCCGCGTGTCGAGGAGCTGTTCGAGGCGCGCGAGCCCAAGGGGAAAGCGGTCCTGGCGAAGATCGATGGCGTCGTGCAGGTCATCGATGACGATTTCGGGCGCAAGGTCGTGATTCACGACGATCGTCTCGAGACCGAAGTGCACCGTGTCCCGAGCGGGTACGTCGTTCTCGTTGGGACCGGTGAGCCGGTCGTGGCAGGACAGGTGCTCGCACGGCCCGCTGAGGGGGACGGCGAGGCGATCGTCGCGACCTTGGACGGCGAAGTGTTCGTCGAAGGGGACGAGATCGTCATTCGCCAAGAACAGCAGCGGCGCGAAGAGTATGCGATACCAGCAGCCGCGCACCTCCTCGTCAGCGACGGGGAGCGGGTCACGGCGGGCCAGCCATTGACGGACGGAAGCGTCAGCCCTGAGGAACTCTTGTCGACCTTAGGTCGGGATGCGGTGCAGCGGTACATCCTGGACGAAGTGCAGAAAGTGTACAAGTCGCAGGGTGTCGTGACGAATGACCGCCACATCGAGATCATCATCCGCCAGATGTTGCGGAAGGTGGCGGTGACCGATCCTGGTGATACCGACCTCCTGGTTGGTGAGATGCTCGACCGTACGCAGCTGTTGCGCATCAACGAAGACATCATCGCGCAGGGCGGAGTGCCGGCAACCGCGCAACAGGTTTTGCTCGGGATCACCAAAGCTTCTCTGGCAACCGAAAGCTGGCTCTCGGCTGCCTCCTTCCAAGAGACCACGCGCGTGCTCACCGAGGCGGCGATTCAAGGGAAGGTGGATTACCTCCGAGGCCTGAAGGAGAACGTCATCATCGGCAAGCTCATTCCGGCGGGCTCTGGTTTCTGGGAGCGGAAGCGCCGACGCGAAGCTGCGCTCAGCACACTCGATGAGGTGACGCTGGCTGGTCTCGCAGCGGTCGGCCTCGGTCCCGCTGGCGAGCCGTTGCCTCGCCTGCCGGACGTTCCAGCCAGTGACGCGGGTGAGCGGGAGGCGGGAACGAGCGACGCGCACAATGGTGGTGCGCGGGAGGCGTGACCGGCGGCGTTGCGCGGTGGGACATCGCTGTCGTCCGCACGCTGAAGCGCGCTTGACGATCAGCGAAGCGGTTTGTACACTATAGCCTCGTGACCCGGATTCCGGGTCACGAGGCTATGCCCTTTTGTCGAGTGCAGCGCTAGGAGACTAGCGCGGGTCGGAGAGGGAGACCGACGTGCCGACAATCAATCAGCTGGTGCGGAAAGGCCGAGAGCAGCGCACGAAGAAGTCCAAGGCGCCGGCCCTGCAGTTCATCTCGAGCCGTGTCGGTCGCAATGCGGGCAAATTGCGGCAGGTGGCGAAGGGTAACCCGCAGAAGCGCGGCGTTTGTGTCGCAGTGCGGACGATGACGCCGAAGAAGCCGAACTCGGCCCTGCGCAAGATTGCCCGCGTGCGGTTGACCAACGGGATCGAGGTCACTGCGTATATCCCGGGTGAGGGTCATAACCTGCAAGAGCACTCGGTCGTACTCGTCCGGGGAGGGCGCGTGAAGGACTTGCCGGGTGTTCGCTACCACATCGTCCGCGGCGCGCTCGATGCCAAGGGGGTCGAGAATCGGCGCCAAGGGCGCTCGAAGTACGGCACGAAGAAGCCGAAGCAGTAGAGGCGGTACCCGCCGGCCCGTGCCAGGCTGAGTGATTGTCGGCAGACGAAGCGCGGCAACGGAGGACCACCCGAGCTTGCCGGCTTCGTCTGTCTCATGCCGAGGAAGTGGCGATCGAAGGAGGCAGCCCACGATGCCGAGGCGACCGAAGTACGAGCGGCGGACTATCCCACCGGATCCGAAGTACGGGAGCGAACTGCTGCAGCGCTTCATCAACAAGGTGATGACGCGCGGCAAGAAGTCGCTCGCGGAGCGGATCGTGTATTCGGCGCTCGATATCGTCGCGCAACGGACCGGACAGCATCCGCTTGAGGTCTTCCAACGGGCGATCCACAACGCGTCGCCGCTGTTGGAGGTGAAGCCTCGCCGCGTCGGCGGTGCTACGTATCAGGTGCCGGTGCAAGTCGAGCCGCATCGTCGCATCTCGCTCGCGATGCGCTGGCTCATCCAGTCGGCGCGGAACCGCAGTGGCTACAGCTTCACGGAAAAGTTGGCAGCGGAACTCATCGATGCGGCGAACAACACGGGGGCGACGATCAAGAAGCGCGACGACACGCATCGGATGGCCGAAGCGAACCGCGCCTTCGCGCACTACCGCTGGTGAAGACGGGCGACGAACCGAAACAGGGGTCAGCACGGATGAGTACGGTACAACCACAGATGACAGACGCCAGGCGCGTGCTGCTGCAGCGCACGCGGAACATCGGCATCATCGCCCACATCGATGCCGGAAAAACGACGACGACCGAGCGCATCCTCTTCTATACCGGGAAAGTCCATCGCCCCGGTGAGGTGCATGAAGGAACCGCGACGATGGACTGGATGGTGCAGGAGCGGGAGCGTGGCATCACGATCACCGCTGCTGCGACCACGTGCTTCTGGCGTGACCATCGCATCAATATCATCGATACGCCAGGCCACGTCGACTTCACGGTCGAAGTGGAGCGTTCGCTGCGCGTCCTCGACGGCGGTGTGGTCGTCTTCGATGGCGTGCAGGGGGTGGAGCCGCAGTCGGAGACCGTTTGGCGGCAAGCGGACAAGTACCGCGTGCCGCGAATCTGTTTCATCAACAAGCTGGATCGCGTAGGGGCGAACTTCGTGCGAGCGGTCGAGATGATCCGTAGCCGACTCCGCGCCAACCCCGCCGTGATCCAGTGGCCCATCGGCTTGGAATCGGAGTTCCGCGGCATCATCGATCTGATCGAGTTCCGGGCCAAGATCTACCACGATGACCTGGGGCAGCACATCGAGGAGACCGAGGTGCCGGCCGACTACCGGGAGGAAGCGCGCGAGTGGCGTCAGAAGCTGCTCGAGCAGATCGTCGAGACCGATGAGGATCTGATGCTGCGCTATCTCGAGGGCGAGGAGCCGGCTCCGGACGAGCTTCGTCGGGCATTACGCGCAGCGACGATTCGTGGTCAGCTCGTACCGGTTCTCTGCGGTTCGGCGCTGAAGAACAAAGGTGTCCAGTTGCTGCTGGACGCGATCGTCGACTATTTGCCGTCGCCGGTCGATATCCCGTCTGTGCGGGGGACGCATCCCGTGACGGGCGAGGAGCTGACGCGGGAAGCAGATGACGAGGCTCCGTTCGCTGCGCTGGCCTTCAAGATCCAGTCCGATCCGCACGTTGGGCGCCTCACGTACGTGCGCGTGTATTCTGGGCGACTGACGAGTTCGTCCTATGTCTACAACTCGACGAAAGGGGAGCGGGAGCGGATTTCGCGGTTGCTCCGGATGCACGCGAACCATCGCGAGGAAGTGGAATGGATCGGTGCCGGGGACATCTGTGCGGTCATCGGTTTGAAGAAAACGTTCACGGGTGACACCCTGTGCGATCCGGAACATCCGATCCTCCTCGAGCCGATCCAGTTCCCAGAGCCTGTCATCTCGGTCGCGGTGGAGCCGAAGACGCGTGCCGACCAGGACAAGCTTTCGCTCGCGCTGCAACGTCTGGCGGAGGAGGATCCAACGTTCCAGGTGCGCATCGATCCTGAGAGCGGACAGACGATCATCGCGGGTATGGGCGAATTGCACCTCGAGGTGATCGTTGACCGCATGCAACGGGAATTCAAGGTTGCGGCGAACATCGGGCGGCCGCAGGTCGCGTACAAGGAAACGATCACGCGGCCGGTCCGGGTCGAGGGACGCTTCGTCCGCCAGACTGGTGGACGGGGGCAATATGGCCATGTCTGGCTCGAGCTCGAGCCGTTGCCACGCGGCAGTGGCTTCGTCTTCGAGGATCGGATCGTCGGCGGTGTGATCCCGAAGGAGTTCATCCCAGCCGTCGAGGCGGGCATTCGCGAAGCGATGCAGAGCGGCGGGGTCGCCGGCTACCCGGTGATCGACCTCAAAGCGGTGTTGGTCGATGGGTCGTACCACGAGGTCGACTCGTCGGAAATGGCCTTCAAGATCGCGGCCTCGATGGCGCTCAAGGACGGAGTGCGACGGGGTAACCCGGTCATTTTGGAGCCGATCATGCGGGTCGAGGTGGTTGCTCCGGAGGAATTTACTGGGGACGTGATCGGTGACTTGAATGCGCGTCGCGGGCGCATCGAAGGGATGGAGGTGCGTGCCGGGGCGCAAGTGATCCGCGCCATGGTGCCCCTGGCCACGATGTTCGGGTATGCGACGGACCTGCGCTCGATGACTCAGGGGCGTGGGACGTACACCATGGAGTTCGACCACTATGCGCCGGTCCCGGAGAGTTTGGCCCAGGAACTGCTCGCCAAGGCGGGAAAGGCGAGCTGAACCGTGACGTCACCGAGCGCGAGCGGTACGGATGGAAGTAGCACGGAGGAAGGAGACGCGCGATGAGCAAGCCGCGGTTTGAGCGGACGAAGCCGCACGTGAACGTGGGGACGATTGGGCATGTGGATCATGGG
>JANXBE010000007.1 GCA_025060175.1 Thermomicrobium sp. | reverse complement strand
GAAATCGCCCGCCCGTTGGCTCGCGAACTGGGCGAGACGATCCAGTTGGCCGTCCTGCAAGGACGCGAGGTGCTGTACGTCGGCAAACAGGAGGGGACTCAGTGGGTGCGTCTGGCGTCGGAAGTCGGTACCCGCCTGCCCGCCCATGCGACGTCCCTCGGCAAATGCCTGCTGGCGTGGCTGCCGCCGCAGGAACTCGACCAGCTGCTCGCGTCTGGCCCCTTGGTCGCGCTCACCCCGCGCACCATCACCGATCCGGAAGCGTTGCGGGCCGAACTCGCCCTGGTCCGTGCCCAAGGCTACGCCCTCGACCGGGGCGAAACGCTCCCCGACGTCTGGTGCTTCGGCGCCCCGGTCCGTGACGCGAACGGATCGGTCGTCGCCGCCCTGAGCATCTCGGTGCCGGTGACGCGGATCTCGCCAACACGCGCCGAAGAACTCGCCACCACGGTTCAGCGTGCAGCACGAGAGCTTTCGCATCGGCTCGGCTACGCCGGAAGCGAGCGAACGAGCATCGAGCGGACAGCGGAACGGATCGAGATGAGGAGGAGGGCAGTACGATGACGCACCGACTTTCACGCCGTCAGCTACTCGCGATGACCTGCGCGACTGGGAGCGCCTTGCTCGCTGCGTGCCGCCGGGAGGAGGCAACTCCCACGCCCGGTCCAGCCGCTGGCACCCCAGCCACCGGGATGCGCTTCGACGGCGTCGAGGTGAACGTGATCACCTTTACCGGGCCGCAGATCGCCGAGCCACTGCAGCGCCGCGCTCCGGAGTTCCAGCAGCTGACTGGAGCCAAGATCAACGTCATCACGGTACCGTTCGCCGATCTCTATCAGAAAATCTTGACCGACTTCACGACAGGGACCAACAGTTATCACGTCATCGTCTTCGCTCCCCAATGGATGGCCGACTACGTCGAACCGGGCTACTTGGAGGATCTCACACCCCGGATCGAAGCCGATCCTGCACTGCAGTGGGACGACATCGCCCCCTTCTTCCGCAACTTCAGTGCCACCTACGGTGGCAAGATCTACACGATCCCGTTGGACGGTGACTTTCAGATGGTGTACTACCGCAGCGACCTTCTCGAAGCGGAGGGGCTCAAGCCGCCGGAAACGTGGGAGGACTACCTCGCCATCGCCCAACGTTTCCACGGCAAAGACTTGAACGGGGATGGCGTGCCGGACTTCGGCTCTGGGATCGCCAAGCGTCGAGGAGCGCAGAGCTACTGGATGTTCTGGTCGATCGCAGCCTCCTTCCTGCAGAGCCAGGGAACTCAACAGGGGTCCTTCTTCGACGCCGATACCATGGAACCGCTGACCAACAATGAGGCCTTCGCCCGCGCGCTCGAAATCTACAAGGAGACCGGCAAGTACGGTCCGCCGGACGAGTTGAACTGGGACGTGGGTGACAGCCGGGCGGCATTCGTGACTGGGCGCTGTGCCCTGACTATCGACTGGGGAGACATCGGAACGCTGGCGATCGATCCCGAACAGTCCAAGGTCAAGGACAAGGTAGGCGCGATCATCCTGCCGGGGAGCAAGGAGGTCTGGGACCGTAGCGCGGGCAAGATCGTCACCTGCGATGCCAACACGTGCCCGCATGCGATCAACGGGGTCAACCATGCACCCTACGCCGCCTTCGGTGGCTGGTCAGGCGCGATCAACAAGAACGCTCCCGCCAAGGTGAAGGACGCCGGTTACGCCTTCCTGTCGTACATGAGTCAGCCAGCGCAAGCGAACGTCGACGTGACGATCGGCAGAACCGGCTTCAACCCCTACCGCACCTCGCAGTTCGAGAACATCGACCTCTGGGTCAAAGCCGGAATGAGCGAAGCAGCTGCCCGCAACTACCTGGGCGCGATCAAGGACAGCCTAAACAGTCCTAACATGGTGCTCGATCTCCGCATCCCCGGTGCCCAGCGGTATCAAGGTGTCGTGCTCGACACGGTTCTGTCGCGGTATCTCGCCGGCGAATTGACGACGAAGCAAGCGATGGAAGAGCTGACCAAGGGGTGGAACGAAATCACGAACGAACTCGGGCGCGAGAAGCAGAAGCAGGCCTATCGCTCCAGTCTCAGCATCCGTTGATCCGGACAGGGAGCGGGCTCGTGCACGAGTCGCATCCGGTCACGACCCAGCGAGCGAGCGGGGATGCGGTGGCAATTGCAGCTCGCCGCATTCCCCGTCCCCAGGAACGGTTCTTGGCCTGGCTCGATCGTCAGGCCGGAGCTGTTCTCGTCTTGCCCGCTGTCCTCGTTATCCTCGTCCTGTCCATCTTCCCGCTCCTGTTCTCGCTGTATCTTTCCCTGTCTCGCTTCCAACCCGTCGCCGGTGGATTCCGGATCGATTTCGTCGGCTTTGCGAACTACCGGAAGCTTCTCCTCGGTACCGAGCGAGAACACTTTCTCGGAAGCCTCGGCCACATCGGAGTGGGCGGTTGGATGGTCTTCTTGCTACTCGCCGGTCTGTGGGTCTTCCTTCTCTGGCGATCCCTTTCCTCCGGGCCGGTCACCAGCCTGCGGATCCTGGGGCATGGGATCGTTGCGTTCGCGGGATTGCTCGCACTCTGGCTGGCCGTGCGGACGATCGCCGCGAGCACGGGGCGCCCCGGGACACTCGTCGTGACCTGGGTCTACGTGTTCGGCGGTGTCGCACTCCAGTTCCTGGTAGGGCTATTGCTCGCGACGCTCTGCGCGCAACAGCTACCCGGTCGCCGGTTCTTCCGCGTCGTGTTCCTCCTACCGATGATGATCACACCGGTCGGCGTCGCCTACACGTTCCGGATGCTCACCGACACTGGGAAGGGACCGTTCGCGCCGGTCGCGAACTGGCTCGGATACGCCAACGTGAGCTGGGTCAACGACCCGTGGGGTGCACGGATCGCCGTGATGATCGGCGATCTCTGGCAATGGACCCCCTTCATGTTCATCGTCCTGCTCGCCGCCCTCGAGAGTCAGTCATCGGAGCCGATCGAAGCCGCGATCGTCGACGGTGCCAACCGCTGGCAGATCTTCTGGCACATCACGTTGCCGCAGATCGCACCAGTCGCAAGCACCGTCATCTTGATCCGGTTGATCGAAGCCTTCAAGATCTTTGACATGCCCAATGTGTTGACCGGCGGCGGGCCGGGGACAGCGACCGAATCGCTCACGCTGCACGCCTACGTCCTGTGGCGTTCCCTCGACTATGGGACCTCGGCAGCCGTCGCCTATTCCCTGCTCTTCGTCGTGACGTTCGTCGGTATCGCCTACGTCCGTCTCATGCACCGTCGCCTCACCGAAGCGCTCTAGGGAGGTGGTCATGGCACCGCGTTGGCGCTCGAGTCCCACGGGTCCGACTCTCCTCGGGGCGACGGTCTCCTACCTCGTCTTGGGCCTGTGGACGCTCGTCGTCCTCTTTCCCCTGTACTGGTTAGCCATCACGGCCTTCAAGTTGCCCGTACACGTCAACGAAGGGCCGACCTATCTTCCCTTCGTCGACTTCCAGCCATCGTTGCACGCCTGGCGGTACATCCTGATCGATCTCGGCAACGATACGCTCCGTCCGTATCTCAACACGGTCGTGGTCGGTGCAACGAGTTCCGTCTTGACGCTCGTGCTCGGAGCAGCCGCGACCTACGGCCTGAGTCGCTTCACGTATCGCGTGCGTGTGGCCAGCGTGCTCGTCTTCCTCCTCCTCGCTGTGTTGGCAGCCGCCGCCGTGCAACTCGGCGTTCCCTGGCCGCTCGCCGTCGCCAGTGGGTTGGGCACCTTCGTGCTGCTGCGCACTGTTGTCCTCCGGAAGGCCGGTGGCCCTCGGCTCGGCAATGCCGATATCGCCTTCTGGATGATCTCGCAACGGATGTTGCCTCCGGTCGCGATCGTCATTCCGATCTATATGCTGTTTCAGCAACTGCGGATGCTCGACACCAGGACCGCGCTGGTCATCGCGTACGTCGCAGCGAATCTGCCGATCGCGGTCTGGCTGCTCCGCGATTACTTCCGGACCATACCGATCGAACTGGAGGAGAGCGCCTCGATCGATGGCGCAAACCGTTACCAAATCCTCTGGCGGATCGTTCTTCCCCTTTCCCTCCCTGGTCTCGTCGCGACTTTTCTCTTCATTTTCGTCCTCGCCTGGAACGAATATCTCTTGGCACTCTTCCTCAGTAGTGCCAATGCGCAGACCATGCCGCTGCTGGTCGCAGCGCAGAACGCGACGCGCGGCCCGCAGTGGTGGTACATGTCCGTCCTCATCCTCCTCATGATCGGCCCGGTGATCGCGCTAGCGATCGTGCTCGAACGCTACATCGCCCGCGGTCTGCTCCTCGGCGCAGTCCGAGGCTGAAGGGAGTCCGATCGATGATGCTCCAGGACCGCATCGCGCTCGTGACAGGCGCCGGCTCGGGGATCGGCCAGGCGATCGCCCACCGCTTCGCCGCCGCCGGCGCGACGGTCGTCGCAGCCGACCTCGATCGGCCTGCAGCCGAGGCGACCGCCTCGTTCGCTCCAGAGCGGATCGTCCCCTATCCGGTGGACGTCCGGGATGAAGCGAGCGTCCGCGCGCTACTGGAGCACACGGTCGCTCGGTTCGGTCGCCTCGATATCCTCGTCAATAACGCTGGTATCGGTACCACTCGGGACCTTCACGAGACCGAGCTCGACGAATGGGAGAACGTCTTCGCCGTCAACGTGCGCGGCGTGTTCCTCTGCTGCAAGTACGCGCTGCCCAGCATGCTCGCCCGCCGTTCCGGCGTGATCATCAACATCGGCTCGGTCGCCGGACTGATCGGCATTCCCAAACGCGCCGCCTACTGCGCCAGCAAAGGGGCAGTCGTGACTCTGACCAAACAGCTCGCCATCGCCTACGTGAAGGACGGGATCCGCTGCAACTGCATCTGCCCCGGAACGGTCGATTCGCCGTGGGTCGAACGCCTGGTCGCGCTGGAGGCGGATCCCGTCGCAGCACGTCGCGCCTTGGAAGCTCGCCAACCGATGGGACGGCTCGTCCGCCCGGAAGAAGTGGCGGCTGCTGCGCTCTACCTCGCCTCCGACGAAGCCGCCGCGGTCACCGGCAGCATCCTCGTCGTCGACGGTGGCTGGCTGGCACAGTGAGGGGAGTGCCACGCGTGCAGTGCTTCGGTCTCACGCTCTGTCTCCGCGACGATCCCGAAGCCGTCGCCGCCTATGTCCGCTATCACCGGGCTGTCTGGCCGCAGGTCTGCGCGCGTCTCCGCGAGGTCGGCATTCACACGATGCGCATCTTCCTCCGCGGGCGCCGTCTCTTCATGTACGTCGAGGCCGACGATTCCTTCGATCCCGTCCGCGACTTCCCGCGCGTCAACGAGGACCCGATCTCAGCCGAATGGAATCGCCTGATGGCGACGCTCCAGGAACGCGCACCGGAGGCGAACCCGGACGAGTGGTGGGCACCCATGGAACTGGTCTTCGATCTCGACTGGCCCCAACACCGCCACGGACCGAACCACCGATCGGAGGCGCCGTGATGAACGCCGCTCTTCCACGCCGCACGCTGGGCAGCACCGGCCTGGAAGTCAGTATCGTGTGTGCCGGCTGTGCCCCGCTCGGCGACATGCCAGAAGCCTTCGGCTACCGTGTCCCGGAAGATCAGGCGCTCGCCACCCTCCGCGCCCTGTTCCGGAGCCCTATCACGTTCCTCGACACCGCCGCCGCCTACGGAGACGGCGAGAGCGAGCGCCGGATCGGCCTCGCCGTGCGCGAGTTCGGTGGCGTGCCGCCCGGCTTCGTCCTGGCGACCAAAGCCGACCGCGATCTCGCGACCGGTCGCTTCGACGCTGATCAGGTGCGCCGTTCGGTCGAACGGAGCCGGCGTCTTCTCGGACTCGAGCGCTTGCAACTCGTCTACTTCCACGACCCAGAACACGCTGGACTGACCGTGGAGCGCGCCCTGGCTCCCGGTGGGCCAGTCGAGGCGCTGTTGACCTTGCGCGAGGAGGGGGTGATCGAGCACGTCGGCGTCGCGGCCGGTCCCATCGAGATGCTCCTGGAGTACGTCGAGACGAAAGTCTTCGAGGTCGTCATCACGCACAACCGCTACACCCTCTTGAACCGGACAGCCGAGCCCTTGCTGCGGCGTGCCCACCAACTCGGTGTCGCTGTCGTCAACGCTGCCCCCTACGGCAGCGGGCTGCTCGCCAAGGGTCCCTCGACTTTCCCCCGCTACGCGTACCGTCAGGCTCGGCCGGACGAGCTCGAACGAGCCCGCCAGCTCGAGTCCATCTGCGCGCGCTACGCTGTGCCGCTCGCCGCGGCAGCGCTCCAGTTCTCGCTCCGAGACCCTCGGATCGCTTCGACCATCGTCGGGATGAGCCGTCCGGAACGGGTGGCGCAGACGCTGGAACTCGCGACCTGGCCGATCCCCGACGAGCTGTGGGCGGACCTCGCCACGGTCGAGCCGCTCTCGGACGATCCGCAAACCGGTCGACTGGTCAGCGATCGCTGAGCACGAGGAGCCGCAGATGCCGATCGACACCACACCGATCATCGATACGCACGTTCATTTCTGGGACATCGCACGCTCTGACCTCTACTGGATGACGCCGGAACTCGCGGAGCAGCTCCGACCGTTGCATCGGAGCTTCGGTCCGGACGATCTCGATCCGGAACGGCAAGCCGTCGGTGTCGATCGGATCGTTATCGTCCAGGCCGCCCGTTCGGAATGGGACCACCGATGGTGGTTCTCGCTCAGCGAGCGCTACCCGTGGATCGTCGCGGTGGTCGGTTGGGTCGACCTCGGGGCAGCGGACGTTGCAGAGCGCCTCGATCGCTACTGCGCGCATCCGTCGTTTCGCGGTGTCCGGGCCACTGCCGAAAATGTCCCTGATCCGGACTGGCTGGTCACCCCGGACGTGCTCCGAGGAATCGCCTGCGTGGCTGAACGAGGGCTGACTCTCGATCTCCTCGTCCGGGTGGACCACCTCCCACACGTGCCGCAGCTAGCCGAGCGGTTCCCCGAGCTCACGCTCGTCGTCGATCATCTCGCCAAGCCGCCGATCGCCAGCGGTGACCTCTCCCGCTGGCGTGAACGGATGACCGCGCTCGTCCCCTTCGACAACGTCTGGTGCAAGCTCTCCGGGCTGCTCACCGAGGCTGGCCCACACCCCACCCTGGAGACGATCCGTCCTGTCGTCGACTTCGCGCTCGAACACTTCGGCCCCGGTCGGCTCCTCTGGGGGAGCGACTGGCCGGTCGCCACGCTCGCTGCCGACTATCGCTCGACCGTTCGGCTGTATCGCTCGCTCACGAGCGGCTTGCGCGAGGACGAGCAGGCAGCGATCTTCGGTGGCAACGCCCAGCGGGTCTATCGCCTCATGACCTGACGGGATCGCCCCGTCCGCGCACGCCGTCGGGAGTGCGCGCGATGCACAGCCTGCGAGAGGAGATCCCGGTGCGGCGTCTCGCGCGACCCAGGCCGGATCGTCTTGCGGTTGGACGAGCCTCGCCGCCGCGATGAAGCCGACCGCATCGATGCCGAGCCGGTACCGCAGAGTCGCGTCAGCGGACCGCGACGGTCGCGCCGTCCCATGTTAGGCTTGGGCAGAAGGAACCGGGTCACGAGCGGGGAGGGAGAGAAGCGATGGGTGGACCGATCGTCGTTCCTGTCCTGCCCACCTACCTCGATCCCGAGCGGGTAACGCACTGTGCACTCCCCTTTGGCCGAGCGATGGCCCAACAGCTCGGGGTCGAGCTGGTGCTGCTGTCGGTCGTCGAGGTGACCGAATCCCTGCGGTCGTACCTGGAAGCCGAGGGGGAACAGGTCGAGCAGCTGATCCGACGCTGGCTCCAGCAGCGCCGTGAGGCGATCGTCCGACTCGCGGAAACGGTGCGCGATGTCTCGACCCGCGTCGAGGTCGTCCTCGGAGAGCCAGCGAAGGCGATCTTGGCCTTCGCTGAGGGAGAACGCGCCGCGGCCATCGCCATGAGCAGTCACGGCCGACTCGGAGTGACACGTCTCCTCGTCGGTAGCGTGACCTTCAACGTCGTCCAACACGCTCGCCTACCGGTGCTCGTCGTCCGCGCGGGCATACCGATCCCACCGCCGAACGCGCCGGTCTCCCTCTCCCCCATCCTCGTGCCCCTGGACGGCTCGCCCTTGGCCGAGGAGGCGATCGAGACAGCACTCACGCTCCTGGGCCGGCACGAACCTCCCGCATTGCACCTCTTCCACGTCCTGACCGACCGGGAGGAACCGACGCGATGGGAACGCTACCTGGCGGACATCGCACAGCGTCTCCAGGAGCGCGGCTATCGGACGACGTGGAGTCTCGGCCAGGGCTCAGTGGCTGAGGCGATCGCCGAGGAAGCGTCGCGACGGCGTGCCGGCCTCATCGCGATGGGCACGCACGGCGCGAGCGGTATCCGCCGTGTCCTCCTCGGGTCCACCGCAGAGCATGTGCTCCATACGACGACCGTTCCCCTGCTCTTGCACCGCCCGCGAGCGGTCAGTGCAGCCATCGAAGAACCATCGTTGGAATCCGGTCCGCTCCGAGTCCGTGACATCATGACAGCGAACCCGATCACGGTCGACCCGGACACGACACTGGAGCAGGTCGCCAAGCTCATGCTCGAACACCAGATCGGGGCTGTTCCTGTCGTCGATGCGGAGGGGCGACTCCTCGGCCTGATCCGCGAGGAGGATTTCTTGGCCCGCGAGCGTCCCATTCCGTTCTCCGCCTTGCGTGCCCCCCAACTGTTCGGTCGCTGGATCGATGCCGAAACGATCGACCGCATTTACGCCGAGGCGCGGCGGCTGAAAGCCGGTGAGGTAGCCCGCACCCCCGAGGTGACGGTGACCGAAGACACGACGCTCGGCGCACTCGCCGAGCGGATGGTCGCGGCCAACGTCCGCCACGTGCCGGTGTTGCGAGAGGGGAAGCTCGTCGGCATCGTCACGCGTCATGACGTGCTCAAGGCGGTAGCCCACCGCCCCAGCGCACGGAGCGAGGAAGACCGATCGGGTGCGAGTTCCCGGTAGTCGGAACGACGTTCGCTGATCGTCGCTCGCACCACCGTCACAGGACCGCGGCACACAGGCCAGCGTCGAAGGCTCATCGAGCGAAGGACGGACGATGCCGAATCCTACAAGAAACCCTTCGGTGACCCCCTCCGAAGGGGCATACCAGTGGCACGCGTTGCCAGCGCGCCACGTCCTCGAACTCATGGGCGCGTCGCAAGGAGGCTTGGCTTCTCCGGAAGCAGCACGTCGGCTCCTGCGGTACGGACCGAACGAGATCGAGAGCGCACGGCCGCCCAATCCCGTGCTCGTCTTCGTGCGGGAGTTTCGGAGTCCACTGATCTCCGTGCTCGTGGTGTCCGCACTCATCACGGCAGCGCTGCGCGAGTGGGTCGACACCGCTGCCATCGTCGCAGTCTTGCTCATCAACGCCACGATCGGTACCTTCCACGAACTTCGAGCCGAACAGGCGATCCGCTCGTTGATGCAGTTCGTGAGCCCACGTGCCCGCGTCATGCGCGACGGCGAGGAGCGGCAGATTCCGGCCCGCGACCTCGTCCCCGGGGATATCGTGCTGCTCGAATCCGGTGTCCGCGTCCCCGCTGACGTCCGTCTTCTGACGACGACTGCGTTGATGGTCGACGAATCGGTGTTTACGGGCGAGTCCGTGCCGGTCGTCAAGCAGGTCGACCCGGTCGCACCTGATACGCCACTGGCCGATCGACGCTCGATGGCCTACCTCGGCACCATCGTCACGAGCGGTCGCGGGGTGGGCATCGTCGTCGCGACCGGACGGGCGACCGAGCTCGGCAAAATCGCCGAGTTAGCCCGCCGCGAGGCACAGCCTGAAACGCCGCTCCAACGGCAGATGACCCGCTTCGCACAGCTGGTCGCCTTGTTCGTCGTGCTCGGCGTCCTGGTGATCAGCGCCTTTGGGCTTCTCCGAGGAGAATCGTGGACGCTCCTGTTCAAGTTCGCGGTCGGTGCCGCCGTCGCTATCGTCCCGGAAGGGCTCCCGATCGTGTTGACGCTCGTCTTCGCCGTCAGCGCGCAACGGATGGCTCGCCGTCATGCGATCGTCCGACACCTTGCGGCTGTCGAGACCCTGGGAAGCACCACGGTGATCGGCTCGGACAAGACTGGCACCCTCACGGAAAACAAGATGACGGCACACTCCGCGTGGGCCGCAGGCTCCTGTTACCCACTCGATCCTCGGGAAACGTCCTCGTCCCAGACCGCCCACGGACCGATCGAAGAGGTCATCGCTCGCTCCTTCTGGGAGCTCCCACCCCTGACCCGCGTCCTCCTCACCGGCGTCCTCGCGAACGAGGCGACGCTCACTCGCACTGCGGAACTCGGCCAGGAGGTCGAGGGCCTCGGTGATCCGACCGACATCGCTCTCCTGGCGGCCGGAGCGCGCGTCGGCCTCGTTCGAGAAGAGATCGAACAGGTCTATCCGGTCACCGCTGTGGTCCCGTTCGAACCGGATCGACGCTTCTCGGCCGTTCTCTGCCGCGTGGACCACGAGTTGTACCTGTTCGCCAAGGGGGCGCCAGAGCGCATCCTGGAAATGTGCACGACCTGGGCCGGTCCGGATGGCGTGACTCCCATAGAGTCCGAGCGCATCCTCGCCGCAGCCCAGGAACTGGCGAGCCGCGGGCTGCGCGTCCTCGGTTTCGCCGCCGGACCGATCGCCATGGAGGCGGCGGAGCGGCTCGACGCCCTCCTGCAGCCCCATGGCCTGACCTTCCTCGGCCTGGTCGGGCTCTGGGACCCACCGCGTCCAGGCGTCCGCGAGGCCATCACCCAGTGCCAGGAAGCGGGCATCCGGGTGATCATGATCACCGGTGATCACGCAGCGACCGCCGCCGCCGTCGCCGAGCATCTCGGCATCGCCCCGCGGGAAGCTGGCGTCCTGACCGGCCGCGAACTGCAACGGCTGTCGGATGAGGAACTCCGCCAGGCCGTTCAACGAATCTCCGTCTTCGCCCGCGTCGAGCCGGAACAGAAACTCCGCATCGTGCGTGCGCTGCAAGCGAACGGCGAGACCGTCGCCGTGACCGGCGACGGCGTCAATGACGCGCCGGCACTGCGGGCAGCGGAGATCGGCGTCGCTATGGGCAAGAGCGGCACCGACGTGGCACGGGAAGCCGCCGACATCGTGCTCACCGACGACAACTTCGTCACCATCGTCGCTGCCGTGGAAGAAGGACGCGGTGCCTTCGACAACCTCCGCAAGGCGACGTTTTTCTTGATCTCGACTGGTGCAGCGATGATCTTCGCGCTTCCCTTCGCAGTCCTTGCCGGCTGGCCTCTCCCCTTCTACCCGGCACAACTCCTCTGGCTCAACTTGGTCACCTGCGGTCTCCAAGACGTGGCGATGGCGTTCGAGCCGAAGGAACCAGGACTGATGCGTCGCGGGCCTCGCTCACGACGCGAAGGGATCCTCTCCCCGCTCTTGTGGGAGCGGACGTTGTTGAGCGGCATCGTGATGGCGGCAGGGACACTCTATCTCTTCGATTGGACACTCCGCACGACGGGATCGGTGGACTTGGCTCGGACTGTCGGATTGACCACCATGGTTCTCTTCCAGAACTTCCAGGTAGGGAACGCCCGATCCAGCGTCCGCTCGCTCCTGCAACTGAGTCCCTTCTCCAACCGCATGCTGTTCGTCGCGGTCATCGCAGCGCTGGTCGTCCATATCGGCGCGCTCTATCTCCCCGTCACCCAGCTCGTCCTGCGAGTCCAGCCGATCCCGCTCGAGATCTGGCTCCGCATCGTGCTGATCGCCACGACGATCGTCCTCGTCGTTGAACTCCACAAACTCGTCCGTCGTCGTTGGCCACGCGGCGACTCCTGGGAAATGAGCGAGATCGCGAACGCGGTTCGCCCGGTTCGGTACCCGGTTCCAGGCCGTCGAGCCGCCTGAGTCGGCCCCCTCGATCCCTGCCGTCCTCGCGGCGCCAGCACGCATCCCCTCCTCGAGCGGTCTGCGACTCGGCCCGAATTCCTGCCCGGCCGAGTCTCCGCTCAGGATAGCGTCGCCTGGTAAGCCGCCAAGACTCCGAGCGCGTAGAAGAGGAGGACCGGGAGTGCACCGGGATCGAGAAAACGGTGGCGTGGCTCCGCTTGGCTGAGTGTGCCCACGACCACGAGGGCAGTGAGGAGGATCGCGAAGAGATTGCCGACCAAGACCGATGGCTCCGCGTACCGCAGGAGCGGGCCTCGCCCGTCAGCGACATCGAGGAACAACAGGATCACCATGTTGAACGCGTTGCTCCCGAGCAGATTCCCGACCACCAGGTCGTAGGAACCGCGGCGCAGACCAGCAGCGGAGACCACGATCTCCGGCAGCGAGGTGACCACCGCCAACACGGCGATCCCGAAGAAGCCGATCGTGACGCCGAGTCGCCCGACCAACGTCTCCGCGGCAGCGATGAGATACCCTGCCGCGACGAGGAGGACGACCGTCGCTGCACCGAACCGGATGACGGATCGCGCGAGCCCCCGAGGGGCTCGCGTCGGGTCCTCGAGTGGCACCGGTAGCAGACGCGCTCGCCGCGTCGCGTGCAACAACCAAGCACCCCAGAGGTACACCAGTCCGATGAGACCGGTCGCCCATCCGATTCCCAGCACAGCGAACTCCGCCGCCGTCACGATCCCGAGTGCGGCGATCGCCAGCAGAACGATCGCCACCGTCCCGGCCAACGCTTGGTCGATCACGACCCGGGTCAAGATCCGAACCTGCGGCGTCGCGAGGTCAGCCACCGCGAGGACCGCCATGTTGACCATGCAGGAGCCGAAGAGATCGCCGATGGCGAAGTTAGAGAGGCCCCGACGGACTGCGACGAGGTCGACCGAAAGCTCGGGGAGCGAGGTCGCAGCCGCGAGCACGATGGCACCGATCCAGGCATGGCCGAGGCCAGTCCGTTCGGCGAGCTCTTCCGCCCGCCGCGTCAGTTCCCAGCCGGCCAGGACGACGAATGCGGCACTCACGACGAATACGGCGAGCGTCGCCCCCACCCCACCGCCCTTCGCGCCGACCTCGACTGTCGTCAGCGCCGCGTACCCTCATACAAGAGTTCGCGCGTCCGGGCAGCAACGTCGTCAGGATCGGCGTGCACCTGCGCGACACCGGTCTCCAGCGCTGCACGCGCGACCGCTGCCGCCACGGCCGGCGGGACATTCAGGTCCAGGCTGTCCGGAATGATGGACTGCGGGGAGAGCTGGCGTGGGCTGACGAGCTCGGCGATCGCCTGTGCCGCCGCCAGCTTCATCGCGTCGTTGATGTCGCGGGCGCGCACGTCCAGCGCACCGCGGAAGACACCAGGGAAGGCGAGGGAGTTGTTCACTTGATTCGGGAAATCCGAGCGGCCGGTCGCCACGACGAGCGCCCCGGCTTCGAGCGCCAGATCCGGATGGATCTCCGGATCGGGATTGGCCAGCGCGAACACGATCGGCGCTGGAGCCATCGTCCGGATCATCTCCGGCGTGAGAATGTTCGGGCTCGAGAGACCGATGAAGACGTCCGCACCGACGAGCGCTTCCGCGAGATCCCCTCGAACCCCTGCCTTGTTCGTGAGCCGAGCGATCTCCATCTTGTAGCGATTCATTCCCACCTCGCGCTCGCGGTAGATCGCACCGTGTCGGTCACAGAGCACCACGTCACCGACGCCATAGACCAGGAGCAGTTTCGCCGTCGCGATGCCAGCGGCACCGGCCCCGTTGATGACGACCCTCGCCTCGGCGAGTGGGGTTTCGCGGAGCTTGAACGCATTGATGAGCGCCGCCAACACCACGATCGCGGTCCCGTGCTGGTCGTCATGGAACACCGGCATGTCGAGGCGCTCCTTGAGCGCAGCCTCGATCTCGAAGCAACGGGGAGCCGAGATGTCTTCCAGATTGATGCCACCGAACGAGGGAGCGATCGCCGCGACGATGTCCACGATCCGCTCCGGGTCGCGTTCCGCGATGCAGATCGGAAACGCCTCGACGCCACCGAGCGACTGGAACAGCACCGCCTTCCCTTCCATCACCGGCAGTGCTGCCTGCGGCCCGATATCCCCGAGCCCCAGAACAGCGCTCCCATCGGTCACGATCGCGACCAGGTTCCCCTTCACGGTCAGGTCGTAGACCGCTTCCCGATGGTGACGGACTTCCTCGACCGGCGCCAACGCTGCCGGTGGGAGATAGAGCAAGTTGAGGATGTGATGATCCCGGACCGGGAGCTTGCTGCGGATCTCGAGCACCCCACGATACCGCCGACGCAGATCCAACGCCTGCTCGGCCAATGACCGGCCGCGCCGGTTCGACGGGCGTGGCGGCTCGAACGCTCCCTCGTAGATATAGCGCCTCGTATTCTCCGCCACCTGTTGCGGATCGACTTGCCGCGTCGCCTCCTGCGTCTCCAGCGCTGCCTGGACCACCGCCGCCGCGATCGCCGGCGCGACCCGGAAGTCGAAGATCTGCGGCACGATCTGTTCCGGCCCGCGCTGTTCCGGCGCCACCAGACTCGCCAACGCCTCTGCGGCATAGATCAGCGTCCGCAAGCGGATGTTCCGGGCGCCGGAGTCCAACAAACCGCGGAAGACCCCAGGGAAGACGAGCGAGACGTCCATCATGTTCGGATAATCCGATCGCCCAGTCGCCACGACCGCTGCCCCAGCCTGACGGGCGAGCGTCGGATCGATCTCCGGCGTCGGCAGCGCCAGCGCGAAGACGATCGGGTCGGGTGCCATCGCTGCAACCATCTCCGGCGTCAGGATGTTGCCGCGCGCCAACCCGATGAAGACGTCGGCACCACGGAGGACCTCGGCCAAGCTACCGCGCCGCCGTTCCGGATTCGTCTCCTTCGCCAAGTACGCCTTCGCCCAGTTCATCCGATACGGCCGCCCGAGGTAGATCGCCCCCGCACGGTCACAGACGATGAGGTCCTTGACGCCCACGCGGGTGAGAAGCCGTGCGACACCGATCCCAGCCAGCCCAGCGCCCGCGATGACCACCCGCACCTGCTCGAGTCGTTTCCCGACGACTTCCAGCGCGTTCTTCAACGCGCCGAGTACCAGGATGGCTGTTCCGTGGTGCTGGTTGGAAAAGACCGGAATCGGCGCCGCCTTCTCCAGGTGGTCTTGAATCGTGAAGCTGTGGGGAGCCCGAATATGATCCAGGCAGATCGCGCCGAACGTCGGAATCAACGACCGCGCGACCTCCACGATCTCCAACGGATCGGTCAGGTCCACGCCGATCGGTACGGCATCGACACCAGCGAACGTCTTGAACAGCACTGCCTTGGCCTCGAGGAGTGGTAACGCCGCCTCGACCGGTGCCCGCGTCGGACCGAACAGGTCCGACGCATCGGTCAGGATCGCGACCGTGTTCCCACGCCCCGTCAGGTCGAACGATGCCACCTCGTCGCGGCTGATGACCCGACACGCCTCCGCGACTCCCGGCGTATAGACGAGGCTGAGCATCGCCCGGTCACGCAGCGGTACTTTGCTCGCGATGCCGATCAGCCCACGATACTGCCGCCGGTACGCTAACGCCGCATCTGGCTGATCGAGCAGATACATGCCCCACCCCGTTCGACGAGTTCGGACGACGCTCCTCCCGTCGCGCATTGTACGGCGTGCACGACCCGATGAGCAATCGTGCACTCCTCGCGCGCACCACGACAGGCGCGCACTCGCCCGATCTCGCACCCGAGCAGCCCGCGCCGCCGACGTCATGCGCAGACCACGCGGTGGAGCCGCAGGCGCCTCCAGTCCACCGGAGATCGGTCACCATCGACCGGATCGGTCGCCGAGCACCGGACATCGCTCCGGGACTCGCTGCCGCTTCGACGCGGACGGAACCATGCTGCTCAGATGCGATCCTCTTCCCACTGCTGGCGAACACGCCAGCGCTGGACCTTGCCGCTCGCGGTCCGCGGCAGCTCCGCGACGAACCGGATCGCGCGCGGAACCTTGTACCCTGCGAGCTGCGCCCGACACCAGGCGACCAACTCTTCCTCGGAGACGTTCGCTCCTGTTCGCAGGACGACCGCAGCCACCACCCGCTGACCCCACTCCAGGTCCGATATCCCCACCACTGCCGCCTCGGCGACTGCCGGATGGCCGAGGAGCACGGCTTCGACTTCGGCTGGGTACACGTTCTCGCCGCCGGTGAGAACGAGGTCCTCGCGACGATCGAGCACGTAGAGATAGCCGTCGGCATCGAGATACCCGACATCACCGGTGCGCAACCATCCGTCCCGGAAGACCTGCTCGGTGAGTTCTGGTCGCCTCCAGTAGCCCGGCGTCACCACCGGTCCCCGGATCTCGATCTCCCCTGGTTCTCCCGGCGCTGCCTCGCTCCCGTTCTGCCGGGTGATCCGCACCCGCGTGGGATAGAGCGGCTTGCCTGCCGAGCCGAGCTTCCGCAGTGCGTCCTCGGGAGCGAGCGTTGTCACCTGCGACGCGCTTTCCGTCAACCCGTAGGTTTGGAGGACCGGTACAGCCATCGCTGCGCACCGTTCGAGCAACGGCCGTGGCGCCGGCCCACCACCCAACAGGATCGCGCGCAGATGCGCTGGATAGCGCTGGCCGCCCCGCTCCTCCAGCATCCGCCACAACATCGTCCCGACCACCGAAGCCAACGTCACGCCGCGGTCGATCGCCTCGTTCGCTGCCGCGGCGTCGAAGCGCTCGTGGAGTTCGACCGCGAAGCCCCCGATCACGCTCCGGAACAGGATCGCGAGCCCTCCGACGTGGAACAGCGGTAAACAGAGGAGCCACCGGTCGCTCGCAACATGGCCAAGGTTGAGCGAGGATCCGAGCGCGCTCCACCAGTGGTTCCCATAGGTGAGCACGACTCCCTTCGGCCGAGCGGTCGTTCCAGAGGTGTACACCAGCGTGTGCACGTCGTCCGACTCGACGTCCCGTCGGAGGTCCACGCAGCGATCGGACAGGCCATCCAGGTCGCGATCGATGTCGACGACGTGCCCCGACCACGCGGCCACCTTGTCCCGCGTCGCTGTCTCGACGAGGACGACGCGCGGCTCGGCATCGCCGAGGAGACGGAGCAGTTCCGCCGCAGCGAGTCGTACGTTCAGCGGGACGAGAACCGCGCCGAGTCGACTCGCGGCGTGGACCAGGATCACGGTCTCCGGGCGGTTCGAAAGGCAGAGCGCCACGCGGTCACCGAAACCGACGCCGAGCCCAGCCAGTCGACGCGCCCAGCCATCGGCTTCCCGGGCCAACGCCTGGAACGTCCACTGCCGCTCGCCCCAGACGAGCGCGAGCCGCTCCGGTGTCACTGCAGCGCGCCAGGCGAGCCACTCTGGGAGACGCATCCGTCGACCGTCCTCAGAAGCCAGCGAGCCCGAACCACTCGAAGGTGTAGACGAGCGCATAGGGCCAGAGCAGGACCGAGTATGCGACGAAGCGCACGAGATCGACCTGGCGAAAATCGACTTGCCACGGATCGACCAGGACGAAACCAGCGGTCCACACGACGCCGGCGAGGAGATACGCGAGGAAGCCGAAGAATGCTCCCCAGATTCGCCCACCGAAGCGCCACGTTTCCGCTCCGACGAGCATCCAGCTCCCTGCGATGAGAACCCCTGCCACCACGACCAGCAGGTTAGCGAATCCTGACGAACTGGCGAGAACCCGGGGCACGACCGCCGCGCAGAGTGCGAAACCGAACACGGTGACGAGAGCGCCGGTCGCCACCACAGCGACACGTCGGCGCCCGGGACGTTCTTCCTTCATCCGTTCGCCTGCCCTTCCTCCCATTCGACGCCGAGTCCGCTCCCCTCGGGGAGCGTCACGATCCCTCCTACCGGAGTCAACCGCTGGGCGATTCCCGTCGTGACGAGTATTCCAGCCGTCGCCAGCCCATGAGCTTGCCCGGAAGCAGGCAACGCCGCCGCTGTGTGCAGCGCTGCAGCCAGCCCGATCCCGGACTCGATGACGCTGGAAACGATGACCTCCACTCCACGCTGCGCGGCCCTCTCGGCTGCCTGCAAGAGTCGCAGAGGCCCGCCGAGAACCGGGAGCTTCAACACGAGCGCGTCGACTGCTTCTCGGTCGAGCGCTCGTTGCACCGCTTCGGGCCCCGTCAGCACCTCGTCGGCCGCCACGGGAACCGGAGAACAGCGACGCAGCTCCGCCAGTTCTTCGAGCGTCGCGACTGGCTGTTCGAGGTACTCGATCCCCACTGGCGCCACCGCCTGTGCGAAGGCACGCGCCTGCGCGACGCTCGCCAGCCCGTTCGCATCCAGCCGGATCCGCACTGTCGGGCCGATCGCAGCCCGAACCGCGGCGATCCGTTCCGCATCGCTCGGTTCTATGCGCACTTTCAGCTTCACCGTCTCGAAGCCTGCAGCGACCGCTGCCCGAGCGAGCGCGACCGTCTCCTCCACCTCCGCGACCCCGATCAGGGCATTGACGGCCACGGCCGATCCAGCCGCAGCATCGAGAGCGCGAGCGAGCGGGATCCCGCTGCGTCGGGCGCCGAGATCGAGCAGGGCCGTTTCGACGGCAGCGCGAGCTGCCCGGGCACCGGCCGTCGAGGCCGGAAGCCGCTCGAGCGCCGACCAGAGCGTCCGCTCGCACTGCAGCCAGTCGGGAGCAGCGAAGGCGTCGAGCCACGCGCGCGCATCCGGGAGCGTCGTCGACTCGGTCCCTGGCCACACCGCCACATCGCCGAATCCCCTGGCCCCGTCAGCGGCACGAAGCTCCAGGACGAAGCCGCGCCGCTCCAGGATGCACCCGCTCGCGCTCCGCAGCGGCCTCCGCAGTGCCAACCGATAGGGCCACCAGCGTAACGACAGTCCGCTCACACCAGCAAACCGATCGCGAAGAGGCACGCGAAGAGCAGCTGCAGCTGACCAGTTCGCCGCAAGACGGCATTGAGTGCTGTACCGGAGGCCCCACTCAGGACGATCCGCACCAGACGTGCCGCGAGCGGCACGGTCAGCCACGGCAGGAGGACCATGCGCTCGGACTCACCCATGAGCCACAGCACGGGTGGGACGAAATACGCGATCCCGATCAACAACGCATACTCCCAACGCGTGGCCCGGTCACCGATGCGCACCGCTAGCGTCCGCTTGCCTGCGAGGCGGTCGGTCGCGAGATCACGCAGGTTGTTCACGACCAGGATCGCGGTGATCAACGCACCGATCGGTACCGCGGCGATCGACGCGAGCCAGGAGAACGTTCCGCTCTGCAAGTACGCACTCCCAGTGACCGCGACGAAGCCGAAGAACAGGAAAACGAACGCATCGCCGAGTCCCACATAGCCCAGGGGCCAAGGTCCGGCCGTGTACAGAAGACCCGCGGCGATCGACGCCACGCCGATCACCAGGATCGGCCATCCCCCCACCCAAACCAGCGAGAGCCCGATCGCTGTCGCCGCTGCGAACGTCAGAACCACGGCACGCCGCATCGCTGCCACCGTGACCAGACCGCGCGCCGTGATCCGAGTCGGTCCGACCCGGTCCGGTCGGTCAGCCCCCTTGAGGTAATCGAAGAGGTCGTTCGCGTAGTTCGTGCCGATCTGGATCAACACCGCTGCGAGGAGCGCTGCCAGAAACGGCCACCACCGGACCGTGCCTCCCTCTCGAACGCCGACCGCGGTCCCGACGAGCACCGGTCCAACGGCAGCAACCAAGGTCGCAGGCCTGGCGCCGAGCAGCCAGACACGCCAAGCCGATCCGACGGCAACGTGTCCCTCCGAACTCCCCGCGGACATCGTACCCCTCTCGAGCGCGTCGGATCAGGGGAAGCGTGGAAACTTCGAGAAGTCCGGCTTGCGCTTCTCCAGGAAGGCCCGGTGTCCCTCCTTCGCCTCGTCCGTCAGATAGTAGAGGAGCGTCGCATCGCCAGCGAGCTGCTGCAGCCCAGCCAGCCCGTCGGTATCTGCATTGAACGCCGCCTTCAGGAAGCGGATCGCCATCGGGCTCTTCTCGAGGATCTCGCGCGCCCACTGGACAGCCGTTTCCTCCAACTGCTCGTAAGGAACGACCGCGTTGACCAGCCCCATCTCGAGTGCCTCCTGCGCCGTGTACTGCCGGCACAGGAACCAGATCTCCTTCGCCTTCTTGTGTCCGACGATTCGCCCGAGTAGAGTCGCCCCATAGCCGGCATCGAAACTGCCGACCCGCGGTCCCACTTGACCGAACCGCGCATGCTCCGCTGCGATCGTGAGGTCGCAGACCACGTGGAGCACGTGTCCACCACCGATCGCATAGCCGTTGACGACTGCGATCACCGGCTTCGGGAGGTAACGGATCTGCTTCTGGAGGTCGAGGACGTTGAGACGAGGGATCCCTTGCTCGTCCACGTAGCCACCATCGCCCCGAACACGCTGGTCACCACCGGAACAGAATGCCTTGTCCCCCGCCCCGGTCAGCAGCACGACGCCGATCGAAGCGTCGTCCCGCGCGTGCGCGAAGGCGTCCATCATCTCTACCACCGTCAAGGGACGAAACGCATTGCGCACTTCTGGACGATTGATGGTGATCTTCGCGATCCCCTCCCCCTCCAACCGCTCGTACAGGATGTCCGTGTACTGCTTGATCGGTACCCAGGTGAATCGGCTCATGCCACGACCTCCCGGTTCGCAGCTCCTTCTCCCACGCGCCATCGGGCGCCTCGTCAATCTTAATGCGCAGGCCGCGCCCCGATCGCCCTGGCTGCATACGCTCTCCGACCGTGCGGAGGAAGCCCATCGCAGGCAACGACCACGCGCATGCCTGGTGCCACGACCCCGTCTTTCGCTCGCCACGCTCCCCGTCGGTACCGCGCCGTCAGCTGCCACCCCTTCCGGCGATCGCCGTTCCAGGCCCCGTGCCGAATGGACCGTTGGCGCCAGCACCGGGATCGCAGCGGAGCTGGCCGGGAACCGGCTTTCCTGAGGTCACCGTTCCGCGTCTCCGAGGACGAGACGTCGGTCGTGGACTGGCACGGGGCGCGCATCCCCACCGTTCCAAGGGTCCGAGGACGAGACCTTTCGTCCTACGCCGATATTCACACCAGTGAATTCGAGCATTCTCCTCCACTTCGGCCTCGTCTCTGCGTAGAGTTGCACCTGGACGCAGGCCTGGCGAGGAGCGATCCGCCGATGGTTCCCACTGCACGGACGCGCGCCATTCGCCGCACGCTCGCGGTCGTGCTCGTGCTCAACCTGACCGTCTCGGTAGCCAAGTTGGTCGTCGGCTTCCTGACCGGTAGCCTCTCCATCCTCTCCGACGGCCTCAACTCGCTCTTCGACGCTTCCGCGAACGTCGTGGGGTTGGTCGGCATGGCTGTCGCAGCCCGTCCACCGGATCCGGACCACCCCTATGGACACCGACGCTTCGAGGCGCTCACGGCGCTCGTCATCGCGGGTGCGATGGGCCTTCTCGTCGTACAGATCTTGCAGGAAGCGTGGCAACGGCTCCAAACAGGAGCTCGACCAGAAGTCACCGCACTCTCGTTCGCCGTGATGGCCGCGACGCTCCTCGTCAATCTCGGCGTCAGCACCTGGGAGCGCCGGCGCGGCCGTCAGTTGCGGAGCTCCATTCTGAGCGCAGACGCCAAGCATACGGCGGCCGATGCGCTCGTCTCCACGGCGGTCATCGTCGGACTCGTCGCGGTCCGCTTCGGGTATCCGGTCGTGGATGCCTTGCTCGCGGTCGGGATCGCCGGCGTGATCGGTTGGGGCGCTTGGACGATCATCCGTGACGCTGCACTGACGCTCTCCGACACTGCCGTCGTCCCGGTCGAGACGATCGAGGGAGCCGTACGCCAGGTGCCCGGCGTCGAAGGGGTCCACAACATCCGAACCCGCGGCGGTGACGGACTGGTTTGGGTCGACCTCCACATCCAGGTCGACCCGGAACTCAGCGTCCGCGAAGCGCACGAGATCGCCAGCGAGGTCGCACGCGCCGTCGAGGAGGTGGTCGGACAACCAGCCGACGTGACGGTCCACGTCGAGCCCGCGCTTCCCGAGCACCTCCAGCTGACACGGGGATACCGCATCTGGACCGAATGACGCGGACGTTACCGGCTCACGCTCTTGGTCCAAGACCGCCGAACGGCCACCCCTGCAGAGCACCTGACGGCCGGATGCACTGTCACCCTTCCCGCTGAGCCTTCGCTCCGGAAATCTGAACGCTCAGCGCCCTCGGGGCGAAGGCGACGAACGTCTCCGTTCTCGGCCGCGAGCGACGTCGGTTCGCTCCGAGACCCGTCCCACGAAGCGGCCCGCCGCTCTGCGAGCCGCGATCGCTCGTGCCAGGACAGACCCGCGCACACGCGTGCCGACCGTGGTATGCTCCGGGTACCGCAAGGGAACGGAGGCGTGCGACCCGCGCACCGCGTGGGTGGTTCGCCGAAAGGAGCACCGCCATGCAACGCCTGCAGGTCCTGATCTGGTTCCTGCTTCCCCTGTTCGGTCTCCTCGCCCTGCTGACCTTCGCCGGCTGGGTCAGTGGAGTCGTCGGAGCGATCCTCTTCGTGGCACTGGCCGCGCTCGTCGTCGTCGTGGCCGTTCTCGTGGCGCGGCAGCGAGCGACGAGCTGAGTGTGACTCGACCGGTTCTACGATGCTCGATCTCGTCACTGTCCTGGTGGCACTAGCGATCTTCTTCGTCGGACCGCACTGGTTGCTCGCCTGCATGCGCCGAGCGGACCGCGACGATGCCGCCGGAGACCAACCCGGCACGCTGACGTGGACGCTCGCCGCAGTGCTCGGCTCCTATCTCATCGGGCTCGCATTCCTCCTCTTGCTCATCACGGCCGTCCAGCAGACAGCTCTGACGTGATGGACAGGTCCTAGACCACGAGCCCCAGAGCATGGCGGAGGAAGTAGACGACGAAGGCAGCGCTCACGACGTACAAGACCGGATGCACCTCGCGGAACTTCCCGCGGAACACTTTGATCGAGGTATAGGTGATGAACCCAGCGCCGATGCCATCGGTGATGCTGTAGGTGAACGGCATCATCAGCATCGTCGCGGTCACCGGGAGTCCGATCTCCAGGTTGGCGAAATCGATACCACCGATGCGCAGACGTGACTCCTTCGCTTCGGCCTCCGCTTCCGCCTCGCTCAGGACACCCATCATCATCCAGCCGACGATGATCAAGGCCGGAGCGGTGGCTTGGGCCGGTACGATCCCGACCACCGGCCACAACGGCATCGAGAGCAGAAACAGCACCCCGGTCACGACCGACGTGAGACCGCTCCGGCCACCGACGCTGATACCAGCTGCCGATTCGATGTAGGTCGTCGCCGAGGACGCACTGCAGGCGCCGCCCATCACGGCCCCGAGCGAGTCCACGAGCAACGCCCGCTGGGCTTGCGGGAACTCGCCGCGCTCGTTCAGATAGCCTGCCTGACGCCCGACACCGATCAAGGTTCCCATCGTATCGAAGAAGTCCGCCAGCATGATCGAGAAGACGACGAGGATCGCGGTCAGGACACCGAGCTTGGCGAAGAAGCCAAAGCTGAAATCACCGATCCGACTGAAATCCGGTGCCGCGATCCACTGACTGGGTAACTGCGCCACGCCGGGAGGAAAAGCGTCGGTGCCGGTGACCGCTCGCGCGATGATCGCCACGACCGTCGTCAGCACGATGCCCCACAGGAGCGCACCGCGGACCCCCCGGGCCAGCAAGAACAGGGTAATGAGCAGACCGACGCCCGTCACGAAGACGGGCACGCCCCGCAGGTCACCCAGGCGCACCAGGGTCGCCGGATCCGCGACCACGATACCGCCGTTGACCAGACCGATGAACAAGATGAAGAGGCCGATCCCCACCGAGATCGCTTGCTTGAGCTCGAGCGGGATCGCTTCCATCACGTATCGCCGGATACCGAGCAGCACGAGGACCGTGATCACGAGTCCTTCCGCGACGATGACGCCCATCGCCTCGGCCGCGCTCAGGCCCATCGCACCCATGAGCTGGAAGGCGACGACCGCGTTCAACCCCATGCCTGGAGCCATGGCGAACGCCCGATTCGTCGCGAGCCCCATCGCGATCGTCATGACACCAGCGACGAGTGCGGTCGCAGTGGTGACGGCCGAGATGGAGAGCTTGTCGGGGACATCCGGCGTACTGAGAATCTGTGGGTTCACGAAGATGATGTAGGCCATCACGATGAACGTCGTGACACCGGCCAAGAGCTCCGTCCGCACAGTGGTTCCCAGTGCGCGGAGCTGGAAGAACCGCTCGAGCCACGTTTCTCCCGCGGCAGTCCCGGTTCCGATCGCTCGCTGGCTCACTCCGCCACCTCCTCCCGCTCGCGTGCCCGCACAGCGCGAACTCTACCGGCAGTCGGAACAGCCCACAAGAGCGGGCTGGTGTCGATTCCGTGCAGATCACCGAGCAAGCGAACCGCGAACGGGAAGCTCTTGCACCGCTCCCGCAAGCGCGGACGTGCTCCGTCCTCGTGTTCAACGGAGCCAGTGATCGCTGAGGATCTGCAGCACCTCATGGCGGCAGCAAGGCCACCTCGACACCTGCGAGGTGACCCCAGTGCATCCTCTCGACGGTCGGTGGAGGGCTCGGATCATCGGGATTCCGCCCGAGTTCGGGAAGGAACGAGAGCCGAGACGGTTCACGAGGTGGAAACCGCTGAGTGCACCGACGAACCGACGGCAGCCGACTCCGATGCTCACCGGGCCTCGCGGAGACCTACGCCCGGTCGCGACGACGCGCGCTCCGCTTCTCCACAGCACACGGTCGTCGCACGTCGCGCCAGCGCTGGCCGACACCGTGCCCGCTGGCTCCTGTTCCACAACGTTCCTCCGACGGGACGACTGCAGCAGAGCCCCACGCGATTCGGTCACGCCGCCTCTGACGACCCGGACCGACCGCCCACGCGACCTTCCCTCCTGCCTGGTCGACGAGTCCGAGTGCCGTGCTCGGCCATGGGCCGTCGACCCCGTCCGCTCATCGCGCGACGAGACGATCGTCGGCTCGTGCAGCGTCGTCACACCGTGCGGAGCGTCTCCAGCAGGTGCACGATCTCGCCCGAAATGCGCCGCACTTCGACGACGAGTTCCCGCGCTCGCTCATGCTCACCCCGGTTCCACGCTCGGACCGCCTCGGCCGCTGTCTGATGCAGCCGCTGGTGGGGAGCCTCGAGCGCGCGGAACACGTTCGAAGAGCCATACCGTTCACGGCCGCGTCCGTAGTACCACCGACCCAGTCGACAAACCGTCCAGTCTGCCACCTGCTCCGGCTGGAGCTGCTCGCGTCCGTGCAGCATCGCGAGCAAGCGTTGCACCCACAAAAGGTGATCGGCTTTGGCGACCTGGGCCAACTGGCTGTCGGTGAGAGACACCGTCGTCTGGGCCACGAGTTCGCGTACCGTCCGGAGACGGTGCATCTGTTCGAGCACGACGACCGTAAGTTCGTCCGCCTGGCGGCCGACTCGCTCTGCGACGTCCGCCACCTGGCCGACGTTCCGCGCTAGCTGTCCGACCGCCTGTGCCTGCTCCTCGGCCGCCGACGCGATCTCCTGCAACGGTCCGACGATGGCATCGACCGCCTTCCGGATCGCAGCCAACGCCTCCTGGCCTCCGGCCGCGACGAGCGCACCGTTCTCCACACCCTCCGCCACGATGCCCATCGCTTCGCCGACTCGCTGCATCCCGTCGGAGAGTGCCTGCACCTGGCTGCGGATCCCGGACACCGCTTCCTGCGTCGAAACCGCGAGTCGGCGCACCTCTTCGGCCACGACCGCGAACCCCCGGCCATGTTCCCCGGCACGCGCCGCCTCGATCGCTGCGTTCAGCGCCAAGAGATTCGTCTGTTTCGCGATCGTCGCGATGGTGCCGAGCACCTGCGTGATCGGACCCACCGCTTTGGAGAGGTCCTCGATCCGCGCCTGCAGCTCCGACACCGAGCGCGCGACATCGGTCAAGGACCGCAGCGCTTCGTCGACCCGCGCGATCCCCGCCTCAGCGCGTTCGGCCGCGCTCCGGGCAGCGTCCGAGACCTGGGCCACGCTCCCCGAAACGACCTCGACCGAACTGGCCAGCTCCCGCGCGACCGATGCCGCCTGTGACGCTTGCTCCCGCTGTTCCCGGAAGGCCATCAGAAACTCGTCCGCCGCCTGCACCGGTCGCAGTCCTTCCGCGACTGCGCCGGAGGCTGCCACCAGGAATTCCACGACCCGCTCTCGCCACGACACGACGACCGGCTCCCAGACCGCACGGACCCAGGCCGGCAGCTGGTTGACGACCCGTTCCGCCTCAACGAGATCGCCCCGAGCCAGCGCGCGCGCCAGTGCATCGAGTTCCTCGATCCAGACCGGCGTGTCGCCAGGTTCTACCGCGAGTTCCGCCGCGACGACCCGAGCGCTCGTGCCGAACCCATCCAGACCGTCGCGCCCACTTCTGCCGAGGATTCCGCGTTCCACCATCGTCCCTCCGATCGTCATGCCCACGGATCCCCCGATCGCCCTACTGAGGAATGTTCGGCTCTCCAACCGAAACGCTTGAGGTGACCGTGGACGTCAGTGCTCTTCCTTCCATCCGACTAACGCTGCACCCCAACGCTGTCCCTTGACGAAGAGCGGCACCGTGATCACCGTCATGACCTCGCCGGTATCGCGCGCGTACGTTTGGACGAGAAACCGTTCCCGTTGTCCGGGCGATTCGCGGAGATCGCATCCCGCCTGGATGAACTGTTGCCTAGTTGCGATGTTCGGTAATCGCTCGGCGCAGTCCCCCAGACCGACTCGCGCGCCACGCACCAGCACCCGTTGGTCCCAGAAGAAGCGTTTGACGCGGTTCCCGACGAGGTCACGCTCAGGGATGCCGGTCCAGTCCTGGCAGAAGGCACGGTTGTGCATCGGCGCATAGGTGTTCAGGTCGATCGGGAGCGCGAAGACCAAATGTGGGGTCGCCCGGAGCACCGCCTCCATCTCCGCGGAGAGTTCAAGATCGACGACGGCATCGTACGCCGTGGCGTACTTGGGGGGCTGGAACCCGTCCGGTGGCACCCGACGCACGTCGAACAGCCGTGCCAAGGACTGGATCGCCGCACCCTTGATCTCCGTGTACCGCAGGTCCAACACGTCCTCCAGTCGCACACGCCGTTCGTCGATCGCCCGCTCGAACACCCGTTGGCACCGCGCCGAGAGGTCTCGGCAGGCGGCCAAGGCGCGGTGAAAGGTACTCCCCGTGTCCCACCTGTCCAGCTGCTCGTAGGCGCCCTCCGAGAGTCGCGAGAGCGCGAACGTCTCCTCCGCCACTGCCCGAGCCTCTCGCTCGATGGTCTGCACGCTCGCGCTCGCGCGCTCCAGTGCCCGCGTCGCGTTCTCCAACGCCACGGTCTGCTGGCGGACCGCAGCGGCGATCGCATCGATGGCACCGGCAGCATCGCCAGCCAGTGCGCTCGTTTCCCTGAGCGTCCGCCCCAGCGCTGCCATCATCTCGTTCGAAGCCGCTATCACCCCGAGACTCTCGCTGAGCGCTCGACGGGCCGGAGCCAGTTGCGCCGCGAGCGTGTCGGTAAGCGTCCGGATTTCGCGCGTCTGTCGCGCGGTATGCTCGGCGAGCTTGCGGACTTCTTCTGCGACGACCGAGAAACCACGCCCATGCTCTCCAGCCCGTGCAGCTTCGATCGCCGCGTTGAGTGCCAAGAGGTTCGTCTGCTTGGCGATCCCAGCGATGAGATCGCTCACCTGCATGATGGCAGCGACCTGCTCCAGGAGCGTCTCGAGCCGCTCGGCCACCTCTTCCATGTGCTGCCGAAGAGCCCTGGCCTGCCGTTCGGCCTCCTCGCTCAGGTGCACGCCAGTCGCAGCGCGCTGGTCGACCGCCCGGGCCGCCACTGCCGCACTGCTCGCCGCGCGCGCGACCTCCTCCGCTCCGCTGTGGGTCTCCCGCACGGCGAGGGTCACCGATTCCATGCTCTGGCGCGCATGATCGATCTCGCGGGCGACGTGTTGAAGACGGACGGCGCTCCGAGCGACCCCGCTCGCCGAACGCCGGATCACCGTCTCCAGCGTCTCCATCGTCGCGCGCAGTTCGTGCCGAAAACGCTCCAACGCCCGTGCGAGCAGGCGACCTCGTTCATCGGTCGTCTCCAACGCCAGCGGCGCGCAGAGGTTCGCGAGTCCGCCCTCGAACAGGGCACGCAAGCGGTCGAGCAACGACACCGCGCCATCCCCGGGATGCCCCTCGCGGGGAGCCTCCTCCTGACGCACCGACCCTTGGCGACCATCCCATCGCATCGCCCTTCCTCCCGGTTCGTTGACCAGCTGTCCTGCTGACAATATCGGTCTCCCCGCCGGATCAGGACAGGGATCTCCACTGGCCGGGGCAGCCGTGCGCAGTGACCGGGAGAAGTCCACACCCTGGGTGAGGCTCGCCGAGAACGGAACCCGCGTCGGTCGGCTGCTGGCGGCGCGCTCGCGGTTGCCCAGAACCGCCCGGCTGCACTCCCAGTGCCGGTCTCTCCGACCTGCGGGCTCTCCGACGCCGAACGCACGCCGGGAAGTCACGCACCGCGGGAACGGGTCTCGACACGCTGCGGTCTCGCCTGCAGCGACGCCCCTGTACGACCGGGGGAGACGACCCTCGCCGACCGCCGTTTGCACTCGACAGAACTACGATGGTATACTGTGAAGCGGCGGGCGGGAAGCACCCCCGCTGCCCGACCCGCACCCCAATCCCTTCCCTTCCCTTGGCGCGCGGAGCGCTCCGTCCCCCAGTGCTCCGCGCGTTTTTTCGTGGGGTGAGTACGGCCGGAAGGGTAGGGGCGCGGAACCGGTCGTCTGACCGGTGTTCACCCGAATCCCCAGTACCCGGTCGGGCAACGCCGATCCACCCGACGAGCGTGCCGTGCGGCCGCCGATTGACCGTGAGTGGACGACCTCGTGGAGCCGCCTCCTCGACGCCGACTACTGTGCGCGCTTCAGCGCATCGGCGAATACCTCTAGGAACGCATCCGCCTGGTGCTGCTCGATGATCAGCGGTGGAATCACCCGGATCACGTGGTCCTGTTCGCCGGCGGTGATCAGGAGCGTCCGCAGTTCCTGCGCCCGCTGCAGGACTCGCTTGACCGCTTCGCCGTTCGGCGACCGGTCAGGCTTGACCAGCTCGACGCCGATCATGAGCCCAAGGCCGCGCACCTCTCCGATGATCGGGAACTCCTGTTGCATCTCGCGCAGCTGCGCCATGAGATAGTTCCCGATCCGGGCCGCATTCTCCGGCAGCCGCTCGTCGCGCATCACCTCGAATGTCGCGACGCCCGCTGCGCAGGCGACCGCATTGCCGCCGTACGTTCCACCGTGCGCACCCGGTTCCCATCGATCCATGAGGTCTCGATTCGCGACCACTGCTGCCAGCGGGAGACCGGAGGCGATCCCCTTCGCCATCGTGACGATATCCGGCACGATGTCGAAGTGCTCGAACGCCCACATCCGTCCCGTCCGACCGACTCCGGTCTGGATCTCGTCGACGATGAGCAGGATGCCGTACCGGTCGCAGATCGCGCGCACGTTCTGAAGGAACCGCTTCGGCGGCAACACATACCCGCCCTCGCCGAGCATCGGCTCGACGATGATCGCTGCCACATCGTCCGGCATCACCATCGTCTGGAACAGACGCTCCAACTCGGCGATGCACACGAGGTCGACGTCCTCCGCCGGCACGTTGTACGGGTTGCGGAAGGGATAGGGATAGGGCGCGTAGTAGATCGACGGCACCAAGGGCTCGTAGTGCCCACGCACCTTGACGCGCGAACTCGTCAACGCCATCGCCAGATGCGTCCGACCGTGGAAAGCACCGCGGAAGGCGATGACCGCCGGACGACGGGTGGCCGCCTTGGCCAGCTTGACCGCCCCCTCCACCGCCTCGGCACCCGAGTTCGTGAAGAACACCTGGTTCAACTGGGGTGGTAACGTCGCGGTGATCAGCTGCGAGAGGCGCAGCATCGGTTCGTGGATCAGGATATTGGCCTGGGCATGGATGATCTTTCCTGCCTGTTCGCGAATCGCGGCGACCACGCGCGGATGGCAGTGCCCGGTATTCACGACCGCGATACCGGAGGTGAAGTCCATCCAGCGCTCGCCGTTGACGTCCCAGACGTACAACCCCTCGGCGCGGTCCACGACGACCGAGGAGTAGCGCGCGAGCACCCGTGGAAGGATCTGCAATGGATCGACCTCGAGTCGCATCGTCAACCCCGTCCTTTCCTCATCGTTCCATCCATCCCACGTCGCCTCACAGCCGATGGAGAAGCGCTGCCAGCAAGGCCGTCCGCTCGATCAACCCAGGGATACTGATCTGCTCATGCTCCGCATGCGCTCCGTCTCCCGGGCAACCCAACCCGTCCAAGGTGGGCACCCCGAGCGCTGCCGTGAAGTTTCCATCGCTCGCACCACCGGTCGCCGCCTCGGTCAGCTCGATCCCGAGTGCACGAGCGATCGACCGTGCTCGCTCGAACGCTGCCGCGATCGCGGGAGTGCGCTCCATCGGTGGCCGGTTCATCCCACCCTGCACGACCACCGTCGCACCAGGCAACCACGGGCGGGCGCCGAGCACCGCCGCGCAGACCCGTTCGGCCTCGGCTTGCGTCGCCACCCGCACGTCGACCTGTGCCCAGGCCTCCGCTGCCACCACGTTGCTCCGCGTCCCCCCACCGACCACACCGACGTTCACCGTGGTGCCACGGTGCGGATCGCTCAAGCTGTGCAGGTAGCGGATCTGGTTCGCCAGCTCCTGGATCGCGCTCACCCCACGCTCCGGGTCAGCGCCCGCATGCGCAGCCCGCCCGACGATCCGGAGCGCAAACATGCCGACCCCCTTACGCGCTGTCTTCAAGGCACCGCCGGGCGCTGGTGGCTCGAGGCAGAGGACGTAGGCGCTGCGCTGTGCCTCGGACTCGATCAGCGGGCGCGAGACCGGACTGCCGACCTCCTCCTCGGTATTGATCAACCATCGAATCGGCCGGTGAGCCAACCCGCGCGTGTGCAGGAACTGGATCGCCTCCAAGAACATCGCGACGCTCGCCTTCATGTCGTAAACGCCCGGGCCGAAGGCGACATCCCCTTCCACACGGAAGGGGCGCCGGGCGAGCGTGCCCACCGACCAGACCGTGTCGATGTGCGTCAAGACGAGCAGCGGTTCGCGGGGCGCAGGATCTCCCCCAGCCCAAGCCGCGACCGTAAGATCGCCGAATTCCTGTTGCGGATACTCCTCGATGCACGCACCGAGATCGCGGCAGCGGTCACGCAGGTACCGCACGAGCCGGTCGACAGCCGCCTTGTCGGTACTGGGAGACTCGAACTCGACGAGCGTGCGGAGTTCGGCCAGCAGCACGTCCCGCCGCGCGGCGAACTCAGCGATCGAGATCGTCATCGATCAACTCCCGCGCTTCCCACGCCGCTTCCCCCTCCGACTCGGACCGTGCACGCCACGGCTCGCCGACGCGATTCCCTGGACCACTCTCTGCACGGCCCGCGGACGAAGGACGCGGCTGACTGAAGTGCCGGAGATTCGCCTCCAGATCGACGTAATAATCAGCGAGTTCCATCAGTTCCACCGCCGTGTTGCGGGGTGCCGATGCGATCTCCACGCGCTTCCCCAGCCGCTGGATCGTCTCGACCAGATAACAGTAGTCACCGTCACCCGTGACCAGCACCACGACGTCGACATGCGGAGCCTGGAGCAATGCGTCGACCGCCAGTTCCAGGTCCAGGTCACCACGGAGCACACCGTCACCGACTCGTCGCAACGTTCTCGTCACGACGCGGAACCCGTTCCGCCGAAGCCAGGTCAGGAAGGGAACGGCACTCGACTCGTCGCCCGCCAGCGTGACGTAGGCATAGGCACAGACGAGTCGTCTCCCCGCGACGAGAAATTCCAACAGGCGGGAATAATCGATCCGGACGCCCAGATCACGGGCGACGAAATAGAGATTCGACATGTCGAAAAAGACTGCGACGCGATCCATCTGGTTGGGCAAGACCATACAGTCCTCCTGTCCCGGCCGAAAACCTGCCGACGGCATCACTGCCGAACGGTAATGATGGGAAGATCGACCATCGTCACCAGCCCAGGGGGATGCTCGACGACCCGCGGCACCGCATTGAGGACGATCGCCGTCGTGGCCCGATCACCTTGCAGGCCACCCGGGATCACCAGTTCGAGGGGCGTAGCCCCCTCGAGACGCACCCGGTCGTACGCGGGATCGGCATCGAGATACATCCGGAGGTGCAAGGTGATTCGCTCGCTGCCACCGACGATGGCACGCCCGAGCTGATCGACACCGCACACGCGACCCGGTTCCACCGTGAAGTACTCGGTGACGATCCGTCGCTCCGCGATCACCGGTTCGATCCGCTCCTCGTACCGCTCGACCGTCCAACCGAGGCCAGCGGCGATCAGGTATGCCGACTCGCGCAGCCCGACGTGCCGCACGCTCCCGGCGGCGACCAACTGCTGGAACTCCTCGATCGTCCTTCCCGCTCCGATCTTCTCCTGGAGCGGCTTGCGACGGGTCGAGGCGTTTTGGATCCGCTGCACCTGCACCGCGGTCACGGTCTGCGCGACCCCGCTGAAGAACAACGGCAACGTATCCATGACGTAGCCGGGATTGACACCAGTCCCGAGCACAGTCACCCCCTGCTCCCGCGCCAGCTCGTCGAGACGCGACGCGAGTTCCGGGTGGCCCGCCGCCGGGAATGCCAGCTCTTCACAGGTCGAGACCACGTTGCAGCTGGCACGAACTGCTGTTTCCAGTTGGGGAAATACCCGGTCCAAGAACGAACCGGTCGCATGGAGCACGCAGTCCGGACGCGTCTCCGCTAAGACCGCCTCGGCATCCGGGCGCACGACGACACCGACCGGCTCGCCGAGCCCGAGCACCTCCCCCACATCTCGACCGACTTTGGCTGGATCGATGTCGATCGCCCCGACGAGCCGGAAGGAGGGGCGTTCGATCGCCAAGCGCGCCAGTTCCTGCCCGATCGGGCCCAGACCGTACTGCACGACCCGGTAGACCCGCTCGCTCACGTGCCGTCCCCCTTCGACTCGCAGGCCAGTCCGTCACGAACCGTCCGGCTTGCGGCGCTCGCGCTCCTTGAGCTCTCGGTAGTACTTCTTCGGCTTGGGCAAGGGTCGCTCCTCCTCCTGCCCCCGCGCTGCCGCCGCTTGGGCTGCCTGGCGGACCAGCTGCTCTTCGAGCACCGCCAGGTCATCGTAGATGCCGACGTTACTGTTCGCTTGCGGAGTCCGCATCAACCGCCGTACCAGCTCCAGCAACGACCGCACCTGGGCTTGATCGCCACCAGCCCGCTCCGCTGTCGCCAGCACGCTCTCCACGAGTGCGAGGGTTTCCGGTCGTGCGCGGTTCTCGACGAGCCGTTGGCGGATGCGTTGGAGCGCATCGGTCAGGTACATCCGCCGCTCCTCTCGATGCGAGGGCGCACCGCG
This sequence comes from Thermomicrobium sp., assembly GCA_025060175.1. Classification (GTDB taxonomy): domain Bacteria; phylum Chloroflexota; class Chloroflexia; order Thermomicrobiales; family Thermomicrobiaceae; genus Thermomicrobium. The sequence continues at coordinate 2,490 of JANXBE010000007.1, read as the reverse complement.
CGCCCTCTCCGCATTCAGCGTACATCGGCGACCAGCTCCCGACCACAACGCGCCGCGCGCGTTGCCTGCAGTATCTGGCAACGGCCGCGAGCGCGCAAGCGCGGCTCCGCTCGATGCCCCGGGCGCTCGCCAAGATGCCGAACCCAGCGATCCTGGACGGTCGACCAGTAGCGAACCGTTCCCCCACGATGGTGCGCACGCAGCCAGACATAGGGGCGCGTCTTCCGCGCCAGGTCGGGTCAGCGCCCGCGCGATCGTTTCGTGCGCGCGCTCCTCCACGGGAACCGTCCGATGCGCCGCTGACGCGGATACCAGTCGTCGTGCCAGCCTGGTCGAGCTCGCGATGACCGACCAGGGTCGGCACCGCGCGGTACGTGTTCGCCCCCTCGCCCGTCGAGAGCACCGTCGCTGTCGGGCGCGCCTCCGACGAGATTCGGCGCCTCGCGCCCTCTCGTGCTTCACTTGTCTCTGGGGCGCGAGAGGACGGTGAACGCGCGGATGCAAGAACACGGGCCGACTGACCTCCTGGACAAGTTCACGGGTTGTCTGCTCGGCATGGCGATCGGCGATGCGCTCGGCGCACCGGTCAGCGGCTGGACACGGGACGCGATCGCCGCCCGGTACGGCTGGCTCGAACGATTCGTCCCGCTCGGCGATGACGAGACGCACGCGATCGGCGAGTACACCGACGAGACGGAGCTCGCACTCTGCCTGGTCGAGAGCGCGATCGGAACGGGTGGCTACCTGGATATCGCTGGAGCGGGCTACCGCTTTCTACGGGTACTCGACGGTCCGGGAGCTCGCTTCCTGGACGAGCCGACGCGCCGCGCGCTCGCAGCCGCGGCTGTCCATGGTGACTTCCAACGAGGCCTCGCCGGTCCCGACACCGCGACCGGCAGTGCTGCCGCCCGCGCTGCACCGATCGGACTGTTGCACGGACTGTGCACCTTCAACCCGGAACTGTTCGTCCGAGATGTCCTTCGGGCGACGTTGATCACCCACGCCGATCCCGAAGTCGTCAACGGCGCACTGGCGGTCGCCTACGCCGTCTGGCTGCTCGTGCAGGGCACCGTTCCTCCGGTCGTTCTCCTGGACGAAGTCGCCCGATTCATCGACGAGGACCGTGTGGCCCGCCAGCTGCGCCGAGTCACCAAGCACCCGTTCGCCCCCGACGCCGAGGACGCGATTCACCGGCTCGTCGCCTTGGGGACCTCGCCGAATGTGGACGAAGTCGTGGCGACGGCATTCGCCGCTTTCGCTGCCGCACCGGACGACTTCACCCGTGCCGTGACGCTCGCGGTCAACGCCGGTGGAGCCACCGACACGCGGGGAGCCATCACCGGCGCCCTCGCAGGTTGCCACCTCGGCGCATCGCGTCTGCCGGCTGCCTTCGTGGAAGGACTCGCAGGACGTCCCTACGTGCTCATGGCAGCGCGCGGGCTTTTCCGCGCTGCGCAGCAACGAGCCGGACGGTATCTCCGGCTCTTGGCCCGGTGAAGCGATGGACGGCGACGAGCGAGTCATCGCGGTCGTGTTCGATCTCGACGGGGTCGTGGTCGACTCCGAAGCGCTCCAGCTGGCCGCCTGGGAACGCTACGTCGGGCGGTTCGGCCGCACGTTGCCGGACGAGCTCCTGCCGCGGCTCTTCGGACAGCGCCTCGTCGACGCAGCCCGCATCATCGTCGAAGCGTTGGCACTCCCGGTACCGCCAGACGAGGCAGCACGCGAGCGTGACGCCATTTTCCTGACCCATCTACCCGGCAACGTCCGGCCGATGCCCGGTGCGCTGGAGCTGCTCGCCACGCTGCACGCACGAGCCGTTCCCCTCGGACTGGCCACCAGCGGCCATCGCCGCTACGTGCAGGTCGTCCTGAACGAACTGGGCCTCACCCAGACGTTCGCCGTCGTCGTGACCGGGGACGACGTTCGCCACGGCAAACCGGCTCCGGACTGCTACCGACTCGCCGCTGCGCGGCTCGGACTGCCGCCGGAGCGCTGCGTCGCGATCGAAGACGCGCCGCTCGGCGTCGCCGCGGCCCGCGCTGCCGGTCTGCGCTGCCTAGCCGTCCCGAACGACCACACGCGCCACCTGGGTGGCTTGGAAGCAGCGGACGCCGTCTTAGCGGGCCTCGACGCGGTCTTGCCCTGGCTCGAGGAGTCCGGCTGGCTCGCCTGACTCGCTCGGAGCGCGCACCCCCGTGCGTCGACCTGAGACCGACCGTTCGAGAGGCACTGTCGCAGCGGTCGCACCTCGTTACCTGCTGAGGTCGGAGCTTTCGAGGACGACCGCACCTCTCGCTCCGCTCGCTTCCGGGCATCGTCGGTCGACGAGGTCCGGACGGGAGCGAGACTGGACGCGGTGGGGTCCTGGTCAGCGACCGAAACAAACCAGGACCCTGTCGCTTCACCCCACGGGCAACGGCGCGCTGTTGGCTGGAATCACGAGCGCATCCACCCCGGTTTCCAGCGTCCCGTTGGCATTGACGTCCC
>JANXBE010000006.1 GCA_025060175.1 Thermomicrobium sp. | reverse complement strand
CCTCCAGGTAGAAGAGGATGACGTCGCCGATGACGTACCCCTCGGGGGAGACGGGGACGTACTGCTTGGCCTGGCCGGGGGCGAAGCCGGCGAAGGAGTTGATGCCCAGGCGTTCGAGCAGGGCGAAGGCATCGGGGCCGCGCAGGAAGAGGTCGCTCATGTGGTAGGAGAGGTCGAAGAGGCAGACGGTCTCGCGCCAGGCGTGCTGCTCGTCCCGCCAGTTGGTGAACTCGGGGGGGACGACTGGATAGACGCGGGCGCCGGTGGGGTTGTTGTACAGCAGGTCTTGGATGTTCCCAGCCCGCTCCAAGACCTCCTGCAGATTCCGCGGTGCTCCGGTGGACATGCGTTTCGCCTCCCTCGTGGATCTCGCTGCCGCTCGTACCGCACGATGACGCCGGAAGCGTTACCGGTTTCGCCATGCACCGTTCTGGATGCATTGGCTCGTCATCCGGATGGCGCTCCCCGGGAGTCGCGCTCCGTGCTACTGCGCAGTGTAACGCTTTAGGAATAAGCAAGCAACCGACCCGTTCAGCAAATCGGAACGTCGAGGACGGGGATCCTGTGGGCCGCTTTAGGTTCGGTCGACAGTGCGATGCATGCCTGATGGTATCCTGGACACACAGGTCGGCGTTTCTCGGCCGACAGGAGGCAGCGATGTCGACGCTGGTGTGCCCGAAGTGTCTCGGCCGCATGCGCACCGTGGAACGAAACAGCGTCGTCTTCGAACGCTGTGAGGAGTGTGGAGGAATTTTCCTCGATCGCGGAGAGCTGGAACAGCTCGTGCGCGCCGAAGGTGCCTTCTACCGTCGTCCCCCGGAGTGGGAGGAGGAGGACGACTGGAAGACGAAGCGGCGCAAGAAGAAGTTTCGGCACTTTCTCGAAGAGCTGCTCGATTTCGACTGATCACGGCGATGAGCAACCAGTCTGCCGCTCGGATATTTCAGGACCACCGTCTACTGCGTGCCCGACTCGCTGCAGTGGAGGCTGCTCCCGGCGTCTATCTGCTGAAAGACGCGCAGGGGCGCGTCCTCTACGTGGGCAAGGCGAGTTCATTGCGACAACGCCTGCGTGCCTATTTCGGCTCGCGCAGCGGGATGGACGGGAAGACCCGAGAACTGGTCGAGCACGTCGCCGACTTCGAGGTGATTCGGACGGACACCCCGACGGAAGCGCTCATCCTGGAAAACGAGTTGATCAAGCGATACCGACCGCGCTTCAACATCCTGTTACGCGACGACAAGACCTATCCGTTCATCCGCATCACCAACGAGCCGTTCCCCCGCGTGATCGCGACGCGCCGTGTCGTGCAGGACGGGAGCCGCTACTTCGGTCCGTACCCCTCCGCCGGAGCAGTCCACCGGACGCTCGATCTCTTGAAACGGCTGTTCCCCTACCGAGCGTGCGATATCGACATTACGGGCCGTGCGGCGCGGCCCTGTCTCTACTATCACATCGGGCGTTGTGTCGGCCCCTGCATCGGGGCTGTATCCGAAACCGCGTACCGACGCGTCATCGAGAACGTGGTCCTCTTCTTGGAAGGTCGTGCGGAGGCGGTGGTCGCACGCCTGCGGCAAGAGATGGAGGAAGCGGCGGAACAGCTGGAGTTCGAGCGAGCGGCGCGGCTGCGTGACGAACTGCGCGCGATCGAACACGTGCTGCAACAGCAGAAGATCGTGACCAGCAGCGATGAGTCGTTCGACGTGCTCGCGGTCGCGCAGGGTGCCGGGGGTGATGCGTGCGTCCAAGTGGGTTTCGTTCGGCAGGGGAAGCTGCTCGGGTCGGAACACTATCTCATGGCCGGTGCGCGCGTCGATGATACACCAGGGGCGATCTTGACGTCGTTCGTGCAGCAATACTATGCGCAGGCCTCCAGCATTCCACCGGAACTCGTGCTCCAGTCGCCAGTCGAGGACGAAGCGATGCTCGCCGAGTGGCTGAGCCAGCGTCGAGGTGGAGCGGTGCGCCTCACCGTTCCCGCCGAGGGGTTGCGCCGCGAGTTGGTCGAGATGATCGCGAAGAGTGCCGTGCAGAATCTGGAGCAGCACCGTGTCCGTTGGTTGAACGACGAGCAGCGAACGACGCTGGCCCTCGAAGAATTGGCGGAGGCGCTCGCACTCGACCGGCTGCCGCGTCGCATCGAGTGTTTCGACGTCTCGCAATTGCACGGGACCAACGTCGTCGCGAGCATGGTCGTGTTCGAGCACGGCAAACCGAAAAAGAGCGACTATCGCAAGTTCCAGATCAAGGCAGTCGAAGGTCAGGACGACTTCGCCTCGCTGCGCGAGGCTGTCCTGCGCCGGTACCGGCGAGCCCTCGCGAGCGAGCAAACGGAGGCATGGCACTCCTTGCCGGACCTCTTGTTGATCGATGGCGGTAAGGGGCAACTCAGCGCGGCGCGCCAGGCGCTCGACGAATTGGGTTTGGATGTGCCGATCGCGGCGCTCGCCAAAGAGCGCGAGGAGCTGTTCGTGCCAGGCCGCAGCGAGCCGATCGTGCTGCCGCGCGAGTCTCAGGCGCTGTTCCTCGTGCAGCGGATTCGGGACGAGGCGCATCGGTTCGCCCTGACGTTCCATCGAACGCGCCGGACCCGAACCGTGCTGCACTCGGTGCTGGACGAGATTCCTGGGATCGGGCCCCGTCGGAGACGAGAGCTCTTGCGCCGCTTCGGATCCGTCGAGGGAATCCGCCGGGCCAGCATCGAGGAACTCGCTGCGGTACCCGGCATCAGCCGAGCCCTCGCCGAACGGATCAAGACGGAGTTGAGCGGAGGTAGTGAGCCGTGAGGGTCGTGCGCGCGGAGGAACCGGACGCGGTCGCAACGGCGGCTCGTGTCTTGCGTGACGGCGGTCTCGTCGTCTTTCCCACCGACACGGTCTATGGTGTCGGTGCTGCGGTCGACCGACCTGAGGCAGTCGCCCGCTTGTATGTGGCCAAGGGGCGCCCGCTCGATCGACCGATTCCAGTGTTGATCTCGGACCTGCGTCAGCTGGAACGACTCGCCAGCGAGGTGACCGAGGACGTCGAGCGCTTGGCGCATCGCTTTTGGCCTGGAGCGCTGACGATCGTCGTGCCGGCCCGCGAATGGCTCCCGCGGGAGATCGTTCGGGATACCGCCGCGGTCGGCTTACGGATGCCTGATCACCCGACGGCGCTCGCGATCATCAGCGCAGCAGGCGGTGCGGTGGCCACCACGTCAGCGAACCGCTCAGGAGAGCCGGAAGCGTGCACGGTCGAGGAGGCGATCGCAGCGTTGGGCGACGCGGTCGACCTCTATGTCGATGGCGGACGAACGCCGGGCGGTATTCCGTCGACCGTCGTCGCGCTCGAAGGGGGTGTGCTACGGGTCCTACGGCACGGGGCGCTGGATCCGGTGCTGATCGAGCGCGTGTTACAAGAGCGTCACAGCTGACGTCTTGACGGTGTGTGACCGGATCGCGAGACTGCCTGTAGGCGAATGGGCAGGGCGGTGCGGCGGGCGAGGGGGTGGGTTCGGACGATGATCGGAGAAGAGTGGATGTTGTTGGCAGGCGCGGCCGGAGCGCTGGCCGCAGGAGGGGTGACGCAGCAACACCAGCGCCGACGGTCGGTCCGTCGTGCCGCGGCAGAAGTCCGCCTGTCGGGGTACGGGCCCCGAGTATTGATCCTCTCGGCGTCGATCGGTGGCGGTCACAACGCGGCAGCGGCGGTCCTCCGGAGCGAGTTCGAGCACGCCGGGTACAGCGTCGCGGTACTGGACGGCTTCGCGCTCGCGACTCCTCTCTTGAGCCGGTATTTCGCGTGGTCGTATCCGGTTCAGTTACGGTATGTTCCCTGGCTCTACGACATCGAATTCTGGTCGTCGCATCGGCGGCTGTTGGCGCGCTTCTGGCGTCATGTCTATGCCACGTTGAGCGGCGCCGCGTTCCGTGCACTGGTCGAGGCGTTGCGACCGGAACTGGTGGTCTCAACCTATCCGATCGTCACGCAGGCGCTCGGCGTTCTCCGTCGGACCGGTCGGTTGATGGTGCCGACGGTCGCCGTGGTGACGGACTATGGCGTCCATCGGATGTGGACCGCTCCGGGCATCGATCTCCATTTGGTTCCTTCCCGTGCGTCCGCGCTTCAGGTGGACGAGGCCAACGGACCGGTGCGGGTCATGCGTCCGCTCGTCCGACGCGCGTTCCTCGAACCACGCGATCGTGACGCAGCGCGCCGCCGCTTCGGTTTCGGGCCCGACGAGTTCGTGGCCCTCGTGGTGGCGGGTGCCTGGGGCATCGGGCGGGTCGAACTGATCGTCCGCGATGTCGCCGCCTGCGGCGTTCGCACCGTCGTCGTCTGTGGTCGTAATCGAGTCCTCGCCGAGCGCCTACACCGCGAGCACGCCGGGAATCCGGCGGTCCAGATCATGGGGTGGACGGACGAACTCCCCGAGCTGATGGCTGCGGCCGACTGTCTGGTCCAGAACGCTGGAGGTTTGACCTGTCTGGAAGCGATCGCCAGTGGGTTGCCGATCGTGATCTATCGGCCGATCACTGGCCACGGAATCTTCAACGCTCGGACGATGGAGCAGGCTGGCGTGGCTCGCTGGATCCGGAGTGCCGCCGAGCTGCAGCGCGTCCTGCAAGCGGCTGCGGCAGGAATGGAACCGCTGCCCAGGCCGAGGATCGATGACGAGGCGGTACCGGCGATCCAGGCGATTCTGGAGCTACTGGACGAGGTGAAAGGTCGGCGCGTCGATGAACGGGTCGGTGCGGCAGCAGTCGTCGATCGGCGTCTCATGATCGGCCCGGACAGTTTTCGATGGTGATGCGTCCGATCATCGCCCGATCGCTCGCGGCGAGCCTGTTGGGGACCGGGTTGCTGAGCGTGCTCGTCGTGATCGCGCGGGCGGCGCCGCCTGCGATCGGCGCGGTTCCGTTCCTCGCGCCGGAAGGACGGTGGTTTTGGCTCACCGCGACTGCGGTTTGCCTCGTCGGCGGACTGTTGTTCCAGCTGTTGGATCCGGTTCCCCAGCTCGCACCGGCGACGGCGCGTCGCCGCGGTATCCGCTACGATCCGGTCACGGAGTGGCCGACAGGGTGGGTGCTCCCGTTCTTGACGCTCGCGGTGGGTGCACTGTTGCTGTGCGCCTATCATACCGAGCTGGCGGGGATGGCGATCGCGCTGCTCGGATTCGTCGCGCTGTTCCTCGGCCAGCTCGCTCGGATCGCGCTGTACAGTGGTGAGCCACGGGTGCGTGCGCTCGCTCGCGTTGCGCACACCGTGCTCGTGTACGGCTTAGCCTTCGCGGCGTTCGCCATGGTCTACGTGCACAAGCTGCGGAGTCTGTACTCGGCGACGGCCCTCTTCCTGTTCGCCTCGATCGCGTTTCTCCAGCTGACCGAAGGGGAGGACATCCAGCTGGATCGGCGGATCCTCTACGCGATGACGGGTGGGCTCGTCCTGGCCGAAGCGACTTGGGTTCTCAACTATTGGCCGGCGACGGGCTGGATCGGTGGTGCGGCGTTACTGGCCGTGTTTCACTTCCTGGCGGGGCTCCTCCTCGCTCGGAGCGAGCGCACGCTCAGTTGGCGTACGGCGCTGGAGTACGGGTCGACGACTGCGCTCGCTCTGGCAGTCATCGTGTGGGGTATGCTGCGAACGCGAGGTGGGCTGTGAGCACGTCCGAAGACGAGGAACTCTACCGCTTGCTCGTGGACATGGAAGAACTCGAAGAATTGCTCGAGCTCCTCGAGGAGTACGGGTTGACGACGCTCGATCAGTTGGCGGAACGACTACGGACCGAACGGGATGCCGACGAGCAGGTGGAACGCATCCGCGCGCTCGCTGCCCGTGGTCTTCGCACGCACCGTGACCTCGAGCAGGAACTCGCGCGGCTGGAAGCGTCGGTCAGCGAGACCGGCTCCCTCGGTTCCGAGTGGGTGACCCTGAATTGACGGGCGGACGCGAGGGGATGGAAGACCTGTTCGCAGCGCACGCTCGTGACAGACGACGACACGCGGCGCCGCTCGCAGAGCGGATGCGCCCACGTTCGCTCGATGAGATCGTGGGACAAGACCACTTGGTCGGTCCCGGCTCGCTTCTCCGGACGATGATCGAAAACGATCGACTACTGTCACTGATCCTCTGGGGTCCACCAGGTTGCGGGAAGACGACGTTGGCCCGGGTGATCGCGGAACAGACGGAGGCTGCGTTCATCTCGCTCTCGGCCGTGACGGCGACGGTAGCCGAGGTGCGCCGCGCGGTCCAGGAGGCATCCGAGCGACTCACCTCCCATGGGCGTCGCACCATCCTCTTCATCGACGAGATCCATCGCTTCAACCGAGCCCAACAGGATGCACTCCTCCCAGCCGTCGAGGACGGAACGATCGTGCTCATCGGAGCGACGACCGAGAATCCCTCGTTCGAGGTGAACGCGCCACTCCTTTCGCGCTGTCGCGTCGTGCTCCTCGAGCCCCTGCCCGATGAGGCGGTGCGGGTGCTCGTGCTGCGAGCGTTGAGCGATGCGGAACGGGGCCTGGGAGCGACCGGGCTGCGGCTCGACCCTGACGCACTGGATCTGTTGGTCAATCTGGCGAACGGTGACGCGCGGATGGCTCTCAACACGCTCGAAGTGGCGGCGGTCGGCGCTCGAGACGGGGTGATCACCGCAAATCTGGTGCGACAAGCCGCGATGCGGCGAGCGAGTCTGTACGATCGGGCTGGTGACGCACATTACGACGCCATCTCCGCGTTGCATAAGGCGATCCGCGGCTCGGATCCCGACGCGGCGGTGTACTGGCTGGCCCGGATGTTGGAGCATGGTGAGGACCCCCTCTACATCGCCCGACGCCTGGTACGAGCAGCGAGTGAGGACATCGGTCTGTCCGATCCACACGCATTGGTCCTCGCGGTCGCCGCACAACAGGCGGTGCACGCCATCGGTATGCCAGAGGGGGCCGTCGCGCTCGCTGAGGTGACTATCTATCTCGCGCTGGCGCCGAAGAGCAATGCTGTCTATCGTGCCTACGAGGCGGCTCGACGAGACGTGGCGGAGACGCGGAACGATCCGGTTCCGCTGCACTTGCGGAATGCGCCGACAGCGTTGCTCCGTCAACTCGGGTGGGGAGCGGGCTACCGCTACCCGCACGACGAGCCGGATGCGATCGGCCGACAGGAGTACCTACCGCCGCGCCTGCGTGGTCGGCGCTACTACGAGCCCACCGAGCGAGGATGGGAAGCTCGTCTGCGTGAGCGGCTAGCGACGATCCGCGCTCGTCGGGAACGAGACGGCCAGAGCACTGATGCCGGAGCGTGAGCGAGGTGAGCGCGGAAGCGTTTCCGATCCGCCATGGCCGCAGGAACGACGAACTCCGCCCGGTCGACATCGTCACGGATTACCTGCCGTACGCGGAGGGTTCGGCCCTGATCATGGTCGGGGGGACGCATGTCCTCTGTGCTGCAACGGTGGAGGAGCGGGTTCCAGGGTTTCTCGCGGGGACTGGGCAGGGCTGGATCACGGCCGAGTACGGGATGTTGCCCCGCAGCGGGCGCGAGCGGATTCCGCGCGAGCGTGTCGGTCCGGGTGGCCGGACGGCTGAGATTCAGCGCTTGATCGGGCGCTCGCTGCGCGCGGCGGTCGATCTTCGTGCGTTGGGCGAGCGGACCATCATCGTCGACTGCGACGTCATTAGGGCGGACGGGGGTACGCGAACGGCCGCGATCACTGGTGGTTGGGTCGCCTTGTACCTCGCGTTGGATCGACTCGTGCGCACGGGGCTGCTTCCGGCGTCGCCGATCGTGCGGCAAGTAGCAGCCGTGAGCGTCGGACTCATCGGCGGCGAGGCGCGACTCGACCTGGAGTACGCTGAGGACAGCCGCGCCGATGTCGATCTGAACGTAGTGATGACCGATCGCGGAGAGTTCGTCGAGTTGCAAGGCACTGCCGAGGGGCAACCGTTCGGACGTGAGCGACTAGATCAACTCCTCGCACTCGCCGAGCGTGGCATCAGCGAGCTGATGGTCATCCAACGGCGCGTTGTGGGCATCGGCTGATCGACTCTATCGGGGAGCTTCCCGTCAGTGACGGGTCGTTCGGCGACAGTCGACAGCCGCCCGAGATCGGGTTAACCATCGACTTCGAGGTGCTCTTTGGTGCTCGGCACCGACCCTGCGATCCGCACGTCGATCGTTGTCGCCATGTCGAGGGCACGGGCGAGCGCTTTGAAGAGTGCCTCCATCTGGTGATGCGTATTCATTCCGTACAGGGTGACCACGTGGATCGTGATCCGTGCTTCGCGCGCGAACGTTTCCAGAAGATGGCGAACGAGGTCGCAGTCCAGTTGGCCGACGGCGCCACTCGGAAAGGGTGCGCGGTGCACGAAGCCGCCGCGACCGCTCAAGTCGATGGCGATGTGCGCGAGCGCTTCGTCCATAGGAACGGCGGCATCTGCCATCCGTTGGAGTCCGCGCCAGTCGCCGAGAGCCCGTCGTACGGCTTGGCCGAGACAGATCGCCACATCCTCGACCGTGTGATGGGCATCGACGTGCAGGTCGCCGCGTGCTCGAACGGTCAGATCGAAGCGTCCATGGCGTGCGAAGAGCGTCAGAAAGTGATCGAGCGCGCCGACTCCGGTCTCGATACTGGCCTGACCAGTCCCGTCGAGGGACAGGTGGACGAAGACGGTCGTCTCGGCCGTCGAGCGCTCGATCGTCGCGCAGCGTTGTTGGCTCATCGGTCTGTCCTCGCAATTCATCGAAAGGCATCGAGGGCAGCGAGCAGCCGATCAGTCTGTTCCGGCGTGCCGACGGTGATTCGGAGATAGTCGCGTAGCCAGTCGTCGTCGTATCGACGCACGACGATCGCCGCCTGGAACAAGTAAGCATGGAGTTCATGGGCACGACCGTGATGGACACGACACAGCACGAAGTTGCCGTGGGAAGGAAAGGGCGTCAGGTATGGGTAGCGACGCAGCGCTTCGATCAGCCGATCGCGCTCACGACGAATCTGCATCACGCGGTGCATGAGCCACTCCCGGTCTCGGAGCGCAGCCTCGACGACCGCTTGCGCCGCGACGCTCACGTTGAACGGCTGTTTGACTCGCCACAGTGCCGCGGCGATGGTCGGTGGAAAGATGCCGTACCCGATCCGCAAACCAGCGAGGCCAGCCCATTTGCTGAACGTCCGGAGGATGACCAGGTTGTCGAAATCCTCGGCGAACGCCTGCAGCGTTTGTCCAGCGAACTCGTAGTAGGCTTCGTCCACAACGACGAGCCGGCCGGTCTGCAGAATCTGGCGCAACTGTTCGGGTGTCACCATGTTGCCGGTAGGATTGTTGGGCGAAGCGAGGAAGATCAGTCTGGTTCTGGGAGACACTGCCCGTTCGATCGCAGGGACGTCCAGGTCGAAGTCGTCGCGGCGCGGGACAACCACGACCCGAGCACCGAAGAGCGGCGGGCGTGAGAGATAGACGCCGAAACTCGGAACCGGAACGATGACCTCGTCGCCCGGTTCGATCGTCACCAACAACAAGAGGTCGATGAGCTCGTCGGAACCATTCCCGAGGAGAATCCGTTCCATGGGAGCACCGGTGTATTCGGCCAGTGCGGCGCGGGCACGCCGTTGATCCGGATCGGGATACAGATGCACGTCACGCAACGAGGCGAGCGCTGTCGCGACGGCGGGCGGTGGCCCGTAGGGATTCTCGTTCGCGTCCAACTTGGCGACCGCCTCCGGCGGGACGCCCAACCGCTCGGCGATCGCCTCCCGACTTTCCACCGGCAGATACTCGACAGCATGTTCGACGCTCGCCCGCACTGTCGCTGGCCTGGTCGTCTCCACGGCAGCCTCCCCGTCCGGTGCGCCCCAACGCGGCAAGAATATCGTCAAAGCCCAGCGCCGTGCCAGACCTCGCGCTCGCTGTCCCTCCTCGTGCTCGTCCTCGCGCTGCTCCTCGCCACGGTGCCCGCACCCGCGAAGGCGATGCAGCGCTGGGGTCAGGAAAGCTTCCACGAGGGACACGCGATCCAGCGCACTGACGAACCAGTGCTGCGTGCGCGTGCCGCATATGTGGTCGATGTGACAGCCGGCGTGGAACTGTGGGCCCGCGACGCCGACGAGCCGATGCCTCCGGCGAGTACCATCAAGATGTTGACGGCCCTGACCGCTCGTCGTCTCCTTTCCCTCGAGGAACGCGTGGTGATTCGAGCGGATGACCTCGTCGATCCCACCGTCTACGCGAACGCTGGGTTCCGTCCCGGGGATCGGGTACGCGTGCACGACCTCCTGGCAGCGCTGCTCGTCGCCTCAGCTGGAGATGCAGCACGCGCACTGGCGCGTGTTGGTGGGGCTCGACTCGCTCCGGAAGCGGCCGATCCTCGGCGAGTGTTCGTGTCGGCCATGAACGCAGAGGCGCGCCAGCTCGGACTGCGCGGGACCCGCGTCCTCACCCCGGACGGACGGGACACGCCGACGCAGGTCACGACGGCACGTGACCTCGCGATGGTCGCTGCACGCCTCCTCTCCGATCCCGTGCTGGCCAAGCTGGTCGCGACCCCGACCGTCGAGATCGGGATCGAGGGGGCAGCAGCCCGGAAAGGACGGCTGTGGAATACGAATCGACTGCTCGGCGAACCAGGGGTGCTCGGCGTGAAGACCGGTACGAGCACGGCCGCTGGAGAATGTCTCGTCACGGCGGTGCGTCGTGGTAATAACGTCGTGATTCTGGTGGTCCTCGGAAGCGTCGATCGATACGCGGAGACGCGAACCCTGCTGGATTGGCTCGATCGACACTACCGATGGGTGACGGTCGACGGTCGGACGTTCCCAGAACTGGCAGCGTTGTGGAGGCTGGGGGTCGTGCCGGCGATCGTGCCGACTCTCTTGTTGACAGCAGCACAGGCGGAGCGTTTGGAGATGGAGATCGAGATCACCGATCGTGCCGGTGCCCGGCGTATCGTCGGTACGGTACGATTGCGCACCGGAACCGTCGGACTGGTGGTCGTACCGCTCGTTCGGAGCGACCCACGTCGTCTCGCGCCGGAGTAGGACGAGCGTACGGTGATGAGCGAACAACGGCTGCAACGCGTGTTGGCCGCGCACGGGATCGCCTCGCGCCGCAAGGCCGCAGCGTTGATCCGTGCCGGCCGCGTGACCGTGGACGGGCTGGTCGTCCGCGAACCGGGGACACGCGTCGATCCAGCACGCCAAGAAATCCGTGTCGATGGTCGGGTCTTGCGACCCGAACCGCGTCGCTATGTGCTGTTGCACAAGCCGATCGGTTACATCACGACGACCGCGGACGAGCACGGGCGTAAGACCGTACTCGACCTGGTCGATGTACCGGAGCGCGTCGTACCGGTCGGGCGGCTGGATCGGGATTCGTCGGGACTCCTCCTGCTGACCAACGACGGGGACTTGATCTTTCGTATCACCCATCCCCGCTACGAGTTGGAGAAGGAGTACGAAGTCCTCGTCGACGGAGTGCCTCCGGCAGAGGTCGAAGAGGCGATACGGCGTGGCGTACCGGTCGATGGGCGACCTGTCGTGGTTCGGCGCCTCGAGTTGCTGCGGATCGAACCCGAGGGTGCCGTCTATCGCGTCGTCATTCACGAGGGCCGGAACCGAATCATCAGGCGTCTCTTCGATCGGGTGGGGTATCCGGTCTTACGACTCCACCGGGTTCGGGTCGGGCCGCTTCGCCTGGGTGACCTGCCAGCGGGCGACTGGAGGGACCTGACGCCAAGCGAATTGGCGGCGTTGCGACGGGCGGTCGGTCTGCCCGCGAGTCTTTTCGAACAGGTTCGGAGGGGACGGAATGGCGACGGACGAGTGCCGGTTCGTGGTGGCGATCGACGGGCCGGCAGGAGCGGGAAAAAGTACCGTCGGCGCTGAGGTCGCCCGACGACTGGGCGCGCTCTACTTCGACACCGGCGTGGTGTACCGCACGTTGGCCCTCGTCGCCTCGGAACAGGGCATCGACCCTGCCGATGCCGAGCGGCTGGCGGGAATCGCACGGACGCTGTCGCTTCGGGTCGCTCCCCCGTCCGTCGATGACGGTCGTCTCTACGACGTGTGGTTGGATGGTCGGGACGTCACCTGGGCGATTCGGTCGTCGGAGATCGATCGGCTCGCCTCCCAGGTTTCAGCGCATCCGTCGGTGCGTCAAGCCTTGCTGAAGCTCCAGCGTGATGTTGCGCGGCAGGGTCGGGTGATCATGGCCGGGCGAGATATCGGGACAGTGGTGATGCCTGACGCGCCGGTGAAGGTCTGGCTGCAGGCTTCCCTGGAGGAGCGTGCGCGGAGGCGTCAACGCGAGCTGGCTCGACGTGGCCTGACCCAGTCGTTGGAGGAGATTCGGCGCGAGCTAGCGGACCGCGATCGTCGGGACGCGACGCGAGCGGTGGCACCGATGCGACCTGCAGCCGATGCGGTTATCATCGAAACCGATGGCCGCTCCATCGAGGAGGTGGTCGAGGCGGTCCTTGCGGTGGTCCGAGATCGATGCGAGTGTGCTCGGCATGGAGCAGATTCCAGCGGAGTGGCGTCTGTCGCGACGTCGAAAGATTAAGACGCTGATCTTCCTGACGGCTCGCCTGTTCGTCGTGCCGCTCCTGCGTCTTCTCATCCGCTTTCGGATTGAGGGATTGGAACACGTCCCGCGCAGCGGACCAGCTCTGGTGGCTGCGAACCATCTGCACAACGCGGATCCGGTGTTGATCATTGCTGCCTTCACCCGTCCGGTCCTCTTCATGGCCAAGAAGGAACTGTTCGCGGTACCCCTCGTTCGGTGGTTCGTTCGCCAGTCGGGTGCCTTCCCTGTGGACCGTGGCCGTCCGGATCGACAGGCCCTACGGCAGGCCGAACAGCTGTTGCGAGAGGGCATGCTGGTGGGCATCTTCCCGGAGGGAACCAGGAGCGTTACGGGGGGACTGCAACCGCCGCATCCGGGAATCGGTCTCTTGATCCGACGGAATCCGGACGTGCCCATCATCCCGGTGGCCATCTGGGGAACCGAGGTCCTGCCGTTCAACGGAACCAAGGGGCGGAAGCCACTGCGCGGCTGGCCACGCGTGACGGTTCGGATCGGAGCGCCGATCCGTCTCCTGATGCCGGACGATCGTGAGCGGACGGCGGAGGAAATCGCCGATGCGGTGATGGTCGCGATCGCGCGTCTCCTCCCCGAGCAGTATCGGGGTGTCTACCGCGACCGCGTGGACAGCAACTGGCCGAGGGAGCACGCAGCCGTTCGCGTTGTTTCCGGGAGATGAGTCGTGCGCTCTGCTCCCATCGTGCTCGGACCGTTCTGTGCGTGGTGGCGTGGAGACCCCTTACCCGCGCTCCCCATTCCGGCCGGGTGGCACGTGAGCATCGATCCGATGGACATTCGGGCGTCGTTTGCCCAGGACGCAGCGGAATGGGACCGGCGCATGGCTGCTGGTCACCGGCTGTACGTGGCGTCGATCGACGGTCAGCCCGTCGCCTACGGCTGGGTCGCACGGCGTCGCGCCGCGATCGGTGCCCTGGCGCTCTCCTTTGCGCTCCCGCCCAGCGACCGGTACTTGTGGGACTTCTACACCGATCCGCGGTGGCGTGGGCGAGGCATCTACCCACTACTCTTGCAGACCATCCTGCATCGAGAGCGCGACGGCGAACGATTTTGGATCGGGTACGATGCACCGAATGTCGCCTCGGCGCGCGGCATCGCCAAGGCGGGTTTTCGGATCGTCGTCCAGATCGTACGGAACGAGGAGAACCGGCTGGCCTTGGTCCCGGTGGGACCGCCGGAACGAGTGGCCGCGGCAATGGCGGTGCTGGGCCTCCCGCTCGTTCATCAGCTCACCGACGACGCTGGAACCAGCGGACTGCGCTGACCGTGCCGACGACCAGTGCAGCGAGTCCGCTGAGAACGATCGCGGTCCCGACGGGATCCGGCCCCGGCAGGACCACCTTCCCATCGTCGTAGCTCAGGAAAAGCTGACCCCACTTCGTTGCCAACGCGTGCTTGACGCGGCGACGGCCATGCACGGGATACCAGTACACGTTGTGGTAGACGTTCGAGGCGACATAGGACCAGGGAACGAGCGGTGAGCGGAGGAGGAGATTCTCGAACGGCTTGAGCGGACCATGGTAGATCAGTTTTTGGCCGCGGCTCGCGAAGGTATCGCCGGCGACGAAACCCCACGATTCGTTGGAAATGTCTTCACCGACCACTTCGATCTCGCGTGGATCACCAACACCGAGCCCGCGCTCATGCGCGATGCGGATGAACGGGATCGACAGCGGATCGAATCCCTGGAGTTTGGCGCTGATGGCATCGATCGCCACCTGATCGGCGCTGGCGAGGATGATGTCCTTCTCGTGGGGGCGCATGGCGCGGGGCCCTGGGCCGTCACCCGCGAAGGTTCCGTCCATCACGGCGAAGATACCCGGATGGATCTCCTGTTGGATGGTCAAGAGATCGACCAACGTCTCGTGGATGACGGCATGCGTCCAGTGACGACGTTCGTTCAGGAGACCACCGAACGCGTTCTTCATGGCTCCCGTGATGGTCGTGAAGACGTGGGTCTTCACAGTGGGGAGGTGGATGATGTTGCGGCCGATGAAGAGCTTCGGAATGCGAATGCCTTCGGGAAAAATCCTGTGGAGAACGAGAAGCTCTCCTTTCGGTTCGTATGGAACCCATTCGACATGCGGTTCATAAAGATGAACATTTTCGACACCGTATTTATCGACGACGTATTTGTGCTTGTTATTCCGTTCGCCCTTGTACGCATCGACGACGACGGTGCGATTGTGGGCAGCGATGAGATGGCCGTAGCCGTCCGCCTTGAGACGGCGGATCACGCCTTCCAACTGCCACGGAGTGGTCGAGCACCCCGGATACCAGGTGTCCCAGGTGATATTGATCTTGAGGATCGTGTCGCGATCTCGTGGCATGGCGTCGCGGTATCCAGCTAGCAGCATCGCCCGACCGATGTCGGCGAGGACGGTTTCCGGTTTGGTCCGTACGACTGCGACCCGACCCTTGCCTGGAAAATCCGCCATGGTGCGCCTCCCGTCGCCGTCGCGCTCGATCCTAGCACGGATATCGGCATCCTGCTACTCGTCAGAAGTGCTCTTGTCCGTACACCTCGCGCGCTGCTAGGATGTGCCTGATAGTCAGAGTGCCGGTGAACTAGCCCGAAAGCGGAGGAGATCGGCGGCTGTGCGTGTCTGGCTCCTGCTCGCCGTACTGACGAGTTGGTTGGTTTCTGCTACTGGGAACGCTGTGGCGGCGACCGACGAGCCGGTAGTCATGGCGGCGGCGGCGATCGCGCTCGATGCAAAAACCGGCGAGGTGCTCTACGCCAAGGACGCGGACCAGCCACGGGCGCCGGCGAGCCTCACCAAGTTGGCGACCGCCTTGACCGCCGTCGACCTGGCTCCGTTGGACACGACGCTGCGCGTCCAGGCGAGCGACCTCGTCGGTGAGGCGTCGATGGGATTGCGGCCCGGTGACGAGCTCACCCTGGAGACGGCGCTCTATGGGCTCCTGCTCGCTTCCGGCAACGACGCTGCGATGACGATCGCCCGAAATCTCAGCGCACTGCCGGGAGAGTCCCCCGATGCCTCGGTCGCGCGTTTCGTGCGACAGATGAACCTCGTCGTGCAGCGACTCGGTCTCCAGCGGACGACGTTTCGGAATCCGCATGGGCTCGATGAAGCTGGGCATGTGAGCTCCGCGCGCGATCTCGCGTTGTTGACGCGCGCGGTGCTGCAGCGCCCGGAGCTGCGCCGGATCTTGGCGACTCCCTCCTATGCCGATGGCCGCTATGCGGTAGAGACCACCAACCGTCTGCTCGGTCGGTATCCCGGTTTGATCGGTGGGAAGACAGGGATCACCGACGCGGCAGGGTACTCGCTCATCGAGGCAGCGCACCGCGACGGCCACACGGTCATCGTCGTGGTACTCGGCAGTACACGTGACGCATGGTACGACGACGCGGTGCGTCTCCTCGACTACGCGTTCGAACGACTCGTGCGCGGCGCGCGGCATGCAGAACCGGGAGCAGGGACCGGCACGGTCGCGAGCCCCTCGGTGATCACCCCCGCGGTGGAAGGCTCGACGGCGTCCCGCGCCCTTTTGGTTCGTCTCCCGACAGCGGATGCACGGTCGGAACAACTCTGGTTCTGGCCAGCTTCGGCCTTGACGGCTGTTGTCGTAATCGGCGTACTGGTGACGAGCTTGCCCATCGTGACCGCGTCGCTCGTTGCACGTCGGCCTCGGCCGGCGCGTTCTCGGCACCGTCCTGCGAGCGCGGGGCGCGCCGTCGTCCGGAGGGATCGGGAGCGGCCCGGTCACCGACGAGGGGTCACGACCGGTCACGACCGAGGCAGACTCGTCACGCGGGAGCGACCGGCGAGTGCAGGGCTAGTTCGCTTCGATGCCGCACTGGCCGTGGCCCAGCGGGCTGTTCGGGCTGGACGGCGTGGCGATTTCGTCGTGGCCGAGGAAGAGTTCATCAATGCCCTGCGCATCAATCCAGCCTTCGATCTGGCGCGAACGCCGGAATTCTGGACGCTGTCCCCGACCGGGGTGGTCGCCGCAGCGCGAGCATACCGGCGGTTCGGGCGCGTCCGCGACGCGCGCACGTTGCTCACGGTGGCCCAACTCAGTTTCGGCGATGTCCCGGCGATCCGTCAGGCGCTCGCCGAACTCCCGCACGGCTGGGTGGCGGTGACCGCATCGGTGTCGGCGGATCGGTGCACGCCGCATCATTGATACGACTCGTATCAGATGCTATACTCCGTGCGAGTGCAGGAGGAGAGGCACTCGGGAGGTCAGGATGCGCCGAACCGAACCACTGTACGTGATCAGCGTGGCGGCACGGCTACTCGAGTTGCATCCGCAGACGCTGCGCAAGTACGAACGTGAAGGGTTCGTTTCGCCGTCGCGGACGCGAGGCAATCTGCGTCTCTATTCTGCGGAGGACCTGGAACGGTTGCGCCAGGTCAAGCACTTAGTGGAGGAACGCGGGGTGAACTTGGCAGGTGTCCAGCTCGCGCTTGCACTGACTGAGCAGTTACGGCGCTTGCGAGAACGTTGCCTCGCGATTTCCGAGCAGTATGACCGCGTGTTCGATGCCGTCGTTGCGGACATCGACTCGATGCTCACCCTGCTCGGTGCGACGAGCGAGGAATGAGTCCTTCTGCTCCTCCTGCTCCGACGCTCGAAGACGATCGATCGAGGATGGTGAGATGGCTAGACCACAACTGACCGAGAAGGCACAGGAGGCTCTCGTCACCGCGCAGCGATTGGCGACGGAGCGGCAGCACAGTCAGATCGATGTCGAGCACCTGTTGGTGGCGCTCGTGGCGCAGACGGACGGTGT
The DNA here is from genome assembly GCA_025060175.1 of Thermomicrobium sp. Classification (GTDB taxonomy): domain Bacteria; phylum Chloroflexota; class Chloroflexia; order Thermomicrobiales; family Thermomicrobiaceae; genus Thermomicrobium. The sequence goes on along the minus strand of JANXBE010000006.1, from coordinate 23,951 downwards.
CGTCCCGCAGGTCCTGTTGCGACTCCAACTGGAACCGCGGCGAATCGCGCAGGAGCTGGAGCGCGTCCTAGAAACGATGCCGCGCCTGCAGTACCCAGCCGAACCGACGATCGCTCCTGGACTCCGGCGGGTCCTCGAGCGCGCGCACGACGAAGCGCGCACCTTCGGTGACGAGTACATCAGTACCGAGCATCTGTTGCTCGCTGCGTTGGAGGTCGCGCCTCGTTCACCAGCGGTGCAGGCACTGGTCCGGTCTGGCGTCCAGCGTGAGCGCGTACTCGCTGCACTGAGCCACATTCGTGGTGCCCAACGCGTGACCTCCCCGACGCCTGAGTCGACGTACCAGGCGCTCGAACGGTACGGTCGAGATCTGACCGCGCTCGCTCGGCAAGGCAAGCTCGATCCCGTGATCGGCCGTGACGACGAGATCCGACGCGTGATCCAGGTACTGCTGCGACGGACGAAGAACAATCCGGTACTCATCGGTGAACCAGGCGTCGGGAAGACGGCGATCGTCGAGGGGCTCGCGCAGCGCATCGTGCGCGGCGACGTACCGGAGGGACTCCGCGACAAGCGGATCGTCCAGCTCGATCTCGCAGCGATGCTGGCTGGCGCCAAGTACCGCGGCGAGTTCGAGGAGCGTCTGAAGGCGGTCCTCGATGAAATCCGTTCCGCCGAGGGGCAGATCATCGTGTTCATCGACGAGGTTCACACCGTCGTCGGCGCGGGCGCTGCTGAGGGGGCGATGGACGCGGCCAACATGCTCAAGCCGATGCTCGCGCGTGGCGAACTGCACGCCATCGGGGCGACGACCCTGGACGAGTACCGCAAGCACATCGAGAAGGACCCTGCGCTGGAGCGGCGGTTCCAACCGGTCTATGTCGACGAGCCGTCAGTCGAGGACACGATCAGCATCCTGCGCGGGTTGCGGGAGCGGTACGAGCTGCACCACAAGGTGCGGATCCTCGATTCGGCGCTGGTGGCAGCGGCGGTCCTCTCGCATCGTTACATCACGAATCGGTTCCTGCCGGACAAGGCGATCGACCTGGTCGATGAAGCGGCGGCGCGCCTGCGGATGGAGATCACCAGCATGCCGGCGGAACTGGACGAGTTGACGCGTCGGATCACGCAGCTGGAGATCGAGCGCGAAGCTCTTCGCAAGGAGCGTGACGAGGCCGCGCGCCAGCGTCTCGCGGAGTTGGAGCGAGAGCTCGCGAACCTCCGTGAGCAGGAGCAGGTCTTGCGTTCCCAGTGGGAGCACGAGCGACAGGCGCTGGAGCGGATCAACGCGTTGAAGGAGCAGATCGAGCAGACCCGGATCGAGATCGAGCAGGCGCTCCGCGTCGCCGATTACACTCGTGCGTCCGAACTCCAGTACGGGCGGCTCGTCGAGCTGGAGCGCCAACTGCGCGAAGAAGAGCGGCGACTCGCCGAGGTGCAGCACCAGGGACGGTTGCTCAAGGAGGAAGTCGATGCCGACGATATCGCCGAGATCGTGAGCAAATGGACTGGAATCCCGGTCGCTAAGCTCATGGAAGGGGAGATGGAGAAGCTCGTCCGGATGGAGGAGCGGCTCCACGAGCGCGTGGTTGGCCAGGACGAGGCGGTGCGGGCCGTCTCGAACGCGATTCGCCGCGCGCGGGCCGGGCTGCAAGATCCCAACCGGCCGCTCGGCAGTTTCATCTTCCTGGGTCCGACCGGTGTGGGAAAGACGGAGCTGGCCCGGGCACTCGCCGAGTTCCTGTTCGACGACGAGCGGGCGATGGTGCGGATCGACATGTCCGAGTACCAGGAGCGGCATACGGTTTCGCGCCTGATCGGGGCACCGCCGGGCTACGTCGGCTACGAAGAGGGCGGGCAGCTCACGGAGGCGGTCCGACGGCGGCCGTACTCCGTGGTGCTCTTCGACGAGATCGAGAAGGCGCATCCTGAGGTCTTCAACGTGCTCTTGCAGGTCCTGGACGACGGGCGCTTGACGGACGGTCAGGGGCGGACGGTCGACTTCCGCAACACGGTCATCATCATGACGAGCAACTTGGGTTCGGAGTACATTCAGGCGCTCCTCCCGCACCGGGAGCAGGAAGCCTACGAACGGGTGATGGCAGCGGTACGGAGCCACTTCCGGCCCGAGTTCCTGAACCGGATCGATGAGATCATCATGTTCCGCCCGCTGACGCGAGAACAGCTGGCACAGATCGTCGATATCCAGCTGCGACAGGTGCGTCAACGGTTAAAGCAGCGTACGATCACGCTCCAGGTCACGCCGCGTGCGAAGGAGTGGCTGGCCGAACGCGGATACGACCCTGTCTACGGTGCACGGCCACTCAAGCGTGTCATCCAGCGCGAGCTTCTCGATCGCCTCGCGAACCAGCTGCTGCGGGGCGAGATCCGGGAGGGGGATACTGTCATCGTCGACGTCGACGAGCGCGGCACTCTGAGTGTGCGTTCGATGCTGGCGGAAGCTGAAGTGGTAGCCTGACGAAGCGGGGACGACTCATCGGGGGTCGTCCCCGCTCTCCGTCCGCGAGGGGACGAGCCATGGAGGTCGCGTCGGAGATCGCCAAGATCGTGCTGTTGGCAGTCCTCGTGCTGCTGGTCCCGTTTCTCTTCATGCTGATCTTCGACTTGGCTGCGCATCTCGGAGACCTCTTCGGCCACCGTCGATCATGAGGAGGCAGCGATGGACTCCCTTTCGAACGTCGGGCGACTCTTCGTCCTCCTCGGTCTCTTGTTCCTCGCGCTCGGAGTAGTCCTCCTGCTGGCTGGTCGTCTCCCGTTTCTAGGTCGCCTCCCTGGCGACATCGTCTATCAGCGTGGGAACTTCACACTCTACATCCCGTTGATGACCATGCTCCTGATCAGCCTCCTCTTGACGATTCTCCTCAACCTGCTGTTCCGCCGTTGAACCGGCGTGGTATCGTTCACCCGACCGGCGATCACCGCAAGGGAGTGGCCGATGCGCCCTGGATCAGTACGAAGCGCCGTCGGGTGGATACTGACTGCTCTGCTGCTCCTGCTGACCGGACTGTGGTGGCAACGATCCGTCCCCAGAATGCGACGCGCGCTCCGATTCGGCACCGACGGATGGAACGCTACGTCCGACCAGGATGAGCCTCGATGGGAAGAGGATCCGTACGGTGTGGCCTCCGAAGAGCCGGCGAGGAACGACGCACCGAGCCCGGCGCTCTCGTACCGGTTGCTGTCTGTCCCCGAGCCGCGGGCCGATCGAGCGCAGCGTGGCGATCTCGACCGGGCTGTCGTCTCTCGTGCCGTGCTCCGTCTGGCGGTCACCGACGTCTCGGCGGCGGCGGCGCACGCGCAGGAGGTGGCGAGCGTTCACGGTGGGTATACGATCGAGGCGCGCATCGAACGGCGAGCGGACGCGACCTCCGCGCGTGTCGTCATCGCCGTGCCGGCGACCGCTTTTCGTGGCGTGTTGGACGAGCTGCGGCGTCTGTCCGGGCTGCGGGCGATCGAGAGCGAATCGGTCAGCGGTCAGGATGTGACCAGCGAACTCACGGACATCGAGGCACGGCTACGGGCGTCACGGGCGACCGAGGAGCGGTTTCTGACGCTGTTGCAGCGTGCGGAGTCAGTGCAGGATATCGTCCGCATCGAGCAGGAGCTCAACCGTATCCGCTACGAGATCGAGCGGTTGGAGGCGATGCAGCGACGCGTGGAGGAACAGGTCCGGTATGCCTCGGTCACGCTCTTCCTGCGGGGCCACGAGCTCTCGTCGAGGCGACGACTGGTGCAGGCGGTGCGGGAGGGATGGCTCGAAGGCATCGGAACGCTCCGCGGGGTCGCGCGGGTGACGGGACGCATGGCTGCGATGACTGTGGCCTACGGCCCCATTGTGGCGGCACTCGTGTGGGTTGCCCGCCGTCTCGAGCTCCCGGTAGTCGGTGACAGTGGCCTCCGATGGAGCCGATCCGTTCGGCCGTTTGCGGACGCTTCGGCGGGAAGCGGGTAACGAGCAGCGCGGCGGAGTCGAGGCACGAGGATCGGGCGCCGCGCCCGCGAGTACCACGACCCAAGGAGCGGCGGGCCACCGGGGATGCAGTGACGATCAACCCCAGACAGCCTTCGCGGTCCGCGCGACGAGTTCGAGTTTCTGGCGCTGTACCTCCGGCGTGATGCGATTGCCCTCCCAGGTCGAGGCGAAGCCGCACTGCGGACTCAAGGCGAGCCGTTCGAGGGGAACGTACTTCGCGGCCTCCATGATGCGCTGGATCAGTTCGTCCTGGCTTTCGAGTCGCATCTTCTTGGTGGTGACCAGGCCGAGGACGACGACGCGGTCTTCCGGAACGAAACGCAACGGCTCGAAGGTCCCGGACCGTTCGTCATCGTATTCCAGGAGGAAGCGGTGGAACTTGGTCTTCTGGAAGACCTTTTCAGCGATCGGGTCGTAGCCGCCCGAGGCGTAGAACATACTCTGATTGTTGCCACGGCAGATGTGCAGACCGAAGACGACTCCGTCCTTGTCGAAGCCGTCCAGGACGGCGTTGTCCAACTCGATCGTCTGATCGACGATGCGGTCGGGATCCATCCCACGCAGCCGGTATCCCTCCCGGATCTTCGGGTCGAGCAAGGCAGCGTATTGCGGCGCATCGATCTGAATGTAGGTGCAACCGAGGCGAATGAGTTCCTCGATTTCGCGACGTGAAATGTCGACGATATCCGCGAGATAACTGTCGACGGTGGGATACGCCCCGGTCGAACGGTTCTTGTCCCAGTACACCGCGGCTTGCATCGTGCTGATCAACGTGACCTTGCCGACGCGGTTGGTCCGGGCGCGCAAGTAGGTGAACTCCTCAGCGCACATGTTGCGGCGCCACCGGAGCTTCTCGACGACGATGGGGCGCCGGACCAGGTTCTCGTTCCCCTGCTCGTCGCGGAAGGTGATCGCCCATCCGCCGAACTTGTCGAACCCGTCGAGCGCTTCGACGAGATGCCCGAAAAAGGCGTACCGTCGCTGCTCGCCGTCCGTCACGACTTCCAGTCCGGCTTCCTCCTGGAGACGGATCGCTTCGTCGACCGCCTGGTCTTCGATGCGCTTGAACTCCTTCGCGCTGAGCTGCCCAGCTTCGTACTGCTGCCGGGCTTCCACGAGATATGCTGGTCGCAGAAGGCTGCCGACGACGTCACTGCGATAGAACACGCTCCAATCCTTTCGTGGCTGGCTGTCGTGCGCCCGGGTGGCGCTCGCCCCAAGGATATCCGACGGCGCCCCGTGCTGAACAGAACCCCTGCGGTCTCGACGCGCCTTGCCCGTGACCACTGGCGCGCTGGTGGCCGACCGGGGCGCGGCCGATGTCCAGTACGGGGCGCGATGGTCGGTAGAGGGCAGCGCTGCTCGAACCGGACAGGCGCGTTCGGTGCCGGCCCGCTGCTCGTTACACCCGCGGAGCGATCGGCGGCGATGGTCGGTGCGTTCGGAAATGCTGAACTCCGGAGTTGAGGATCGATCAGCGGCCTGCTACTGTACTATCCGGCTATGCGATTCACGTCTAAATCGGTATTGGAAGAAAAGTAGGATGGTGCCTCATGAAGACCCGTGCAGCGGTACTGTACGGCCCCACCCGCTCCTTCACGATCGAAGAGCTGGAACTGGACGAGCCGAAAGACGGCGAAGTGCTGGTCAAGTTGGTCGCGACCGGGCTCTGCCACTCCGACTGGCATTTCGCTAAGGGCGAAGCACCCGTGCGCTACCCGATGGTCGTCGGCCACGAAGGGGCCGGTATCGTCGAGAAGGTCGGGCCAGGGGTCACCGACCTCGCACCGGGCGACCACGTCGTCCTCTGCTACATCCCCGCCTGCGGCAAGTGCCGCTGGTGCCTCAGCGGTCTGGCCGCGATCTGCGACCGCGGCATCCTGATCGGGCAGGGAACGCAACTCGATGGGACCTTCCGCATGCACAACCAGCGGGGAGAGGACGTTGCGCAGTTCGCGTTAGTGTCCGCCTTCAGCGAGTACACCGTCTGCCCGGTCGACTCGGTCATCAAGATCGATCCGGATCTACCCCTCGATCGCGCCTGTCTGGTCGGCTGCGCTGTGCCGACCGGCTGGGGCGCCGCCGTTAACCGCGCCCGCGTCCGCCCCGGGGAGACGGTCGCCATCTTCGGCACCGGCGGGGTGGGGATGAACGCGGTGCAGGGAGCGGCCATGGCCGGGGCGGAGAAGGTGATCGCGATCGACCTGGTGGACTGGAAGCTGGAAAAGGCGACGGAGTTCGGCGCGACGCACACCATCAATCCCACTCGGGAGGATCCGGTGCAGCGGATCATGGAGATCACGCACGGCGTCGGGGCCGACGCGACCATCTTGACCGTCGCGCTGGTCACTGCCGAGGTGATCGGAACCGCGGTGCGGGCGACACGGAAGGCGGGTCGCACGGTCATCGTGGGAGCGTCCGATCGACGGATGGAACGGATGAACATCACACCCGTCGACTTCATGCTTCTAGCCAAGGAGATCGTCGGCACCATTTTCGGTCACAACGTACCGCGGATCGACATCCCGCGGCTCCTGGGCCTGTACCGGGAGGGCAAGCTCAAGCTCGACGAACTCGTCACGCGGCGCTACCGACTGGACGAGATCGATCAGGCGTTCATCGATCTCGAGGAGGGACGGTTGCTGCGCGGCGTCCTCGTCTTCGATTGACCAGGGCCTGCGGCAGTGGGCGAGGAGAGACGGTGCGGTCACGTTCGTTGCCCGCTGCCCGAGACGAACGGTCTGGACGAACGGCGAGGCGACGGTCGGTGCCGACGGGGGTATCGTTCGGTGCGGCCCTGCGACCGCTCGTCATCGAGGTTGGCGGCGGTGAGCGTGGCGCTCGTGCGCTGGCCCCTGCGTGGCGAGCGACTCGCGCAGTACCCGCGCACCAGCGAGCGAGGGTAGGGCGTCCGGGAGCACCGGTGTTGGTCGCTGCCTCCGGTGCAGGTGGGCGCGGACGTTCCTCAACCGACGATGTTCGAGCGTGCTTGACAGCGCCAGGGAACAGCGCTATAGTGAGCAGTGCTATGGGTAGGCTGTCGCTTCAGCACCAAGTTTGGTTCGCGTACTACTTTAGCCCGCCGGCGTCGCTGGCGGGGCGCTGGGTGTTGAAGCGCTGACCCCGTAGCCCGAAAAACGCCAGTGGCGCCGGCGAGCAGAGGAAAATGCCTCTGCTCGCTTCGTTTTATGGACGTTCCGCGTGTGAAGGGAGGCTGTAGTCATGATTCTCCGGCTGCGAGCCGATACCGAACCGCACCATCGGCAAGCACTGCTCGACGAGTTGCAGCGCGCCGGGTTCGAGGTGACGGTTCTGACATCCGGCGGACCGGCGATCATCGCGGTGAACGGGCGAGCGGTACCCGATGCGTTCGTCGGTCGATTCATGCGCACCGGCGTGGTGGAGGAGGTCGTCACGCCATCGGAGCCGTACCGGTTGGCGGCTCGGGCGAGTCGACCGGAAGGCACGGTCGTGCAGGTCGGTTCGGTGCGGATCGGTGAGCGCGAGCCGGTGGTCATCGCAGGACCGTGTACCGTGGAAAGCCGTGACCAGTTGCTGCGGACGGCGGAAGCGGTGCGGGAGGCAGGAGCCTCGCTGCTGCGGGGCGGCGCGTTCAAGCCGCGGACGTCCCCGTACAGTTTCCACGGGCTCGGGGAGCGCGGCTTGGAGTTGCTCGCGGAGGCGCGGGAGCGGACCGGTTTGCCGGTCGTGACCGAGGTCTTGGATACTGACCACATCGACCTGGTCGCACAGTACGCCGATATGCTCCAGATCGGCAGCAGAAACATGATGAACTTCGCCTTGTTGCGGAAGGTGGCGGCCACTGGCAAACCGGTGCTTCTGAAGCGTGGGTTCGCGGCCACTGTCGAGGAGTGGTTGCTCGCGGCGGAGTATCTCCTCGCCAGCGGGAACGATCGAGTGGTCCTCTGTGAACGGGGCGTACGCGGTTTCGAGCCGGCGACCCGCTTCATGCTGGATCTGAACGCGGTTCCGCTGGTCCGTCAACGCAGTCACTTGCCAGTGATCGTCGACCCGAGCCACGGGACGGGACTGCGGGAACTGGTGCCGCCGATGTCGCTGGCGGCGATCGCTGCGGGGGCGCATGGACTGCTGATCGAAGTCCATGTCCAACCAGAGGACGCTCTAGTGGACGGTCGGCAGTCGATCGATCCCGCCACGCTCGCTGAAATCGTCCGTCGAGTGCGTCTGCTGGCGGCCCTGGCTGAGGAGCCGGTCCTCGTCTGAGTCAGAGTTGCATGAGCGCTGCCAGACCCGATCGCGCCGCGTGCGCCGCTTCCTCGAGCGCTGCGGCGACACTCGCCGGGTCGCTCATTTCCAGGGAGCTGTGGGCGCGCGAAGCTCGGGCGCTCCATGCGAACAGCGTGCGCTCGACGATGGCGAGGAGAGCGCGGGACGGAGCATCGGCCACGGAGGTTCCTCCGTCCTGCAGGTAGCGAGCCTGCAGGACGGCGAGAAACTGTGTCCGGACATCGACCGGAAACGCATGCAACTCGAACACCACGGAGACGAAATCGTTGCTCGCGGCGCGGAGGGCTAGTCGATCCCAACCGAAACAGGCGGTCACCTCACCTCCGTCGAGATACAGGGAGGAGAAGCGAAGCTGGCCGAGCGTCGGAACAGGGTCCGGTGCGGGATCGAGCTGCTCGCTGATCCAATCGAGAATGTGCGCTGCTGTGCTCCGTAAGGGTTCCGGACTCTGCGCGGCGATCTGCCGCACGCGGTCGAGCTGATCCTTGCAAGGATCTGACGCGGGTTCCAACGGCAGGTCGCCTGGTTTCAGCCCATGCAGTCGAGCGAGGAACCGTGCCAAACTCACAGCGGCTGCACTGATGTGCCAGGCGGCCGAGCTCGTGCGCAAGGCCTCGTCCAACGCGGTTCCAGCAGGTGCGGCGCAGAGCACGAGAACGGAGCGACCGTCGTCCGCGTCGCTGAGAAACCGCGGGGTGGGTAGTCCGGCAGCTGCTGCGAGCGCGAACAGTGCACGAGGGTCGGTCCCGTCTGGGGTTCGGTCGAAGGAAAGGGCGATCAACCGTCGTTGGCGATCGCGGTGGCCATCACGGCTGTGGACCGTGATGTGCCAGGCGTCGCGTCGGAGCGCGGGAACAGGAAGAATGTCGGTCACTGTGGTGTGCTGCGAGGGGTCGAGCGCGGCCAGGGCGGCGTGAAGGAGTTCCTGGTGGGGGAAGGCGTGCATTGCCATTCCGGTGCTCCGTCGCTGACCTACGGCACGCAGGGGTAGAACGCTCGTGAAGGAGCATAACCGGTGGAGCGCGTCTCGCCCACAGGGCAAGCGGCCTACCCGTTCCTAGTTCGCGGGAGGCAAGGAGGATCGTGAAGGTACTCGTGGTTTCCCCGGTCTTTCCAGATCCACCGCATACCGGTGGAGCACTCCGCGTCGCACAGATGCTGCGTGCGCTCGCCCGCGAGCACGAGGTGACGTTGCTCGCGACCGTACCGCGCACCGTGCGGATCGAAGAGGCGCGTGACGCGCTGGCTCCAGTTCGACTCTGGGCGGTCCGGAGCGGCTGGACGCCCGGCGAGGGACCGACGCTCGCCAAGCGCGTGCGTCAACTCCGATCCCTCTGCTCGTGTCGGTCGGCTTTCTACTGGACTTTTGCCTGGCCACTCGCACGTGCGATCTCCCGCCTGCCGCGACGCGCGTTCGACTGCGTGCAGGTGGAGTACGGACCGTTGGGCCTGCTCCCTGTCGATCCGACCCTCCCGCTCGTGGTGGATGCGCACAACGTGGAACACGTGGTCCTGGAGCGGATCAGCCGGGAAGCCTCAGCCTGGCGACGGTGGTGGCTGCGGTGGGAAGCGCAACGCGTCCAGCGAGACGAGCGATGCGCGTGGCGTCGAGCGACATGGTGCCTGGCGACCTCGCGCGTCGATGCCGCGATGATCGAGAGCGTCGGGGGAACGCGCGTGGCCATCGTACCGAACGGAATCGAGGTGGAGCGGTATCCGCGACCCGCCGGTGAGGTCGAGGAACCGGACCATGTGCTCTTCGTCGGGGCGTTCCGCTATTGGCCGAACCTCGACGGTGTACGGTGGTTCGTGCACGACGTTTGGCCCCAGGTCGTTCACGCTCGGCCGCATGCTCGGTTGAGCCTCGTCGGTTCGGATCCGCCGCCTAGCCTGCGCGCACTCGAGCGTGTACCGGGCGTCACCGTGGTAGGGTATGTCCCCGACGTGCGTCCCTGGCTCGCACGCGCCAGCGTGGTCGTCGTGCCACTGCGCGCCGGGAGCGGAACCCGCTTCAAGCTGCTGGAAGCGCTGGCTGCAGGAAAGGCGGTCGTGTCCACCCCGATCGGAGCGGAGGGGATCGAAGCCGAACCTGAGCGGCACCTCTTGGTGGCCCAGGAACCAACGACGTTCGCGCAGGCAGTACTGCGCCTGCTGGCGTCGCCCGAGGAGCGTCGTGCGCTGGGCATCCGAGCGCGGGAGTTCGTGGTGCGAGCGTATGCCTGGGATCGCATCGCCGAGACGCTGTTGGCGGTCTACCGAGAACTCCCACTGACCGTCGGGGGGAGTGGTCGGTAGATCCACCCTTCCCAGCGAGCCTCATCGGGCACGTCGGGCGCAGCGGGATGCTGGCGGATGACGAGCCACACCGTCAGTGCGGCCACGAGGCTATCCAAGGCGTCGCCACCCGCCTGGGTACGCACACGATCCATGATCATCCGACTGCAGTCCAGGCCCTGGTTCGCGAGACGCTCCAGAATCTGCGCCCGCACGCGGCTCTCCTCCGCCGTCCGACCCTTGTACCGCCGATGAGGAAGTCCCAGGACTCGGAGCGACACTGCTGGACAGACCTCCATGAGATGCGGCCGATCGGGACTGCGTGGCTGAAACGGAGCGACCGTCGCGGCTCCCTCCCGCACCAGAGGCAGGAGGACCTCGCGGAGCCAACAGTCGGTCTGTCGAACGATCCGGAGGTTCGTCGGCGCGAATGGCGCTCGCGCGCAGCGATCGGTGAGACGCTTCAGTTCTCGTCCTGACGGATCGCGACCTGCCTGCCGAAGCGTCTGGTATGTCGGGAAGCGCTGCGGGTAGGACTGGAGCCAGGCTTCCCAGGGTTCGTCGACGAGCGAGCGCGGGAGGCCGAAGCACGCGTCGCAACCGATCACGCTGTGTCCGCTCCTCGCGATGAAACGGACCAACGCGGGGACAATGGACGACGAGGGAGCTCCCAAAAGACGGCTCGCTGATTCGACGGTGTCGACCGACAGGCCGGTCGCCGTCGCGTGGGCGATGGTCATCCACATCCGGTCGCCGGCATCGCGGGCAGCGCTGAAATCGATGCCGATGAACTGCTGTGGTACGTCGTTCATCCTCCGCCTCGGTCCTCGAGGGCTCGTTCCAACGCGTGGACGAGACGAGCGAACGCTGGCGGTTGTTGGGAGGACAGGACCGCTCGCACATACGGTGCGAGGTCGAGTTCGGTGGTGTCGGTCAAGCGAAGCACCGGTGCGCCGGACCGTTCGATCCAGCTGCCACCGAACGCTTGCCGGATCGTCTCCCCGACGTAGGCCAGGAGGGGGAGCGTGAACTCGGAGAGGTCGTGGGGTCGCTCGGAGCCGTAGACCTGCGCCAGATGCAGCCACTCATCGAGTAGGTCGTCAAGCAGCGCGAGCGACCGGAGCGAAAAGTCGAGGTGCTGTCCGGTGGCTTCCAACGTCCGTTGCGCGAACTCGAGCGCAAGGCGCGGCAGTGTGCTCATGCTCGTCTCCCGTCAGCAGAGTGTACCGTAGGGGTGCCCTGGGGTTCTCCTATTCGTCCACAGGCTGGGAAAGCGATCGGGTTTAAAGGGTGTCCGCAGGTCGGCCGCGCGAGAGACGAGCCGCGCCCGCACGTCGTGCGTGTCGATGGTCCGCGGAGGCGCTCGCATCGTCCTGTGCGCCGGGGTCGAGTCGACTGCGCGGGGACGCGTTCGACCGTTGGCAGTCGACAGCGCTGGACCGCTGACGGGCGTGTGCGCACTGGTCTAAGCTCGGCGTGGGATTGCGGAGCAGCAGCGAGTGAAGGGAGTCAGAGCGGTGACCTATCCAGAGCGGAGCGTCCTCTCGGTTCCCGGATCGCGACCGGAACTCTTCGAGAAGGCGTTGGGAACCGAGGCGGATCTCGTGTTCCTCGATCTCGAGGATTCCGTTATCGAGGGGATGAAGGCGGAAGCCCGTCGGTTGGTGGTCCAGGCGGTCCGCGAGCTGGACTGGCGCGGTCGCCCTCGCAGCGTGCGGATCAATGCGCTCGACAGTGTCCATTGGTTCTCGGATGTCCTCGAACTCATCGAACAGGCTGGGGCCTTCCTCGATCTCATCATCGTGCCGAAGGTCGAGCATGCAGCGGCGTTTCGGTCGTTGTGCATCCTGCTCGATCAGCTCGAAGCGACGGCGGGTCTCGGGCGACGGATCCAGGTGGAAGTGCAGCTGGAGACGGCACCCGGGATCCTGCACGCGGCGACGATCGCCGCGGCGTCCGAACGGTTGCGCAGTCTGGTGTTCGGGCCTGGGGACTATGCGGCATCCGTAGGGATGCCGATGACCGCGATCGGCGTCACCGACCAGTGGGACGCTGCGTACGGGGGATCCCGGCTCGACTATCCCATGCACCAGCTGCTCGTCGCTGCGCGGGCGTACGGGTTGCGAGCGATCGACGGTCCCTATGCCGATTTTCGGGATCTCGATGGGCTGCGGCGCGCAGCGCTCCGAGCGCGTGCGCTCGGGTACGACGGCAAGTGGTGCATCCACCCGTCACAGATCGCGGTCGTCAACGAGGTCTTCACCCCGACGCGTGAGGAAATCGCCTGGGCACAGGAGGTACTGCGATCCTTCCGAGAGGCTGAGCAACGGGGGCAGGGAGCGACGGCGATCGGTTCGACGATGGTCGACGCGGCCAGCGTACGGATGGCAGAAAGCACGCTCGCCCGGGCGCGGGCGGCAGGGTTCGACGTCTGAGGGTCGATGGACGGTGCGGACGCGACGATGCACGGACTGTGGTGCCACCGGGGCAACTGCTACCCTGGGGCGCGGGCCATGGCCGTGCTCATGCGACTGGGTTCCGGAGCGGTCCGGGTCAGGGATCGGGCTGCCCTCTCCGTCCCCGTCCCATCGCGGTGCCGATTGTCGACACTGGTCACTCCATGGTACCGTAGCGTGCAGTCAGAGCACACCGCCAGGCGGTCGTGCCGCAGGGTTCGTGCGAGCGGGAGACGGGTCGTGTCGTTCGACCTGCGACTCTGGTTGCTCGTCGTCGTCAGTGCACTGTTGCTCGTGACGATCGAGTTGACGGAAGACTACCTGGAGCGCGGGTGGCCGCGTGTGCGTCGCCCTGTGGACGGGTGGGCATCGTCGGAAGGGGTGCGATTGTCCTGGACGGCCGTTGGGATCTTGGTGTTTCCCGGCATCGTCTTACTGTTGCTCAACCTCGCTGTCTTGCTCTGGCGTGACCTCGGTTGGTCACCGGTGTTCGTCTTGGGTCTCCTGCTCACCGGCCTGGGATGGGCAGGGTACCTGCTGCTCGTCAGTCAGATCGGTGGCGTGGACGAGTACTTCGAGGGAATCGGTGCCACGCTCCCGCTCGCTCTGGTCGCGGTCCTTCTGGTCGGGGACCTGCTCTTGCTCGTCGCTTTCCTCAGCGTGCTTCCGGACGTGGCTCTGCGCGGATTGCTCCCGTGAGGTCGCCGTCGGCGTACGAGCGGTGCTCGTCGCAGGACGGGTCGCGCAGATAGTACGTCATGCTCTGGAGCATGCTGATCGGATCGATCTCCCGAACGGTGACGGACACGGGAACGCGGAGGACGACCGGCGCATAGTTCAGGATCGCGCGCACTCCTGCTGAGACCAACCGATCGGCGACTTCTTGGGCAGCACTAGCGGGCACAGCGATGATGCCGATCCGAATGCCGAGCTCGCTGACTACCCGCTCGATGTCGCTGTCCGGCAACACGACGAGCCCATTGACGACTTGTCCGATATGGTCGGGGCTCTTCGCGAAAATCGCTGCGATGCGGAACCCATTGGGTTCGAACCCCCGATAGTGGGCGATGGCTTGTCCCAGGTTCCCGTAACCGACCAAGGCGACGTCCCACGTCCGATCGAGTCCCAGGGCGTATTCGAGTTCACGGATCAACGCGTGGACACGATACCCGTGACCTTGCTTGCCGAAGCGACCGAGGAAGGACAGGTCGCGTCGGATCTGGGCTGCGGTCGAGCCGAGATACTGGGCCAGTTCCTCGGAGGAGATGGTGTGCACGCCTGCGCGTTGCACTTGGCGGAGGGTTCGTAGGTACAGGGGAAGGCGTCTGACGACGATATCAGGAACGATGTCGTTCCGCACCGCTGACGCACTCCTTACCGGTCGAGTGCACGTGCCCAAAATCCCACGCTCGTGATCGTCTGCGCGCCGCAACTGTACCAAGCGCAAGCGAGCCTCGCCAACTCAACCGCGGAACCAGTTCGCGATCGGCAACCGACGATCGCGGCCGAAGGCGCGGGGGGTGAGTTTGACTCCGGGCGGTGCCTGACGCCGCTTGTATTCCGCGCGATCGACCATCGCGATGACGCGGTCGACGATCGCGGGATCGAACCCCTCGCGGATCAGCTCTTCCCGTCCGAGGTCGTGTTCGACGTAGAGCTCCAACAAGGGATCGAGGATCTCGAAGGGCGGGAGGGTGTCAACGTCCTTCTGGTTGGGGCGGAGTTCTGCCGAGGGTGGCTTGGTGAACACGCGTTCCGGAATGACCGGAGACAGGGAATTGCGGTACCGGGCGAGTTCGTAGACCAGCAGCTTGGGGACGTCTTTGAGTACCGCGAATCCACCCGCCATATCGCCGTAGAGCGTCGCGTACCCGCAGGCCATCTCGGACTTGTTCCCAGTGGTGAGGACGATGGGGCCGAAGCGGTTCGAGTACGTCATGAGGATGGTGCCGCGGATCCGAGCTTGGAGGTTCTCGTCAGCGATGTCCGGTTCCTCGGGCTGGGAGCCGAGCGGCGCCAGAACCTCCCGAAACACACGGTGGACTGGCTCGATGGGAACGGTTAGAAAGCGGATCCCCAAGTTGTGCGCCAGCTCCTGTGCGTCTTCGACGCTGTGCCGAGACGAATAGCGACTGGGCATGGAGAGCCCCGTGACGTGTTCAGGACCGAGCGCATCTGCTGCGATGCAGGCGGTGAGCGAGGAGTCGATACCCCCCGAAAGCCCGATCACCGCGGACCGGAAACCAGTCTTCCGAACATAGTCTCGGACACCGGTGACGAGCGCTCGGTATACCTCGGCGGTTCCCTCGAGTGGCCGTCGCGGCCGGCGCACGTGCTCCGGGAGCGGCGGCAGCGGACTCTCGGGGATCGGAAGGGGGATGGCGCGATCGCTGACCGGCAACGTGGGATCCAGATCCGTGCGGGCGAGCCACCGCCGTCGCGGATCGTGCAGCCAGCTGGAGAGGACCCTGGTCACCGGGAGGTCCACGATCACGAGGTCTTCCTCGAAGGACGTACCGCGAGCGAGGACCGATCCGTTCGGATCGAGCACGAGACTGTTCCCATCGAAGACGAGTTCGTCCTGGCCGCCCACCAAGTTGACGTAGGCGAGGTAGCAGCCACAGTCGGAGGCGCGCGTCTGCAACATCGTCTGGCGTTGTTGCCACTTGCCGCGGTGATACGGCGAGCCGTTGATGTTGACGAGAATGTCGATCCCGTGCGTCGCCAGACTGCTCGCCGGCCCGACCGGATACCAGATGTCCTCGCAGATCGTCACGCCGAACCGGAGGTTGCCCCAGAGGAACCGATAAGTGTACCCACCCCGGGCGAAATAGCGATCCTCATCGAAGACGCCGTAGGTGGGGAGATGATGCTTGGGGACGACGGCGACGATCTCGCCCCGTGCGAGGACGGCTGCGGCGTTGTACAGCATGCCACCCTCGACCCAGGGAACGCCGACGATGAGGACACGGTCCGGTACGACGTCCACGAGCTGGTAGAGCGCGCGGCGAGCGGCGTCGATGAAGCTGACTTTCAGGAGGAGATCCTCCGGTGGGTACCCCGTGATCGCCAGTTCCGGGAACGCGATGATCGCGCTGCCGAGTTCGGCTGCCTGTCGGGCGAATTCCCGGATCACGCGCACGTTCCCGGAGAAGTCACCGACCGTCGGATCGATCTGTGCGAGCGCCACGCGCCAGATGTCCCGTGTGACTTCCTGTGTCCCCATCGTTTCCTTCCCTCGCCCTCGCGTCCTGACATCGCCCAGAGTGTAACAACGGGTCGTTGCACGCAGTGCCGTACAATGGGAGGTGGAAAGCCCGATGCGAGTCGGTCTCGGTTCGTGTGGATGCCACGATGCTGCGTCAACTGACCATCCGCAATCTCGCTGTCATTCGCGACGTCCAGCTGGAGTTCGGCCCTGGGTTCACTGCGTTGACTGGCGAAACTGGGGCCGGAAAATCGATCGTCATCGATGCGCTCGGCCTCGTCTTGGGAGCGCGAGCCTCATCCGACCTAGTACGCACCGGCGCGTCGCGTGCCTGGGTCGAGGCGATCTTCGATCTCTCTACCGTTTCTGCGCCGGGCGTGGACGAGATCCTGGCCGAACTCGGGATCGTGCCGGAAGAAGGGCAACTGATCCTCTCTCGGGAGATCCACGCCAATGGACGGAGCGTGGCTCGGATCGACGGGCAAGCAGTCCCGGTCAGCGCGCTCGCGACGCTGGGGGCGATCTTGGTCGACATTCACGGTCAGAGCGATCACCTGTCGTTACTGCGGAACGAGCGTCAGCTGGAGCTTCTGGATCGCTTCGCGGGACTGCTTCCGGACCGCAGCGAACTGGCTCGCGCGGTCCAGGAACTCCGTGCCGTCCTGCGCGAACTGGAGCGATTGCGAGGACAGGAACGTGACCGGGTGCATCGAGCGGATCTTCTGCGCTATCAACTCCACGAAATCGAGGCTGCACGTCTGCGTCCCGGTGAAGACGAAGAACTGCACGCGGAACGTCTGCGTTTGCAGAACGCTGAGCGGCTGGCGACGCTCGCAGCGGACGTGGTGAGACTCCTGGACGGTGTGGAGGTCGCCCCGCTCGACGCACTGCGCCGCGCTGCGTCGCGCTTGGAGGAACTGGCCCGCCTGGATTCGGCACAGGCCCCGCTGGTTGGGCAGCTTCGAGACGCGCTGTACGGGATCGAGGACGTGTTGCGTCGTGTTCGCACGTATGCGGAGGAGATCGAAGCGGATCCGCAGCGTCTCGCGCTCGTCGAGGAACGGCTCGACCTCTTGCGGCGTTTGAAGCGGAAGTACGGTGCCACGATCGAGGAGATCCTCGCGTACGCTGCAGCGGCGCGACAGGAATTGGCGACACTGGAATCGTCCGACGCACTGCTTGCGGAACTCGAGGCGCGCGCAGAGGCGCTGGCGGCAGACGTGGTGGAGCGTGCCGACGAGTTGGGCCGTCGGCGGCGGGAGGCTGCTCGAGCCTTGGAACGGGCGATGCGCGAAGCTCTGCGAGCGCTGCAACTCGGCCCTGGTGTCTTCCATGTCGCGTTCGCAGAACCCGTCGGGGCTGGGACGGTGGTCGAACGCGCGGCGCAGTGCAGCGAGCGGGGCTGGGACCGGGTAGAGTTTCTCATCGCTCCCAATCCGGGGCAGGAACCGCGGGCACTCGCGCGTATCGCTTCCGGTGGTGAGATGGCGCGTCTGATGCTGGCCTTGAAGTCGATCTTGTCAGCGGTGGACGAGACACCGACACTGGTGTTCGATGAGGTGGACGTCGGCATCGGGAGCCGGAGCGCGCAAGTAGTCGGGGAGCGGTTGTGGCAGCTTGCCCAGCGTCATCAGGTGATCGTTATCAGCCACCTTCCGCAGATCGCGGCTTTTGCCGATCGTCATTACAAGATCACGAAGCGCGTGGAGGGAGGGGAGACGGAGACGACCGTTCAGGAATTGCGAGGGGTGGAGCGCATCGAAGAGCTGGCTGCCATGCTGGACGGTGTGCCGGTCACGCCGGAGTCGTTGGCCAATGCGCGAGCGATGGCCGAGCGGGTCGAGCAGCGGAAGGTCGAGTTGACGGCAGTGCGCATCGGTGCGGAAGGATGACCGTGTCGTCGTGGTCCGGGCGAGCTGAGCGAAGGACGGTGTGTCGTGCAGCCGAACCTGCGCCTCTTGAAGCAAGTCCAGGAACAGCTGGCAAAAGTGCAAGCGGAACTCGCGGAGTTGGTGGTCGAGGGCACCGCCGGTGGTGGAGCGGTGCGCGTTCAGGTGGATGGCCGACGGCAGGTGCGCCGTGTGCAGTTGGATCCAGCGGTCGTCCAGGCCAGTGATGTGGAGATGCTCGAAGATCTGATCGCTGCAGCAGTGAACGATGCCCTGCGGCGCGTTGACGAGGCGGTGACGGCGAAGGTCGGTGCCGTCGCGGGGGGACTGGGGTTGCCGTTCCCGGGTGGAGCCCTGTGAGGAGGCGACGATGAAGCTGGGCATCATGGTGGAAGGGCAGGAGGACGTCACCTGGGAACGGTGGCTGCGCGTCGTCGATCTCGCCGAGTCCTTGGGGTTCGATTCGCTATGGCGCTCGGACCATCTCTTCTCGGTCGTCGGTGCCTCGGACCGAGCCTCGCTCGCGCTGTGGCCTTCCTTGACCGCAGTGGCGTTGCGTACCGAGCGGATTCGCTTCGGGCAACTCGTCTCTCCGGTGACCTTTCGGCATCCAGTGGAGTTGGCTCAGCATGCGGTGGCGCTGGACCATCTCTCTGGCGGGCGATACGTCCTCGGTGTCGGCGCAGGTTGGTACGAGCGCGAACATCGAGCCTTCGGGTTCGCCCTGCCACCGGCTCGTGAGCGGGTCGAGCGCCTCCGCGAGGCGCTGGACGTGATTCGATTGCTCTGGAGTGGTGAGCCCGTCTCCTATCAGGGAACCCATTTCACGCTGGACAACGCGGTCCTCCGGCCACGGCCGCTGGCTCCGTCTGGTGTCCCGATCATGATCGGCGGGGGTGGTGAGCAGCGGACCCTGCGCCTCGTGGCAGCGTACGCAACCGAATGGAATCCCGGCTTCATCGATCCGGATGGCTTTCGGCGGAAAGACGAGGTGCTCCGCGCGTACTGTCGCGAGATCGGACGGGACCCGGGCACGATTCGCCGCACCTTGATGGCCGGGTACGTGATCGGCAGGAGCGAGAACGAGCTCCGGGCGCGTGCGATGCGCTTACAGGAGTTTCTGACCGGAGAGCAGCCCCTCTACTTCACCCGACGCTACGAACCGGACGAGTTCCTGGCCGAGCTGCGACGGCGCTGGTGGTTCGTCGGGCGGCCGGGGGAAATCGTCGAACAACTGCGGGCGTGGGCGGCGGCGGGGATCGACGTGGTCATGCTCCAGACCCTCGACCTGGACGACACGGACCAGATCGAGCTTGTGGCTGAACAGGTCCTCCCATTCGTGTGAGAGCCGAGTGCTGCAGGCAAGCAGTGCGCTCTTGCCCCGATTAGGAGAAGAGGGGGAATTCGTTCACGCCCGTTCTGTCTCGCGTCCGTTCGGCTCGTCGTCGTGCAGTGTGAAGAGGACTCGGCGATGCAGCTGGGGCTCATGGTGGCGATTCAAGAGGACGTGACGTGGGAGGCGTGGCTCCGCGTCGTCGTCCTCGCTGAGCAGCTCGGTTTCGAGTCGGTGTGGACCTCGGATCACCTGTGGACGGTCTTCCCTGGGTTGACCCGTGAGACGCTCGCGATGTGGCCAGCGTTGACTGCCGCCGCGCTGCTCACGAGCCGTGTGCGCATCGGGCAACTGGTCTCTCCCACGACGTATCGCCATCCGGTCGAACTCGCCCAGAACGCTGTCGCGCTGGATCACCTTTCGGAAGGGCGGTACATCTTGGGGATCGGTGCTGGCTGGCAAGATCGTGAGCACGAGGCGTTCGGCTTCCGCCTTCCGCCGCCCGGCGAACGCGTCGAGCGCTTGCGCGAGGCGCTCCAGGTGATCAGGGCCTTGTGGCAGGGAGCGCCCGTTCACCATTCTGGTACGTTCTTCGCGCTGGACGGTGCCGTTCTGCGTCCGACGCCGAGACGACCGGAAGGTATCCCGATTCTGGTCGGTGGTGGCGGTGAGCGACGGACGCTGCGCATCGTTGCCGAGTTCGCTGACGAGTGGAACCCAGGGTTCGTCGATCCCGAGTCGTATCGACGAAAGAACGCTCTCTTGGAGGAGTACTGTCGGGAGTTGGGGCGCGATCCGGAGACGATCAAGCGCACGTTGATGGTGACGTACGTCATCGGCCGAACCCAGGAGGAACTGCGAGAGCGCGTGCGTCGAGTCATCCGGTGGCGCGGCGGAGACGAGCGGTCAGTCGCTCCGGACGAGGCACTCGGCGAGTTGCGTCGACGGTGGTGGTTGGTCGGAACGCCGGAAGAGATCGTCGAGCAGATCCAGCGGTGGGCGCGTCTGGGCATCGAGCGGATCATGCTGCACGTTTTCGATCCGCTGGACGAGGACGGCTTGGAGCTGCTCGCCCGTGACGTTCTTCCGGCCGTGACGACATGATGGCGTCGGCGCACGATGCCGGAGCGGTGTCATCGGCGAGTTGCGACCGCTGGCGGAACGGGACTGCGGGCCGGAGGGTGAGCGATATGCGTATCGGTCTGATGATCGAGGGGCAGGAAGCGATCACGTGGGAGCGCTGGCTTCGTACCGCCGAACTGGCAGAACGACTCGGTTTCGACTCCCTCTGGCGCTCTGATCACCTTTTTTCGGTGATCGGCGTTGTGGAGCGAGAGACGTTGGCGCTTTGGCCCTCCTTGACTGTCCTCGCGTTGGGGACGAAACGTCTGCTCTTCGGTCCGCTCGTCTCTCCGGTGAGTTTCCGCCATCCGGTCGATCTCGCGCAGGAGGCCGTCGCGCTCGATCACCTGTCAGGTGGACGTTTTCTCCTGGGGGTGGGCGCGGGGTGGTACGAACGCGAGCATCGAGCGTTCGGATTCCCCCTCCGCTCGGTGCGCGAGCGCATGACGCGGCTCGAGGAGGCGCTCGAGGTCATCCGTCGCCTGTGGACCGGCGAGGTGGTCTCGTTCGAGGGAACGTATTACCGGCTCGATCGTGCTCAGCTGCGACCGAGGCCGCGGAGCGGGACGGAGATACCGATCGTCATCGGCGGACGAGGCGAACGCCGGACGTTGCGTTTAGCCGCCTTGTACGGCGCGGAGTGGAACGTGACCAATGTGACCGTCGAGGAGCACCGACACAAGATCGAACGGCTGTGGGAACACTGCCGCTCGGTGGGACGGGATCCCGACACGATCGTTCTCTCCTGGATGGTCGCGCATCTGATCGGGCGGGATCGCGCAGAGCTCCACGAACGCGCCTCGCGGTTGCGGAGCTGGTTTCCGTTCTGGAGTCAGTCGCACCCGGCGGAGATCGTCGAGGAAGCGAAGAGGCGCTTGTGGCTCGTGGGTACCCCGGACGAGGTTCTCGAACAGCTTCGGGTCCGCGCAGCGCTGGGGGTGCATCGGGTCATGTTGCAAACCTTCGACGTGGACGATACGGACGTGCTGCGGTTGATCGCTGAAGAGATCATGCCGGCTGTCGCCGCGGGGTGAGGGACAGGAGCGGGGGGGGGGGGGGGGGGCCCCCCGCGCCCCGGCGGGGGGGGGCGGGGGGGGGGGGGCGCGCCCCCCGGGGCACCCCCGGGCCCCCGCCGCTCCAGGTCGGCGATGACTTGGAGGGCGCAGTTCCGACCGGGTGCGCCGAACACTGCGCCCCCGGGCCACGCGCCCGAGCCGCACAGGTAGAGGCGCTCGATCGGCGACTCGTACCCGGAGAATCCGGGTGCTGGTCGGAAGGCGAACATCTGGTCCGGTGTGATCTCGCCGTGGAAGATGTTTCCACCGGTGATGCCGATGACCTCCTCGATATCGCGTGGACCGAGAACGGCCATATGTTCGATGGCGTCCCAGATGTTCGGTGCGTACTCGGCGAGCGTATCGATGATGTTGCGGCCGATCTCGTCTTTCCGCTCTTCCCAGGTACCCGCAGCGAGATCGTAGGGGGCGTATTGGACGTAGAGCGACATGACGTGCTTCCCCGGTGGTGCTAGCCCGTCCTCGGTCGCTGACTGGATGTAGCAGTCCATGAATGGCCGAGTCGAGGGGTGTCCGCGGCTGCAATCCTCCCAGGCTCGTTCCAGGTAATCGATCGATGGGTTGATCACGATCCCTCCGGTGTGCTGGGGGCCGACGTCGGTTCCGGGTAGGCAGCGGAAGTCAGGGAGTTGGTTGAGGCCGAGCAGCACCTTGACGACGGATCCCTTGACCTTCATGCGGGCGATCGCTTCTCGGAACGATTCAGGCAGGAGGCGCGGTGCGACCATCCGGAGGAACGTGCGGTGGGGGTCTGCGTTCGACAGGATGGCGTCGGCAGTGAAGCGGCGGCCATCGACGAGCCGCACTCCGTGCGCTTTCCCGTCGTGGACATCGATCTCAGCAACTTCGGCGTCAGTCAGGATCGTGACGCCGTGGTCGCGACAGAAGCCGGCGAGCGCCTCGGCGATGGATCCCATGCCGCCACGGACGAAGCCCCACGCTCCCTGGTGGCCGTTCAAGTTGCCGAGCAGATGGTGAAATTTCACGTAGGCGGTGCCAGGAGACTTCGGCCCGAGGTTCACGCCGATCACCCCGCCGGTGCAGAGGGGTGCCTTGATCTCCTCGCTCTCGAAGTAGAAGTCGAGGACTTCCGCGATACTGCGCATGAGCAGAGTGCGAAGGTCGTCGAGTCCTTCCGGACCGTCGAACGCATGCTCCAACTCAGCGAGGGTCGGAGCCGGACGAAGGAGGAAGGGACGGAACCGCGCGAGCATGCGATTCCACATCGCCCAGTAGTCGTCCCAGCGTTCGGCGTCGCGCCGCGAGAACTTGGCCAGTTCCTCCCGGGTTCGACGTTCGTCGAGAAAGACCATGAGATAGCGCCCGTCCGGAAACGGGACGAAATACTGCGGATCGAAGGGACGGACATCGTACCCGTACCTGACGAGGTCGAGGTCGTGCACGACCTCGGGCAGAAGGAGGCTGCACACATAGGAGCACGTGGAGAGCCGATACCCGGGAAAGTGTTCCTCGGTAACGGTGGCCCCACCGATGATGGAGCGTCGCTCGAGGACGAGCACGCGCCGTCGTGCGCGTGCGAGGTAGCCGGCAGCGATCAGCCCATTGTGACCGGAGCCGATCACGATCGCGTCATAGTGTGTTTCGTTCATCGTTCCCCCTGGACCGGAAAATGCCGACCCGATCGGCGTCTATCGTCGCTGAGATGGCCGTCGACTACAAGTCTGGCGTTGAGTTCCGGTCGTGTACAGCATGATCAGCTATTCATTTCGGACAGGCGGAGAGGAGCGGTCGGAGCGAAAGACGGCAGGTCAGGCTCGCGCGCGCTGTGGAGCAATCATGGGATCGAGCGCGCGCGGTTCGTCGTTCCGGCCATCGGTTGTTCAGAGGCGACGAGGCGCTCCTCAGGTGGACACGGTCGTCGACCCAACGCACGCGTCGGCAGGTTCCCGCATGGGTGCCGGCGATACCCGGTTCCACGACCGTCAAGAGCCGTCCGCACGGCACGCAGCAGTGTCTGCCGTAGGAGGGGGCGCATGGCGGTGGGATTGGGGGGAAGGTGAGGTGGCCTTGCCGCGCTGACCACCGTCGATGCCAGGAACACCCAGTGCGACCATCGTTCGGGGCGAGGCGGCCACAGTACCGACGGAGACAGGCCCGGTCGCCAGACCGGGCCTGCCGAACGTGTCCCTGGGAGACGGCATCACGGTTGTTGCTGGAGTTGCCGGATGTAACTGACGAGGGCCCAACGCTGCTCGGGTGTGAGGAGCTTCCCGAAGGCGGGCATGTTGGTCAGGCCGCCCGGGTACTGGACCTGATTCTGCGGGGAGGTGTAGCCGTGGGTAAGGATCCAATACAGCTCTCCGTCCGTG
>JANXBE010000005.1 GCA_025060175.1 Thermomicrobium sp. | reverse complement strand
GCCGGCTCGGTCCTCGATCCACGAGGACGAGCCGGCGCGACTCCAGTCCTGCACGGCGGCTTTCCGGTTCTGCCTGTGGTCCGACTGCAGTGAACGGGCACGTGGCTCTCCCGCGGTCCGTCAGTGACCGAAGTACCGGTAAATCACGTCGCGTGGTTGCCAGTGGACCTCCCAGCCACCGAAACGCGCGAGCATGGTGCGCACGCGCTCGAAGAGCGGCTGCAGTTTGGCGTCACGCACGCGGTATGCCCCCGTGAGCTGCCGGGCGACGAGTTCCGAGTCCGTGCGGATCTCGAGCCAGATGTCGCCAGCCGCTCGCTGTTGCTCCTGGAGCGTCCGCAAGAGCGCCTCCAGCGCTGCGATCAACGTCCGGTACTCGGCTTGGTTGTTGGTCAGCTCTTCCACGAAGTCGATGCGAGCGGTGATCGGCTCCTGGCTGTCGCACTCGAGGCGAAAACTTCCGTACGCGGGTCCGGGATTCCCCCGCGACCCACCATCGAAAATCACGACACACCGCTGCAGCTGCGCTCCGCCTGCACTGTCCATCTCGCTCCATCATCCACACTGGAGGAGCCGGGACGTTGCCCGGCTCCTACGGGTCTCGTCACATCCAGGAAAGCGGTCAACCTGCGACGGCTGTCTGCCGGACGCGCGTCTGTTGGATGATACTCTCAGCGAGATGCTGCGGGACTGGTTGATAGTGCGAAAACTCCGCTCGGAACGTCCCCCGTCCTTGCGTGAGGGAGCGCAGCTCGGTTGCATACCGTTGTACCTCTGCGAGTGGAACCAGCGCCTCGATCGTGGTACGGCCATGGTCATCGGGAGTCATCCCGAGAACATGAGCTCGTTTGCCGTTCAAGTCGCTCATGACGTCACCGGTATACATGTCCGGTACAGTTACACGCAACTTCATGATCGGTTCGAGAAGGATCGGTTTCGCTGCTGCTTGACCCTTGCGGAACGCTTGAGCCGCCGCGATTTTGAACGATAGTTCAGACGAGTCGACGGAGTGGTAGGAGCCATCGACCAAGGTGACCTTCACGTTGACCACCGGGTAACCGGCGAGGACACCCTCCTCCATCGCCTCGCGTACCCCCTTCTCGACTGCGGGGATGAACTGCTTGGGAACCACGCCTCCGACGATCGTCTCATGAAACTCGAAGTCAGCATCGGGTAACGGCTCGAGATCGAGGAACACATGGCCGTACTGGCCGTGTCCCCCCGTCTGCTTCTTGTGCTTGTATTCGATCCGACGAACCGGAACCGAAATCGTCTCGCGGTAAGGAATGCGGGGCAAGCTGTAGTCGACGTGGACACCGAACTTGCGCGTCATGCGATCCAAGGCGATCTGGATGTGGCTCTCGCCGAGTCCGGAAAGGAGTGTTTCACCGGTTTGTTGCTCTCGGCCGACCCGAAGCGTCGGATCTTCTTCGAGCAGACGGTGCAGCGCAGTCCCCATCTTGTCCAAGTCGGTCTTGGTGCGTGGAAAGACCGCGACAGTAAACACCGGTTCGGGAAACTGGATCCCGGGGAGTACCACCGGGCGTGTCGGGTCGGTCAGCGTATCGCCGGTGCGAGCCACTTGGAGCTTCGCGACGGCCCCGATGTCACCAGGACCGATTTGCCCCACCGGCATCTGCTCTCTTCCACGCACGACGAAGAGCTGGCCGATCCGCTCCGTCTCCCCTCGCTGCGGTACCGCCGCTTGGGAGTCGGTCCGGAGCGTTCCCGAGTACACTCGAAAGTACGAGAGTTTCCCGACGAACGGGTCAGCGATCGTCTTGAACACGACTGCGGCCAAGGGGCCCGAGGGATCGGGAGCCAGTGTGACGCTTTGGCCATTCGACCGCACACCGTCCGTCGGGCTGGGCGCAGGGAAGAAGTCGACCACCGCGTCGAGGAGCGGAAGCGCGCCTTTGACTGACGTCGCTGCAGTGACGAAGACAGGAACGATGGTACCGGCGGCGAACGCGGCACGAAAGCCGCGGCGCAGTTCGTCCAGCTCGATCGTCTCGCCCTCCAGATAGCGGAGCGTCAGCTCTTCGTCGCTTTCACACGCTGCTTCGACGAGCTGTGTGCGGTAATCGTCCAGGAGACTGACCAGTTCGTCCGGCACCGGGACGCTCACCACTGCCCCGTTCTCACCATACTCGTACGCAGAGGCCGTCAGGATATCGACGAAGCCGCGGAACGCCTTCTCCTGACCGATCGGAATCTGCACTGGGATGACGCGTGAACCGAAGGCGGAGTGCGCACTGGCGAGCGCCTTGCTGAAGTTGGCGTGTTCCCGGTCCATTTTGTTGATGACGAGCGCGCGAGGGAGTCGCCGTGCCGCTGCCAGCTCCCACACGTGCTCGGTACCGACCTCGACGCCGACGGTCGCGTCCATGAGGATCAGTACAGCGTCGACGACACGGATGGCGCTGTGCACTTCACCCACGAAATCGAAATACCCGGGGGTGTCGATCAGATTGACCTTGTGCTCGCGCCACTCGATCGGAATGACACTCAGCGTGATGGAGATACGTCGCTTCTGTTCATCGGGGTCCCAGTCCGAGACGGTCGTCCCGTCTTCGACTCTGCCCATCCGGGAGATCGTGCGGGTCGCGTACAGGAACGCTTCCGTCAACGAGGTCTTCCCAGCTCCACCGTGCGCGAAGAGGCCGACGTTGCGGATCCGTTCAGCGGGATACTGCTTCACCGTACCCTCCTCACTAGTCGATCCGTTGACCGGTCGCTCGGTCGAGACCGGTGTGACGGAATCGAACAGGTGCGAGATCGCCGCATGGCGCACCTCGGCTTGCAGGACTGGCACAGGGTAGTATAACCCGTCAGCACGACCGTGCGGATCACCGGAAGTGAGAGGATCAGGAAGGATGATGCCTCCGGACGGCCATGTCGATGCGGAACGCGAGCGCCTGGTCTCCCTGATCCGAGAACTCGCTGCACTCGATGGGGTGGCGGGGCATGAGCAACCAGTCGTCGCGCGTCTCCGGGCGTTACTGGCTCCGTATGCCGAGTCGGTCGAAGTCGACTCGTACGGCAACCTCTTTGCGTGGCTGTCCTCGCCGGTCCGTCGACCCAGTCTGATGGTCTCTGCGCACTCGGACGAGATCGGCCTGCTGGTCAAGGGAATCGAGCCGAACGGGTTTCTGCGTGTCGAGAAGCTCGGTGGCGTGGTCGATGCCTTGCTACCCGGGAGACACGTGCGGGTGCGCGGGTATCGCGGTGTGATCGGTGTCCGGCCGGGTCACCTTCTCACTGCGGATGAACAACGGTTCGTGCCACCGGTTCGCGAACTCTACGTCGATCTTGGCTTCGACTCGGAGGCCGAAGTGCGTGCGCTCGGGATCCGTGTCGGTGACCCGATCGCGTACGACGAACCGGTTGAGCAACTCGCGAATCCGGATCGGTTGAGTGGTAAGGCACTGGACAATCGGGTGTCCTGTGCGCTCCTCGTGCTGCTCGCAGCGCGGCTCCGCGACGTGCCGCTCCGTTGTCGTCCGGTGTTGGTCGTGACGGTGCAGGAAGAGGTTGGGCTCCGTGGTGCACAGATGGCAGCGCAGCGCGTCGCGCCGGATGCAGCGATCGTGGTGGATACCGTTCCGGCCGGCGGGACCCCGGATACGGATCTCGTCCGCGACTTAGGGATTCGTCTCGGAGGGGGACCGGTATTGACGCTAGCGAGCGGGTTGGGTGGGACGCGGGGTCACTTGGCGCATCCGGGGATGCGGGCGTTTCTCTCGCGGGTGGCGCTGGAACGAGGTCTCCCAGTCCAACTCGCGCTGTTCCCGCGCAGCACGTCGGACGTGGCTGCCGTCCATCTCGCCGGAGGTGGGATCCCGTCGATGGTGGTGAATATCGCCCGTCGGTACTCGCACAGTCCTGTCGAGACGATCGACCTCCGTGACGTACAGGCGACACTCGAGTTGCTCGACGCGGCGGTACGGGCTTTCGACGGTACGGTCGACTTCGACTTTCTCGCCGGTTACCACGAGGAGGACGGAGGACCAGAACGCTCCTGGGCACGGTAGTAGGCGATCCGAAGCCCGTGGAGGGTCAGATCGGGTTCGACTGCGTGGAACTCTGGAACCAAAGGGGCAACGAGCGACGCAAGGCCTCCGGTGGCGACGACCGGAGCCGGGTACCCGAGTTCCTCGCGGATCCGACGGATCAGCCCGCGCACGAGCTCGGCATAGCCGAGGAGGGTGCCGATGCGAAGACTTTCGCGCGTATTGCGTCCGATGGCTCGTTCGGGAGGCTCGAGTGCGACTGTGAACAACCGTGCAGCCCGCTGCGTCAGTGCCTCGAAGGCAACCAGAATGCCGGGTGCGATCGCGCCGCCGACGTATGCGCCGCTGTCGTCGACCACGTCGAAGGTGGTTCCGGTACCGAAGTCGACGACGATGACCGGTGCACCGTATCGTTCGATAGCCCCCAAGGCATTGCAGATCCGATCCGCCCCGACCTCGGACGCATTTTCGACGCGGAGCGGCAACCCCACGTGGCGCTCGCCGTTGACGATCAAGGGCTCGATGCCGAGACGCTCGAGCAGGAGTTCGGTGAAGACGCGAGTCAGTGGCGGAACGACGCTGGCGAGAGCGGCTGCTTCGATCTCTGCGAGGTTCAGCCCCTGGGTCTGGCTGAGGACGACGAGATCGACCCACCATTCGTCAGGCATCCGATCCCGTACCGTGGCCAGTCGCCACCGTGCAGCGAGCCTCGTGTCCTTGAAGAGTCCGATGACGACGTTGGTGTTTCCGATATCTACCGCCAGGAACACCGCGAGTATCCTTTCCTGCTCTCGCAGCGTACGAGCGTCGCTCTGCTGATGGAGAGCGTACTGCAGGTGTGGGCGCCTCGTCGCAGTCGTGACAGGTGATCGGCGCGTTCTCGACCGGGAGTGGAGTGCCGATGTCGGAATTGCCGGAACACCGCGGAACGGGTGAGCCACTGCGGGCCGAACCGATCGAAGGCCTGCGGAACGAGGTCAACCTTCTCGGCGTTCTCCTGGGTGAGATCTTGCAGGAACAAGGTGGAGCGGACCTCTATGCGTTGGTGGAGCGAGCCCGCCGAGCCACCATCGCTGCACGGACTGCTGGAGACCTGCACGCACGATTGCACGCCCTTGCGGTCTGGATGGAAGCGCTCACGGACGAGCAGCTCTTCGGTCTCGTTCGCGCCTACGGGATCTATTTTCACCTGATCAATCTGGCTGAGCAGCATCACCGCATCCGCACGCTCCGCGAGCGGGAACGGAACGAGCCGCCGCTCCATGAATCGCTGGAGGCCGCCTTTCGCGTGCTGCGCGAACGGGGCGTCGCGCCCGAGCAAGTGGCGCAGTTGGTCGAGCAGCTACTCGTCTTCCCCGTCTTTACAGCGCATCCGTCTGAACCCCGGCGACGTACCGTCCTGCAGCGGCTCGCCGCCTTGGCGCGTGCGATTCAGGAGCTGGACGATCTCCGTCTGTCGCCCCGCGAGCGCGAGTGGTTGCTCGACCGGATACGAGAAGAGACGACGTTGCTGTGGCAGACGGCGGAGACGCGAATGCGGAGACCGACACCGCTGGACGAAGTGCGGAGCAACATCGAGATCCTCATCGGACCGGTCTACGAGGCCGTCCCGGCGCTGCATCGCGCGCTGAAGCGGGCACTGCGTGTCTCGTACCCTGACCTTGCTGATCGACGATGGCGGTTACCCCTCCGCATCGGTACCTGGGTGGGCGGTGACCGCGATGGAAATCCGAGTGTCACGGCCGCGGTGACCGAAGCGACGGCTCGACTCCTGCGAGAAGCGATCGTGCGCCGGTATCGGCAGGAAGTTGAGGCATTGCGGCGATCGCTCAGCATTTCGGCTCGTCTGCGTGCGATCACCGCGGACCTCGCGATGACGATCGAGCAGGAACGTGAGGCGCTCGGTCTCGTCCCGGTGCGTGCCTGGGCTGACGAACCCTACCGACGGATGTTGGGGTTGATCGAAGAGCGGCTGCGGAGAACGGAGTTCGGGGAGCCGGGCGGCTATCGCGATCCGGGGGAGCTTCGGACCCACCTCCAGCTGGTGGCTGACTCGCTGCGACGGCATGGTGGACGGCGGATCGCAGACGGCCGCATCGAGGATCTTCTCGTCCGGGTGGACCTCTTCGGGTTCCATCTCGCTGAACTCGAGATCCGAGAGGACGCTGCACGACACCGCGCGGCGCTCGCCGAGCTGTTCGGTCTCGCAGGCCGGGTCGGTTTCGACGAACTCGATCCGGAGGAGCGGATCGCCCTCCTCGTCGAGCGCATGGGGTCTGAACCGTTCGGCTTTCCCCGTGGCGCACTTTCCCCCCGGACCCGCGAGGTACTCGACACGTTCGACGCGATCGCGCGGATCCAGCGCTTCAACGGTGAGCGAGCGTGCCGGACCGTCATCATCTCCATGACCTCGGAACCAGGGGACGTCCTCGGGACGCTGGTGCTCGCTCGAGAAGCTGGCCTGTGTGATTTCGACGGTCGTGCCATGCGTGCCTGGTCGCGGATCGACGTCGTTCCCTTGTTCGAACAGATCGCTGAACTGGACCGCTGTCACGAGATTTTCGCTCGACTCCTAGAGCTCGCTCCGTATCGAGCGATCGTGGCGGCGCGGGGATCGATCCAGGAGATCATGCTGGGCTACTCGGATAGCAACAAGGACGGTGGGTACGTTTCATCGAACTGGCGGATCTATCGAGCACAGCAGCGTCTCACCGAAGTCGCGGTGCGGAATGGTCTCGACTTCCGTCTGTTCCATGGACGTGGTGGCGCGATCGGCCGTGGCGGCGGACCGATGGGCCGAGCGATCCGAGCGCGACCAGCAGCAGCACGGAGACCGCTGCTCAAGGTCACGGAGCAGGGAGAAGTGATCTTTGCGCGCTACAGCGACCCCGCTCTCGCACTCAGGCACTGGGAGCAAATGCTGCACGCGTTGGTGCTATCCGCCTCGGTCGAGCCAGAGCCCGCGGTGCACCCCGCGTGGTGGCACACGATGGATCGACTCGCACGGACCGCCCAGCGTGCATACGAAACGTTGGTCAAAGAGACGCCGATCCTCGTGCCCTATTTCCTGGCTGCAACACCGTTTCCGGAGCTCGCGAGCCTGAATCTCGCCTCCCGACCGGTGACTCGTCGGAGCGGGTTGGACGGATCGCTGCGCTTCCCTGACGTGCGTGCGATTCCCTGGGTCTTCAGCTGGACGCAGAGTCGGGTCAACCTGCCCGGTTGGTACGGTCTCGGTACGGCGTTGCAGGCACTCACGGCCGATGGTGAACTCGACACGCTGCGCACGATGTATCGCCGGTGGCCGTTCTTCGAGATGTTGATCGACAACGCACAGATCAGTCTGGCGACCGCCGACATGACGATCGCCGAGCGATACGCAGCGCTTGCCGGCGATCACGCTTCCCTGTTCTCAACCATTCGGAGCGAGTACGAGCGGACAGTCCGATCGGTGCTCATGGTGACCGAACAGCAGGAACTCCTGGAGAAATCCCCGATCCTCGCGCGGCTCATCAAACTGCGGAATCCTTACGTGGATGTCCTCCACCTCTGTCAGATCGAGTTGCTGCGCCGTTACCGGCGCACCAGCGAGGAGGCTGCTGCACGGAAAAGCCGACTGCTGGACGCCATTCACCACAGCATCAACGCGATCGCAGCGGGGTTACAGACGACGGGCTGACGGGGAGCGGCGGATCGGTGAGCAGCCGTTCCAGTTCCTCGTGGACCGCGGGATCCGTCTCGCGGTCGAGGGCGCGTCGGAGCACCGGTTCGCTCGCAGCGAAGTCGATGCGTGCCATCGCCCAGGCGGCGTGACTCCGGACGAGCGGTTGGTCGTGACCCTGGAGGGTCTCCTCGAGCACGTCGAGATGACGTGCATCGCCGATATTGCCGAGAGCGACGGCAGCGTTCCGTGCCAATCCTGCGCGTTTCGTGCGCAGTACGGGGCGACCCCGATAGACGTCGCGGAATTCAGACTCGGTCATCCGCAGGAGCCAGGTCAGTGACGGGTAGCAGTGCTCCAACCGCTCGGGACGGACGACCGGATCGTCGGCGGGGCGGGCCGCTGCGGTGTACGGACAGACCTCTTGGCAGAGGTCACAGCCGAACACCCAGTTACCCATGAGTGGCCGCAATTCCCACGGGATCGGTCCGCGGTGTTCGATGGTCAAGTAGGAGATGCAACGGGGAGCGAAGAGCGCGTACGGCGCGACGAGTGCACCGGTGGGACAGTCGTCCAGACACCGTCGACAGCGGCCACACCGGGGGCGGAGGGGCGTGTTCGGCTCCAGGTCGATGTCGACGAGCAGTTCTCCCAAGAGGACCCACGAACCGTGCTGTGGCACGATCACCAGCGTGTTCTTTCCTTGCCAACCGAGGCCGGCACGGACCGCGACTTCGCGGTCGACGATCCTGGCCGTGTCGACCAGGAAACGCGCCTCGATCGGACGACCCAGCCGGTGCTCCAACAGCCGATGAAGCTGTCGCATCCGGTCGCGGAGAACACGATGATAGTCCCGTCCCCATGCATAACGCGCGATCCGACCACGGGGGATCCCGTCGTCCGGAGGTCGGATGTCGGGAAGCCAATACGGCAGGGCGACGCTGATGAAGCTCCGGACAGTTGGGTGGAGCGCGCGGGGATCGGCTGCGGTTTCGGCCCGGCGTTCGTCGAACCAATCCATCCCCCGCAAGTACCCCTCGCGGATCCGTGCTCGTAAGAGGTCAGCCAGCCCAGGGAACGGCTCCGCGTGCGCAATCGCGACGAGGGCGAGGCCGACGGAGCGGGCCAGATCCCGCAGTTCATCATGGGTCAGGCACATGGCCGTGCCTCTTGCAGGAAAGCGGTGATCTCGTGGTGCGTCGGGAGGGACGTGCGGGCTCCGAAGGCGCGCGTCGCTAACGCACCCATGGCGTTCGCGAACCGGCCGACTTCGGGAAGGGAGCGTCGGGTCAGAAGACCGTACACGATGCCGGCGGCGAAGGCGTCGCCAGCACCGGTGGGATCGACTGCCGCGACCTCGAAGGCTGGTACGCGGATTTCCTGGCGTCGCGTCAAGAGGACGCACCCTGCCCGTCCGCGCGTGATCGCGGCGAGACGGGTTGCCCCGAGGGGCATCATCTCCCGAAGGCGGGTGAGCGCGGCCTCGAACTCGTCGCAACCGGTGACCGCGCGCAGTTCCTCGTCGCTTCCCACGATGACGTCATGCTGCAGCGCGAGCCAGGTGGCCCGATCGGGCTGCAGATCGACAAGATGCGTCAGCGGTCCGACGAGTTGAACGCGCGGCGCCACATGTGCTGGGAGGTCGACGAGTCGTTGCCGGAGGGCCGCATCCTCGACATCGACCACCACGATCTGGCACATGAAGACGCGATCGAGCGGAAGTGGATCGCCGAGCCGGAGACTGGCTCCCGGTGTCCAGAGGATCGTGCGTTCGGGCCCAGGAGTCACCAGGATGGTGCAACGGTCGGTCGGCGTCCCGCTCCGTGGTGGCAGGGCATGGACCAGCACACCTTCACGATGCAGTTCGTCGAGCAGTCGTCGGCCGAGATCGTCGTCGCCACAGGTCGTCACGAACAAGGGAGGGACACCGAGACGGGCCAGGGCGACAGCGAGATTGGCGGCCGTGCCGCCGCTGGCTTCCAAGCGATCGACGACGATCGCACCCGATCCCTCTGTGAGAGGTCGGTCGAGCACCAGAAACTGATCCCACGAAGTCGTCCCGAGGACGGCGACCTGGGGTTGTCGACCGCTCGCCGTCCCGACGTCCATCGTGTCGTCCCCCAGGATGGAGTCAGTCTCCGACGATCGGAATGCTGATCTGCCGTCCTGTGGAGGTTGCCCCTCCGGAGCGCCGCTCGGCCAGGATCTGCTCGATCTCTTCCTTCAAAGCGGGAACGATCTGGTCCTCATCGACACGCCGGACGATCTTTCCTTTGCGGAAGATCACCCCTTTGCCCCGTCCGGCAGCGACTCCGACGTCCGAGTCTCGCGCCTCCCCAGGGCCGTTGACGACGCACCCCATGACGGCGACCTTGATCGGTTCCCGGACCGTGCGCAGGTACTCGTCGATTTCATTCGCCAAGCGGAAGAGATCGACCTCGACGCGTCCGCAGGTCGGACACGCAACGAGCGTGGCTCCGCGCTCCCGCAAGCCAAGGCTCTTGAGAATCTCGTAGGCCACCCACACTTCCTCGACCGGATCCGTGGTCAAGGACACGCGAATCGTGTCGCCGATCCCTTCCTGCAGCAGCGTTCCGATCCCGACCGCCGACCGGATGGCGCCGGACTTGGGTGTTCCAGCTTCGGTCACACCGAGGTGGAGAGGATAGTCGTTCAATTTCGCCATTCTTCGGTAGGCCTCGATCATGACCGGAACCTCGAACGCTTTCAGAGAGATCACGATGTCGCCAAAATCGAGGTCCTCGAGGATCCTCACGTGGCTCAGTGCCGTGCGCACCATGTGTTCGGCGATCAATTCCGTCTGTGTCGCACCCTGGGCTGCCATCTCGTCGACGAATTCTCGCGACATCGGCGGCAGCGAACCGAAATTGACCCCGATGCGAATCGGAACACCACGCTCCTTCGCCTTCTGGACGACCTCGCGGACTTCTTCCGGTTTGCGGATGTTCCCTGGATTGAGACGGAGCTTGTGGACACCGGCTTCGAGTGCTTTCAATGCCAACGTGTGTTCGAAGTGAATGTCCGCGACGACTGGGATCGGTGAACGCGGCACGATCTCGGCCAGCGCCGCCGCAGCGATGCGATCCGGAACCGCGAGGCGCACGATCTCGCATCCCGCATCGGCCAACTCCTGGATCTGGCGAAGCGTCGCACCCGGGTCGCGCGTATCGGTCGTCGTCATCGACTGGACGACGATCGGCGCGTCCCCGCCGATCTGCACGTTTCCGACCCAGACCGGTCGCGTCTTTCGCCGCTGATAGGCCATCGCGTTCCTGCTCCTCTACGGATCCCTGTTCACGCTGAGTCTTGTCGTATCAAGTCTGCACGATCCGTCGCTTCTTGTCCAAACCGGCTAGCGCAGAAACGACTCGCCGCTGATGAGGCGACCGATATCGGCGAACGCGACGATGAACATCAGCGTCAACAAGATGGCGAAGCCGATGAGGTGAATCAGCCCTTCCTTCTCAGGCGCAATGCGACGTCCGCGGATCGCTTCCACCAGGACGAAGAGCAAGCGGCCGCCGTCGAGTGCCGGAAACGGCACGAGATTCAGGATCGCGAGGTTCACGGACAGCAGCGCGGTCAGGTGGCCGAGGGTAACCCAGACCGGTTCCGGGCTGATCTGGAGGATCTCCGAGGTGAGTTGACCCATGCCGATCGGCCCCGCGATATCCCCGAGAGATGCCTGGCCACGGATGAGCAGGAAGAGACCGTAGACCATCTGCGCGAGGAGCGCGACGGTCTGCGCGGCAGCGTCCAAGGGAATGCGCCACCATGGGATACCGACCGTCACCAGGCTGGGACGAAGCGCAATGCCAATTTGGGGAGCCTCCCCCCCACTCTCTGTCGAGGCGGGTACCTCCAGGTGCACGGTTATGCGCTGTCCGTCTCGCTCGACGACGAGCTCGACCGTGCGTCCGTGGTTGCGCTCCAGCAGGAAGACGTAGATCGCCGCATCATCGATCGGATGCCCCGCGAGCGACACGAGGCGATCGCCTGGCTGAAGACCAGCTCGTGCAGCCGGCGAGTTCGGGTCGACCGAGGCGACAGTCAAGTGCGCTGCTGGTTCCGTCAGCACGCGGACTCCGAGACGACCCTGGCCGGGTGGAGGATTCTGCCGGGGAACGACCGTCGTCTCGACGAGTTGCGATCCGCGCGACAGTGTCACGCGCACTGGTCGACCAGCTGCTCGCTCAGTCCGCTCGATGATCTCGCCCGCCGCGCGGATCGTTTGTCCGTCGATCGCCACGATGCGGTCGCCAGGCTGCCAACCAGCTTGGGCTGCGGGAGAATCAGGAACGACCTCGGCGACGTACATGTGGAATTGGGGTTCACCGCGGAAGCCGACGAGCAGCACCATGATGACGAAGGCGAGCAGCAGGTTCATCACGGCACCGGCCCCGAAGAAGACGGCGCGCTGCCACCGCGGCTTCGCCTGGAGGCTATCCGGTTCGTCGGTCCGGCTGTCTTCGCCGACGACGCGGACGAAGCCGCCGAGAGGGATCGCGTTGAACGAATAGAGCACCCCTCCTCGCCGAATGCCGAAGAGACGAGGAGGAAGGCCGATTCCGAATTCCAGAACCCGGATGCCGAACAGGCGCGCAGCGAGGAAATGACCGAGCTCGTGGACGAGGATGAGGATGGCGAGGATCGGGACGATGTACAGTGCCTGCATGGCGGCTCGCTTTCAGTGGCCGGAACACCGGCCGAGCGCACTAACTCTATCGGGCTGTCGCGCTATCCGTCAAATCCAGCGAGCGGACGCGAGGTTCTCGACCGTTGCTCGCTGGTCGGTCGCTCGAATTGCCAGAACGTCGAACGACACGGTCTTCGCCGGAGGACTGGTCGGCGGTACCGCGGCATTGTCGCAGTGAAGCAAGAGAGCAGTCGAGCCATGGCGGCGGTGCGCTGTTTCGATGCACGAGGCTGCTCGGCAGCCTCGACGGTGGTCGCCGTACGCGAGCAAGGTTGCGGTTCGGTCGATCCGGATCGGCGGCATACCGATCGAGTCGATGGCGGGTCTGGTGCTGCCGATGTTGCCTCCCGCCGGCGCGCGATCAAGGCGAGACTTTTCGCGGTCGGCGCGAGGCTCAGCGGGCACGGTTTCGGTACACGTCTTGTGGGGAGCGATCGTCTTCCGCGACAATACGCCTCGTCCTGCCGAAAAGGGCGGCATGGGACGGCAGGACGAGGCATGCGGTACGGATGGATAGGGGGGCAGCCTTGATCATCGGTATTCCGCGCGAGGTCAAACCGCGGGAGTATCGGGTCGCTCAACCACCGCACGGGGTTCGGGAACTCGTGCGCCACGGACACACGGTGCTGGTCGAACGAGGAGCCGGCGTGGGGAGCGGTTTCGAGGATGCGCAGTATGCTGCTGCGGGCGCGGTGCTCGTCGACGATGCGGAGACGGTCTGGTCGGAGGCGGAACTCGTCCTGAAGGTGAAGGAACCGATCGAGCAGGAGTATCGCTTTCTTCGTCCCGGTCTGATCCTGTTCACGTTCCTGCACCTGGCTGCGAGCGAATCCTTGACGCGCGTCCTCATGGAGCGGGAGGTCACAGCGATCGCGTACGAAACGGTGCAACTCCCGGACGGGTCGTTGCCGCTGCTCGCTCCGATGAGTGAAGTGGCTGGGCGGCTCGCGATCCAGGTGGGGGCGTACTATCTGATGGAGCCCTATGGCGGCCGGGGGGTGCTGCTCGGCGGGGTTCCGGGGGTCGGCCCTGGTCGAGTCGTGATCCTCGGCGGTGGGACAGTGGGGACGAACGCCGCGCAGATGGCTCTCGGGCTCGGGGCGGAAGTCGTCCTGTTCGACATCAATATCGAACGCCTGCGGTACCTGGAGCAAATCTTGCACGGCCGCTTTCAGACCCGAGTGTCGAGCGAACAAGTCATCGCCGACGCAGTGCGCGAGGCCGACTTGGTGATCGGAGCGGTGTTGATTCCTGGCGCCCGCGCTCCCAAACTGTTGACTCGGGCGATGGTTGCATCGATGCAACGGGGGAGTGTGATCGTCGATGTCTCCATCGACCAGGGCGGATGCGTGGAGACGGCTCGACCGACAACGCACGATGCGCC
Organism: Thermomicrobium sp.; assembly: GCA_025060175.1. Lineage (GTDB taxonomy): Bacteria > Chloroflexota > Chloroflexia > Thermomicrobiales > Thermomicrobiaceae > Thermomicrobium. The sequence continues at coordinate 40,152 of JANXBE010000005.1, read as the reverse complement.
GGTGTACGAGGAGGAGGGGGTTTTGCACTATACCGTGACCAATATGCCCGGAGCAGTACCGCGCACGAGCACGCTCGCGCTCAGCAATGTGACGCTCCGATATGTGCTCGAGCTGGCCGATCTCGGATTCGCGGAGGCGGTGAGGCGCGACGCTGCACTCGCCAAAGGCGTTAATGTGTTTAGAGGAAGGATCACCTATCCTTCCGTCGCTCAGGCGTTCGAACTGCCGTTCGTGCCGTTGAACGACCTTCTCTGACGCGGCACGAGCGTGCTGTCGTTCTTTTGTCGTCGGTCGTTCGGAGTGGGTGGAGGAAGGGCTGATGCAGAGCGTGATCGAGCAGTTTTTGGCTGGCATGGTTCGCGAGCGGGGACTCTCGCCGAACACCGTGGCAGCGTACCGCAACGACCTCGAGCAGTTCGCCGTCTATCTCCGCGATGGGCATCGTCTCGAGGATTGGGGCTCGCTCCGTTGCGAGCATCTACAGTCCTTTCTCGAGTACCTCCGCGATCGGCAGTATGCCGAAACGACAGCGGCACGGAAACTGGCAGCGATCAAGTCGTTTTGTCAATTTCTGGTGCGTTCTGGTTTGCTTCCGAGCAATCCGGCCGACACTTTGCCGATGCCTCGCGTCGGCCGCTTCAGTCCTCGAGCCATCAGTGCGACAGAGATTCGACAGTTGATCGATGCCGCTTCCGCGGATCGTTCGCCGGAGGGATTGCGTGACCGAGCCATGCTCGTGACCCTGGCCACGACCGGACTGCGCGTGAGCGAACTCACCGCGCTCGATCTGAGCGATCTCGATCTGCAGCGGGAAGAGCTGGTAGTCCGTCGGCCCAATGGTCGTGAGCGTCGGATCCCACTCGTCCAGGAGGCCATCGACGCACTCCGCGAGTATCTCGAGCAGGGACGACCGGCCTTTTCTCCATCCAAATTGGAGCCCGCGCTCTTCCTCAATCACCGTGGGACCCGTTTGACTCGGCAAGGCTTCTGGTTGATCCTCAAAAGGTACGCTGACGCGGTCGGTCTGGCCGACGTGACCCCGCATACGCTCCGCCACTCGTTCGCCGTCCATGCGCTGGCGAACGGGTGGGAGTTGCGCGACGTGCAACGGATCCTGGGACATGTGAGCCCGGCGACGACCCAAGTGTACCGTCAACTGTTGGCCCAGCTCGTGCAGGCGGACGGACACGTGGCGCAGGGGCAGGAATGCTACCATGAGGGCATGACGGTGGGGGCAGCGATGAGCCCAGTCGTCGACGCGTGACCGTCGTCGTCGGAACTCGGCTCGCCCCTCGTCCACGACGAGGGGCTCTTCGTCCCGGTGGGGGGAAGCAGCGATGGAGGCTAGTCGTCCGTCGGCCCTGCGACTGGAAACGGTCGTCTCGTTAGCGAAGCGACGAGGCTTCGTCTATCCCGGTAGCGAGATCTACGGTGGCCTGGCCAACACGTGGGATTTCGGTCCACTCGGCGCGGAACTGAAGCGCAACATCAAGAATGCCTGGTGGGAATTCTTCATCCAGCGACGTGACGATATGGTAGGGCTGGACGGCGGCATTCTGCTGCACCCGCGCGTGTGGGAGGCCTCCGGCCATGTCGAGGAGTTCCACGATCCGCTCGTCGACTGCCGCCGCTGCAAGAGCCGCTTCCGAGCCGACACCCTGATCGAGGAGCGACTCCACCGCTCGACCGAGGGGTTGTCCATCGAGGACTTGACCGCACTCATCCAGGAGTCCAACCTGGCATGTCCGGTCTGTGGAGGACGGGATTGGACGCCCGTCCGGAGGTTCAACCTGATGTTCCGGACCTTCATCGGGCCGGTCGAAGAGCAATCGACACCGGTTTATCTTCGCCCGGAAACGGCGCAGGCGATCTTCGTCGATTTCAAGCAGGTGATCCAAACCAGTCGCGTGAAGATTCCCTTCGGCATCGGTCAGATCGGGAAGGCGTTTCGGAACGAAATCACTCCTGGCAACTTCATATTTCGGCTGCTCGAGTTCGAGCAGATGGAGATCGAATACTTCATTCGACCGGAGACGTGGCAACAGTACTTCGATCACTGGCTCGATGCGATGGCACGCTTCCTCCGCTGGATCGGCTTCCGACCCGACCGGGTTCGCACGCGAGAACACGGCCCTCAAGAACTCTCGCATTACTCGAAGAAGACGGTCGACTTCGAATACCTTTTTCCCTTTGGTTGGAAGGAGCTCTGCGGTCTTGCCTATCGGACTGACTATGATTTGCGTCGACACCAGGAATACAGTGGTGAGGATTTGACCTACTTTGATCAGGAGCGGAACGAGCGATTCATTCCACACGTCATCGAGCCGACGATGGGGGTCGAGCGCTTGTTCCTCGCGCTCCTCTGCGACGCCTATGATGAGGAGCCAGCGGTCGACGTGAACGGTAATCCGTATACTCGCGTCGTCCTGCGTTTCCATCCGCGGATCGCGCCCTTCAAGGCGGCGGTGCTTCCCTTGATGCGGAAACCCGAGCTCGTCGACGTGGCTCGTCAGGTAGCGGACCGCCTGCGGGAGCGTTTTCGGATCGAGTACGACGAGACGCAGAGCATCGGACGGCGCTATCGCCGACAGGATGAGATCGGAACGCCCTATTGCATCACGATCGACTACCAGACCCTGGACGACCGAACAGTCACCGTTCGCGATCGTGACACGATGCACCAAGTCCGCGTTCCGATCGACCGGCTGGACGAAGAACTGGAGGATCGCCTTCGGTCACACTGAATCGATCATGACGATCTCGTCGGTCTGCCCGAGCAATTCTGCGAGCAGGCGTTGCAGGTCGTCGGGTGTCGAGAAGTGGATGATCAGCCGTCCGCCGCGTGTACTCGGGCGCAGCTCGACTTTGGTCCGAAGGCGATGCTGCAAGGCGTTCGTCGCACGCTCGACATCGAGTGGCAGTGGCGGGGTCGCACGCCGACGCGCCCGGTGGTTCGCAGTCCAACGGCGAACGAGTTCTTCCGTCTGTCGGACCGTGAGACCGCGTTCACGAACCAGTCGCAACGCTTCGACTTGCGCGGCAAGGTCACCGAGCGAGAGGAGCGCCCGAGCGTGTCCCTCGCTGATCTCGTTGGCCGCGAGTGCTCGCCGGATCGGCTCGGGAGCATCGAGCAAGCGGAGCGTGTTGGCGATGGTCGACCGGTTCTTGCCGATTCGTTCTGCGATCTCGGCTTGACTGAGGCCGAACTCGGTCATGAGGGTGTGGTAGGCTACTGCTGCCTCGAGCGGCGACAGATCGGCCCGCTGGAGATTCTCGACCAGGGCGATCTCCACCGCTTCGCGCGGGGACAGTTCACGGACGATCGCCGGGACGACACTCAGCCCGGCCAAGCGAGCAGCACGCCAGCGACGTTCGCCGGCGACGATCTGGTACGGTGGCGTACCAGCAGTGCGTGCGACGATAATGGGCTGGACGATCCCGTGTCGCCGGATCGAATCCGCGAGTTCTTGCAAGCTCTCGGCCGAGAAGTGTTGCCGGGGCTGGCGCGGATTCGGGGCGATCTCGTCGATCGGAAGCTCTCGAATCGATTCGGGGTCGACGCTCGTCTGGGGAATCAGGGCGTCCAACCCGCGACCGAGTCCACTGCGGCGTGCCATCGTTGCCTGCCAATTCCTCTCCGGTTCGAGTCTAGCACGACGGGACGGTCCGGGAGACGTGAGGATGTGACGACGTGTGGGTGATCGAAGCGGCGGTGATCGTGCTACTCGGCGCAGCGGCACGGGCAGCGGGGGAGGCAGCCAGTCGCTCGGCGTGGGCGCGTTGGTCGATCGACGCGGTCGTCATCGCCGCGGGGGGAGGGGCGCTCATCATCGGGACGATGGCGCTGGTCGCAGGTCGGGTCGAGTGGGGGACGGGTGCCGTCGGCGTCGGCAGCGCACTCCTCCTGGCCTGGTGGCGACCCTACCGGTCCTTCGTGGCGCGGTGGATACCGATCGACCCGACATCGATCTTGGATGCGTTGGGTCTGGCGGTACTCCAGGCGACGCTCGTCCTCTTCCTGAGCGTGCTCGTACACACGACCGCCTTTCCGAGTCTCATGATCAGTCGGTCGCAACTGGTCGGGCAGGCGGTCGCGGAGGTCGCGCTCGCGTTCGTCTCGGTCGGGTTTCCCTTCTCGCGGAACTGGTCGAGCACGCTCGAGCGTTTGGGAGTCACGAGACCCTCTTGGCAGACGGTGGGCGGTGCGTTGCTGTTTGCCCTAGGGATGTTCGTGATCTCGCTCCTCACAGGAGTGCTTGCGCAGCTGATGCAGCCTGAAGCTGCCGCCAGGATCGCGGAGCGGTTATCACCGCTGACGATGCAATTCGGTTCACCGGGTTGGGCGATCCTGCTGGGGATCGTCGTCGGAATCGGGGAGGAAGTGCTCTTTAGAGGGGCGATCCAGCCACGGTATGGGCTGTTGCTCACCGCGTCGCTGTTTACCGTTCTCCACGTGCAGTACGAACTCTCGGTGGTCGCGCTGGGTGTTTTCGCCTTGGCGGTGCTCCTGGGCATCGAGCGACGTCGGTTGGGGACGACCGCATGTATCCTCAGCCATGCCGTGTACGATGCGGTGGTTGTCATGCTGGCGAGTCTACTCTGGTAGGAGTCCTCAGTTCGTGACGGGGAACTGCTTCCAGGTACCGTCGTCGAAGAGCGCATAGACGAAACCGCGGTCGCTCAGCATGAGGGTTCCTCGCTCGAAATTCTGGACGCGCGCGCCAGCGGTCATCATGTGGATGCTCGCTTCGGTTGCGTAGCCGAGCGGCTCGGCGAGTGCCAACGCTTCCCAAACTTGCCCGAACGTACCCCCTGGGAGCCAGAGATTCGGCTCGATCGAGCGAAATTCGAGCGGCGGGTCGATCGGGGCCGGCTCCGGCACGCTGCGCCACGTTCCAGAGGCTTCCAGTACGTAGACGGTGAGGGTGTCGAACCGTTCGATCATCACGCCGCGTTGGAACACGAGTTCGGCCGCATTGACGACGAACGCAGGAGTAGTGGGGTTGCCGAGTCGCTGCTGGATCGTCTGGTCCGACCAGTAGACGCGGCCGAAGGCACCGGTCACTGGAATGGGTTCAGGGGTCGCGACGGGCTCTGGTGTCGAGGTCGGCTCGGGAACGGGCGTCGGTGTCGGTGTCGGTAGCGGTGTCGGCTGAGGAGTGGGTGACACCGTGACGGTTGGCGACGGCTGGGGGAGCGGAGCGGGTCCGTTCGGGGCGGCCGGCGCAGCTGGCGTGTGCACCGGCGTCGAGCGGGCGGGCGGAGTCGGCGATGCTGGCTGCTCGATCGGGGTGGGAGTGGTGTGCGGCGCCGGCGCAGGGCGTGCCTCCTCGGATTCCGCTGGCGGTCGTGGCTGTGGCTGACTCGGGGTGGGAACCGGTGTCTCGCCAGCATGTATGATGGCGCTCGTGGTACGGAACGTCACGGCGTAGGTCGTGCCGAGGGGGCGCCCCCACCGATCCTCAGCTGTCGACAACACGGCGACTTGGTAGACGGTATCCGGGAGGAGTGCGACACGACGCTCGCTGTCGGCTCCGATGATCAAGGTGGTGCCGGACCAACTGATAGGTAATCGTTCCCGCTCCCCCGGCGGAGAAATGCGGAGATTCATGAGGACCGACTGCTCGTTCATCGGTTTGGAGAAGACGATCTCGATCGGCTGGTAGATCGGCCACAGCTGGGTGGTTCCGGCGGCAGGACTGGAGGCGACGATCCGAGGAGGTTGGGAGCGTTGAAGACCGACGGTCACCGAGAGAAGGGTCGCGAGCAGGAGCGTGACACTCAGAGCGGTCGCCAGGAAAGTCGCGCGGAGGCGATGGTGACGGCGCTGGCTCGCTTCGACGTCCGTCAAGCGCTCCCATATCTCGCGTTGCAGGTGCCGTGGGGGTGGGGGGATAGCCGGTAGTCGCCGGAGCCGCTCGCGCAGTTCTTCGTACTCGCGGAGGCGCCGGTGGCAGTCCGCGCAGCGAGCGAGATGCGTGAGAAGACGCTGCCGTTCCTCGTCGGACAGCTCCCCGTCGAGGTACGCGGACAGCAGTGGTCGAAAGGAACGACAGCCCCGCGGCGCCATCAGGACGTCGAAGCCTCCATTTCATGGTAGAGGCGACGAAACTCCTCTCGCGCTCGGAAGAGGAGTGACTTGGCAGCGGACCGCGAGATGCCCAAGAAGTCCGCGATTTCGTCGCTCGAATACCCTTCGTACTCGCGGAGAATCAAGGCAGCCCGGTACCGGGGTTGCAAGCGCTGCAGCACGCGTTCGACGACATCCTGTGTTTCCGTCTGCAAGAGGGCTCGTTCCGGGTCGTGGGTCGTGGAGCGTGACGGACCACCCTGCCATGGGGCGAGATGGTCGAGCCGTAACCAGCGCAACCGGCTCCGTCGACGTAACGTATCCAGGCAGACGTTCGCCGCGATGCGACGCAACCACGCACCGAGGTTGAGGTCCTCGCTCGTCTGTGGGAGCGCCTTGTACGCACGGATGAAACATTCCTGCGTGAGATCGCTCGCGTCCTCTGCATTTCCGACCATTCGATAGATGAACTGGTAGATGGTTCGTTCGTATTTCTGATAGAGCAGGGCGAACGCTTCGTCGTCGCCTGCCTTCGCGCGGGCGACACACCGTAGTTCGTCTGCCGCGGACAGTGCGACGGAACCCGACATCCCCTGTCCTCCCATGTCTATAACGAGCGACGGCTCGTCCGGATGCGGTCTACTCACGGCAGCGCTCCTGACGAGCCGATCGTACACGGGTCCAGCCTGATTGTCAATTCGGTGCGATAACCTGACGCGGGGAGCGCCGCGCTGCCCTCTTCAGACCGTGGGCGACGCGGCCGCGGAGCATCGGTCCTCCGAGAGCCAGAGACACTCGTTCCCGAACGCCTTGGATTCGTGCGGGCACACGTCGGTGAGCCGTCCCGTCGTTCGCGAGTCAGCCCGCGGATGAACGACGCGACCGGCGTGCGCACCGTGACCTCGACTTCACCCGACTCGTGGTGCGGCTGGTCGTTGTCGCGTCATGATCACCGTACCTCGCGCATCGCTTCCCAGCGTGGTCCAGTTGAGCACCGCCGGTGACTGAGCTGTTCGTGTCGTCCGTTGTGCGCGAGCGGTCGCTCGATCGCGCGGTCCTTCCGCTGCTCGCCGCTCGACTGACGAACCTTCCGTTCTGACGCAGATGCGGCGCCGTCAATGCGACCGTCACGGTGCAGGTAGTCTTTGTCCCTCGACGCGGTTGACCGATCGATCGGGCAGTGATCGCTGGGCTCTGTCCTGTATGCCGCGTGGGGTTGGAGTCGGTCTCGGGGGTGGTCGCCGCCTCGTCCACCGGGAGCCGTTCGTTCGCCGTCCGGCGCGTCGGCGATGCGTAGCGTGCCGTCTCTGCATGTTGCACGATCGTCTCGCCCTTCCGTCGCCAGACTCGTCGGGGGGCGGTACGTCTCGCGCGACTCCACCCATTGGATAGGCCGTTGGCCGGGAGCACCGCGGTCCGTGGCGTACGGTTGGGAGCTTGCGTCGACGGCCACGGCGTGCTGTCCCGTGAGCGCGCTGGCTCTGCTATACTGCCGCATGGCTGTCTTGTGACGGCTCTGTTCGCTCACGGGTCGCAGCCTGGGAGAGTGCGGGAAGAGGACCGAAACGATGCAGGATCTCATTCGTAGCGTCCAGGAGCAGTACCTCCGGACTGATCTGCCTCCTTTCAGCCCCGGTGACACTGTCCGTGTCCACTATCGCGTGGTCGAAGGCGGGAACGTGCGGGTGCAGCCCTTCGAGGGTGTCGTGATCCGCAAGCGCGGCGGTGGCACGGATGCCACTTTCACGGTGCGACGGATCGCCGCTCACGGTATCGGTGTGGAGCGGACCTTCCCGCTGCACAGTCCGCTGATCGAGAAGCTGGAAGTCGTGCGTCACGGGAAGGTACGGCGCGCGCGCCTCTACTATTTGCGTGAGCGCGCTGGCAAGGCGGCGCGACTCAAGGAGCGACGCCGACCTGAGGGCAGTTACTTGCGCTGAGGGGGAGTTCGTGGCGGTTCCGCTCGCCTCGTCCCTGAGAACCGGCTCTGGTCGAAGCGAGCGGCCCACGTTCGAGTTCGAGGAGCAGCTCTGGCAGCAGGGTAAGCAGCTGGTTGCTGGACTCGACGAGGTCGGGCGCGGTGCGCTTGCCGGTCCGGTCGTCGCAGCCGCGTGTGTCTTCGCGCCCGGTGTCGTGGTGCCAGACGAGCTGAACGATTCGAAGCGGCTTTCCCCGAAACGGCGTCAAGCCTTGGTCGAATGGATTCGACGCGAGGCGGTCGCGTGGGCAGTCGGCGCGGCCTCGCATCGCGAGATCGATCGTTTCGGGATCGTCCGTGCTACCCTGCTCGCGATGACGCGTGCGCTGGAGCGCTTGGGGCCGGTGGACCATGTCCTGTACGATGGTTTGCCGATACCGGCGTTTCCGTTCAGCGCAGCGACGGCCGTCGTCGGGGGTGATTGCCGTTCGGTGAGCATCGCTGCTGCCTCGATCGTCGCGAAAGTCGTCCGAGACGACGTGATGCGGCGGGTAGCTCGCCGATTTCCCGTATACGGGTGGGACGAGAATGCAGGGTATGGCACAGCTGCCCATCGCTCGGCGATCGCCCGATGTGGCCTCACGCCGCTGCACCGGCGGACCTTCCGGGGTGGTGGCACTGGCGAGGAGACGTAGATCGTGAGCAGATCGACCGTCGGAGCGACCGGTGAGGCGGCGGTTGCGCGCTGGCTGGCGGGGATGGGGTGGTCGATCGTGGCTCGGAATTGGCGGTGTCGCCAGGGGGAACTCGACATCGTCGCGCTCGATGGCGGGGTACTCGTCGCGGTGGAAGTGAAGGTGCGTCGTGCTGGTGCCTTCCAGCCAGCGGAGTGGGCGGTGACGCGGTCCAAGCGGCGCCGGTTGCTGGCGGCGCTGGACGAGTTCGTCGCGGCACATCCCGATCACGCGCAGCGTCTCCGACGCATCGACCTCGTGGCCCTCACCCTCGATCGCAGTGGTCGAGTCCTCCGCTGGACGCATGTGCCGGCAGGGGTTTCCGAGGGTGAGGATGGTTGGACCTGACGAGAGTGCGGGGAGAGAGCGACGCCGACATGCCTCGATGCGCGGGACCCATCGCATCGGTCTGGATGACGATCCCGGCCGTCCGAACAGACGTCCAGTCGACGAACTGGCGCGGATGCGGCAACCCGGTTCCGACGAGGGACCCCGTCGACGTTGCGCCGAGGCGCGCGTTCGGTTCGGATGCGTGGGCGTTTTCGGTTCGTGGTGTCGAAGAGTCGCGGGTGGCGGATCGTTCTGCTCCGGAACAGCAGCGATGGGTCGGTGACTGGTCCGGCAGCGGCGACGTCCTGCTCTGCGCGGATCGGCTCGGCCGTCTGCGACGAGGAGGTGGGTGGTGAGCGGGAGTCATGAACAGCACCGTTCCGCAGCCCCGCGAACAGTGCGCTGTGCGGTCGTCACCGTCAGCGATACGCGTACCGTCGAGACCGATGCGAGCGGTGCCCTGATCCGGGAGCGCTTGGAGCGCGCCGGTCACCGCGTGATCGGGTACGCGATCGTACCGGACGAGGCGCACGAGATCGGAAGCGTGGTCGACCGTTTCGTCGATCGTCCCGACTGCGATGCCGTGCTGCTCAACGGCGGAACCGGCATCGCGCGGCGCGACGTGACGTACGAGGTCGTTGCGTCGCGGCTCGAGAAACGATTGGACGGGTTCGGCGAACTGTTTCGCTGGCTGAGTTACCGAGAGATCGGATCGGCGGCCATGCTCTCTCGGGCACTGGCTGGTGTCTATCGAGGCAAGATCGTGGTCGCGATGCCTGGTTCGCCTGGCGCAGTTCGACTGGCGATGGACGAACTCGTTCTGCCGGAGTTGGCGCATCTCGTGTACGAAGCGCGAAAGTGAGAGAGACGAGGATCGGACGCATGAGCGATGGGGCGCAGACGCACCGGCCGCCACAGGTGCTCCGCGGAATGCGCGATTTCACCCCGCGTCAGATGTTGTTGCGGCAACGCGTCATCGACATTCTCAGGGGCGTATTCGAGCGGTACGGGTTCGATCCGATCGACACGCCCCTCCTGGAGTACTACGAGGTCCTTGCTGGGAAGTACGGGGAAGAAGGCGAAAAACTGCTCTACCGTTTCGTGGATCACGGCGGTCGCGAAGTGGGTCTGCGGTACGACTTGACGGTGCCCCTCGCACGCTACGTGGCCGTCCATCGCGCCGAATTGACGTTTCCTTTCAAACGGTACCACATCGGGCCCGTGTTCCGCGCTGAACGTCCCCAGCGGGGACGGTATCGGCAGTTCTGGCAATGCGACGTCGACGTGGTCGGGACACGATCGATGCTGGCGGACGCGGAGGTCCTGTCGGTCTGGATCGACGCGCTCAGCGCCCTCGGGGTGCCGAATGCCGTGATCCATATCAACCACCGCCGGCTCCTCGAAGGACTCGCGCGGAGGGCCGGGGTTCCGGCGACCCTCGCGCTCGGTGTCTACCGAGCGATCGACAAGCTGGAGAAGATCGGAGAAGAAGGGGTTCGCGAGGAGTTGATCCGGTTGGGCGTTGAGTCCAAAGCAGCGGAACGCGTCCTCGAGCTGATCCGCCTCCGAGGGGAGCCGGCCGAGGTCATCGCCGCGGCACGACGAGCGCTCGCGGGGGATGATGCCGCAGTGGAAGCGCTGGACGAGCTCGCTGAACTGTTCCAATCGCTGGAGGCCTTCGGTGCACCGCCTGGCCGTTACCTCCTCGATCTCTCACTGGCCCGCGGTCTCGACTACTATACGGGTCCCGTTGCGGAGGTGGTCGTGCGCGAGCCGGCTCTCGGATCCCTCGGCGGTGCTGGTCGGTACGACCACCTGATCGGCATGTTCCTCGGCGAAGACATCCCGGCGACTGGTGCTTCGCTCGGACTGGAACGGCTGGTCGAGGTCATCGACGAGCATGGGTTGTTGCCGACGCCGGAGACGGTCACGGAAGTGATCGTCGTCGCAGTAGAAGAAGCGCAGCGTCGCGAGGTGTTGCGCCTGGCTCGCGAGCTCCGCGATGGAGGCATCAGTGTCGAGACGTACCTCGGCGAGCGAATCGACCTCCGTCGACAGTTGCACTATGCGCATCGCAAGGCGATTCCGCTGGCGGTCATCGTGGGACCGGACGAGTTGGCCGCTGGTGTCCTGACGCTCCGCGACCTCCGGAGCGGCGACCAGGAGCGTCTGCCTCGGGCGGTTGCGGTCAGGACCGTGCAGGAGCGGCTAACGGCCGGGAGGCCGTGAACGGCTGTCGAGAGGGGCCGGGTGAGGATGAGCGAGTTGACGCCCTACCACCGCGTCATGGTCGTGGTCGCGCACCCGGACGATATGGAGTTCGGCGCTGGCGGGACGGTCGCGCGACTGGTGCAAGAGGGCAAGGAGGTCGTTCTCGTGCAGTGCACGTCGGGCGAGAAGGGAACCGATCGCCGTGACGTCGCACCCGAGTGCATCGCGCAACAACGGGAAGCGGAAGAGCGGGAAGCATGCAAGCGACTCGGCGTCCGGGAAGTCGTCTTCCTTCGGCTCCCGGATGGAGAACTAGTGCCGGATCTCGCCTTTCGCGAGCGGATCGTGCGACAGATCCGCCTCTTTCGCCCCGATATCGTCATCACGCATGACCCCTTTCGCCCCTACGCGTTACATCCCGACCATCGTGCCGTCGGCATCACGACCATCGACGCGGTCTATCCGACTGCTCGCGACCCGCTCTACTTTCCGCAACACTTGGCCGAGGGGCTCGAGCCGCACAAGGTTGCCGAACTGTGGCTCTTCGGTGCGCAGTATCCTGACCTCTACGTGGACATCGCGACGACGATCGAGCTCAAGCTGTCGGCGCTGGCGGCACACCGGAGCCAGGTCGGGGACTCGCAAGACGTCGCGCAGCGGGTGCGGGAGCGCGCCGCTGAGCTGGGCGCGGAGCGTGGACTCCGGTACGCTGAGGCGTTCAAGGTGATCTCCGTGCGGCGCTGAGGCGACGAGAAAAGCAACGGCTTGGTTGCATTTCTTTGGTGTGCCTGCTATCCTCGTGATAGTCGGGCGAGCGAGCGGTATCCTCGGGGTTGCGGCCTGGCATCGCTGGGGGGAGTACGAGCGATGGCGGTTTCCTTCTTGCAGCGGACGAGCACGGACGAGCGAGCCGTGCCCCGGGCTGGTGAGCGCATCACTCGCGATGCGTATGGGCGGCCGATTACGTACTTGCGGATCTCGTTGACCGATCGTTGTAACCTCCGGTGCGTGTACTGCATGCCGGCCCATGGCATGAAATTCGCGCCACGTGATGAACTGCTGACCGACGACGAACTGTTGACCGTCGTCCGGGCTGCTGTGCGCGTCGGCTTCAGCCGACTTCGCCTGACGGGAGGCGAGCCGACCGTTCGACCGAACCTGGTGGAGCTGGTACGGGCGATGGCGAGCATTCCCGGTGTCGAGGACATCTCGATGACGACGAACGGGCTGTTGCTGGAGCGCCTCGCGTCCGACCTCGCGGCGGCTGGACTCCGACGCATCAACATCAGTGTGGACACGCTCGATCCGGAACGCTACCGGATCATGACGCGTGGTGGACGGATCGAAAAGGTCTTCGCTGGGATCGCGGCCGCCGAGGCGGCTGGCCTTACTCCGATCAAACTCAACGCGGTTGTCGTCCGCGGGCTCAACGATCACGAAGTGGCGGCCCTCGCGGGACTGACGGTCGAGCGGCCTTGGCAAGTGCGCTTCATCGAGGTCATGCCGCTCGAAGGTGTGGCTGACGTCCATGACGCTGGACTGGTCACCAGTTCCGAGACGCGAGCGCGCATCGAGGAGGTGTATGGGCCGCTCGAACAGCTGGAGGCGCCGCTCAGCGATCCGGCGCGAGTCTATCGGATACGCGGTGCCGTGGGGACGATCGGGTTCATCAGCCCCGTGAGCGAACCGTTCTGTGCGTTCTGTAATCGCATCCGTCTGACCGCAGACGGCAAATTGCGACTCTGTCTGCTCCGGAGCGACGAGGTAGATATTCGGGGCGCCGTGCGGAGCGGTGCGAGCGAGGAGGAACTCGCCGAGCGCATCCGCGCTGCTGTGTGGCGGAAGCCTTGGGGGCATGGGCTCCGCGAGGGGGATCGTCGAACCGGTCGCGGTATGAGTCAGATCGGCGGCTAGCTGACGGGTAGTCGGCAGGCGACGATCGGGGGGCGGGGGCAGGGAAAGCGCCCCCGCCCGCATTTTGTTCCGCGTTTACCATCGTCCATGGCCGTTCGTGAGTGGCCCGGTCGCGAGCACCTCTTGGCCGGTCGATCGGTACGACAGCGAAGGCCGACCGGGACCGTTGGTCGCGAACCCGTCGACGGAGACTCGTTCCAGCGCCAATTGCCCGTCCGGTGCCCGCTCCGCGTCGTCGTCTCCGGTTCGGAAGTTGGCGATGAGCGATCGCAGTCGCGCTGCATATCTGCCGACGATGTGCGACTGCGTACCGACCGCCTCGATCGACCGAGCGGCTGCGTTGACTTGTGCGGTCGCACGTTCGACGCTTCGCTGTTGGCTTCCGGCGACGCTGTCGATCGCCTTCACGGCATCGGTCACCTGAGCGGCTTGCGCTGCCATCTCTTCTGCGGCCGTTGCGTTCTGCTCGATGACGGTGCTGATCTCGCGCAGTGCCCCGACGACTCGTTCACTCGCCTGCGCCATCTGGCGCGCGGCTGTCGAGATCGCATTGACCTTCTCGCTCGTGCGCTCTACCGCTTCGAGGATCGCCTGCAGGGCACGACCAGCTTGATCAGCTCGCTCGGTACCACTGGAAACGCGCTCGGCACCCGTCCGCATGGCCGCGACTGCCTGTTCGGTGGCCGTCCGTACCTGGTCGATGAGCGCGGCAATGTCTTGCGTCTCTCGCCGACTGCGTTCGGCCAGCTTGCGGACTTCGTCAGCGACGACGGCGAATCCACGACCGTGTTCGCCGGCGCGTGCGGCTTCGATGGCAGCATTCAAAGCGAGCAAGTTCGTCTGTTCAGCGAGGTTGTCGATGGTCTCGACCACAGCGCTGATCTGCTGCCCGAGCGCTCCGAGTTCCCCGACGCGTTCGGCGGCGGCGAGCACTACGGTACGGATTTCCACCATGGCGTCGACCGTGTGACGTACAGCGGCGGCACCGGCGTCGGCGGACTGACGGGTATGGCTCGTTGCCTCCTCGACCGCGCTGGTATCGGCGAGCACGCGCTGTACCTGTGCGACCAGCTCGTTGGTGGCGGCATTGATACGCTCGAGGCTCTTGGCCTGCGCGCTCGCACCGGCTGCCACCGATTGGACGACCTGTTGGAGCTGTTCCATCGAGCTCCGCGCAGTGGTCGAGGCTCGCGCGACCTCGGAGGTCCCACGCCCGACATCGACCACGCTCGCGCTGACCTCGCGCATCGCGTCGGCGGAGTCGGTGGCGGCGCGATCCATCTGCTCCATCGCCCCGGTGAGACCGTCAGCGGCTCGTTGAATGTCGATGACCATCGTACGGAGTTGACGCACCATCGCATCGAGTTCAACGGCTGCACCGCCGAGTTGGTGTTGCACGGCGTTGAAGGACTCGACCATCTGGCCGATCTCGTCACGCCAGTTGACCCGAACATCATCGGACTGGAACGACGCGGATTGCCTGAGATCGCCACTGGCGATCGCTCGGAGCGCGTCAGCGAACGCTGGTACCTGCTCGGTGGCGAGTCGCCGTGCCGCTCGAGCGAGTGCAAGGGCGCTCGTGCGGATACGGTGGGCAATGAGGACGCCGACGGCGGTCTGCAAGACGACGAAGGCCGCATGGATGAACGTAATGGTCCAGGACGCACCGTCCTTGTACACGCTGTGCGGGAGGAAGGCATTGAAGAGCACGTGGTGAATCGCGATCAGCCCGGCGGCAAGCACGATCGGAAGCCAGTCGTAGTAGATGATGAGAAACGCGAGCGCAACGAAGATCTGGAAGTGCATCTCGATCAAGCCGCCGGAGAGGTGGATCAGCAAGGCAGCGTAGGCCATGAGCACGCTGGCGACGACGAGGCGGTACTTGCGAGTTCCGGCGAGGAACGGATACGCGACGGAGGCGAGCCCGCTCAGGAGGAGAGAACCGACGAGCGCATGCGAGAGAGGATGTTGTCTGAAGAGGAGCGTGACGAGCATCGCGGCGACCGCGTGACCCCAGAGGACCCACAGACTGAGACGATCTCGAGACCGATCGACGAGTTGCGCTGCAGATTCAGCCATCGCACTCTGCTCCCCTCCAGCGATCCGCATCGACCACACCCATCACGTCGTATCGGCAGAGACCGTCATGCACTGAAGGGGGCAGAACGGCCAGGGTGGGTCCAGCGGACAACGCCGGCGCGATCATGCTGCCCGCTGCGGTTGCAGGTGAGACGACTGCCGGAAGCGAGTCGACTGCAGGAGCTGACCGACGCGGTCCGTCGGGGTGAACCGCGTCAGTTCTGCGTGAGCCACGTTCTCCCATACTCGCGCATCGCTCGCAGCAGCGGCAGGAGGGCGGCACCGCGCGGTGTCAGCTCGTAGCGTGGGCGCACCGGCTCCCGGTCGATCCGGCGGATAAGACCGGAGGCCTCGAGGTGCTTCAGGCGCGTCGACAGCGTCTTCGGGCTGATGCCCTGGACCGACCGTTCGAGTTCGCTGAAGCGAGTGAGGCCGCGGGCGAGATCGCGGAGGATCAACGGCGTCCAGCGATCGCAGAGGATCGCTGCCGTCTTTGCGAGCGGGCAGCGCTCCGGTGGTAGGGGGAACGGTTGCATCGTGCACTCCCCTCCGAGACGCCTCGCGGTATCCTCCTCAGGGCCGCGCAGGGAACCCGGCCCGTGCGGCAGCGGCTGGCCGCATCTCCGCTGCCAGGGTAGCATCGGAGAGCCGTCGGGACAACGGCGATGAGTCGAACGGACGATTCGATCCTCCGGCGTGTAGCTACTGGGCCAGCGACTGATCGCGAGCGACGGGTGACATGTCAGCGGCGGTGCCGAGCAGGCTCGGGTCGTGCGCGGTGGACCAAGGACGAAGTCCGGATCAGCCGCTGAGGCAGCATGATGCGACTGCCCATCTGGCCACAGGCGATCGAGCATGGCTGTTCACCCGGTCGCGTGGCGTTCGGTGGCCTCCTGGTCACCGTCGTCGGTGCCGCGATGCTGGCTGGTGTGGTCGTGCAGCGTGGACCGATCCCAGCAGCTGCTGCGATCCTCGGTCTCGTGGCAGCGGTCGTGGTCGCGAGCGACGCTCGGGCTGGTCTGTGGGTCATGGTTGCGGTCGCAGCACTGCTTCCCTACGCCGTGATTCCGGTCAAGGTGGTGATCACGCCACCCGTTCTCGAAGTAATCGGGCTCGCCGTTCTCACGGTCTGGTCGATCCAACTGTTCCTTCGCCGTGACTCCGCGATTCCGATCCATCCTGCAGTCGCCGCGGTTGCCGTCTACCTTTCGGTAAGCCTGTTCGCTTTCATCCTCGGCGTGGGCCGTGGATACACGACCCAGACGTTCCATGACTATGCCAAATTCCTGGTCGGTTCGAGTGTCTTCTTCGTCGCCTGGACAGTGCTCGGAACCTTGCATGACGTGCGACGCACGACGGTCGTCTTCCTCGGGTCGGCGGGGGTGGCCGCGGCCATCGGACTCGTGCTGTACGCGGGGGGGCCGTCGCTGACGTTGACCGTGCTGTCGCGGCTGGTTCCCTATGGCTATCCGAGTTCTCGAATCGTGCGCTTCATCGAGGACGATCCGGCGAAACCGATGCGTTTGACGAGCACGAGCGTCGATCCCAATTCCTTCGCAGGGCTCCTCGCTTTGGCGTTCGTCGTGGGACTGGCGCAGTTCGTGGCCCGCAAGCCAGTCGTGCCCCGTCTGGTCACCGGACTAGTCGTCGCGGTCTGCGGTGCCGCGTTGTTGCTGACCTACTCGCGTGCTGGTTGGTTGGGTGCGGCTGTCGGCGTGGCGATCGTCGCTCTGGCACGCTATCGCTGGCTGCTCGTTCCTGGGGCGCTTGGTACAACGGGGGCGATCGGTCTGGGGATAGGGGAGGGGTTCTTCGAGCGGTTGTGGCAGGGGTTCACGTTGCAGGATCGCGCGACCCAGATGCGGCTCGAGGAGTACCGGACTGCCCTGGCGATCATCCGGGAGTATCCGGCGTTCGGAGTGGGGTTCGGTCAGGCGCCCAGCGTGGAGCTTTGGACGGGGGTCTCGAGCATCTATTTGCTCGTCGCCGAGCAGATGGGGCTGCTCGGTCTGGCAGCGTTGACGATCGCGCTCGTCAGCAGCGCGGTACAAGGTTGGCGGGCGTGGCGGACGGCTGAGTGGGACGAGCGGAGCGACTTGCTCCTCGCGTGGCTGGCTGCGCAGGCGGCAACGCTCCTGATCGGGCTCTTCGATCACTACTACATGAACATCAGTTTCCCGCATATGGTGATGCTGTTCTGGCTGACGCAGGCATTCGTGCTGGTCTTGGCCCTGCGCGTCGGAACCACGGAGAAGAACGAGGAACGTCGATGGGAACAGGAGATGGTCCGTGACGACGGTACGCAACTTACGAATCGCCGGGCCGACACCGCTACCGCCTGAAGTGCTTCGGGCTCTCCAACGACCGATGGTCCCGCACCGCGGAGCCTGGTTTCGGGGGCTCGTCAAAGCGTTGCTCGGACGATTGCGGCTCCTGCACCGCACGGACGGCGAGGTCTTCGTGCTGCCAGGATCGGGTTCCGCCGGCTGGGAGATCGCCATCGTGAACCTCTTGCGACCGGGCGATCGGGTGCTGATGCTCGTGAACGGTGATTTCGGTGAGCGCTGGTCGCGGGTCTCGGAACGGTTCGGCCTGGATCTGGCCGTGCGCGAGGTTCCCTATGGTTCGGCGATCACGGCGGATCGGGTGGCGCGGTGGCTGGATGAAGTGTCGGGGGTGCGGGCGGTCTTCGTCGTCTACAACGAGACCTCGACGGGAGTCACGAATGCTCTGGCAGAGATCGCGGCAGCGGTGCGTGCGAGCGGGGCGTTGCTCGCAGTGGACGGAGTGAGCGCGATCGCTGGGCTCCCGTTCGAGATGGACGCCTGGGGCATCGATCTGGTGTTCAGCGGGTCGCAGAAGGCATGGATGTGTCCGCCGGGGCTCGTGATCGTGGGTGTCGGGCCGCGTGCGTGGGATGCTATCGACGCGGCCGGCTTCCCCCGAGCGTTCTGGGATCTGCGGGAGTACCGCGCAGCGGCGCGCACCGGGGACCTTCCGTCGACTGCTCCGATCAGTCTGCTCTATGCCCTGGAGGCAGCGGTCGACCTCATCGAGGCCGAGGGGCTCGAGAACGTGTGGGAGCGACATCGGCAGTTGGCAGCCTGGTTCCGGGCCGCGGTCCAGGAGCTCGGTTTTCGCTGCTTCGCCGAGGCCGGTCATGAAAGTGCGACCGTCACTGCTCTCGTGCCGCCGTTCGGAGTCGCTGCCGACCGGCTCGTGACGCGTCTCGAGGAGCGGCACGGGATTGCGATCAACGGTGGACAGGGACGGCTCAAAGGGAAGATCGTGCGCGTCGGGCACATGGGGTGGGTCCACCGCGGTGATTTGGAGGAGGTCGTCGCAGCCTTCGCGACCGAGATCGGACAGGAGATGTAGACAGATTCGCTGCTGGCGTGACACCGTGGTCGATCGCGCTGCCGAGTGTGGGTTCTGGGGATGGGGGTTCCTGCATCGTTGCTTGTCGTGCGGCTGCAGACTGGCTATACTTGCGGCGGTGTCTCGCTGGCCGCCGGCTCGACGAGTGCGGAAGGTCGGCAAAACTAGGGCACTCGAGGAAGGTTCATGGTGGGGCAGCAGATCGACGAGGGGCATTTCGGTCGGCAGGCTCTCGGGAGCGTCCCGGTGATGGATGATGCCGAGATGTTCCGGCGCCTGTTGGATGACCCGAACCACGACTACCGTCTCTTTCGGTATGGAGATGTGGTCGAGGGTCAGATCATGTACGTGGGCCGGGACGAAATTCTGGTCGACATCGGGGGCAAGTGCGAAGGGGTCGTTCCCGTTCGGGAGTTTCAGACCTTGACGCCGGAAGAACTCGGGCGCCTGCAGCCGGGCGATCGTGTGCTGGTGTTCGTGCTCCAGCCTGAGGATCAGGCGGGGCAGGCGGTGCTCTCGATCGATCGGGCGCGTCAGGAGAAGACGTGGCGGCGGCTGCAGGAGATTTTCGAGACCGGCGGTGTGATCGAGGCCGAGGTCGTCAACTATAACAAGGGTGGGCTCTTGGTCAATCTCGACGGTATTCGCGGGTTCGTCCCGGCGTCGCAAGTCGTCGCCATCCGCGGTGGGGACGAGGTCAGCAAGCAGGCCGACATGGCGCGGATGGTCGGGCAGCGCCTGAAGTTGAAGATCATCGAGATCAACCGGCACCGCAATCGGCTCATCCTCTCCGAGCGACAAGCAGTTCAGGAGCAGCGTGACGCGATGAAGGCGCAGTTGATCGAGACGCTCCGAGAGGGTGAGACGCGGCGTGGGCGCGTCACGAGTATCGCGGATTTCGGTGCGTTCGTCGATATCGGTGGGGCAGATGGGCTGGTCCACTTGTCCGAGATCTCCTGGACGCGCGTGAAGCACCCCAGCGAAGTGTTGCGCGTCGGCGATGAGGTCGACGTGATGGTGCTTTCGGTCAACCCGGAGCAACGCAAGATTGCGCTGTCGATCCGTCGCACGCAACCCGAGCCGTGGATGCAGGTCGCGAGCCAGTTCCAAGTTGGGCAGCTGGTCCGCGGTACGATCACGCAGCTGGCGAGTTTCGGTGCGTTCGCGCGGCTCCAGGAAGGGGTCGAGGGGTTGATCCATGTTTCGGAGCTCGCCGGGTGGCGTGTCGAGCATCCGAACCAGGTGCTCCGAGAGGGTGACGAGATCATCGTCAAGGTGATCCGTATCGACCCGGCGAGGCGGAGGATCGGGCTCAGTCTCCGGCGCGCGCTCGAGGTGCCGGATGAGGAGCTGGAGGCGACAGTGGGGCCTGAGGCGGTGGCGATCAAGCAGGAGCTGCTGGCGCGAGGCATCACGCCGTATGCCGCTGAAGGCGAAGAGCCAGTCGATACGGAGGCCGAGATCGAGCCGGAGGTAGAAGAGCCGCCGGCCGACCATGGTGGGGACGGCTGAGTCCCACCAGCACCGCACATCGAAGAACCGGCTGTCGCAACGCTTTGGGATCATGCGCCCGAGGCCCCCAGGGTTCGCGCTGGGGGCTTCGGCTTCCTGGTGGGCTCTCGGTTGCGAGTTGGACATCCCGCGCGCCGGGAGTACACTTTGTCGGTGCAGGAGGTGCGATCGATTCGATAGGGGCGCGGGTCTCGATCGCGACAGCGCCGTTACTGACATCTCTCGTCAAGAGGAACGGGCGTACGCCCGGGAGAGTGCGCTATGGCGGACAAGTTCGAGAAGTTCACGGAACGGGCACGGAAAGTGCTCGCGCTCGCGCAAGAGGAGGCGCGGCGGTTCAACCACAACTACATCGGCACCGAGCATCTGCTGCTCGGCTTGGTCCGTGAGGGTGAAGGGGTAGCCGCTCGCGTCCTGCAGAGCATGGGCGTGCAGTTGCCGAAGGTGCGGAGCGCGGTGGAGTTCATCATCGGGCGTGGCGAGTCCACCGTCGTGGGGGAGATCGGACTGACCCCACGTGCCCGCAAGGTCATCGAGTACGCCGTGGACGAGGCACGGCGACTCGGGCATCACTACATCGGCACGGAACACCTCCTGCTCGGGCTCGTGCGCGAGGGTGAAGGGATCGCTGCCGGGGTGCTCGAGAGTCTCGGGGTGAATCTCGAGAAGGTGCGGCAGCAGGTCTTGCAGGTCCTCGCGCAGGGGACGGCGTACCAGCAGCGTGCCCAGCAGACCAAGACGCCGTACCTGGACGCCCTCGGCTTCGATCTGACCGAGGCTGCTCGTCAGGGCAAGCTGGACCCGGTCATCGGGCGGCAGACCGAGATCGAGCGCGTCATGCAGATCCTCTCGCGTCGCACGAAGAACAATCCGGCGTTGATCGGCGAGCCAGGGGTCGGCAAGACAGCGATCGTGGAAGGGCTCGCGCAGCGCATCGTCGCGGGAGATGTTCCTGAGCCGCTCCAGGGAAAGCGGCTGGTGGCGCTCGATATCGGTGCGCTGGTGGCGGGGACCAAGTACCGCGGTGAGTTCGAGGAGCGGCTCAAGAAGATCGTCGCTGAAGTCAAGGAGTCAGGGACGATCCTGTTCATCGACGAGTTGCACACCCTGGTCGGTGCCGGCGCAGCGGAGGGCGCGGTCGATGCGGCGAACATCCTGAAACCGGCTCTGTCGCGCGGCGAGGTGCAGACGATCGGTGCCACCACGCTGGACGAGTACCGGAAGTACATCGAACGGGATGCCGCGCTGGAGCGACGGTTCCAACCGGTCATCGTCAACGAACCGACGGTGGAGGAGACGATCGAGATCCTTAAGGGCATCCGCGAACGCTATGAAGAGCACCACAAGCTCAAGATCGCCGACACGGCGCTGTACGCGGCAGCAGTGCTGGCTGCCCGCTACGTGACGGATCGCTTCTTGCCGGACAAGGCGATCGATCTGGTCGACGAGGCAGCTTCGCGAGTACGGATGTACCGCTCGGCGTCGCCGCCGTCGCTCAAGGAGGCTCGACGCGGCCTGGAGTCGCTGCGTCGCGAGTTGGATGCGGCGGTGGCGAGCCAGGAATTTGAGTTGGCCGCTGAACTGCGTGACCGTGAGCGCCAGCTGCTTCAGCGTATCCAAGAGCTGGAGCAGCACTGGCGAGAGGAACAGGGGCAGGACGAACCGGTCGTCACCGATGAAGATATCGCGCACGTGGTCTCCATGTGGACCGGTATTCCGTTGACGCGGCTGCATACCGAGGAGAGCGAGCGACTCCTCCACATGGAGGAGGCGTTACACGAGCGTGTGATCGGACAGGATGAAGCGATCTCCACCTTGGCGCGCGCGGTGCGCCGGGCACGGGCTGGCCTGAAGGACCCACGACGGCCGATCGGGACGTTCATCTTCCTGGGACCGACAGGCGTCGGGAAGACGCTCCTGGCACGCGCGTTGGCTGAGTTCATGTTCGGGAGCGAGGACGCGCTCATCAAGATCGACATGAGCGAGTTCATGGAACGGCACACGGTTTCGCGCCTGGTCGGTGCCCCGCCCGGGTACATCGGCTATGAGGAAGGCGGGCAGCTGACCGAAGCGGTTCGACGCAAGCCGTATTCCGTCATTCTGCTCGATGAGATCGAAAAAGCGCATCCGGAAGCGTTCAATATCCTCCTCCAAATCATGGAGGACGGGAATCTGACGGACGCCAAGGGTCGGCGGGTGGACTTCCGCAATACGATCCTGATCATGACGTCCAACATCGGTGCAGAGTTGATCCAGCGCGAAGGGGCATTGGGGTTCGCCGTCGCTGAGGATCCGGCGAAGAAGGCGCGCGTCGATTATCAGACGATGAAGGACAAGGTGCTCTCGCAACTCAAGCAAACGTTCCGGCCGGAGTTCCTGAACCGCATCGATGCGGTCATCGTGTTCCACCCGTTGACGCCGGAGCACGTGCGGCAGATCGTCGAACTCGAACTGAAGCGGATTCGGAAGCAACTCGCCGAACAGCAGATCGGCTTGCAGGTGACCGATGCGGCCAAGGATCTCCTGGCGCAGCGAGGCTACGACCGACAGTTCGGTGCTCGTCCGCTGCGACGGATCATCCAGAACTTGATCGAGGATCCGCTGGCGGAGGCGATCCTGGCTGGACGGTTCAAGGCCGGCAGCACCGTGCTCATCGATGTGCGGGACGATCTCCTCACGATCGAACCTGCCGATGCGCTGAGTACGGTCTCTTGACCGAGTTGCTGATCGCGTACACGGTGGTACCGACGGTCGTCGGTACCACCGTGTTTCTCCGTTTCGTGGAAGCGCGCGAACGGATGTTCGCGTTGGGTGTTCAGGGGGTGCCGTGTCGCGGGGACGACAGCGACGCAGGGCTGTGTGGGTCTGCCAGGAGTGTGGACTGGAGAGTCCGGGCTACTTCGGACGGTGTCCCTCCTGTGGAGCGTGGGGCACCTTGGTGGAGCGGATGGTGGAAGGATCAGCCGGCGGGGCACGAGCATCGCCCCCGCGAGGTGCTCTGCATCCGTTGTCCGAAATCAGCAGCGCCGAGCAGAAGCGGGTACCGTTAGGAATGCCTGAATTCGACCGCGTCCTCGGTGGGGGATTGGTCCCTGGGTCGGTGGTCTTGCTCGGCGGGGACCCGGGGATCGGCAAATCGACCCTCCTCCTCCAGGGAGCCCTGCGCTTGGCTCAACGCGGTCACCTGGTGTTGTATCTGGCAGCTGAGGAATCCCCTGAGCAGATCAAACTGCGTGCCGATCGGCTCGCGGTCACCACCGATCGGGTCGTGTTGGTAGCGGAGACATTCGTCGATCGGGCGCTCGAGACGGCGGGTGAACTTCACCCAGCAGTGATCATCGTGGATTCGATCCAGACGGTCTCGTTGAGTCATCTCGATGCAGCACCGGGAAGCGTGTCCCAGCTGCGGGACAGTACGGCACAGTTTCTCCAGTTTGCGAAGCGGACTGGCGTACCCATTTTCCTGATCGGTCATGTCACGAAAGAGGGACTCATCGCCGGTCCACGGGTGGTCGAGCACATGGTCGATGTCGTGCTCTATCTCGAAGGGGAGCGTTTTCATCAGCACCGCGTGCTCCGTGCGACGAAGAATCGGTTCGGGTCGACCAACGAAATCGGTGTCTTCGAAATGACCGACGCTGGATTGGTCGATGTCGGCAATCCGTCCGAACTCTTTCTCGCGGAGCGTGTGCGCCATGTCCCAGGGAGTGCCGTGGTCGTGGCCCTCGAGGGTACCAGGCCGATCTTGATCGAGGTGCAAGCGCTGACGAGTCCAGCTGGGTACGGGACACCGCGCCGGGTCGCGACCGGCTTCGACGTCACGCGTCTGCAACTCTTGGTTGCGGTGCTCATGAAGCACGCGGGCGTGCGTCTCGGGGACCAGGACGTCTTCGTGAACGTCACTGGCGGAATCCGATTGGTGGAGCCGGCGGTGGACTTGGGGGTGGCGCTCGCCATCGCTTCCTCTGCGAGCGGGATACCGCTCGATCCCGATACGGTGTACATCGGGGAACTCGGTCTCGCGGGTGAGGTCCGTGGGGTGCACGGGCTCGAACGGCGACTGCAGGAAGCGATGCGGTT
The DNA here is from genome assembly GCA_025060175.1 of Thermomicrobium sp. Classification (GTDB taxonomy): domain Bacteria; phylum Chloroflexota; class Chloroflexia; order Thermomicrobiales; family Thermomicrobiaceae; genus Thermomicrobium. Next base: position 15,925 of record JANXBE010000005.1, on the reverse strand, counting down.
GGGCTTCTCGCGGGCGGTGCTCCCCGCATCCAGCCGCCTCACGAGTCAGCTACGCGGAATCGCGATAGTGCCTGTTCGATCGGTCGCGGAGGCTGTCAGCGCACTCGCGGTCACAGCGGTGCGCTCGCGACGGCACGCGACTCCGCAGCCGCCCGAATGAGCGCGGCAAGCCGGTCGGCAGCGTCGGGTACGGCCAGGGCCTTGCCGCGTGCGCCCATGGCGGCAAGCGCCTCGCGGTCCGCGACGAGCGTCGTGACCAGTTCGGAGAGGCGCTCTGGAGTCACGTCCGCTTGCGGTACGACGACTGCGCTTCCAACAGCACTCAGCAGCCGCGCGTTCGCCGTCTGCTCGTCTCCCCGGCTGCCCGGTAGCGGGATCAGGATCGCCGGTTTACCCAGGGCAGCGAGTTCGCCTACCGTGCTCGCACCGGCACGACCGATGACGAGATCGGCCGCAGCGTAGATGTCGGGCAATTCGTCAGTGAGAAATTCGCGCACGACGTACCGGGCTCGGAGAGCAGGAGGCAGTGTCTCTCGGAGCGCGAGCAAGCGTGGCAGATCGCCGTTGATGTGTGCGGGTCCGCATTGGTGGACGATCTGCACCGATTGCACTAATCCCGGAAGCGCTGCGGCGAGGCATCGATTGAGTGCCTGCGCACCGAGCACGCCGCCGGTGACGTAGACGATCGGGAGTGCTGCCGTCAGACCAAAGCGCTGACGGCCTCGCTCCGCATCGCCCTGGTGAAGTTCCTCCCGTATCGGAAGGCCGGTATGGACGATGGTTGCTCTCGTGGCACCGAGGAGGGGACGTGTCGACTCGAAGGATATGGCGATGACATCGGCGAACCGGGCAGCGATTCGCGTGGCGAGTCCAGCGGTTGCCGTTTGTTCATGGATCACGATCGGTATCCGATTCAATCGGCCAGCGAGGACGACGGGAACGCTCACGTATCCACCGGTGCCGAAGACGACATGGGGACGGAAGGCCCGGATGAGTGCGGTCGCAGCGATGACACCGGCGGGGATGGCGGCCAGGTCGAGGAGCGTGCGCACGGTGAAGTACCGTCGGAGCTTGCCCGTCGGGATCCACCGATACGAGAGCCCGTTCTGAAGTGCGAAGCGGCGCTCCACGCCGTTACGAGAACCGATCCAGAGGACGTCGACGGGGACGCGGGCCCGGAGCGCTTCGAGCATGGCCAGTGCTGGAACGGTGTGACCACCGGTACCACCGCCACCGATGACGATCCGAAGTGCCGACATCACGCGCTGCTCCTCTTCCTCTCTTCCCGGAGATGGTACATCGCCCGAACGTCGTTGCAGGAGGAAGCGAAGAACGCGCCTGCAGGAGGGGTAGAATTGGATGCAGCGGAGTGCACCGTCGCGGGCGCGCGCAGACGAACGGCGTCGCCTGGAGAGGGTTCGACCGGTGGGTGCAAGAGGTTGGGGGATCGTCGCTGCTGTGGCGACGGTCGTGCTGCTCATCGACCAATTGAGCAAGCTGCTCGTGGTTCGGTTTCTCGGACCAACCGGGCCGATCGAGGAAGTCGTGCTGATCCCTGGCGTTTTACGCCTGTTCTATGTCGAGAATACCGGAGCGGCGTTCGGGCTGTTCCAGGGCCGGAATCCTGTACTGGCGACCGTTGCTCTGCTCGTCGTGGTCGCACTCGCTGTGTGGTTCCGCGCAGTGGTGTCCTGGTGGCCAGGCGCGTTGGCGCTCGGCTTGCAGCTCGGCGGGGCAGTGGGCAACCTGGTCGATCGGTTTCGACGCGGTTTTGTGGTGGACTTCATCGACTTTTCCTTTTGGCCCACGTTCAACGTTGCCGATAGTGCGATCACCATCGGGGTACTGCTGCTGGTCGTCTTGCTCGTTTGGCCGGACCTCACGAGGCTGTCAACTGACGAGGCAACGGCCAAGCGAGCGAATGCGGAGCGGCAGACGCGATGACGGGTCGGTCGAGGGAAGCGATCCGACTGGTTCTGCACGTCGCCGAGCGCGAGCACGGGGAGCGACTGGACAAGCTCATCGCGAGCCGTGTGACCGGGGTGAGTCGAAGCTTCGTGCAACAGATGATGAAGCGTGGGGAGATCTTGGTCAATGGTGCACCGGCGAAACCAGCCCAACGTGTCCGATACGGAGACCGCCTCGAGGTCTCGCTTCCGCCGGCGGAGCCTCCGGTCGACCTCGAGCCGGAGTACCTCCCCATCCCGGTCATCTATGAAGACGACGACATCATCGTCTTCGACAAGCCTGCGGGGATCGTGACGCATCCAGCACCTGGCCATGAGCGTGGGACGCTGGTCAACGCGTTGAAGGCGATTCGGCCGGATCTGGCGGTGCAGCCGAGTCATCGTCCCGGGATCGTGCATCGGTTGGACAAGGATACGTCGGGTCTTCTGGTCGTCGCCAAGACGGAGCCTGCCCGGCTCGCGCTCCTCGAACAGTGGCAGAGTCGAAGTGTCCTCAAAAAGTACACCGCTCTCGTTCATGGAATCGTGGAACCCGACGCAGGGACGATCGACGCACCGATCAGTCGGGATCCGCGCGAGCCAACCAAGATGGCCGTGGTTCCGTGGGGGCGACCGGCAATCACCCACTTCCGCGTCATGGAGCGATTCCGCTGCGCGACGCTGCTCGACGTGACGATCGAGACGGGGAGGACCCACCAAATTCGGGTCCACTGCGCGTTCATCGGCCATCCTGTCGTTGGTGACCAGCAGTACGGCGGGCATCGATCGTTCTGTGTGGCGGTGCCACGGCAGTTCCTGCACGCACGTTCTCTGCGGTTTCGGCACCCGACGACGGGGCAGACGATCGAACTGGAGACGCCGCTTCCGTCCGATCTGCGTCGAGCCCTCGCGTCCCTCCGGGAACAGGAGCGGGAGGCTGCCGCGTGCCAGAGCCGCGCCTGAAGCGGTTCGTCGAAGACATCTTCCGTGAGACGTTGAACGCAGTCGACCCCGAGAGACTCGTTCGCGAAGCGCTCGAACGACGCGACACGACCATCATCGTGCGTGGCGTGCCGCACCGACTCGAACCTCGCAGCCGGCTCGTGCTCTTGGCCCTCGGAAAGGCAGCCGCCGCGATGGCCTCCGGCGCGGTCCAGGTGCTGGGCGATCGGGTCGACCGATGCGTCGTGATTCCCAAGTCCGAGGACGGGAAACGGGCAGAGCTCGCCCGGTGCACTGTGATCCCGGGAAGTCATCCGCTTCCCGATCTCCGAAGTCTGCGCGCCGGTCACGCGTTGTTGGACGCGGTGCGTGGTCTGGGGCCTGACGACCTTGTCCTGGTGCTCCTCTCTGGCGGGGCATCAGCGCTCGCGGAGGTGCCGCGTCCGCCTCTCACGCTCGAGCAGGTGGTCACGACGACCGAGCGGTTGCTCCGGGCTGGTGCCGACATCTGGCTTCTCAACGCGGTCCGCCGTCATCTGAGTGCCTTGAAGGGCGGTGGCTTGGCGAGAGCCGCGGCGCCGGCCCGCATCGTCAACCTCGTCCTATCCGACGTGCTCGGTAGTCCACTTCCCATCATCGGGAGTGGGCCGACCGTCGAACCGAGCGATCCCGGTCGCGCGTTGCCTGTCACGCTGCGGCAACTCGGCGTCTGGGAGGAGTTCCCAGCTGCTGTACAACGTCTGCTCGCGCAGCCAGACGAGGGATCGATCCGGCTCCCGCATGTCCTCCAGTCGGTGGTGCTCGCCGATGCGCGCGTCCTCGTGCGAGCTGCGGTGGAGGCGCTCCGGCGTCGTGACCTGCCGGCGGTTCCCTTCGGGAGTCGCTATACCGGTGAAGCCCGGGAGTTCGGCCGCTTTTGGGCGACTCTGGCCTGGACGATCCGGGAGGAACACGTTCCCTGGAAGCCGCCCGTCGCGCTCGTGGGAGCCGGGGAATTGACCGTGACGGTCCGAGGGCGTGGACGGGGAGGTCGGAACACCGAGATGGCACTCGCTGCGGCGTTGGTGTTGAGCCAGACCCGTGATGTCACGGTGGCAAGTTTGGCGTCGGACGGCGACGACGGCACGAGCGGGGCGGCGGGAGCCGTGGTCGATGGCACCACGGCTGAGGCAGTGCAGCAGTCCGGCATCGACCCGCAGGAAGCGCTGGCACAGAACGATTCGGCGACAGCGCTCGCGAGCGCGAGCGCCCTCGTAGTCACCGGGCTGACGGGGACGAACGTCAACGACCTGTATCTCGCTCTCGTGGACGGACGAGCGGGTGTCACCGGGTTAGCATAGTGGTATCGATCGGTGGTCGGGGGAGCCATCCCATGCGCTGGAGGGCTTCCCGTCCCAGGAGTCCGAGCGTGATGCGTGAGTCTTCGTCCGCTGCATTCGGGTTGTACTCGAAACGTGCGCGCTCGAAGTACTGGACGGTGCGGCCGTTTTCCGTGAATTCCTCGCTGATCGGGTAACCGAAGATGTTCAGTCCTCCGTTCTTCTCCCAGAACTCCTTGAACCCGAGAGCGAGCGAATGTCCAGTCTCCTGAAAGTACCGACGCTGGGCAGTATCGGGAAATGGCGCCACCGGAGCGAACTGTCGATCTGCGGTCAGTTCGGCACCGAGCCGACCGATGGTGATCCGCTCATCCTCCGGTGCGTTCGGTCGATATTCCAAGCGAACGCGCTCGAAGTACTGGACCACGATCTGCTCGCCCGTGCTCGGATCGGTGATCGAAAATTCCTCGGTCAAGGGATAGCCGAAGATACGTTCTCCGCCGTGCTCTTGCCAGAACCGCTTGAAGCCTCCGCTGAGGTAGTGTTTTGTCTGTGGGAAATAGACCCGTTCGGCGGACGGGACGGTCGGCGGCTCCTGCGGATCGCTGGGGAGTCTGGAGCGGATAGCCAGTGCCTGTACGCGGCCTCGGTTCCCGGGAAGTTCTGCAACCCAGGCGATCGCCCGCTCCGAGACGGCTGGCCATCCGGCTCGCTGTGCGCGCGCGAGCGCGAACTCGGTGCGCTGGGCGATATCGTACGCGTACAGTTCCGGCATACCGGAGCGCCAATCTTCCCAAACGAGGAGTCGCTGACTCAACGCGATGCGACCGACGAAATGCCCCTCGACGACGACTGTTTCTGCACCGCTGTGACGGTCGAGTAACACGAGTGCGGGTGGACCGCCGCTGCGGCGATGACGCCGAAAGGCGAGCCAATCGTTCGTGATCACCGGGTCGGTCTCATCGTCGGGGGTCGCCGTGAGGGAGGTTCTCGTACCGGTACGGGCGTCCCAGAGCACCAGGTTCCAGTTTCCGTCCTGGAACTCCTGCCAAACGACGACCTGACCGCTCACGCTTGGGCTGGCCTGGTTGACGCCAGCCTGACCGAGGTCAAAGAGGCGGCCGGTCGAGAGGTCTCGGACATGAATGCTCCCGGCACTATCGCGCACTGCGCGCCAGGCGACGAGGGTGCCGTCGATGACTGGTTGGGAGACCGCTCCTGGCTGCTCGGTGACGGTGAATGACGTCCCGCTGGCCACGTCGGCACCGACGATGATCCGGCGAGCGGGATCGGCTCCCTCGATCCAGACGACGCGCGTGCCACTCACCGCAGGTTGAGAACGCACGCCCGGGTCGCGGTCCGGCCGGAACTCGCGTCCGTCGTCCAAATCGTAGGCAAACACGTCGGGGGAACCGTTGCGGCGGTCTTCCCACACCAAGAGTGCACCGGATGCACGTAACCAGCCGAGCGCGACGCCGATCGAAGATGTCAACGTCGGTTCGAGGCGATAGTCGAGGCCTTGCGCCGTGATCGTCCGCGGGAATGGACCAAGGGTGCTGGCAGCAAGGATCAGCGTGAACAACCAGGCAATGAGGCGCCGCGTCCGGTGTGTTCGTGGTCGATCCACACGCGCTCCCCCTTCGAGCGGTCGCCGGGGAGTATACCTGGAGTCACCGCGACAGCGGGGCCAACGAATGGGGGTGATCAGCATGATCCCGATCATTCTGGATGTCGACACAGGCGTTGACGATGCGCTCGCGTTGGGACTCGCGCTGACCGCGAGAGAACTGTCCGTCATGGCGGTGACGACGGTCGCCGGGAACGTCGATCTCGAGCAGACCACGCGGAACTCGCGGCGAGTGCTGGATTGGCTGGGGGCAGCAGCGGTTCCGGTGGCTGCCGGGGCCAGTCGGCCGCTCTTGCGGCCGCACAGTGATGCTCGACCGTCTCACGGTCCGGATGGACTGGGAGGGGCCAGCTTGCCGACCCGCCAGAGCGGACCGATTCTGGATGCAACGGCGCCGGAGGTGATCGTCCGAACAGCACGCCGATACGCGGGCAGATTGCGGGTCGTTTGTCTTGGCCCGCTCACGAACGTGGCGATGGCTGTCCGGCTGGAGCCCCGTCTTCCGGTGCTGATCGAGCGTTTGGTCGTCATGGGAGGTGCCTTCGCTGTATCCGGCAATGTGACGCCGGTGGCCGAATTCAACGTGTGGAGCGATCCGGAAGCGGCGTCCATCGTCATCGAGGCGGGGTTCGATGCTGTGTGGGTCGGGCTGGATGTGACGACGATCATCCGCCTGACACGGGTCGAGTGGGAACGGCTGGCGCGTCTTCCGCACGCGACAGCCCGGCTCGTCTATGAGGTGTCGCGCTGGGCTTTTGAGGAGTGTCGAGTCGAGTCGTATGCGTTGCACGATCCGCTAGCGGTTGCGGTCGCTGCACGGCCTGAGCTGGTCGCCGGTGAACGGGCACGTCTCGCCGTCATGACGAGCCCAGAGGAGAAAAGGGGACAGACACTGTACGTGCCGGATACGAATGCGACCGATGTCGTCGCGACGAAGGTCGATGCCGAGGCCTTTTTGCGCCTGTTCCGGAATTCTCTCGGGTTGGCGGACGGGAACGAGCGCGTGACGGCCCGCTCAGCAGTCGATGCGCCATAATTGCCGTATCGAGAATCGCTCCCGAGGGAGACTCGGGAACTGGTGGAGGCGAGGACAGTGTCGGGCGAACCCGTTCCGTATGAGCAGCCGTCGCTGCAAGACGTCGATCTCCTGGGGCGGCTGACACAGTTTTTCGACGCGCTCGAGCATCACGTCCGTGCTGGGCATGGATGGTTCATCTTCAATGCGCGGGGACCGCGCGGAAGCCGAATCACATCCTTCATCTTGGGACGGTTGGGCGAGTATCGACTGCTCTACACATATTACTTTGTGCCGTGGCGTGACTTCGCATTGAATGCGTATATGGTCGAAGTCGAATTGCAGTCATTAGCTGCTCAACGACAGAGTCTCGAGGGGCGGGTACGCGAAGAGTTCGATATCGCTACCCGGGTTTCTCGCGACAACCTCGCACGGATGATGGTCTCGGACGTGCTGATCGTCGCCGGAGTGCAGCCGCGTCACCGCCACGAACTGGTGTTTTTGGACCAGGCGATCGAGCGCCGGTTTCGTCAGCGACTCTCGACCATTCTCATCACTCCGGCACAGCCACATGAACTGGCAGAGCAGTTCGAGCGCGTCGCTCCAGGGGAGCGCTTTTGGGAACGGCTGTTCGAGCGGATGTATCAGCGGAGTTTGATCGCGCTGTGACGCTCACGCGCGCCGGGCAATCGCATGCTCAGCCAGCGCGACCAGCATGGCTCGCTCGTCGGATGGTGGAAGGTCGGCGAGGAGGTTCTTGGCCGTCTCGACGTATTGGCGCGCGATCGCGTGCGCTTCGTCAAGCGCCCCGGAGTCGCGAACCAAGCGAACCGCGGTGGCGATCGCGTCGTCGTCGGGGGAACCGCTCCGAATCAGGTGTTCGACGAACTGTCGCTCCTCGGGACTGGCTTTGCCGTCGGTGAGAAAGATCATCGTCGGCAGCGTCACCGTCCCCTGACGGAGATCTTGCCCCGCCGGCTTCCCGAGTTCGCCCGTCTGCCCTCGAAAGTCGAGAATATCGTCGACGATCTGGAATGCCATCCCCAAGGCTCCACCGAACTCTCGGAGCGCCTCGATCTGATCGTCCGCAGCATCGGCCAGGATGGCACCGATTTCCGCCGATCCTGCGAAGAGGGAGGCGGTTTTCCCGTAGATGCGCCGCTGGTAGTCATCGAAGCTGAGGTCGGTGCGGCGGGCAGCGAAGAGTTCCCGCAACTGGCCGTCGCAGATGCTGCCGAGACACCGTGCGAAGACTGCCAGGACACGCGGATTCATCGTCGACGCTGCCAGCATCGCGGAGCGAGCGAACAGGTAGTCTCCCACCATGATGACGACCGAGGAGTCGAAGAGAGCGTTCAAGGTCGGTTGACCACGTCGTAACGTCGCGCCGTCGATCGAGTCGTCATGGATGAGCGATGCGGTGTGCAGGAGTTCGATACCCGCGGCGGCTGGCACGAGACGTTCGACCTCGTAGCGGAACGGTTTGGCGGCCAGTAGGAGCAGCAAGGGGCGCAGACGCTTTCCGCCCGACGCGATGAGCCCGCGGAGGATATCTCCCACCAAAGGGAACTCGAGCGCGGTCTCGGCCAGAAGCCGTTCCTCGACCCGCTGCAGGTCCGGGCGCATCCGGTGGAGAACAGTCGCGAAGTCCAAGCATCCCCCAGTTCGGCGCGTACCCGTTGCTCGCCGCCGACGCGGCACCTGCTAGTATGTCTCACGCGCTCGGCACAGAAAAGGTCGAGCTGCGGCATCAGGAGATCCAGCACGTGCGGTATGGCGGTGTCGCCTGAGAGCGGTGACCGTGTTCATCGACGTGAAGCGGATTGGATGGTCGTCTCGCTGCCGCAGCTGCGCTTCCGTTCTCCAAATGTGAACCGCACTATGGCATACTGCGGCGCAGTTAGGGAGCGACGAAGCAAGGTGACGAGGCGACACCGTGGACTCGAGTAGGCGATCGCATCGCGCTCGTCGAGGCTGGAGACTGTCTTGGAGGGTGAGTCTGGCGAGCTTCCTCGTGCCCCTCGTTCTCGTGCTCGGCTCGCTCGTGTACCAACTCTGGCTTCGCGACGATCGGTTGGAACTCGCGGTGGTGGATCGGGGGACAGGGCAGCCCCTCGTCGGCGCATCGGTCGAGACACCGTCCGGCATCTTCCGGACCGACGAGGCTGGACGGGTACGCGTCCCGCGTTCGCCTGGGGCGACGATCCGCGTCTCGACGCCGGATCACGATGCGGTGACGTTCGACGCTGGCAGCGAGGCGCGGCGACTCCGGATCGCGCTCCGGTCGAATGTCGTTCGCGGTGCGGTGGTGCGTGCCAACGATGGCGAGCCGATCGCTGGCGTAACGGTCCGTGCGGAGCGCGAGGGTACCACCGTGACGAGGACGGTCACGGATGGAACCGGGCGATACGTCTTGCGCGGGGTGCCTGAGGGCGCGGCGCTCGTCTTCGAGCACGCCGACTTCGCCACGGAACGTCTCGTTCTGGCAACCGACCAGGTGACGGCCGATGTCTCGATGCGGCCGGATGTCCTGCGGGGGGTCGTCCGTGACGTGCAGGGGCAGCCTGTCGCAGCCCTCGTCGCGGCGAGTTCGGGGTGGACACAAGCCGACGCAGAGGGGGGATTCCGTCTCAAGGGTGTCACGGCGGGTGAACGCATCGTGGTCAAGGCTGCAGGATATCGAGCGGTCACGACGACTGTGCCTGACAACTTTTCGCTGGACGTCACCCTGGAGCCGATCGTCGTGCGCGGCATCTACGTGAGTGCACTCGTCGCCTCCAAGCCGGAAGCGTTGGAGAAGCGGCTGCAGCTCGTGGACCGAACCGAGTTGAACGCAGTCGTCATCGATCTGAAGGACAGCACGGGTCACGTGTACTACGAGACGAAGGTGCAGCTCGCACACGAGATTGGAGCTGTCCGACCGATCTTGCAGCCCGCCGAGCTGGTTCGCTCGCTGAAGGCACGGGGCATCTATACCATCGCTCGGATCGTGGTCTTCGAGGATCCGCTTCTCGCTGAAGCGCGACCGGATTGGGCGATCCGGGACCGCACCACGGGCGGTGCGTGGCGGACGTGGAACGGGGTGGCGTGGGTGAACGCCTACCGTCGCGAAGTGTGGCAGTACAACATTGCTCTGGCCGTTGAAGCTGCGGGGTTGGGTTTCGACGAGATCCAGCTCGACTACATTCGATTTCCGACCGACGGTCCCTTGCAGAAGGCAGACTACGGAGTCCCGCATACGGTCGAAAACAGGACAGCGGCGATCGGGACCTTCTTGCGCAGCGTACACGAAGCGCTCTTGCCGACACCTGCATATCTCGGTGCTGATATTTTCGGCTTGACCATGTGGGAGCTCAGTGATAGTGGGATCGGACAGAATCTCGAGATCGTCGTGCAAACCGTTGATTACGTGTGTCCGATGTTGTACCCGTCACACTTCTGGTCCGGTTCCTTGGGGTTCGACATTCCGAATGATCATCCCTACGAGGTGATGCGTTGGAGTTTGGAGAACGGGTTGGAGCGTGTGCCTGCAGCCAGGGCCAAGTTTCGACCCTGGCTGCAAGATTTCTCCTACGGGCCAGGCAAGCCGTACGGGCCGGAGGAAGTGCGTGCACAGATCCGAGCGGTCTACGATGCCGGGCTGCACTCCTGGATGCTCTGGAATGCTGACAGCGTGTACCAAGAGGCTGCGTTGGAGGCAGCGGGCTAAGGTGAGCGATGGGACGCAAGTTGGACATCGTGGTACCGGGACCGGTCGCGCTGGTGTCTGACCTGTTCGTCACGGCGCGGCCGCGCCAGTGGCTCAAGAATGCCGTCGTTCTGGCTCCGCTCGTGTTCGGTCGACGGCTGCTGGAGCCTGATGCCCTGCTCGACGGTCTCCTAGCGGCCGCTGCGTTCTGTGCGGCTGGGAGCGCGGTGTATTTCTTCAACGATTGGCGTGATGCAGCGGCGGACCGTGAGCATCCTCTCAAGCGACAGCGGCCGATCGCTGCTGGCCGTCTGGAGGCTTGGCAGGTTTGGGGCGCGATCGCGGTGCTGGCTTGCGTCGCGCTCTGGTTGGCTTGGCTTGCGGGCGGAGGCGCGGTCTACGTGGTTGCGGGCTACGGTGCGCTGATGGTGCTCTACACGATGTATGTCAAACACGTTGCTTTGCTGGACGTCTTCACGATCGCTGGGGGATTTGTGCTCAGAGTCTGGGCGGGTGCGACGGCGGTGGATGTGCCGCTCTCGCCGTGGCTCTACCTGTGTACCGTTCTCCTCGCCCTGTTCCTTGCTGTCGCGAAGCGACGACACGAGGTGTTGTTGCTCGAGGGGGTGGCTGGAAACCATCGTCGGGCGCTCGACGAGTATCCGGTGCCACTGTTGGATGCTCTGTTGCAGGTCAGCGCGACCGCGACGATCATGGCGTACTCGTTGTACACCTTCTCTGCCGCGAATCTTCCGCCCGGGCATCGCATGATGTTGACCGTCCCGTTTGTGCTCTACGGAGTATTTCGGTACCTCTACCTCGTGTATCGCAAAGACCTCGGGGGGATGCCGGAACAGGTGCTGTTGAACGATCGGGCGTTGCTCGCGGTGATCCTCGCCTGGGGCGTGTTCGTCCTCGTCCTCCTGTACGGCCAAGACTTGCTACAGGTTGGCGCAATCTTGCTGCACTGATCATTGTAATGGGCGCGGCCGAGTGGTATACTGCGCGCTGGAGCTGGCGGCAGGAGGCGTGCGCCCCGACCGTGGGAGCGGCGCCTGGCGATAGGGGAGGCGTGACAGCGATGGTGATCGTGCGACGAGGGATACGCCGCGAAGGAGCCCGGCTCCCGTCGGAGGTTGTCGAAGCCTTTCAAGCCTGGTACGTGGGTTTCGCGCCACTCCTCCGCACGGCTGCGCGCCCCTGGAGACCGCCGCTCGAAGTCTACGAAGATGAACGCGGACTCGTCGTACGAGCGGAACTCGCCGGCCTGCGAGAGGACGAGATCACCGTGGTCGTGAGCGACTCGGTGCTTCAGATCTCCGGGGTGCGCCGACCGCGGGAACAAGGTCAGCGTCGAACCTACCACGAGATGGGGATCGCGTACGGTCCGTTTGCGGCTGAAGTGCTTCTACCGTTTCCGGTCGATCTGGAACGAGTCGAGGCGGTGTACGAGCGCGGTTTTCTCGAGGTGGCACTGCCACGAGCGCACGTCTCGCGGACGGTTCCGCTGCGTACGGTCAACGAGTCGGAATCCTGAGGAGCAAGCGATGACTGAAGAACTACGTGAACCGATGGTCGAACCGGAAGAACAGGACGATGGGGGAAGCGAACCCTCGGAGCGGCGCGAGCGCAAGCTGCTACCGATTCTCCCGCTCCGGAACACGGTCGTTTTCCCGACGACGCTGGTACCGCTCGCAGCGGGGCAGCCGCGGTCGCTGCGCTTGATCGACGACGTCGCATCCGGCGACCGGCTCCTCGTCTTGGTTCTGCAGAAGGACCCGAAGAAGGAAGGGGCGGGACCGAGCGACGTCTTTCAGGTGGGGACGATCGGCAGCATCCAGCAGATGATGCGCGTTCCGGATGGAACTGTGCGGCTCGCGGTCCAGGGACTGCGCCGTGTTCGGATCGTCGAATGGGTGACAGAAGAGCCGTACCTGAAGGCGCTGGTCGAGGAAATTCCCGAAGTCGTCGAGGAGACGATCGAGGTCAAGGCGTTGACGCGGACGGCCTTGGAGCTCTTCCAGCGGCTCGTGTCGTTGGTGTCCAACTTGCCGGAGGAGTTGGTCACCGCCGTCTTGAACATCGAGGATCCGCTGCATTTGGTGTACTTGCTGGCCTCCAACCTCCGCATGGACCCCGAGGAGCGGCAGGCGCTGCTGGAGTTGGATAGTGTCCGCGACAAACTGTTGCGCCTGAACGCCTTCATGAGTCGGGAGCTGGATCTTTTGGAACTCGGGAAGAAGATCCAAAGCGAGGTCCAAGAGGAGGTCGCGCGCTCGCAACGCGAGTTCTACTTGCGTGAGCAGCTGAAAGCTATTCAGCGCGAGCTGGGTGAGACCAGCGAGCAAGAGGCGGAGATCAACGAGTTCCGGGCGAAGATCGAGCAAGCCGGCATGCCGGAGGAAGCGCGGCGGGAGGCGCTGCGCGAACTCGAGCGCATGAGCAAGTTGCCACCGGCGTCGGCTGAGTACGGGGTGATTCGGACCTACCTTGACTGGTTGGTGTCGCTCCCCTGGAACCGAAGCACGGAGGGGGAGATCGATATTGCCCGAGCGCGAGAAATTCTGGACGCAGACCATTACGATCTGGAGAAGATCAAGGAGCGCATCCTGGAGTATCTGGCGGTGCGACGGCTGCGCAAGGAGCGCGGTGAGGAGAGCGAGCCGGGGCGCGAGCCGATCCTCTGCTTCGTCGGGCCACCGGGTGTTGGCAAGACGAGTCTGGCCCAGTCGATCGCGCGGGCTCTCGGGCGAGCGTTCACCCGGATGTCACTGGGCGGCGTTCGCGATGAGGCTGAGATACGCGGGCATCGACGCACGTACATCGGCGCCATGCCGGGGCGGATCATCCAGGCGATCCGGCGGGCAGGAACGAACGATCCCGTCTTCGTGCTCGACGAAATCGACAAGGTGGGGATCGACTGGCGCGGTGACCCGGCCTCGGCGCTGTTGGAGGTGCTGGATCCGGAGCAGAACAGCACGTTCCGTGACCACTACCTGGACGTGCCGTTCGATCTCTCGAAGGTGATGTTCATCGCGACGGCGAACGTGTTGGACACGATTCCGCCGGCGCTCCGTGATCGCATGGAAGTTCTGACCCTGTCCGGATACACGGACGAAGAAAAGCTCCAAATCGCGCGTCGGTACCTGATTCCGAAGCAGTTCCGGCGACATGCGCTGGAGCCAGGGGAGTTCGAGTTCACGGACGAGGCGATCTTGGAGATCATCCAGCACTACACGCGGGAGGCGGGTGTCCGGAACCTCGAGCGGGAGATCGCTGCCGTGGCGCGGAAGTTGGCCACGCGGGTCGCTGAAGGTCAGGACGTGCCCCGTCGGATCACCATTGACGTGGTGCACGAGTTTCTCGGCAAGCGGCGCTACTACTATGAGGAGCTCTCCGAGCGAACTGCGCAGCCGGGGGTGGCGATCGGGGTGGGAGTCACCCCGGTCGGTGGCGACATCATGTTCATCGAGGCGACACGCATGGTCGGGCGGGGCAACCTGATCATCACCGGCCAGCTCGGGGAAGTCATGCGGGAGTCCGCACAAGCGGCTCTGAGCATCGTGCGCTCGCGGGCTGAACAGTACGGGATCGACCCCGACTTCATGAAGGACTCGGACATCCATATTCACGTCCCTTCGGGGGCGATTCCGAAGGATGGACCGTCAGCTGGCGTGACCCTCGTGACGGCGTTGGTCTCGCTTCTGACCGGTGTCCCGGTGTGCGAAGACGTGGCGATGACCGGCGAGATCACCTTGCGCGGTCAGGTCTTACCGGTCGGAGGCATCAAGGAGAAGGCCTTGGCTGCGCAGCGCGCAGGCGTGAGACGCTTCATCCTGCCGAAGCGCAACGAGATGGATCTCGAGGAGCTACCGGCAACACTGCGCGAGAACATGCAGTTCGTGCTGGTGGAAACGATCGATGAAGTACTGGATGCGGCCCTCCCGGAGGCCTTCCGTCAGCGTCGTTCGGCTGCCCAGGCGGGTGCTCGGGGCGGGGAGCAACCAGTCGAGTCGATCGCGGCACTGGGGTAGCGTGCGAAACGGACTGCGGGCCGCATGGGCGAGGCAGGGGGAAGCGCCCTGCCTCGTCTGCGTTTGTCATGGGATGCGTGCGGCGCGCCGACGCATCTTCAGTCTGGCGGCATCGACGAGTGCCGAGAAGAGGGCGGCCTGGAGTGGATGGTGACGGAAAAGCCGTTCCGGGTGCCACTGGACAGCCAGAACGAATGTCGCGTGTGGCAACTCGACGGCTTCGATGACCCCGTCCGGTGCGGTCGCCGCGAGCTGGAGCGGTGTCGCGAGGTCGGCGATGGCTTGGTGGTGATAGGAATTGACGCGGATCCTTCCCGAGCCGAGGATGGTGGCCAGCAACGTCTCGGGGCGGATCGAGACGTCGTGAGCGGGATCGGTCGCCGGGATCCCGAGTTCTTGCTGGCGATGGTTCAGGGCGTGAGGCAGTTGGTCAGGGATGTGTTGGAGGAGCGTGCCACCGAGTGCGACGTTGAGAATTTGGAGGCCGCGACAGATGGCGAGCATGGGGAGATCTGCGGCGAGGGCGAGGCGAATGAGCGTCATTTCGAAGTGGTCGCGCAGGTCGGAGACGCCATAGGTTTCTGGGTGAACAGTGGTGGCACCGTAACACTTGGGTGCCACGTCGCCGCCACCGGTGAGGAGGAGCCCGTCGAGGAGGTCGAGGTAGGCAGCAGGCTCGATGGTCGGTGCGAGGACGATCGGGATGCCGCCGGCGGCGACGATGGCTTCGGTGTAGTCGAGATTGAGCAACAATCGATCAGTGGGACCGTGCGCAGCTGGTTGCTGGGCGATGTCAGGAGTGATGCCGATCAGGGGTGCTTGCACGTCGCCTGCTCCCTTCGTTCGGTCGCAGGAGAAGCGTAGCAGAACGAGTGGCGGTGGAGCGGATGGTCAGCGACCGGTGTGGCGTTCGTCACCGTGGGCGGGCATCGCGTGGCGGAACGACAGTCACGGTGGGCACCGTCCGCGACCGGCGAAGGCGCTGAGGATGACGACGTGAGCCTTGACACCAGTGGCTGTTGTGGGTATAGTAATGGATGCGTCTGGCGGAGCGGTGAGTTCCGCGAGCACCTTGACAACTGGAGTGTGGTCGAGTGCACTGAGCCCTCGTGGCCGGAACGGCCGACGCCTGGATGTGACAGTGACCCACCAGGTGGACTCCGCGGGAGCGGAGGGCATGGCTGGTGGGGATGGTGGAGTGATCCGGGATGGAGAGTTTGATCCTGGCTCAGGGGGAACGCTGGCGGCGTGCCTAATGCATGCAAGTCGGACGGGAGCGCGTGGTGAACGCGCCGACCGTGGCGGACGGGTGCGGAACACGTGGGGAACCTGCCCTGGTGCGGGGGATAACCCG
>JANXBE010000004.1 GCA_025060175.1 Thermomicrobium sp. | reverse complement strand
AGCGGCTCAAGGACCAGCCGCACCGCAAGAAGGTGACGCTGGTCTGGGATCCGGAGGAGGCGGCACGGGTGACGGGGAGCCTCTTCACCCGTCCCAAGGGGCAGCGCTTCAAGTACTTCGACCTGCCGCTGGCCCAGTACGCGACCTGGATGTACGACGCCGTCCTCAACGATGCCGGTCAGGTCGTCGGCTTCGCCATGTGGACCGGCTTCAGCTCCAACGAGGAGCGCGTGCTCTCCCTCGCCACGGTCGACGAAGCGTATGCCAAGGAGGGAACACGCCTGCGGGTCGTCTGGGGTGAGCCGAATGGAGGCTCGCGCAAGCCGTCGGTGGAACGGCATGTCCAGACCGAGGTGTGGGTGACGGTCGGCCCCGCCCCCTACGCCGAGCCCGCTCGCCGCTACCGCGAGCAGGTGGCGCGCGCTCGCCGCGCTGGTTGAGGGGCGAAGAACCTGGAGAGGAGCGACAGCGGACGGAACCCGGACCGTCGCGCTCGGTCCGGGTTCCGTCGTATGACCGCACGGGTACTGCTCCGCGTCGCGTGGATCGACGCTGGTCCCCGCTGATCCGACCACGAGCGTCGTCCGATGGTTTGCACCCGCGTCCACTTCAGGGGAACAGCTCAGCAGTGGTCCCGAGCGACCCGACATGCGTGTGACCGACCGACGATGATCGTTCGACTCGCACGGATCCGGGGTGGGACGCTACGCCCTCGGTGATCGGGTGACACTGAAGCCTTGACGAACCCTGCAGACATGAAAATGATAGTGATAAATCTCGCGATATGTTCCGTGTTCCGATTATCTGGACATTTGAAGACTCTCACGACACCCTATACTCCATAGCACCTCTATAGAATCGAGAAGATTCTGTGAACCAGACGTGCGTGCGAATTGCTCCCGCCGCTCGGAGGGAGGTGGGGCAGAGTTCGAACAATCAAATCGCCGAGAAAGCATATGATCAGAGCACACGCCCATCCGGTCGTGATCACAGGGTAGTTCCCAGCACTTGGTGCGGAGGACGACTCGAACGGATGCTTTGTTCCGACCGCATGAGTCGTCGTGCGCTCTGTCCGAGGCGAATGCACGAGGGGGTGAACGCGTGCGCTCGAAAGTCAATCGGCGGACGGTACTCGTGACGCTTGCCGGGGTGACGGCCAGTGCCTTGCTTGCCGGCTGTGGCGGTAGCCAGCAGACGACACCGACCCCCCAGCCAGTCACCCCGACACCAGCTGCAGCGACCAACGCGACGCCCACCGCTGCAGCAACCCCGACGCCGACGCCCAAACCGCCTGCGACCCCGACAGTCGCCCAAGCGCGCAAACGCAAGATGCGCGTTGCTCTCGCGACGGAAGAGGCGGGGAACTTCATCGCAGTCGAGAAGGGATTCTTCAAGGAGGTCGGGCTCGATGTCGAACTCGTCACGACACAAGGAACCCCTGGCGAGGTGATTCCTCTGGTCGCCGTTGGCCAGCTCGATCTGTTCAGCGGCGCGATCCAAGCGGCCCTCGTCAATGCTCGGAACCAGGGGATCGAGGTGACGATCGTCGCCGGCGAAGGAGCACTCCGACGGGGTAATGTCTACCACGCCTACGCGGTGACCAAGCAACTTTACGACCAGGGAGTACGCTCGGTCGCTGACCTTCGCGGACGCACGTTGGCGATGCCGAGCGACGCCGGGATCGACCTTCTCGAATTGAAGAAAGTCTTGGCATCGGGCGGACTTACGCTGGACGATGTCAAGATGCAACTGATCCGTCTTCCCGACATGCCGACCGCGCTGCAGAACGGTGCGGTGGAAGCTGCCGAACTCGTGGAGCCCTATGCCACGATCGCGACGAAACAGCTCGGCGCTGCTGTACCGATCGTGGCGGGAGACCAGATCATCGAGATCGTCGGCGACAACTACCCCATCTCCGCGATCGTCGTCGGTCCGCCGATGCTCAACGATCGTCCCTTGCTCGAAGCGTTCCTCGCTGGTTACCTCAAAGGAGCCAGGTATTACTTGCGTGCCCTGAAAGATCCATCTACTCGTGCCGAAGTCGTGCAAATCCTGAAGAACCGGACACCGCTCAAGGACGACAAGTTGTATGAGCAGATGACGTGGCCAGGTATTTCTGAAGACGGTACCTTCGACGTGAGCCGCCTGACCGAAGCGCAACAGCTCTGGAAAGACCGTGGCAAGATTCAGCAGACCGTTCCCGTGGACCAACTCGTGGACTTCACGTTCGTCCAGAACGCTGCGAAGCAACTCTGAGCTGCGCCTCGCGAACCGCCCTGAGACCGGAAAAGCCTCAGGGCGGTTCGCGCTTCCTTCAGAGGTAAATTCTGCCGTGGCACCGTGCTACAATTGCTGCCGACGACTCCGGTCTTCCCGTGTGCGCCTACACCGTGACGATCGCCGACCGGAGCCTAGGTCAAACTCGTGCGAGCGAAAGGCACAGCTGATGACGAGTGTTCACCCCGTTCCGTCGTCACGTGCTCGGGATGTGGTGCGCGGCGCTTTCGATCTCCACGTCCACTCCGGCCCCGACGTCATGCCTCGTCGCATCGATGACATCGCCCTCGCACAGCGGTTCCGGGAACTCGGGCTTGCCGGATACGTCATCAAGTCCCACTACGTTCCGACGGCCGAGCGGGCCGCGATCGTGCGAACGGCCGTTCCCGGCGTCACCGTACTCGGTTCGATCACGCTGAACCGCGCCGTGGGCGGACTGAATCCGCTCGCCGTGGAAATCGCTGCGCGCGAGGGAGCGCGTATCGTTTGGCTACCGACCGTCGATGCCGCCAACGAACGGCGCCATTTGCAGCACGCTCCCACCGGCGGAAAGCTTCCGTACTGGGCGCGCCTGCAGGAGGAGATGCGCCGGGACGGATTCGAAGTGCCACCGGTCCACGTACTCGACAGCGATGGGACTGTGGTCCCGGAACTACGGGCCGTTCTGCGCGTGATCGCTCGGCATGACCTCGTCTTGGCGACCGGCCACCTTGGACGAGACGAAATCTTCGCCGTCGTCCACGCGGCACGTGACGAGGGAGTGCGTCACATCGTCGTGACCCACCCCGATTTTCCCTCGCAGTCTCTCTCGGCCGTGGATCAGATCGCCCTGGCCGAACTCGGCGCCTATCTCGAGCATTGCTTCACACCCTTGTATACCGGGAAGGTGGATTGGAAGACCGCCGTTGAGCATATCCGCGCCGTCAGCCCGGAGCGTGTCGTGCTCAGCACCGACCTCGGTCAGCCCGATAACCCACCGGTCGAAGACGGCTTGGCGCTGTTCGCCGATCGCTTATTGGAGGCTGGTTTCACCGAGGATGAAGTCCACACCATGGCCGTTCGGAATACCGTACGACTGGCCGGAGGGACGGAACGATGATCGAAGTACGACGCCTTCTCGTCATCGGCGCACATGCCGCTGACTTCGTCTGGCGTGCCGGCGGCGTCATCGCTCTCGTCACCGCCAAGGGGGGCGAAGCCACGGTCGTCGCACTCTCCTATGGCGAGCGGGGCGAATCCGGTGAACTCTGGAAGGAACCAGGACAGACGATCGAGCGTGTCAAGGCCATCCGCCACGAACAAGGGGAACGCGCCGCCGCCACACTCGGTGCCCGCTTCCTCTGTTTCGATCTCGGAGACTATCCATTGGAAGTCGATCGCGATGCGATGGAACGGCTCGCACAGCTGATCCGCGACGTCCGACCGGATGCCATCATCACCCACACCCCGCTCGATCCCTTCAATCCTGACCACCCAGTCGCGCACGACACCGTGCAACGCGCCCGATTGCTCTCCGCAGGCGCGGGGGTCGCGAGTGCCTTCGAAACGATCGAACCGCCGCCGCTCTACTATTTCGAGCCACACCAGCCGGAACTCTGCGGTTTCGTACCGAACGTCTTCGTCGACATCACCCCGGTCTACGAGCAGAAGCTTGCTGCCATGCAGGTCATGGCGTCACAACAGTATCTTCAGCGGTACTACGCCGAGCTGGCCGAACGACGAGCGAACCACGCCCGCCGCATCTCGGGCGCCAAGGACATTCGCTATGCCGAAGCCTTTCAACGCGTCACACCGATCGTGACCCGAGAATTGTTGGCCCACGGCTGAACCGATTGGGAGGAGTCCCATGGACACGGCACCAGAACGACCTCCTGTCGACGAGTCGCTCGCTGACACATGCCGCGTCTTCAGTGAACTCGGTGTGGCGACCGTCTATGAGGCTTCCGGCCGTCGAGGATTGATCGACATACCACTGATTCCGCTTCTCGCAGGGAAGAGGGTTGCTGGGCCAGCCCTGACGGTGCTGTGCGGACAAGGCGACAATCTGATGGTCCATGCGGCCATGGAGCGCGTCTTTCCCGGCTGCGTCCTGGTCATCACGATGCCGGAACCTGAGCCCGTCGCGCTGGTCGGCGAACTCCTCGCGATTCAAGCGCAGGTGCGCGGTGCCGCCGCGCTCCTCGTGGACGCAGCGGTTCGCGACGTCGACGAGTTGCGAGCGATGGGTCTGCCGATCTGGACACGCTTCATCCGAGTTCGGGGGGCGACGAAGGAACGCCCTGGCGGAATCGATGTCCCTGTCGTCGTCGGTGGTACGCGCATCGAGCCAGGCGACCTCGTGATCCTGGACGATGACGGGGGTGTCGTCGTCACACGCACGGACATTCCGACCGTCCTGGAAAAGGCACGTGCCCGCGCCGAACGGGAAACACGCCTACGCCGAGAACTCCTCGCCGGAGCACTGACGTACGACGTGCATGGGCTTCGCAGGCTGGTCGAAGGACAGGAAGGACCGTAGGCGGGTCGTGGTAGGGTGAATCGCGGGGGAGGTCAACGATGAACGACGTGACGCTTTATGTGGGCGAACCCAGTTGCGACATGGCCCATCTCGCACACCTGGAGCTCCTGACGCCGACGCTCGACGAGAGCGAGCGCTTCTTCGTCGAGTACCTCGGTATGACGGTCACTGAGCGCCGGGGCAACTCCGTTTACCTCCGAGGGTGGGACGATTACGCGCACCATACCTTGAAGTTGACGGCTGGGCCTGTTCCGGCCATGGAGCACTTCGCCTACCGAGTCAGCTCATTGGAAGCCCTGCAACGGCGCGTGCACATGCTCGAGCGCACCGGACTCGGTTTGGGCTGGATCGACGGCGACGCCGGGCACGGCCCAGCATACCGCTTTCGGACACCGGACGGGCACGTTGCCGAGCTGGTGTGGGATGTCGAATGGTATCGACCGACCCCGGAAACGAAGCCTGCACTGAAGAATCAAGCATCGCGCTTTCCCGCCCGTGGTTGCAACGTCCGACGCCTCGACCATATCAACGTGTTCGCAGCCGACGTACGAGCCACGCGCTTGTTCCTGCAACAGCATCTCGGGTTACGACTGACCGAGTGCATCATCTTCGACGATGGGTCAGAAAAGGGTGCGTGGGTGACTGCGAACAACAAGGGGTACGAGATCGCGATTACTGAAGATCAAACCGGAGCGCGCGGCCGCTTCCATCACGTCTGCTATGCCGTCGACACCCGGGAAGAAGTGTTGCGCGCTGCCGATATCGCCATCGAGTTCGGCTATCGCATCGAGTACGGTCCGCACAAACATGCCGTCCAACAAACGGTGTTCTTGTACCTCATCGAGCCAGGCGGGCATCGGATCGAGATCGGGTGTCCCGGGGCGAGACTCGTGCTCGCGCCGGATTGGAAGCCCATCGTCTGGACCGAAGCGGAACGCAAGCGCGGTCAGGCCTGGGGACTGGCGACCGTCGCGACCTTCCACACCTACGGTACGCCACCGGTCGAGGCGAGCCGCTGAGATCGGGTTCGTCAACCAGAGCGCGCAACAGGGGATGCGCCACGTCCCGCGCATCCCCCCGCGTACGACGTACGTTCCCCGTTCTCCGCCGCCCCAGAGCGACCAGCCGCGTGCCTGTTCGAGGCGGCACCGGACTCGCTCCCCTCGCTCTCGAGGCACTGATGGTTGTCGCTCCCGCCTTCTCCTCCCCTCACCCCACGTAACCGTCCGTGGGGGGTGGGCCTTGACCTTCCGCAGCGCCGCTGCCTTTCGTTGCAACCGAAACCGATCGCTCGTATGCTGTACTCGATCGACCAGTGGTTCTACTCTGAGGACGCGGCCCGGTGACGTCCTTCTACCGACCATCCGCGGCGCGGCGGATCCCCGCTGCGCTCGCCCCCACCCTCTCACGCCGCAGCTTCCTTGCGCTGGCATCGTCCATCCTCGCCTGTCAGGAGACACAGCCACGAACGGATGGTGCGAGCCTCGAGGACAGCGCGATCGACACCCCCGCTCGCCAGCGCCCAGCGATCGACCACCGACGTCGACGCGCCGTGCGGCCGCGTCTGACCGTCAGCATCGCGCCGCTCCCACCCACGCTGCATCGTCAAGCGGAACGCTGGGTGGCCCGCCTCCGTCGTTCCATCCCCACCCATTGGGACCTCGTCTGCACAGCCACGGGGCAGGGGTTGTTCCGGCTGTTCGCAACACATGGCAATCCAGAACATCCTGTGGTCGGTGGCCGGTCGTTCGTTCCCGTGACCTCACACGACAATCTCGCCCCAGGTCTGAGCAGAGCGGAACTAGGCGCATTGCTTGCAGGAGCGATCGAGAACTGGCGAGCGCTCGGTCATCCCGAGAACCTGACCGTCCACCGAGCATCCTTCGAGTTCGACGGCTTTCGCTTGCCTGTTCCTCACGCGCGCTATCGCGACGTCGGCTCGCTGGGACGAACGATCGAGCCGGGCTTCTTCGCACTCGTGGAGCCGCACGCGGTCGAACCGCGATTGCGCGTCCTGGCGATCGAGGGAGTGGATCCCTTCCGCGCGCCAAGAGGAGCACCGGTCGCTCCCGAACTCGTGGAGTGGCTCGTGGTCGAGGGTCCCCTCGAGCTTCTTCCAGAAAGCGGACGACGAGCGGAAGCGATCCCTGCTCCAGTCTACGGCACGATCACGTTCGTCGGCGACATCATCCTCGGTCGGACCGTTCACCGAATCATGTCCACGAGAAGCGACTGGGCGTCGCCGTTTCGCCTCGTCGCGGAGGAGTTGCGGTGGTCCGACCTCACGATCGGGAACCTCGAATGCGCGCTCACCGATCGGTACGCGGCGCCGAGCGACCCGCACACCCTTCGCTTCCTCACCCTTCCTCGAGCCGTCGAGGGGCTACAGCTGGCCGGCATCGACGCCGTCAGTCTCGCCAACAACCACAGTCTCGATTTCGGTTGGCTCGCGCTGGAAGACACGCGACGGACGCTCGACGGCGTCGGTATCCGCACCTTTGGAGTCGGCGACTACCTGGAGGAGGCCCTCGATCCCGTCTTCCTCCACGCGGGCACGGCCCTGGTCGCGCTCCTCGGCTTCGACGGCATTGCGGCCGACTGGTCTGGAGCGACCGAACGATCTCCCGGAACTGCACCGCTCCGACCCGAACAGGTCGAAAAGGCAGTGCGCGCCGCCCGACAGCGCGCCGACATCGTGATTCCCTTCATGCACTGGGGGACGGAGTACACGTTGGTCCCGAACGAACTCCAACGTGCAGTCGCTCGCCTCGCCATCGACGCCGGTGCGACGCTCGTCGTCGGTTCACACCCGCACTGGGTCCAAGGCGTCGAATGGTACCGCGGGTGCCCGATCTTTTATTCCTTAGGCAACTTCGTCTTCGACCAGGAGTGGTCTCCGGAAACCAAACAAGGGCTCATTCTCCACCTCTGGTTTCGAGGATCGACGCTCGTCCGGTACGAACTCGTTCCGGTCGTCATCGAGGACTTTCACCGCCCCCGCATCGCGACGGAAGACGAGCGAAGAGTGATTCTCGAGCGCGTTCGCCGCTCGTCGCGAGCGCTCGCCCCCTGAAGACCCGTGAGGTTGCCACGACACGGAGAACTGGTCGACTGTCGCAGTTCGCAGCCGACCGCTCCCGCAGTGCCGAGCACCGTGCACGGCACGCAGCTCAGCGACGCCGCACGTCAGGCTCCATGTCCGCCCCGCCCAGCGCATCGTCTCATCGACGGCAGCGCGCGCACGCGTGGCTCGAGGCCTGCGCCGGTCGAGGATGGCGGACCGTTCGGCAGATGAGACAGTCTGTTGGCGAGCCAACCACCCTCGACGAGCGAGCGCTGGTGCGCCATGCCGGCACCCTTGACAGCAGCGGCGTCGCCGTGTCATACTTCGGGCGTGACAACGCGGAGGCGTGGTGTAGAGGCCTAACACGCGGCCCTGTCAAGGCCGAGATCGCGGGTTCGAATCCCGTCGCTTCCGCTGCGAGCGCAGCCCGGAGGCTGCGCTCTCTTCGTTCGTGCACCACACGGCAACCGTCGCGACATCTCGCACACCTGGTCGGCCCCGCGGATCACTGCACTGCGTCACCCTGCTCCCACCACAATCCCATCCGTGCCTGGGTACCACCATCAACGAAGATGATCTGTCCAGTGATGAACTCGGCATCGTCGGAAGCGAGGAAGACCGCGACGCGACCCACATCCTCCGGCTTTCCGACTCGTCCCCATGGAACCATGCGGTTCCCGAGCTCGGTCGTATAGCCTGGGATAGCGAA
This sequence comes from Thermomicrobium sp., assembly GCA_025060175.1. Taxonomy (GTDB): domain Bacteria; phylum Chloroflexota; class Chloroflexia; order Thermomicrobiales; family Thermomicrobiaceae; genus Thermomicrobium. The sequence goes on along the minus strand of JANXBE010000004.1, from coordinate 53,071 downwards.
ATAGCGCGGCACCTCGATCAACCCCGGTCCGATCGCGTTGACGCGGATCTTGAGCGGCGCGAGCTCGATCGCGAGTGAGCGTGTAAACGCGATGAGCGCTCCCTTCGTCGCCGCGTACGCAGCATGCCGCGGAAAACCGGCAGCGCCGTGGATCGACGTGATGTTCAGGATCACGCCCCCACCGCGTTGACTCAGATACGCTACCGCCTGCTGGGAGCAGAAGAACGCTGCGCGCATATTGAGCTCGAACAGTTCGTCGTAGACGTCCGCAGGAAACTCCTGGAACGGTCGGGCTCGCGTCACTCCTGCGTTGTTCACGAGAATATCGAGTCCACCCAGCGCTCGAGCTGCGTCATCCACGATCCGACGACACTCGCTGACCGACCGGAGATCGCCATGCACGACGACAGCGCGACCACCGTTCCGCTCGATCGCAGCGGCAGCCGCTTCAGCCCCTTCTCGGCTCTGTGCGTAGTGGAGTGCGACCGCCGCTCCCTCGTCAGCCAATGCCAACGCGATCCCACGGCCGATGCCCATCCCTGCGCCCGTCACGAGAGCACAGCGTCCGTCCAAGCGTCCCACCTGTCCACCCTCCGTCTCCACGGATCCACGCTGACGAAGACAGCATCGCCACAAGCGTGCCATGCGCAGCGTCGCGAGCTGCCCATCGGAGACCGCCGTGTCGGCCCCCCAACCGAGGTGCTCACTCGCCAACTGTCGCTCGAACCGCACTCCGTCCGACCACACCGACAGGGCGAACGCTTGCACGAGCGTGAAATCCCGCTCACGCGCGCGTCGTACACACCACGTGCGAGTCGACTCGGGCTCGATCGCTCGGCGCATGACCGCGCCAGCGGTTTCCACTTCCGCACTCGACCTGCTTCTACTGCGATACTCTGATAAGATGAGTGCTCGACCAAGATCGGAGGAACGATGGACTTGGCATTGATCCTCCCGCCGTGGCCGAACGAGCGTTGGAAGCTCGCCCTCCAGCTCGGTGTGACGCACGCCGTGACGACCCTGCCCTTCCACGTGCTGGGTGGACATCAGGCATACAGCCCACCTGGCATTCCACAGCCGGTGTTCCCCCGTGAAGTGCCCCCACCGGAACATCGCCCCTGGGACTTCATGCCGCTCCTGCTCATGGTGCAACGTTTCCGTGAGGCTGGAATCACCGTCGCGGTCATCGAAGCCTCGCCACCGATGCACCGCGCACGTTTGGGTCTCGATGGCCGCGATGAGGAAATCGAGTGGGTCATCACGTTGATCCGCAATATGGGTAAGCTCGGTATCCCGGTTTGGTGTTGGAACTGGATGGCCGTCATCAACTGGGCAAGAACGTCAGTGACGACTCCGACCCGGGGTGGTGCACTCACCACGAGCTACGACCATGAACTCATGGAACGTGCCGGACCGACCGAATACGGAGAGGTCTCGGCTGAGCGCCTCTGGGAGAATCTCGAGTATTTCCTCCGAGCCGTCGTTCCCGTCGCCGAAGAAGCAGGGGTACAGCTCGCTCTCCATCCCGACGATCCGCCGGTTCCCTCGTTGCGAGGCATCGCTCGCATCCTCATCACGCCAGAGGCTTTGCAACGGGCGCTCGATCTCTATCCGAGTCCGATGCACGCGCTGACGTTCTGTCAGGGAACCGTTTCGACCATGGGCGTCGACGTGATTCGATGGATCCACCACTTCGGGAAGCAACAGAAGATCGCTTTCGTGCACTTCCGCGATGTCCAGGGCCAGCCGACCCGATTCGTCGAAACGTTCCACGATGACGGTCAGACCGACATGTACGCGGCGATGAAGGCCTATTACGAGATCGATTTCCGTGGCGTCATGCGGCCTGATCACGTGCCGACGATGGAAGGGGAGCCGAATACCGAGCCCGGCTACATGATGCTTGGTCGGCTGTTCGCCATCGGGTACATGAAGGGACTACGCGAGGCCGTCTTCAAAACGAGTGGACGACACTCCTCGTCGGTCTGAGCCACATCGGGTTGTTCGGTGGAGCGCGCTCGGGCTCGACGCATACTGCCGAGACGGCTGGTTCCGGTGCCCGCGGACACGGAGCCGACGGTCGCTAGAACCGGCTGCTCGAGCGATCACGAACGCTCCGCACCGCGTGCTGGACAGCTGGTTGACAGAGGCAGCCGTTACGTCGTCTTGGTCGACCGGTACACCGTTCGTTGCCGGAACGAGTGTGCGACCCATGATCCGAAGTCGATGGCGCGGGGGCACACGGTACGCCGGTGAGTATGAGGAGGTACACTGCGGCGCCGGCATGACGATCGACTTGCTACGGTGCTACGGGGCAGCGAGAACCGGGAGAACCGTGACAGGCGAGCGACGACTCGCACGAGGGTACTTCCGATCGCTCGTCACGGTTCGCAACGAAGGAGCCTAGCGGGCTACACTCTCCTGTCGGGGAAACGACCACAGCCGAGGTGACGAACGATGCTGGATGTTTCCCGACGGGTACTCCTGTTGACGACTCCGACGAGTTATCGGACTGCCGCTTTCCTCACCGCCGCGGAGCGACTCGGTATCGAGGTCCTGCTCGTCGAGGACACGCCTGAACCCTTGCGCCAGCTGTGGGGACAGCGGTACGGGGTCGATTTCAGTCGCCCCGAACGGGCGGTCGAAGCACTCGCAGAACTCGTGCAGTCGTGTCCTGTTCGTGCCGTGGTGCCGGTCGACGATGCCGGAACGATTCTCGCTGCGGCGCTCTCGCGACGACTCGGGCTCCCGAGCAACGAGCCTGACGCAGCGGTAGCCGCTCGCGACAAATGGATCATGCGCCAACGGTTCGCCGCAGCTTCGGTACCATCCCCGCAGGCACTCGCCGTGCCTGCGCTCTCCTCCCCTGCGCACCTCGCTCGTGGTGTGACCTTCCCTTGTGTCGTCAAGCCCACCCGGCTTACCGGGAGTCGTGGCGTCATCCGGGCCGACGATCCCGCCAGTCTCGCGCTGGCGTTCGAACGCGTGCGAGCGATCCTCGCGAGCGACGGCACGCGACTCGAGGACGCAGTGCTGCTTGTCGAACCGTTCGTCCCAGGCTTCGAAGTGGCCTTGGAAGGCATGCTCGACAATGGTACGTTGGTCCCTCTCGCCTTGTTCGACAAACCAGACCCGTTGGACGGGCCCTTCTTCGAGGAGACGATCTATGTCACCCCCTCGCGGTTACCATCCGCGACGCAGGAAGCGATCCGCGCCGTGACCGAGCGAGCCGCACGCGCGCTCGGTCTCCACACTGGACCGGTACACGCCGAGTTGCGCGTCAACGATGCAGGCGTCTGGGTCATCGAAGTCGCTGGTCGGTCGATCGGCGGACTCTGTTCCCGTATTCTCGAGTTCGGAACCGGGCGCAGTCTGGAGGAAATCATCCTGGCCCAAGCCGTGGGAGATCCGATCGATTCGCTGCAGCGCCGTCCAGACGCGGTGGGGGTCATGATGATCCCCATCCCCGGTCGAGGCATCTTCCGCGGTGTCGATGGCCTCGAGCATGCCCTCCGTGTTCCGGGGATCATCGGAATCGAATTGACCGTGCGGAGAAACCAGCTCGTGCTTCCGTTACCGGAGGGAGCGAGCTACCTCGGCTTCATTTTCGCTCGTGGCGACGATCCCCGAACGGTCGAGAATGCCTTGCGGACAGCGCACGCCCACCTACGCATCCGTCTGGTGCCTGACCTTCCTCTCCAGAGCACGCTCCGGTGAGCGGGAGATCACTTCTTGCGTGCCGGACTGCCCTTGACTGGTCGTCCGCTGCCCGGTGGAACCCATTCATCGGGTACCGAAGACTCGTCTCCGAACAGAAACGCTTCGAGATGCTGACGCAAAATCACCCGGTCCTCCGGATCAGCCGGATTGAGCCCGTAGTGATTGATGACGATCGTCTGATACTCACGCCACATCTCCCATGCGTCTCGGGAGACCTCGCGGAAGATCCGCTCTCCGAGTGATCCGGGAAAGGGAGGTCGATCGAGACCTGGCAACTCTCGCTTCAGTTTCACACAGTACACCATGCGCACCATTGCCATGTTCCCCAACGAGCGCAGAACCTGAGGCCAAGGGTAACGGATCGGACGCTGCGATGTCAAAGGGCTCTCGCGAGACCGGTTTGGCCGTGTGGGGTTGCCGCAGCCGTCAAACCGCGGTCACCGTCACCGCACTCCTCAGAGCTGGCGTCGCGGTACGTTGTCTGGTCCTCGCCGGACAGCTTCCAGCCTCTTCGCAGCGAGCAGGCGTCCCGCTCGCGCTGTGGCCAACCGACCCACTGCCGATCGCCGAGCAGGCCGGAATCCCGGTCATCTGGATTCCTCACCGCAAGGCGCTCCTCGACACGCACACCGATCCACGACTCGGTGCTGAACGCGCGCTCGTTTCGTGTTTCCCCTGGCGCATCCCGAACACGGTGATCTCGCGCTACCCCTCAGGAATGGTCAACATTCACCCGTCGCTCTTGCCCGACTACCGCGGACCAGCTCCATTGTTCTGGCAGTATCGGGACGGTCGTCTGCGGACAGGAGTGACCCTCCACCAGGTCACTGACGAACTCGATGCAGGTCCGGTGGTGGGACGAGCCGCCTGTGATCTCCCACTCGCCTTTCCAGGCGATCGGTTGGAGGCATGGCTCACCTGGTACGGTGTCAACCTCTTCCTCCAGTTCCTCGACGGGCACCGGGAACGCTCTCCGCGTAACGCCCGCCACGTCTCCCGCGAATGGGCGCGCTTGCCGGGCCCAGAGGACATGCTGGTCGATTGGGAGTGGCCCTGTTGGCGCACGGTGCATTTTCTCGCGGGCGTGCTGCCCCTCTCCTACCCCGTGACGATCCGCGACCGCGACGGTCGCCGATGGCAGGTACAACGGCTTGTGGGCTGGACACCTACTCCTAATCTGCCGTCACAGTCAACGACGCCCCTGGTCTCGCTCGCGTTCATCGATGGGTACCTCACCCTGGCTGCCCGACCACTCTAGCCGTCCATGCGCTGGCGACGCAAACTGCGTCGCCAGTAGTCGAGAAGATCAGCAAGCGTCCGCTCCAACGCGATCTCCGGATACCACCCCGTCGCAGCCCGCAGCGCACTCGCATCGCCGTAAAGAACGCGGACGTCGGTTGGGCGCAATCGCGCCGGATCCTGCTCGATCCGGAGCGAGACGCGCGTCATCCCCAGCAAGTGCTGCAGCACGTCGTACAGACGCCAGGAACGACCACTCGCGACATTGAAGACGTGCCCGGCAAAGCGGCGCTCTGCCAGCAATTCGTACGCCCGTACGACATCTCGTACGTCCAGGAGATCGCGCTCGACCTCGAGATCACCGACCAACAGAACGGGCGGAGCCATACCCAGCTCCGCTTCAGCGATCTGCCGGGCGAAACCGGAAATCGAGAACCGATCGCTCTGCCCGGGTCCGATGTGCGTGAACGGTCGGACGCGGACGACAGGCACGCCGTACGTTGCATAGTACTGAAAACCGAGCAAGTCCTGGCCTGCCTTGCTGACGCCGTAGGGACTCAGAGGGCGGAACGGTTGCGCCTCGGTGACAGGAAGTTCCTGCGGGTGAACGAGCCCATAGGCATCGGACGAGCTAACCACGAGGACGATCGGAGGCGGATCGAGCGTCCGCGCCGCCTCCAGCACGTGCACCTGACCGATCATATTGTTCGCGATCGTCCCGACCGGATCCTGGAACGACCGCGGCACATAGCTGACCGCGGCCAAGTGGAAGATCACGTCCGGACGCCAGTGAGTGATCGTGCGGCGAACGAGTTCTCCATTCAGCAGATCACAGACGAGGTGATGCGCTAGATGCGGCGAAGGGACATTCGGACGGGCCGAGAGCCCGATCACCTCCCACTGTCCACTCGCCGCGAGCCGCGCTGCCAGATGACCGCCAGCGAATCCAGAGGCACCGGTGATCAAGGCTCTCCGCATCGTGAGCACTCACTCCGAGGACCGCTCCGACCGGCTCCCGACCAGTCCTGCTTCTGCACGAAGCAACGCCGCCTTGTCGGTCCGTTCCCAAGGAAGATCCAGATCGGAACGGCCGAAGTGTCCGTATGCCGCGACGGCCCGGTACAGCGGACGCTGCAACCCGAGCGTGTGCATGATCGCTGCTGGCCGGAGATCGAAGTGCCGCTGGATCAACTCCACGAGTCGCTCGTCGTCCATCCGCCCGGTCCCGAACGTCTCCACGTGGATCGCGACCGGTCGCGCTCGACCGATCGCGTAGGAGATCTGCAGCTCGAAGCGCTCAGCCAGTCCTGCGGCAACCACGTTCTTTGCCACGTAGCGGGCAGCGTATGCGCCGGAACGATCGACCTTGGTCGGATCCTTCCCGGAAAACGCGCCCCCACCGTGCCGAGCCATCCCTCCGTAGGTATCGACCATGATCTTGCGGCCCGTCATCCCCGCGTCAGCACGCGGTCCCCCGAGGACGAACGACCCGCTCGGATTGATCAGGACGGTCGTGTCCTGGTCCAGTAGGTGCGAAGGAATCACGTCGTGCACGACCGCCTCGATGAGGTCACGGCGGAGTCGCTCCTGCGGTACGTCCGGATCGTGCTGCGCCGAAAGCACCACGGTCGCGACACGAGCGGGTCGGCCGTAGCGATACTCCACGGTCACTTGACTCTTGCCATCTGGTCGAAGATACGGCAAGGCCTTCGTCTTCCGCAATTCAGCCAGACGGCGAACCAACCCGTGCGCGAGCGAGATCGGTAGTGGCATCAGTTCCGGAGTTTCGGTGCAGGCGAAACCGACCACCATGCCTTGGTCGCCAGCACCGATCCGGTCGAACTCGTCCGTCGCCGCTCCCTCGCGCACCTCGAGGGACTCGGAGACTCCATAGGCGATTTCCGGTGCCTGCTCCTTGACCGACACGATGACGCCCATGGTTCGTCCATCGATCCCATACTCGGAGGTCGTGTAACCTGCCTCAGCCACGACCTGGCGAGCGAGTTCGGCGAAATCGACGCGCGCGGTCGTCGTGATCTCGCCGAGCACGACCATGAGCCCCGTCGTCGTCGCCGCCTCACATGCGACGCGACCCGTCGGATCCTGCTCCAGAACCGCATCGAGGATCGCATCGGACACTTGGTCACAGAGCTTGTCCGGATGTCCTTCGGTGACTGACTCGGAGGTGAAGAACGTACGCGCGGCACGCATGATACTCAGCGTCACGGTATCCCAACCCCTCCGCTCCAACGGTCCAGCGCGCGACCTCGACCGGACTCAGGTCCCATGCTCCCACGAATTCAAATACTGACGCTGTTCCGCAGTGAGCTCATCGATCTCGATCCCCATACTCCGTAGCTTCAAGGCCGCCACCTCTCGATCGATCTCTTCCGGTACAGCATAAACGCCCGGTTCCAACGTTCCCCGTCGCTGTACGAGATAGACACAGGCTAACGCTTGGTTCGCGAAACTCATGTCCATCACGCTCGCAGGATGTCCCTCAGCTGCAGCCAGGTTCACGAGACGTCCCTCGGCCAAGACCACCACGGATCGACCATTCGGTAGCACGAACTCTTCGACGAAAGGCCGTAGCGTCCGTCGTTCCACCGCGAGCTGACGCAGGGCTTCGAGATCGATCTCCACGTTGAAGTGCCCGGCGTTACAGAGAATCGCGCCGTCCTTCAGAGCGAGAAAGTGTTCACGCCCGATCACATTGATATTGCCGGTCGCTGTCACGAACAGATCACCGATGTGGGCAGCGTACCGCATCGGCAGCACACGATGCCCGTCCATCGCCGCTTCCAACGCTCGCACGGGGTCTACCTCGGTCACGATCACCTGAGCCCCCATGCCTCGCGCCCGTGCCGCGATTCCCCGGCCGCACCACCCATAGCCTGCGACCACGACCGTTTTTCCAGCGAGCAAGATGTTCGTCGCGCGCAAGATCGCATCGATCGTACTTTGCCCAGTTCCATAACGATTATCGAACAGGTGTTTCGTCTGCGCGTCGTTCACCGCGATCGCCGGAAAAGCCAGTCGCCCCTCCCGGGCGAGCGCTCGCAGTCGGAGCACCCCGGTCGTCGTCTCCTCGGTCGAGCCGACGATGGTCTCGAGGACATCGCGTCGTTCGCGGTGAATCGTCGACACGACGTCCGCACCGTCATCGATCACCACGTGCGGCCGGTGATCTAACGCCCAGTGGATGTGCCGGTAGTATGTCTCCGCGTCTTCACCCCGTCGCGCATAGACCGAAAATCCATCGGCCACGAGTGCCGCGGCCACGTCATCTTGGGTCGACAGCGGGTTACTCGCACAGATCACCGTCTGCGCTCCGGCTGCTCGGAGAGCATAGGCGAGGTTCGCTGTCTCCGTCGTGACATGGACACAGGCGACGATCCGTACTCCTGTCAGGGGACGTTCGTGTTCGAAGCGCTCCTGCAACAGGCGCAAGACCGGCATTTCGCGCCGCGCCCACTCGATGCGTCGCCGTCCCTGCGCTGCCAGCGTGAGATCGGCGATATCAGAAGGATGGCTGACACGCTCACTCACCGCTCGTCACACCCTTCTCTCGTCTCCAGTCGTTGTCACCCTGCCGCATGTCGCTCCTCGGAACTGGCTGCGACCAATGCTACGACCTTCCGCTCGTCCGGGGTCGGCACGACGCCGTACTCCGTGATCAACGCGGTGACGAGCTCGTTCGGCGTCACATCGAACGCGGGGTTCCAAACCCGGGACCCCTCACCGCAGCCCTCACAGACCGAGTGGAGGATCTCTGCGGGATCGCGTTCCTCGATCGGAATCGCCATCCCGTCCGACACGGTGAGATCGAAGGTCGACAACGGGGCAGCCACGTAGAAGGGAATCCGGAATCGCTCCGCGGCCACTGCCAGGCTCAACGTTCCGATCTTGTTCGCGACATCGCCGTTCCTGGCTACCCGGTCGGCTCCGACGATCACCGCATCGACCTCACCACGAGCCATCAGCCAAGCTGCAGCGCCATCCACCAGCAGTGTGTGCGTGATTCCCAAACGGCGAAGTTCCCACGTGGTCAAACGGGCACCTTGCAAGCGCGGTCTCGTCTCGGTGACCCAAACGTAGCCGAGGCGACCGTCCTCGTGTGCACGCCGCACGATACCGAGTGCCGTTCCGTACGCCCCTGTCCCCAATGCTCCGGTATTGCAGTGCGTGAGGATTCGGGCGCCGGCTGGAAGCAGGGATGCACCGTATTCTGCGATCGCGCGGTCGATCGACCACTGCCGTTCCAGAAGCTCCTCCCCGAGTCGCGCAAGTTCCAGGGCAGCCTGTCGACCATCGTTGACCGTACGGACTCGTTGACGCGCCCGCTCGATGCCGTGGAACAAGTCCACGGCTGTCGGCCGAGTCTGCTCCAGGAGCTGAGTCGCTGACGCGAACGCGCGCTGCCAATCGTCTCCCCGCTCGATGGCCTCACGCACGGCCAAGGCCAGACCCGCGACTGCCGCGATTCCGATCGCGGGCGCGCCTCGCACCCGCATGGTGCGGATCGCCTCAGCGACCTCCTCGACAGTCCGACACCCGCGATAACGTTCCTCGCGGGGAAGCGCGGTCTGATCGAGGAGGATCAACGCCTCTCCCGTCCAACGCAGCGGGCGCCATGGCATGTCCGTCACGGTGCCCCTCCCCCGCCGGTCACATCGCGCTCGCTGCCCACTCCTTCGACGTCAGCATGGTCGCAGCGACCTCGCGAACGAGTTCCTCTGGGACATCCTGGCGCACGACCACTCGTCCGGGCTCGACAGGGAGGATCCAGGTCGGTCGTCCACCGACGACCTTCTTGTCGTAGCGGAGGTGTCGAAAAACATCGTCCAACGGTACCGACGCCGTGCGCGGCAAACCGGCGTCGTCCAACAGCTCGTCCTGGAGATGCACCAACGCCGCATCACACAGACCCATCCGGTGCGCGATTCGCGCAACTGCGCGCAGGCCAAGCGCCACCGCTTCGCCGTGTCGCACTCGATACCCACTCGCTGCCTCGATCGCGTGGCCCAAGGTATGACCGTAGTTGAGGATTCGCCGCAGGCCGAGCTCACGCTGATCCTGGGCGACCACGCTCGCTTTGATCGCCACGTTCCGCCGAACGACCTCATCGAGCGCGTTCGCTCCCCACCAGTCAGCATATCGCCGTTGGCGGAGCAAGCCGAGCAGGGACGGCTCCGCCGCACCAGTAGCTGTACACTCGATCATCGCATGCTTGACGACCTCGGCCCACCCCGACCGTCGTTCGGGCTCCGGAAGCGTCGCGAATACCTGGGGGTCTGCGATGACGAGGTGCGGCTGATAGATCGTCCCGATCAAGTTCTTCCCGAGCCGGTGATCGACCCCCGTCTTGCCGCCGACGCTCGCATCGACCATCGCGAGGAGACTCGTCGGCACCTGGAGCAACCCGACGCCACGCAAAACAATCGAGGCGACGAACCCGGCAAGATCACCGATGACTCCGCCCCCTAAAGCGACTACGACATCATGACGTTCGATCCCCGACTCCAACATCCTGTCCAGCAACCATGAGGCCATCTCCAAGGTCTTCGACGACTCGCCGGAAGGCACCGGAAGCACGACCACATCGAAACCGGTGGCTCGGAAGACCTCGCACACCGGTGACATCCACGACCGACCAACCTGCTCATCGGTTATGAGATAGGCGCGACGAGCACCCGGCCATCGGTGCCGCGCCAATCTTCCAAGTTCGCGCAGAAGCCCGGACGCGACGAAGATTTCCGAACGCCCCGTCTCGCTCGCCAACGCGACGAGCGGGACGAGACCACGGGCAGCACGCGATCTGACCTCGCTGACGATCTCATCGACCACCTGCGACGGTGTCCGCCCCTCCGTCGATACGACCACATCCGCGCGCTGGTAGAGCGACCGTCGCTCATCCCACAACGCACGCAGTCGCGCTTCCACGTTCCCAGCCAACAGGGGGCGAGCCGACGCAGCGTTCGCCGCGGCCTGCGACCGTAGACGCTCGGCGAGCGTTGCGATCGAGGCCTGCAAGTGCACCACGACCGTCGCGGAACGCAGCAGGATCCAGTTCCGTTCGTCGAGAACGGCCCCGCCTCCAGTCGCGATCACCACGTGCCGTCGCGCGGTTGCCTGGATCAGCGCCTCGCGTTCGGCAGCGCGAAAGACCTGCTCGCCGAATCGGGCAAAAATCTCCGGGATCGAGAGCCCGAATCGCTGTTCCACCATCGAATCCGTGTCCAGCGCGGTCCACCCCAACCGCTCCGCGACAAGGGGGGCAAGCGAACTCTTCCCGGATCCACTCAGACCGATGAGGGCGATGCGCTCGAACACCGCGGCTCTCCTCTCAGAGCCGATCCACTTTCCCGGATTGTATCCCATTGGTCAGGATGGCTGTGTGCTAGGATACGCGTGACGATGTGCGCGACAGCGTGGTTCACCCGGAAGGGAAGCACGTACGATGCGGCGGAAGGTCTCGATCATCGGTGCCGGTGCCGTCGGTGCCACGACGGCGCAGTACATCGCAGCGCGGAATATCGCTGACGTCGTCCTCGTCGATATCGTCGAACATTTGCCGCAAGGAAAGGCGCTCGACTTGCTACAAGCCGGACCGGTCATCGGGTATGACTGTTCGATCGTCGGTAGCAATCGTTATGACGAAACAGCTGGTTCGGATGTCATCGTCATTACCTCTGGCTCCCCACGCAAGCCCGGAATGAGCCGTGACGATCTGCTCCGCGTGAATATGCACATCGTCAAGTCCGTGACCGAACAAGCTGCCCGACGATCTCCGAACGCTGTCTTGATCGTCGTGACCAATCCCCTGGATGCGATGTGCCACGTCGCGCTCGAGACTTCCGGGTTCCCCTCCCATCGCGTGCTCGGTCAAGCCGGCGTCTTGGATGCCGCGCGGTTCCGCACCTTCGTCGCCCTCGAGCTCGGCGTGTCCCCGCGCGATGTCCAGGCGATGGTTCTCGGGGGACACGGGGACACGATGGTGCCACTCCCCCGATACACGACGGTCTCCGGTATCCCGATCACGCAGCTGATTTCGCCGGAACGGATCCAGGCGATCGTCGAGCGCACGCGTGACGGGGGCGGTGAAATCGTCCGACTTCTCGGTACCAGCGCCTTCTACGCCCCAGCTGCCTCGGTCGCCGAGATGGTCGAGGCGGTCCTGCTCGACGAGAACCGGGTGCTCGCAGCGAGCACGTACCTGACTGGGCAGTATGGCATCGAGCATCTCTACGTCGGTGTTCCGATCAAGCTGGGGGCTGGAGGGGTCAAAGAAGTGCTCGAGATCGAGCTGACGGACGACGAACGAGCCGCGCTGCACCGCTCTGCTGCGGCGGTCCGCGAACTCGTGGAGGCGATGAAGCAGCTGGCTTGAGGATCGGTTCCTCCGAGGAGTGGTGAGCATGGCGAGAACGGCCGGGACCGCACCGCAGCCGTTCCAGCAACTGGTCACGGTCGAGGAGGCGCGGGAACGGATCCTCGCGCGGATCGCTCCGCTCCCACCACGTCGCCGACCGCTGCTCGAGGCACTCGGTCTCGTACTGGCGGAGCCGATCCGCGCCTCCGAACCGGTACCTCCTTTCACGAACTCGGCCATGGACGGTTACGCTGTCCGTGCCGCCGACACGGCCGGTGCGAGCCCTGCGCACCCAGTGATCCTCCGCGTGGTCGGCGACGCTCCAGCCGGCAGTGCATCCATGCGACCGCGTGCAGCGAACCCTGCGACGCAGGAACTACCACCGCACACTGCCGTGCGAATCATGACCGGTGCCCAACTTCCGCCGGGAGCCGACGCAGTCGTGCGCTTCGAGGACACGGACGAGGTCGAAGCCTCGCCTCTCCCTGCGCCGCGCGAGTTCGTCAGGATCCGTCGTCCCGTTCAGCCCGGAGAGAACGTGCGTCCTGCGGGGGAGGATATCGCCGCAGGGAGTCTGGTCTTGGAACCCGGCACGCTGCTGCAACCTGCGCACCTCGGCCTTCTCGCAGCACTCGGCCGCTCCTGGGTCCTCGTTCATCCCCGACCGCGAGTCGCGATATTGGCCACCGGCGATGAGATCGTTCCGCCCGACCAACCCCTCTTGCCTGGCCAAATTCGCAATACGAACAGTATCGTCCTCGCCGGGTTAGTACTCCAGTCCGGGGGAATACCGCATCTCATCGGCATCGCCTCGGATCATGACGCCGACCTGGAACGACGCGTGACGTACGCTCGGGGCGCTGACCTCATCCTTACTTCCGGTGGTGTTTCACAGGGTGACTACGACCGCGTCAAGGAGTTCCTCCGACAGCGCGGACGATTCGAAATTTGGCAGGTCCGAATCAAGCCGGGGAAACCGATGGCCTTCGGAGCGATCGACGAAACGCCGGTCATCGCGCTCCCAGGCAACCCGGTCGCCAGCGTGGTCGCCTTTCTTCAGTTCGTTCGCCCCGCCATCGCACGGCTCCTCGGTCGCACCGACCTCGCTCCCCCACGGGTACGAGCGATCTTGACCCAGACGGTCGACAATCGGGGGCAGAGACGACACTTCGTCCGAGCCCGGCTTGACACGCGCGCAGGGACCTCTGTCGTCACTCCCGTTCCCAATCAGGGGTCAGGGGTGCTGACTGGACTGGCACATGCGAATTGTTTGGCCATCATCCCCGAGGACTGGGCCGAAGCGCCCGCCGGCAGCGAGGTGGAGGTCGAGCTGCTCGATCTGACCGCGTTTCCCCCGACGGTGCCCTTTCTCACCGTAACAGGACGAGCAGGATACCAACCAACATGATCGCCGCACCCACGATGGCGTTGAGGCTCGGAATCTCACCCAGTGTCAGCCATGCCAGCAGGATCGCGCCCGTCATTTCCTGGGTGTAGACGACGTTGGCGATCGCTGCATTGAGCCGTCGCACGCTCGCATTGTACAAAGTATGGCCCAAGGTATTCGGGATCAATCCCAAACCGAGAAGAGCGAGGATCACGTTCCACTCGTATCGCGCCACCACGGTACCGCTTTCCACTGCAGCGAGGACTGCGAACGGTAGCACCCACAACGCAGCGAATCCGTAGACAGCGACCGCATAGACCAGGAGTGGAAGGCGACCACGCTCGCGGCGACCGACTAACGAGTAGCCCGCGTAGGCCGCTGCGGAGACCAGTGCGAGCGCATCTCCGATGGCGATTCGCCAGTCGAATCGTGGTTCGAAGCCGGCCAAAACCGTGACCCCGACGAGCACGATACCGATCCCCAGCAACTGCATCGGCCGAAGGGACTCGCGGAGAAGCAGCGCAGACAGCCCAGCCAGCATGATCGTCGACGTGTACAACAGCGGTAGCACATGAGCCACCGGGGCGAACTGCAGCGCAGCGATGTAGGCAACGAAGTGAACGGCGAGCGTCGCACCGTAAAGCAGCACACGTCGCCAGCCCACGGTGGAGAGCGCTGCGATAGCCTCACTCGTTCGCACGAAGGGGAGCAGCACCATCGTAGCGATGGCAAGTCGCCAGAACGCGATCTCGAACGCGCTGATCCCTTGGGCGAGACGGATCAGCACTGCGCTCGTCGAGACCGCCAGCACCCCGATGACGGCCAAGACGAGGCCAACGACGAAGTCGCTCGTACGCTGCTCCCGCTCGAGTCGCCGCCGCATACCCACGCGGTCGTCGCCCCTTTCACCCCTCGAGCCACGGGTGGTAGGATACATCGCCTGCGGAATGGGCCCGGTTTCCTGGAGCACGAGACGATGCTCGAACTGACGGTTCGTCGCTTTCGCTCTCGGCCACCGACCGCCAGCGATCGGGTGCTCGGACTCGCGATCGCCGGTGGCTCGCTGCGTGCAGTCGTCGCTGACGGCACCGGACGCATCCTCGGAGAGGCAGCCGAGCCACTCGCGAATCTCGACGCTCCAGCCGTCCTTCGTCGGCTGACCCAATTGGCCGATCAGGCACTCGCGAACGCTGATCTGGCGCACGTCGGCGTGAAGGCAGTCGGAATCGCCTTTGGCGGACCGGTCGATCCGATCCGCGGACTCACGCTCTTGTCACCGCGGTCACCGGGCTTCGAACAGTATCCGCTAGCCGCCCTCATCGAAGAGCGACTCGGTGTTCCCACGGTCCTGGAGAACGACGCACGGGCTGCTGCCTTCGGAGAAGCGGTGTTCGGTGCTGCGCGCGGGTGCCAGACCGTGGTGTATCTGCATCTTGGCACAGGCGTCGGTGGCGGTATCATCATCGATGGCCGGCTCGTCTACGGCGCGAGCAATACGGCTGGAGAGATCGGTCATATCGTCGTCACTGCAGGTGGACCGACCTGTTCGTGCGGGAAACCTGGGCACTTGGAAGCGTATGCGTCCGAGCCGGCCTTAGTCGCTCGCGTGTGGGAAGCGCTCTTGCTCGTGCCGAACGACCCTGGTCATCAACTCTTCACCAGTCACTGCACCGCTCCTCGGCTGTTCGAGTTCGCTCGCTTGAGCCCCACCATCAGGCAAGTGCTCGACGATACGATTCACGTCCTCGCCCTCGCGATCTCGACCTTGATCGCGACCCTGAACCCAGACGCCGTGGTCCTCGGTGGACCGGTTGCCGAAGCTGGGCAGGATCTGCTCGAACCGCTGCAGGCGCGGGTGCGGCAGTTCGCCTATCCCGCCTCGTTGCGGCGCGTTCGAGTCGCGCTGGCCGAGCTCGGACGCGATGCTCCCGTGATCGGAGCGGTCGCGCTCGCGCTCGCTCGTACCTGAGCGATCCCGCGCCCCGGTGTGCCAGCCCTCCGATCTCAACAGCCATCCGGGAGTTGCCCCTCCGGCGTCTGCAGGGGTGAAAGCCCGTCGGTTCCCACCGCTCATCGCTTGGCGAATGCCGCGCTGAACCGGTATCCTTGTCATTTGGCACGACCGGAGGGGGACAGATGGTCGGTCCAACGTTGAGTCCAGAACTGCAGCGTGCGCTCGTCGCGATCCTGCGTGAACTCGGTCGACCCACCACGACCGAGGAATTGGTTCGTCTTCTGCGCCAACGCCGCGAAGCCGAGAACGAGAATCGGTAAGTTTCGGGGGCATGCGACGTGACCGAGACGATCGATCCTGCGCTTCCGTACCTCGAGCTCCAGGGAACGGAGGAGGAGCGGCAGCTCGCCCAGCGCCTCCACGCAGTGTTGCGCGCGATGGCTCGGTTCTACCCGCTGCACGCTCCGATCCGGGTGCCGCTCTCCAGCGTGGCAGAGTACTTCACCGCCACCGACCCGACCGTTTCCGTTGCGGAATGGACCGAACGATTGCAACGGGCCATCGCCGTCAACGACCGAATATTCACGCTCGAGACGGTCGAAGGTCACTTGGTCGTCGTCACGACGAGGGCCGGACATCCGCCCGTCTTAGAAGAAGCCTCGATCGATACCACGCACCAGCTGCCACGTCGGTTCATGGAGCCCCCACCGGGAACGGTGTCGCCTCCGCCTCGCCGAGCAGCGAGCGACGTGACCGCTCCTGGTACGCCCGCCGCTGCGGAGGCAGCCGAAGCAGTCCCGCAACCCGCTGCGCCGGTGCAGGCGTCGAGAATCGAGAAGCCGTCAGCCGAATTCATCGAAGACATCAGCAGGCTGACGGACGAGGAGCTGGCGGACGTCGTTCGACGGACGCTCGCCTCGCTACCCGAAGTGATCGGTTTCGGTGACCTCTGGGCGCTATCGGAGCGAGTACCGCGTCTTTCGCGCGGTGATATCCGCCGCATCCGCGACTATATCGCCGTGGAGCGTCAAGAACCGGTCACTGACGTCGAACTTCTCGAGGATGTCCTCCGTATCCGCCCCGACGCGACCGATCTCCTGCTCTATCAACTCGCGTTGGACGCACGGCTCGCAGCCGAGGACGACTTCGAGTTCGTTGGCGTCCCAGGAGCACATGCCTGGATCCTGCGCGACGTGAGCGTCGTCGCGCCCCCGAAACGTCGACCAGCTGACATCGGAACGGACTATCGGTATCTGTTGGAGGAAGACACCGGCGTCCAGCCTGCCAGCGAGGCGGTCGTCGATCATGTGCTGACGTTCTACGAACATTCCCTCGGTGTCTTGCCCTACAGTGCCGCACTCGCCGCCGTTCTTCCGCGGAAGGTCTACCCCGGTCAGTCACGAGCGCTTTTGCGCGTGGAGATTCCCCAGACACACGAGACGTTCTGGGTCGAACTCCGGTACCCGTCCGGCAACCGCGGTGGATTCGTCTTTGGCTTCGAGCGCTTCTTCGCGTCCAACCTGGTACCCGGCGCTCTGATCACGATCGAGCGCAGCGATCGACCCGGTCGGTACATCGTCGATTATCTGCCCATCTCGCGGCAAGAACGACGACTACTGGCGCTCGACGAGAAGCAGCGCAAGTACGTCTTTCGCCCCACGGTCTACTTCTGCGCGGTTCAGGACAGTCTATTGTTGACGGAACAGCGATTCCACCGGTTCGCCGGTCAGGAACCACTCGACGAACGGTCGCGACGCTCTTATGCACGAGTGCTCGAGATCACGTTCGAACGAGTCGGCGAGAATGTCGGAACAGCCGATTCACCTCGGTACATGGCCGCACTCGACGACTTATTCGCAGGCGTCAACGTCGAGCGCCCGCTGAGCATGGAACGAATCCGCCACATCCTCACCTCCGGAGAATATCCGCAGTTCGAACCTGATCCGGACGCAGCGGATCTGTACTACTACACGCCGATCCGGTCATGAGTACGCGAGGACTCATGGAGCGAACACTCGATCTCCCTCGGCTTTTCGCACAGCTTCGCGACGGCGCTCGAGCCTCAACGATCGCAGAGCTGTCCGACCTGCCCCGTGCTGCCATCCAGCAGTTCCGCGACCTCTGGCTGACGTTACCAGTCGCAGGGCGACGCCGGATCGTCAACGACATGGTCGAACTCAGCGAGCTCAACATCGCACTGAACTTCCGTCGCGTTTTGCTCGTTGCGCTCGACGACCCGGATGAGCAGGTGCGTGAGCGAGCGATTCAAGGGCTGTGGGAGGAGGAAGACTCGGTCGTCCTGCGGAGGTTCCTCGCTCGGCTGCGTACGGAGCGCGTTCCGTCGGTCCGCGCGGCGCTGGCGCAGGCCCTCGGGCGCTTCGCCGAATTGGACGTGCTCGGTCGACTGCGTCAGGAAGAGAGCGATCTCCTCCGGGCTGCCCTGTTCGCCCTCCTCGATCCGCGGGAACCGGTCGATGTCCGCCGACGGGCACTCGAATCCGCCGCGGTGTATTCGGATCACGCCGTGACGACCGCGATCGAGGACGCGTACTGGTCAGGCGATCCCGCGCTCCGTGTCAGTGCTCTCTACGCGATGGGACGGTCACTCGACCGACGGTGGATTCCCCTCCTGCTCGACGAACTGCGCAGCGAGGATCCGGAACGGCGCTACGAGGCTGCCACGGCCTGTGGCCATCTCGGTGCGGAGGAAGCGCTCGACGACCTCATCACGCTCACCGCTGATCCGGACCGCGACGTACAAGCCGCTGCGATCGCGGCACTAGGTCGAATCGGGGGAACCGTCGCCACCAATGTCCTCCGGCGGTTAGCGCGCTCCAGTGACCCTGTCGTGCAGGAGGCCGCACTCGAGGCACTCGCCGAGGCGACGTTCGCTGCGGATCCGCTCCGGCCAACTCCATGGTGAGATCCCTCGTACACGTGCGCTATGTCGATGATCCTGAGGCATGGGATGCGCTCGTCGTGCGCTGTGGTGGCCGCCTGTTACAGAGCTGGCGGTGGGGCTCGTTCAAGGCTCGACACGGCTGGCATGCGATCCGCCTCGCGCTGCAGAACGGAGCAGGGGTCGCTGTTGCGCAAGTCTTGCTCCGGCGGTCCTACGGCGTGTCCGTCATGTATATTCCGCGCGGTCCGGTAGCGGATGTCCCTTCGACCGACCTCGCCAGAGGGTTTCGATCGGCCATCGATCAGCTCGCGCAGCAAGAACGCGCCATCGCGGTGATCGCTGAACCAGAGGACGAGCGAGGTCTCGAACTTTTGCCGTCTTCGCTAGGTTGGCGTCCGACTCCCACCGTGATCCAACCGCGCCGCACGCTCCGCATTCGGTTGGGTGACGACCAGCAGCTTCTCAGTCAGATGAAACCCAAGACGCGGTACAACGTGCGATTGGCATTCCGACGCGGCATCACGACACGCCACGGCTCCATCGAGGAGATTCCAGCCTTCTACTCGTTGCTTCGCGAAACCGCCCAGCGGGATGGTTTTGGAATCCATCGCCTGCACTACTTTCGCGATCTCTTGCACGTCTTCGGTGACGATGCCGTCTTGTTGTTCGCCGAACTCGGAGACAGCCTGGCGGCAGCCGCAGTGGTGATCCGGTTCGGGCAGGAGGCTGTGTACCTGTACGGCGCATCGCGGACCGAGTTCCAACGTCATATGCCCGCGTACGCGGTTCAGTGGGCAGCACTCCAGTGGGCTCGTGACCGTGGCTGCGAATGGTACGACCTGTGGGGCATTCCGGATTCGGACGACCCTCCCCCCGAAGCGGAGGCCGAGGGGCTCAATGTCCGGACTGGACTTTGGGGCGTCTATCGCTTCAAAATCGGCTTCGGGGGTCAGCCGTATACTTTCCCGAGCGGCCGTGAACTCGTCCGGCATCCGTTCCTCGTCGCACTCTGGCGACGCCTCCGGCCACTGAGAGGATGAGCGGAACCATGCCACCGTTGGGCACCCTTCTCACCGGGCTACCCGTGCGAGTACAAGGCGATCCGGCGATCGACATTCGCACCGTCGTGTACGACTCCCGGCGCGCAGTTCCGGGTAGCTTGTTCGTCGCTCTTCGCGGTCAGCACACCGACGGTCACCGGCATCTCCATGATGCTCGCGCCCGGGGTGCGATCGCAGCGCTAGTCGAAGAGTGGCCGCAAGGCATCGACTTTCCCGCTATCGCTCAGGTACCGGACACGCGAGTCGCCCTTGCGGCTGTGGCGGCACGCTTCTACGAATACCCGGCGATGAGTCTGGGACTGATCGGGGTGACCGGGACGGATGGGAAGACGACAACGACGTTCCTCATCGATGCGCTCCTGCGCGCCGCGGGCTACCGAACCGGATTGGTCGGGACCATCGCCATCCGCATCGGCGAACAGTTCACGCAGCACGATCTTCGCCAGACGACACCGGAGTCGCTAGACATCCAGCACCTTCTCGCGCAGATGCGCGAGAACGACGTCCAGTGGGGAATCCTCGAGGCGACCAGCCACGGCCTCGTACTCCACCGCCTCGACCACTGTCCGTTCGATATCGCCGTCGTGACCAACGTGACACAAGAGCACTTGGACTTTCACGGCACGATCGAGAACTACTGGAGCGCGAAAGGGAAACTCCTCGAGTTCGTGCGTGACCGTGTCGAGCGACCGTATCCCCGGGGAATCGTGCTGAATGCGGATGACGAGGGAGCTCGCTGGTTAGCACGGTTCGCAGGAGACGTACCGATCCTCTGGTACTCTGCGCGCGGTCATGCTTCCCTCTCGGCCGAAGGACTGCAGCTGTCGACGAGAGGCACGGTCTTCCGTCTGCGCTTCGCGGATCGAGTGGCACAAGTCAACTTGCAGCTGATCGGACCGTGGAACGTCGACAATGCGCTCGCTGCTGCAGGGGTTGGACTCCTGCTCGGAGTGCCGATGGACGTGATAGCGGACGGACTCGGTCAGCTGCCATCGATTCCTGGTCGCTTCTCAGCAGTCGACTGTGGGCAACCGTTCACCGTGGTGATCGACTACGCCCATACCCCTGAGTCATTTCAACGGGTGCTCCCGCTCGCCCGCGAACTGGCCCACGGACGTGTTATCGTCGTTTTCGGAAGCGCCGGCCAACGCGATCGAATCAAGCGTCGCTTGCAGGGTGCCATTGCAGCTCGTTGGGCAGACTTCGCGGTGCTGACATCCGAGGATCCTCGCTTCGAGGACCCCTGGCTCATCATCGACGAGATCGCCGAAGGCATGCGTTCGGCTGGTGCCCTCGAGGGTGAGCGTTACGTCCGCGTCGAAGACCGGGGTGCGGCGATCCGCGAGGCATTCCGACGCGCCCGCCCTGGTGATATCGTCCTACTCTTGGGAAAGGGACACGAACGGTGCATCATCTACGGCGACGAGCGCCGACCATGGGACGAGTTGAGCGAAGCCAAGCGTGCACTGCACGAACTCGGCTATCAGTGTTCCTCGTAATACTCGTCCCGCTTCTCACGTTTCTCAGCTGTGCATCCCCGGCCGATGACCCGCCGGACCGCAGAGCGCTCGCTGCGGCAATACCAGGCAGGATCCTTTTTGTCCAGCATGGCGACATCTACCTGTGGGAGGGCGGAAAGACGCGTCGGTTCCTGGACCTTGGCGATGCCGCATGGCCCCGGTGGTCACCGGACGGCACGCGGATCGCGTTCGTCCGCATGGGGGATGCGTTCTCCGATCTCTACATCGTGCGGCAGGATGGGCAAAACCTGCAGCAGTTGACCCGTAACCGACCGACAGTACAGCCCGGTTCGTATCAGTACGTTCAGAACGCGGTCTGGGCCTTGAGTCCAGCGTGGTTTCCCGATGGGAACTCGATCGTGTATGTTTCCGATCTCAACACGCTCAAGAACTTCCTCTGGCGTATCCCCTCTGGGGGTGGAACGCCACGTCGCATCGAAGCGTCGACGCGTCTGGGAGATAACGTCGACCAACCAACCGTCTCGCCGGATGGTGCACGGATCGCCTTCGTGCATCGGGTGACCCGGGACGACGGCCTCACTCGGCGCACCGACATTTGGGTTCTCGATGTGAACAGCGGTGAGCTCACGCCGCTCGTGCAGGGAAACGATGGACAGTATGCACCAGCGTGGTCACCGGATGGCGCCTGGATCGCCTACATCGGCCGACACGGGGAGGCGAATGACCTGTTCGTGATTCCTTCCGGAGGGGGGCAACCGGTACAACTGACTACTTCTGGAATGGTGGCGAGCCCTACCTGGTCGCCCGACGGCCGTTCCATCGCGTTTCTGCAACTTGAGGGGAACTCCTTCGTCGCGTACGCGCTCCCGTTCACAGTCGGACCCGATGGCAGCCCGCGCGTCGGCCAGCCGCAGAAGTTGTTCTCGGCACCTGATATCGACGCCGTCTCCGGTCTCTCCTGGAGTTCCTGACGTCGGCAAACTGCCGTGTCTGACGCACACGATGGGACCGCCATCTCCTTCCTTCGTCGGGTGCATCGAGCAGTGCCCAGATCTCCTTCGGTGAGGCAGGTCGCGGATTGACGCCTCCGGCAGCGTCGCGAAACTGACCCGCACCAGTGCTCCACGAGCGAGACGGTCAATTTCGGCAGGACACTCAGCCCAGCCGCTCGCCGACCGCCGCAGTCAGGCATCCTACCAGGCGATCAGTGCCGGTCGTATCAAAAGTCGACTCGGTCGCGCTTCCCGATCGACCGTATCCATCGGAGCAGCCCGGTGTCATGGCAGCACAGCATCGGCCACGCGCTGCGTGTCGAAGCGGAAGAGGCGTAGACCGATGGGTCGTCTCGAAGCAGACCTGAACGGTCTCGGATGACCTTACCAGAGGGTGCGGGGAGCGGGACTCGAACCCGCACGGGGGTGTCCCCTGCCGTTTTTAAGACGGCTGCGTCTGCCGTTCCGCCATCCCCGCGACGATCAGCTCTCGTCTCCTCCTAGTATGCGTTGCCTCCCGTCTCTTGCGTAACGGTGAGTCGCGGGCTGCAGGCGTCCACTGGACAGGACTCGAGCGCCCGACCACTCAGGGCGTGAAGCACCGGGCCAGGAAGGGCACGCAGGAATGCGCAGTCCTGCTCCGCCGGTCGGTCCAGCGAAAGCAGCCCCTCTGGCGAGGGGTGCCACGATGTCTGCGCTCGCTCGGAGACAGCAGCCCCTCGATGACCGTACATGGCTCCGATCACCGCGAATCCTCCTGCACCGCCCCAGGAGATGCCTCCCGACTGTCGCGTCCACGCGTGACCCGGTACCGGGCGCCGCGTTCCCCTCCATCGCTTGGAGGCGAAACCAGCGAGGCGCGAGCTATTCGACTCCGAGCACAGAGAAAGCCCCGGCAGTTCCGGGGCCTAGGAGCGGAAGACGGGATTCGAACCCGCGACCTCCTCCTTGGCAAGGAGGTGCTCTACCAGCTGAGCCACTTCCGCACTGATCGTCGGCGGTCTCGCACCGCCCTTGCACCAAGCAGTATAGCGAGCCGGAATGTGGCTGTCAAGGCCTGACACCGGCGCTGCACCGCCGAGCTGCCGACGAGCGACTGGTTACGGCCTTGTACCGACTCGACGCCAGCTTCATCGTCCCGTCCAGCCGGGAACAGCGCACTGTCCGGCGCGCATCTGGCGAGTCCCGTTGCATCGCGCGGCGCCCGTCGCGGCACCTCTTGGCGTGGTCGTTTTCAGACACCAGAGGCAGTGGGCGCATCAGCCCCTTTCCCGCCGATGAGGCCGTGTTGGCCGACCACCAGCTCACTGGCAGCCGTCGGCGCATCGACGCGATGCAGAGACTCGTCGGCCGGAAGCAAGAGAGGCATCGACAAGTCCTCAGGGGTGAGAAGTCGACGCGACGGTACTGCATACGCCTGACGCGCTGCGACCGAGACGATCTCGAGTTCCGGGTAGCGAAGGGCACTCAATCGATGACCGAAAACGCATCCAGTGTCCAGGTTGAGCGTCCGGTTGATCCACACTGGCTCAGTGACAGGCGTGTGACCATAGACGACGAGAGCGCGACCTCGGTAGTGCAAGGCCCAATTCACTCGGATCGGTAACCCATGTTCGTCGACCTCACCGGAGGTTACGCCGAAGAGAGCGATGCGCCGCACGACGGGAGAGTCACGGCCGTGGTACTCCTCAGGAAGGCCCGCGTGGGCAACCACGAGACGTCCTTCATCGAGCACGAGATGATGGGGCAGGCGCCGTAGAAACCGGAGGACCCGTTGTTTGAAGTCCGCTGGCTCCGCCTCGAGTTGGGCGACGGTCATCTCAAAGCCATGCGCCACGCGGACTGGGTGTCCCTCGAGATATCGCAGGAGTTTCCGGTCGTGATTCCCGAGCACAGCAGCGACACGCCCCCGTGCAGCAGCAGGAAGCACGAGCTTCAGGACAGGAACGACCTTCGGACCACGATCGACGAGATCACCCACGAAGATCACGCGGCGACCGGCTGGGTGATGTAACGCGAAGGACGTCTCTCCTCGGGTCGACCGACGCTCGGTGATCGCATACCCCAGTCGCCCTAACAACTCCACCAGTTCGTCGAAGCAGCCGTGCACGTCACCGATGATGTCGAATGGACCGTGCCACGATCGTCGGTCGCAGAGCAGGGGACGACGGATGACAACGGCCTGCGCCGCCTCCGTCGGTGAACGCAACCAGTACCGCCGTTGGAACGGTTCTTCGAGTAACGCGCCCCGATGCGCTTCCAACTGTGCGTACTGCCGCTCGATCACCGATCGTTCGACTCGTCGGCCCGGACGGGACGCGTTCTGTTGCAGGTACACCTCCAGGGGGTAATCGAAGATGATGGCAACGCAGGGGACATGGTAGCGTCTGGCTAGTTCGATCAACGGCTCCCTCGCCTCTCGGCGCGTATTGGTCGCGTCGATGACAGTGAGCCGCGCCCGGCGGAGGCGCGCCTCCGCGACGCGATGCAGCAGCTCGAACGCTTCTCGTGTAGCAGTTTGATCGGCTTCGTCATCAGCGATCATGGCTCGAAAAGCGTCGGAGGACAGAATTTCGGTCGGTCGAAAGTGGGCTCGTGCAAAGGTCGATTTGCCGGCCCCCGAGGGGCCAACGAGCAAGACGAGCGAGAGGGCAGGAATGACCAAACGACGTCGACGCTTTGGTGGCCGTCCCTCATCAGTGACCGATCGCTCTTCCACGCGTCGCCCCTTCAATCGCCGGGCAATGGTACTACGACCACACTAGTCTGCTTCGGTCTGGGACGCTAGAATTGAAGCGCGACGGGGGCCTGTAGCTCAGCGGCAGAGCAGGAGGCTCATAACCTCAGGGTCGTAGGTTCGAATCCTACCAGGCCCACCGGCGGGCTTGACCCGACTGCGAATCGAGTGAGGTGACGATGACACGCGTGCACGACGGAATTCGTGCGACTCCACAGGAAATTGCACGAGTCGCGGCGGAGACTGCAGCCGACGCACTCGCGACCGACATCCAGGTTCTCGATTTGACCGCGCTGACACCGTTCTTCGACCTCTTCGTCCTCTGCACCGCAGAGAGCACACGCCAACTGCGAGCACTGGCGACGCATCTCAGCGAGGCGCTGGACGAACTGGGCGCCGTACGCCGGGCCATCGAAGGCGAGCCAGAGTCCGGTTGGGTAATTCTGGACTACGGAACAGTTGTCATTCACTTGTTCACCCCGGAGCAACGCGCGTACTATCGCCTCGAGGACCATTGGGTGACGGCACACCGCGTCTTGATGATCCAATGATGCGACGCGAGGAGGAGCGATGGCCGGTCTGCCAGGACGACAGTGGGTGATGCTGTTGTTCGGCTTTGTGCTCGGTACAGCGAGCGGTCTGACGGTCGCGTTCGCCCTCAAGCGACCCTTCCGACTGACGCGTGTCGAGGCACGGCCTCCGGACCCGGCTATCTTCTTGCAATGATGGTGCCGCGGCTTCAGCGTCTGCGCCTCTCGAGTTCGCGTTCGAATCGCTCTTGGTCGCTGAGACAGCGGGCTGCCCAGGGCATGACCTCCAGGCGTGCCCGTTCGATCGGCCTCCCACAATCGCTGCAGTAGCCGTAGGTGCCATTCGCCAGACGTTCGAGTGCCGCGTCTACTTCATGCAGTTCTTCCTCGATCGTTCGGAGCACGCTCTGCTCGATTTCCGCCATCGTGACGTCAGTGGCAGCATCCGCCGGGTGCGAGGCGACGGTTCCTTCATCGGCCTGACTGGCACCTTCCGCGGACAGCAGTCGCAGGGTCTGTTGCCGGAGGCGTTCCAGTTCAACCCGACGTTCCTCCAGTCGACGACGCATGGCATCCAACCATTCTCGCTCCCGCGAGTCGTTCATCCGGGACCTCCCGAAGATTCAGCAATCCTGTCCGACCAGTCGCGCCAGCACGCGGAGTTCGTCCCGCACGTACCGGGTGATCAGAAATCGCTCACGAACCCGTTGCCTGCCCAATCGTCCAAGTGTCCGCGCCAGTGCTCGATCCTGGATCAACGCTACGACGTGCCGAGCGAATGAATCCTCGTCCCTCGGATCGACGAGGTATCCGCCGACACCATCCTCCATTTGCAACGTGATTCCTCCGCTCCGCCCGGCGACGACTGGAGTTTCCTTCCAAAGGGCTTCGCTCACGACGAGCCCGAATCCTTCGCGGAGGGACTTCTGGATAACGACCGACGCGCTGCGCTGAAACGCGTTCACTTCCACGAAGCTGACGCCAGTCAGGTTCGTGCCGATGAAGAGATCGCTCTCTCGCTCTGCTTCCGCTCGCAGTTGCTCGTAGAGCCGCCAGGCTTCCGGATCGTCGAGTGCCATCGATCCGAGCAGCGCGAGCTGCAAACCCGGAATATGTTCTCGGGCGATCCGAAAAACGCGAATGACCCCGAACGGATCTTTCCAGGGATCGAAGCGCGACACCTGCAAGAGCAGCGGTCGTTGCGTGTCCACACCGTGCCAAGACACCACACGCTTGCACAAGGAGGGCGGTACCGGGAGATTCTTGGGACTCAGCGGGTCGATCCCAGGCGCAAAGAGCTCGATCGGTCGTCCACGCAGTGCCGGGACCACGAACTCCGCCATCGTGAAGACGAGCGTGTCGTAACCGTCGAGCCAGCGGAGAAGGAACTGCTCTGCGGTCGGGTGCGGCTCGGCCGTGTCGATATGGCAGCGCCAGACCCATCGAGTCGTCGGCAGCGACGAAAAGGCACGGAGCGCAGCCGGTTGTGGGTCATGGACGATGATGACGTCGTACTCCCCCGGCAACGCTGCTGCGTTGGCCCGGTTGTTGAGGACATAGGTCTCCTCGAGGTCCGCGGTCACGACGAACGGAGCACCCTGGAGTCCGTTGTGGAGGGCCTTCGTGACCTCGAAAAAGCGGCTGTCGCCCGAGATGACCAACCAGTCCACCGTGAGCCCGAGTCCGCACTCCAAAGCGACACTCGAACGCAAGAGTTCAGAAACGCCGCCCCCGTACGGCGTCGCGTTGATGTGCGCCACCCGCAGGCCATGCAGGCGACGTCCCAAGTCCTCCAACTCGGCGACCTGCTCCGCCGGCACCGCGTCGCGGTACGTGTCGAGGGAGACCGGAGCAACGCGCACCCGATGCAGCACCGTCAAAGCCCTTCTCGGCGACGAATGGTCTCCTCAGCCTGCAGCTGTCGGGCTCGTAGCCGGTCGCTCAGTCGAACCGGATACGTCGCGGTCGGCGCGAGCACTCGCAACCACGGCGGTAGGCGATCGATCTCGCTCTGGTGGTGGGCACGCAGTTCGGGGAGCGCGGGCCTCTCCAGAATCTCACCCCCGCGCATGACTGGGCGCAGCAGCGGTATCCAATCTGGCCCAGGAGGCGGCTCGTCACGCAACGCGATCAGGTCTTCGCTGTAGTGTCCATCCCTGCCGATCCGGCGCCACACCTGTTTCGCTCCGACGAGGGTCCGTTTCCCGGTGCTCAGCTTCAACACCGGCTCTCCATCGTACTCGACCAACTTGTATGCCATGTCGGCCAAGGGAGCGTCGGTCGACGTCCCGAGTCTGGAGCCGATTCCGTATCCATCGATCGGCGCACCCGTCGCTTCGAGCGCATGGAGTTCATATTCGTCTAAACCACCGCTCGCGAAAATCTGAATATCGGGAAATCCAGAGCGGTCGAGAAGCGCTCGCACGGCACGACTGAGTTCCGCCAAGTCGCCGCTGTCGAGGCGGACGGCGCGCACCCGGCGTCCTTCGGCCGCCAGTTCTCGCGCGACGATGACTGCATGCTCAGCGCCCCGCAGCGTATCGTACGTATCGATCAAGAGGATCGGATCACCCGGATAGGTCCGAGCGAACGCCCGAAACGCTTCCAGCTCCGACGGAAACGACTCGATGAACGAGTGAGCAACCGTTCCGCTGACCGGGATGCCGTAGCGCGCCCCAGCGAGCACGTTACTCGTGGCGGCGAATCCAGCCAGATAGGCTGCGCGGGCAGCTGCCAACCCGGCCTCCAAACTCGGGGTGCGCCGCAGTCCGAAATCGACGAGCGTCTTGCCCGGAGCGGCCAGCCGACATCGTGCTGCCTTGGTCGCCACTAACGTCGGATAATGAATCGCGTTGAGAACCAGTGTCTCGACCAACTGTGCTTGGTCGATCGGCGCCTCGACTTCGAGAATCGGTTCGTCCGCAAAAATCACGGTCCCCTCGCGTACTGCCCACACGTCTCCGTGAAAGCGGAACGAGGCGAGCGAGTCCACGAAGTCCGGCCGAAGCATCGGCAACGTCCGGAGATACGCCCGTGTTTCATCGTCGAACCGCAGGGCAACCAATCGTTCGAGAAGTTCATTCACGCCGGCCACGACGAGAAAGTGTCGATGCTCCGGGAGTTTTCGCACGTACAGGCTGAAAACCGCTCGACCATGTCGCCCCAGGGCATCGTAACTGGAGGCCATCGTCAACTCGTACAGGTCGGTCGAGAGCGCGAGTTCGAACTGACTCGTTGCCATCTCGCCCCCGATCGGCCCCTCGTCTCAGACCTCGAGTTCCTGTCGATACTCGCGGAGCAGATCGGCGAGAAAGGCGCGGCTAGCCTCGACGATCCGCCGCACGTCCTCCTCCGCCATTCCTTCCGCATGTGCAATCTGCTCGTCCGACCATCCGTCGACCTTCAAGAGAAAGACCTCGCGCCAGGTCTCTGGCAACCGATCCAACGCGTTCGCGAGAATCCGCTGCGCTTCTTCAGAAACGACGACATCTTCCGGCAACTGTGCCGTGGGGTCCGCGAGGATATCGGCCAGACGCACCACCTGATCCGGCCACTCGTCTCCTTGGAAGGCGACCGGCTCGTCGAGCGACCGTTCATGCTCGATCCGACGACGTTCCTCCTCGACCAGTTGCCGGACGACACGCCGCGCGGTCCGTCGCAACCACCGGAAGAGACCACGCTCGGGCGCCTCTCGCCAGTGTTGCAACGCCCGCACCACAACGGTGTCCGCGACGTCCTGATCGCTCAACACACCAGGCGGGACGACACCGAACGCGACGAATCGACCGATCTCACGGTGTACGAACCGCCGCAACGGCCGATAGTGCTCGACGATCTGTAACGCGAGCGATTCGCGGCGGGTCGATGGTTCCCCAGCTGACTCCAGTGGGACACTCTCCAGATGTTGCCGCAACTTCGCCAGCAGCCGTTCGCGTTCGAATTCCAACGACCCTGTCGAACTCATCGTTCACTCCCGGGTGTCGATTCCTCGGTTTCGTGCGACTCCGCCTCCTCTGGCGGCACCCCTGCCGGTCGGGCGAGGCTCGGGTGCTGGCGGGCTCGGCGAATGAATGCTTCGTTGCGGATCTTCGCGAGTTGGCGTTCGAGGGCATCATAGAGGTCGGAGAAGGCGTCTCGCAGCGCCTGCGCTGGATTTTGCCCCTCCCCTTTCGCGGCAATGTCCGGTCCCGGTAGCCGCAGATGAAGACGGGCGACATACGTATCGCTCCGTTGCAGATGTTCAATCGTGATGTCGAGCATTTTCAGATCGTCCTCGAGGTCAGCGAGTTTCCTTTCGAGGATCCGCATTTCGCGCTCGACGATATGGTTTACTTTGTCCTGGCTGACACCGAGATCGTGATACCGGATCCGCATCGGTCCTCCTCCCGCTTCCCCGCCGGTCACGAGCCCACCGGTTTCTCTCAGGATACTATGGAAGGACCATCTTGCCGATCTTCCGTGCCTCTCCGGTTCGCGGTATGCTTGAGCCCGTCGATGGGCTGGGATCAGCAGGTTGGAAGGGAGGGATGCCAGCCATGAGCATCACGACATGGAATCCGTGGCGCGAACTCGAGGCCATGCGGGAACGCTTCGATCGGCTGTTCAGCGAGCTGACTCGCTGGCGGGCCACCGAGGAATTGGGTATACCGGTGGACCTGCAAGAAACCGACGACGCCATCGTCGTGCGGGCTTCTCTCCCGGGCGTGCGCCCCGAAGATCTTACCGTGGAGATCCGGCAGGGAGTCTTGACTATCCGGGCCGAAACCCGGGAGGAACGGGAGGAGACGAAGGGCACCTGGCACATCCGTGAGCGACGAGTTGGCACCCTCTATCGTGCGCTGACGCTACCGGCCCCGGTTCGGGAAGACGAGGCCCAAGCGTCCTACGAGCACGGTGTATTGGAGATCCGGCTGCCGAAAGCCGAAGCTGCCGAACGTCGGCGCATCCCGGTGCAGGTGCGCAGTTGAGCAGGTCGGGGGAGCGTTGGGGACGAGCCTGATCCCGACGCTCCCCCGATCCGGCACGGCCTCTCAAGGGGTCTCCGGGAACGCATCCGCTCCCATACAGCTGAGACAGTGCCCGAGCACCTGCAATACTTGCCCTCGTGGTGACCCTTCGCGGTAGACCGTGACTCCCTTGCACCCCAGCGCATGCGCGAGCAAGAAGGCGCGCCGCACGTCCTCACGCGTCGCCTCCGACGGAAGGTTGATCGTCTTGCTGACCGCGTTCTCCACATGACGTTGGATCGCTGCTTGAATCGTCACATGCTCGTCGGGCGTGATCTCCGTTGCCACCCGAAACAGTCTGCGGACGTCCTCGGGTAGATCGGTCCGATGACCGATACGCCCTGTGACGACGATGTCCTGGAGCAACGAAGCATCCAACAGCCCGCGGCGAGTGAGTTCTCGGAGAAGTAGCGGATGCGGCTCGACGACCCCGACGAATTCACCGACATGCCGATAGGCAAGCGCGTACAAGGGCTCGATGCCGCTACTACAACCGGCAATGATGCTGATACTGCCAGTCGGAGCGACTGTCGTCACGGTGGCGTTGCGCCGCGGAGGCTCACCCCGCGCTGCGTACCGACTGAGCGGAAAATTCGGAAAAGGACCGCGCTCCCGAGCGAGCCGGCGACTCTCGTCAACGGCTGTCGACTGAACGAGCCCCATGATCCGGTCCGCGACCGCGACGGACTCGTCCGATCCGTACGGAATCCGCATCGCGAGCAGGAGATCCGCGAACCCCATGATGCCGAGGCCAACCTTACGGTTCGCGCGGCAGATCGCTTCGATCTCTCGTTTCGGATACCGAGAGACCTCGACCATGTCATCCAGAAAGCGCAGCGCCGTTCGCACCGCCTGTCTCAAGCTCTCCTCATCGACGCGGGGTTGCCCGTCCTGCTCAACGACGAAGGCTGCGAGGTTCAACGATCCGAGAACACACGCCTCCCATGGGTGTAGCGGAACTTCACCGCAGGGGTTCGTGGCTTCCAAAGGACCGAGGACTGGCAAGGGGTTGTCGCGCTGAATTCGGTCCGAGAAGAGCAGCCCAGGATCGCCGACCGCCCATGCCGCGTCGACCATTTCATCGAACAATACGCGTGCATCGACCTGGCCGAACGGCTTGCCCGTTCGTGGATTCACCAGATCGATCGTCCCGCCCTGACGCGCTGCTTCGAGGAAGGCATCGGTCACCAGTACCGAGAAGTTGAATCGAGAAAAGGCAGCCGGATCTCGTTTGGCGTTGATGAACTCCCGGATGTCCGGATGGTCGCAGCGCAAGACAGCCATGTTCGCACCGCCACGGACGCTTTCGGTCGCGATGACGTCACTCGCGCTGTCGAAGATGCGGATGAAGGAAACCGCTCCCGAGGATGGTCGTCGGGTCGAACGAACCAGATCCCCACGCGGGCGTAAGTGCGAGAACGAGAATCCTGTCCCTCCGCCCGTTTGGTGAATCTTTGCCGCATCACGAACGGCACCGAAGATGCCGTCCAACGAATCAGGCACCGGCAGCACGAAGCACGCGAAAAGCTGCCCTAATTCCGTACCAGCGTTGATGAGAGCCGGCGTATTCGGGAGAAACCGAAGCGAGGTCATCAGGCGGAAGAACTCCTCCGCCACTTCGTCGCTTCGACGAGCACACGGGAACGCGTCCTCCGCAGCAGCGACGGTCTTCGCCACGCGCCAAAAGAGCTCTTCCTCTGTCTCCACGATGCGGCCCTGTTCGTCTCGACGCAAGTACCGCAGACGGAGCAACGAGCGAGCCGATTCACTGAGCATGAGTGCCATCGCGCACCTCCTGCCTGGCCGATCGAATCACGGCACCTCACTGGCAGTGTTCCCGCGCCAACGCGACATGCCGCCACAGCGGAGTGCCGGCGAAGACGACCGCTATGGCACGAGTAGGTCCGTTGCGCTGCCGGCCCGTGGCCAGCTCTCCGCGGCGAACAACCGATCGGTTCCTGCGCCGCACGGTTGCCCCACCTTCCCGATCGCCTCGCGACAGCGCGATCGTCACTCTCTGATTCCGGACACGCGTTTGCGGAGCACGACAGTGGGGTAACCTGTCCGACCGCGCAGACGCTGCACCGGGTGGACTGAGCCATCCGTCCGCGCGGAACTGTACCTGAGCCGCCTGCGGACCGTGCTCCAGCCTCCGTAGCGACACACCGAGGGCAAGCACTGTCTCCATGAGGGTGATACGGATGCCTACGACGCTTCCGTTTTGCGCCGACGCGTCCAGCCGAGCCTTCCGAACGTGGACTGACCACATCGAACGCATCGGCGCCAGTCTGCCGAGAGCGTTGCGTTGGACAGGAGCGACCGAGAGAGGGACATCGCACCCGGTTGGTCACGCGCAACGCTCGGTGCGTCTCTCCACCCGGACGATCCTCGTGACGAGACACTGGGGCTCCTCGTGGTACTCTGTCTCTGCTGGACCATGTCGATGTGCTAACCGTTGTGGACGAATAGCGCGGTGACAGTCGGTCATCGGATCGGAGGTCCGTCTCGATGCATCTGATCGTGCTCGGTGGGAGCCCTGCCTCACCGAACCCGGGTCAAGGGTGCTCCGGCTATCTCGTGGCGGAGAACGACGCGACCCTCTTGGTCGATTGCGGACCGGGTATTCTTCCTGAGCTACTGCGGCATCGACCGCTGGATCGGCTCGACGGAATCATCATCACCCACCTGCACCAGGATCACGTCCTGGACCTCGTTCCCCTTCGCTACGGGCTCAAGTATGCGCCCGGACTCCAGAAGAGGCGAGTGTCGGTTTGGCTGCCGCCTGGAGGACTTCGATATCTCGAGCGACTCGCACGTGTCCTATCGCTGGACGCTGAATCGAGCGAAACCTTCTTCACCGAGACCTTCGCGCTCGCCGAGTACGATCCCGACGCACCACTGACGACAGCAGTGGGTCACGTCTCCTTTCGCCGAACGAGACATTGGGTTCCCTGCTGGGCTCTCCGCATCGAGGGACAACGCGCGACGCTCGTGTACCTCGCTGATACCGGATGGGACGATTCGCTCCTGCCCTTCGCACGCGACGCCGATCTCTTGATCGTGGAGGCGACATTGTTCCCTGACGCGGAACCAGCAGCACGGGAGGGACACCTCGATCTGCTCCAAGCGATCCGTCTGGCCACCTTGTCGCATGCTCGGCGAACGCTCATCACCCACTATTGGAACAGCCCAGCAACGGTCGCAACGCTGTCCACGGTACGAGAGCAGTTCCCAGGTACGGTGGAGTTGGCCTATCCGGGACTGACCATCGCCGTCAGCCCGCAGGGAGGGGAGCCGTGATCGCGAACGCTGTCCCGGGATTTCGAGTCGGTCACTGGACGCATCCCTCGGGAACGACCGGATGCACGGTCGTTCTCGCCGAACGCCCTGCACTCGCGTTTCGCGAGGTGCGTGGAGGCGCACCAGGGACGCGCGAAACCGATGTGCTCGTCCCGGGAAACCTCGTGCGCCGGCTGGACGCGGTTCTGCTCACCGGTGGTAGTGCATTCGGCCTTACCGCAGCGGATGGTGTGGTGCGCTGGTTACGAGAACGGCAACGGGGATTCCCCACCGCCGTCGTTCCCGTCCCGATCGTCGCCGCGGCGGTCGTGTACGATCTCACCGGCACGGAACCGATCTTCCCGGATAGCGACGCTGGTTACGCCGCGTGCGATGCTGCGAGTCCGGATGGCTGGCTGTCCGGGCGGATCGGCGCTGGAGCTGGGGCGACAGCAGGAAAGCTGCGGGGCAGGCAGTGGGCGACACCTACCGGGATCGGGGCGGCGACGGTGGCGTTGGATGACTATCGCCTGGGCGCGCTGGCCGTCGTGAACCCAGTTGGCGAGGTGATCGACCCGTCGACCGGTCGCATCTTGGCCGGAGTCCGCGCGGAATCGTCCGACTGGCTTCCAGCACGGGAGCTCATTCTCAGCGGCACCGCCCACGAAGACATGACACAGACGAATACCACGTTGGTCGTCGTCGCCACCGACTACCCGGTCGACCAAAACGCGCTGATCCGTATGGCCATCGCCGCACATGACGCCATCGCTCGCACGATTCGGCCAGCGCACACGATTTTTGACGGGGACACCGTCTTCGTCCTCACCATCGAGGAAGCTCCGACCGACCCTGCCCGTACTCTGCGAGTCGCGACTGCCACTGAACGAGTCGTGGAGAGAGCGATCTGCGCGAGCACGAACCCTGATGGAGTGATCCGATAACGCTCCATTCGATCGAGTCGGTGATAGACTTGTCACCGCGAGGGAAGGACATCGAACGCGGGAGTATCTCAATGCAAATCCTCGCGTCGACCGGTTGTCTTCCCTGGTGGTTTCCGCTCCGAGAGCGCTTCCGCCTGCTCCGGGACGCAGGTGTGGACGGAGTCGAACTCCTCCTGACACCACGTCTCCTCCGGACGGACCCGCTGGCGATCGCCGCAATCGCGGCCGAGCAGGGACTCCCGATTCTCTCTGTGCACACCACGCTGCGTCTGCGTCGCCCGGCACCGCGAGTCGCCGAGCAGGACATTCTCGAGTCAGCGCGCTTCGCGGCGGGACTGCCGGAATGCCGCGTCTTGGTCGTTCATCCACCGCCCGTGGGTGCTTCTCGGGCCTCATGGCTGCGCGCGTTGGCACACGCACTCGACATCCTCGGACCCAGCGTAACGGTAGGGATCGAGAATCCTGAGCGCCAACGGGGAAGCGCGACTGCGCCGTTCCAGTCGTTCGAATACTTGCTGCGCTTCGCGGAGGAGTGGCAAGTGGGCATCGTGTGCGACGTGTCGCACGTCGCCAGTCACGGTTGGGATCTCGTCGCGACGCTCCGGACGTCCTTGGCCCGTCTCGTCGGCGTCCATCTCAGCGACGCCAGCGACACCGACTGGCGGTGCGGCCTGCTCAACGCGCTCCTCCGCGATCACCGCTTGCCGGGACAAGGAAACCTGCCGCTTGTGAGCACGCTGCAGCTCTTACGACGAGCCCGCTACTCTGGCTTCGTCACCGTAGAGGTGAGTCCTCTGCGGCTCGCAGCGCTCCGCCGCCAAGAGACCCTGGAGCGCTTCGCGCAGGTGGTCGACTTCATCCGCTCCGTGATCGATCCGCAGAGTCCGCAGCGCTCGCACCGCGCCACCGGCGGGTATGCCCCGAACACGTGAGGGGCAACTCCGCCCCTCGACAAT
Source organism: Thermomicrobium sp. (assembly GCA_025060175.1). GTDB lineage: Bacteria > Chloroflexota > Chloroflexia > Thermomicrobiales > Thermomicrobiaceae > Thermomicrobium. The sequence continues at coordinate 17,511 of JANXBE010000004.1, read as the reverse complement.
CGCACGGGATACGTTGCGCGGAAGGACACCCGAAGCGCATCACCGCTTCGTGTACTGCGGCGCCTTACGAGCACGCTTGAGTCCCGGCTTCTTGCGCTCTTTGACACGAGGATCGCGTGTTAGCAAACCCGCCCGCTTCAAGACCGGTCGGAGGTCAGGGTTGTACCGGAGGAGAGCTCGCGCCACGCCATGGCGGATCGCACCCGCTTGCCCGGATAAACCGCCTCCGACCACGCGAGCTCGGATGTCGAAGTGGTCTCGTAACCCGGTGAGCCGCAGCGGCTCGAGGATCAACGCATGGTACAGCAAACGATGACCGAAATACTGTTCAGCCGGGCGTCCGTTGACGATGATCTGCCCCGATCCGGGATAAAGCCGTACCCTGGCCACCGCAGTCTTCCGACGGCCCAGGCCATAGTAGTAGAGCGGTTTCGACCCCACCGCTTGATGCGCGCGCGCGGTTTCGACCACGGTCCTCACGCTCCCCTCATGATCGAGCCTACGCATCGAGGTGAAGAGGTTCAGGCTTTTGTGCCGCATGCGGGTGATTCGGACCCGCGTACACCTTGAGCTTACGAAACAGTTGTCGTCCCAACGGCCCCTTCGGCAACATTCGGCGGACAGCCAACTCGAGCGGACGAGTCGGATGTTTCGCGATCAGATCGCGAAAGCTCGTCAAGGTCAGGCCGCCTGGATACTGTGAGTGCCGCCAATAGATCTTATCCCGTTCCTTCGTCCCGGCAAGCCGCACCTTCTCCGCGTTGATCACGATGACGAAATCGCCGACATCGGTATGCGGAGTGAAAGATGGCTTATGCTTCCCACGCAGGATCGCTGCGATCTGACTGGCCAGCCGCCCTAAGCGCTTTCCCTGTGCGTCGACGACCCACCAGCGTCGTTCCACTTCGCCCGGTTTGGCCATGTACGTCCGTTGCAGATAACTCCGCTTCTTGGCCTTGACGGTCATCGTTCACACCTCACTCGATCCTTTTCGCTCCGACACGTGGAGAGGGGGTTGCTCGTACCCCGCTGCGCAGTCGACGTCCTCAGGATACCGCACTCGCCAGAGCACCAATCCGCGGGCTGGAGCCGGCGCAGGCGCTGCTCGCCGATCGTGTACTCGCAGGAGTTCGACGATCCAATCCGGCGAGACATCCCCCGTTCCGACACGGAGCAAGGCTGCGACCATCGTCCGGACCATGTGTGGGAGGAATCCGTTGGCCCGGACGCGGTACTCGAGGATCTGCGCTCTTCCCCACAGCGGCTCCAGCGTTGGCTCCAGGAGATGCCATTCGGACAGATCGATGGTACGGAACCGCGGCGCGGTCGCCGCCGGCCCACCCATCCCGTGCCCGGCGAAGGAACGAAAATCATGAGTGCCGACGAAAAAGTCCGCCGCTGCCTGGAGCGCCTGGAGGTCAATCGGCCCCGCGTAGACCCACACGAAGCGCCGCAGGAAGAGTGGCGGATCGGTTCCGAGCCAGATGCGGTACCGGTATTCACGGTCGAGCGCACAACGGCGAGCATGGAACCCGGCTGGCGCCACTGTCGCACGGTAGATGACGATGTCCTCCGGGAGGGAAGCTCGCAGAGCCCGGACCAGGGTCTCAGCGTCGTGTCGCCACACCAGGTCACAGCTCGCGACCTGGCCCACGGCATGCACCCCCGCATCCGTTCGGCCAGCCAAGGCCACTCGCACCGGCATCGCAACCACGCGCGCCAACGCCTCCTCCAGGACCCCCTGAACGGTCCGGAGACCTGGTTGCCGTTGGGAACCGCTGAAAGCTGTTCCCTCGTATCCCAGATCGATCCGGTAGCGGCGTGGCTGCATGTCAGCATCGTCGGACACGTCAAGCCACGAACTCGATCAACGCGAGTGGCGCACCGTCACCGCGTCGTTGCCCGATGCGATAGATACGGGTATAGCCGCCTGGCTGACCAGCGAAGCGTGGAGCGATGACTTCGAACAACTTCGCGACTGCTCGCTGGTCACCGAGCCGAGCCCACGCAAGGCGGCGGTGATGGTCGGTGTCTTCCCGCGCCATGGTGACGAGCTTCTCGACGATCGGCTGGATCGCCTTCGCTTTGGCCAGGGTCGTCGTCATGCGTTCATGCAGAATCAACGAGACCGCGAGGTTCCGGAACAGATTCTTCCGTGGATTGGTCCGTCGCCCGAACTTCCGTCCGGCTTTCCGATGTCTCACCGTTACCCCTCCTCACTCTCCAGCGCGCCGACCCCGACCTCGGGAATGGCACCGGTGAAGAGTGGCCCCTCCGCGTACCCATTCTCTTGCAGGCGCTCTCGCAGTTCCTGCAAGGCACGCGGGCCGAAGTTGCGAATACCCAGCAACTGATCGGGGCGCATCGCCAGTACCTGACTCACCCGCTCGATGCCCCGCGCCCGCAATGCATTCAACACTCGCTGGGACAGACCGAGCTCGGAAAGCAACCGCGTATCGTCGACTTGCGCACTCGCCCACTCCTCGCTCGGCTGCTCCGTCGCTTCCGTGTCGAACTCGGCAATCCACCGCGCATGTTGAACCAAGATCCGTGCCGCTTCAACGAGTGCCTTCGCTGGTTCGACTGTGCCGTCGGTGACCACTTCGAGAATCAGCCGATCGTAGTCGGTTGCCCCACCGACTCGCGTGTGCTCCACGACGTAGTTCACTTTCAGGATCGGTGTGAAGATCGCGTCGATCGGAATCTCACCGATGGATCGGATCTCCTGTGCCTCTGCAGGTAGATAGCCTCGGCCGCGCCCGATCCAGAGGTCCATCTCGAGCCGCGCCTGGTCATTGTCGAGCGTCGCGATGACATGCTCCGGATTCACCACCTCGACTTCCGCCGGCCAGTCCACGTCACCGGCACGGACGACTCCCTCACCTTGGGCGAAGAGCGTCGCTCGGGTTTCCCGAAAGTCGGTGATGGCTCGCAAACGGATCCCCTTCAAGTTCAGGACGATCTCCGTGACGTCCTCGCGGACACCCTCGACCGTCGAGAACTCATGCCACACACCGGCGATCCGGACCCGTGTGATGGCTGCGCCAGGGAGTGACCGGAGCAGAATGCGACGGAGCGCATTCCCGAGCGTGGTACCATACCCCGGTTCGAGCGGCTCGACGACGAATCGGCCGTACGTCGGCCCAGCATGCGTTTGGATGACCCTGGGACGTGCAAAGTCGAGCACGAATCTCGCCTCCCCAAGTGCTGTGCGTTCGTGTCGCTCAGCGCCGACTGTAGTACTCCACGACGAGCTGCGTGTTGACGGACGGGATATCGATTTCCTCGCGGGTCGGCAGTCGTAGAACCCGTCCGCTCATCGTTTCCAAATCCCGGCTCAACCAATCAGGCACTGCCTTGCTCTTCGCCGTCTCTTCGAGCACCTTGAAATACTCTCGACGGCGACTCTCGGGACGAACGGCGATGATGTCACCCGGCCGCACCAGATACGACGGAATGTCCGTCTTCCGTCCGTTTACCAGGAAATGACCATGCCGCACGAGTTGCCGTGCTTGCCGACGCGAATCGGCGAAGCCCAGCCGGTACACCACGTTGTCCAGCCGCGACTCCAGGATCTGCAGAAGATTATCGCCAGTCAGACCTGCGCGTCGTTCCGCCTCGTTGAAATGGCGTCGGAACTGCCGCTCGAGAATGCCATAGATTCGCTTCAGCTTTTGCTTCTCCCGCAGCTGTAAGGCGAACTCCGACGGCCGCCGAGTCGTCCGCTGCGCCGGCCCATGCTGCCCGGGAGGATAATTCTTGTTCGGGTGCCGCTTGACGATCGGGCACTTCGGCCCGAAGCAGCGCTCACCCTTGAGATACAGTTTGACCCCTTCGCGCCGGCACAGCCGGCAAACCGGCCCAATGTAGCGTCCCATTGACCCCCCTCACTTACGTTCGGCGTCGCTTCGGAGGCCGGCAACCGTTGTGGGGCACCGGTGTGACATCGGTGATCGACATCACTTGCAGGCCGGCTGCCGCAAGGGCACGGATCGCCATTTCCCGACCGGCCCCAGCACCCTTCACGAACACGTCGACCTGCCGCATCCCATGTTCCATCGCCTTGCGGGCAGCGTTCTCCGCCGCAACCTGCGCCGCGTACGGAGTGCTCTTCCGGGTCCCCTTGAATCCGCTGGAGCCAGCACTCGCCCAGCAGATCACATTCCCGTTCGGATCCGTCATCGTCACGATCGTGTTGTTGAACGTCGCGTGCACATAGGCACGCCCGCGGGGAACGTTCTTCCGTTCCCGGCGACGCGGACGCGCCGCCCCGCGCTGTCCTGTTCCACGCCGTCGATCTGCCATACGGCAATCATCCCCTTTGCAGCGACTCGAACCGACCCACGACTACTGCTTCGCCTTCTTCTTCACACCGATGCGCGGACGTGGACCTTTCCGCGTACGGGCATTGGTGCGAGTCCGTTGTCCGCGCACGGGAAGACCCATCCGATGTCGTATGCCGCGATAGCACCCAATGTCGATCAAGCGCTTGATGTTCATGGCAACTTGACGGCGCAGATCCCCCTCGACGACCATTTCCTTCTCGATGATGTCTCGCAGGCGTTGGACCTCATCGTCGGTCAGATCACGCACTTTGGTCCAGGGGTTGATGCCGGTACGCTCCAGAATCTTCTTCGCCGTCGTCCAACCGATGCCATAGAGCAACGTGAGCGCATACTCGATGCGCTTGTCACGCGGCAGATCGACACCCGCAATGCGTGCCATCCTACCCCCTCTAACCTTGCCGCTGCTTATGCTTGGGGTTATCGCAGATGACGCGAACCACCCCGTGCCGACGAATGATCCGGCACTTCGCACAGCGGCGTTTTACCGACGCTGACACCTTCATGGCGTCCTACCCCCTCATCACTCCTCTTCACGCGACGGCCCCCGGAGGCGATAGGTGATCCGTCCCCGCGTCAAGTCGTACGGCGACAACTCTACGCGCACGCGGTCGCCGGGGAGTATTCGAATGAAGTGCATGCGCAAGCGACCGGAGACGTGCGCGAGAACCTCGTACCCGTTATCCAACTCGACACGGAACATCGCGTTCGGAAGCGCCTCTGTAACCGTCCCCTCGACCTCGATGACATCCTTCTTCGGCACACACCACCCCGCTCACGCGCGAACGCTCGCACGCATCACAAAACTGCAGTATAGCATGCCGCTCACACCTGCGTCAGGACCACTGGCCCGTCCGGTGAGATCCACACCGTGTGCTCGTAGTGTGCTGCCAAGCTCCCATCCTCCGTGACGACGGTCCATCCGTCGCGTTTGATCCGCGTTCGCCCGTCCCCGGCGCTCACCATCGGTTCGATCGCCAGCGTCATCCCGGCACGCAGCACGAGTCCTCGCCCTGCGATCCCCATGTTCGGAACCGATGGCTCTTCATGCAGGTCGCGACCGACACCGTGTCCGCTGTACCCTTCGATCACCGCGAAGCCGTTGCGGCGAACCACCTCCTCGATCGCTGCCCCGATGTCACCGAGCCGATTCCCGGCACGCGCAGCCGCGTACCCGGCCCAGAACGCCTCCTCGGTGACCGACACCAATCGAGAAGCCAGTGGACTGGCTCGACCGACGATCACCGTGATCGCGGCGTCAGCATGAAATCCCCGCCACCGTACACCAACGTCGATTTTCAGCACGTCGCCGTCATGGAGCACCCGGCGACCAGGAATCCCGTGCAAGACCTCGTGGTTGACCGAGGTACAAATCGTTGCCGGGAAGCCGCGGTAGCCGCGAAACGCTGGTTCTGCTCCTTCGCGCAGGATGATGGCACTGGCCAGGTCATCCAACGCACCTGTGGTCACGCCCGGCTTGGCCGCGTCACGCAAGGTGCGAAGCACGAGCGCGGCGATCCTCCCCGCGTGGCGCATCCGTTCGAGGTCTGCTGACGACTTCAGGACGATCGACATCACGGACGATCGGCGAGGAGAGGCTGTAGTGCCTCGACGAGCGCCTCGGTCACGGCATCGATCGGACGAGCGCCATCGATCTCGATGAGCAAACCACGCGCACGATAGTAGTCCAGGAGTGGCGCAGTCTGCTGCTCGTACGTTTCCAGGCGGCGGGCAATCGCTTCTGGCGTATCGTCGCTCCGTTGGGTCAGGGATGTCCCGCACCGGTCGCAACGAAGATCCACTGCAGGAGGCGAGAACTGCCGATGGTAGGTTGCGCCACACTGCGGACAGATCAAGCGGCCACCCAAACGCTCGATCAGGACGGGGCGGGGAACCGCGAGGTGAATGACCGCCGCGATGCAGTCGTTGCGTTCACGGAGCACTGCATCCAATGCTTCGGCTTGCGCTCGCGTGCGCGGGTACCCGTCGAGCAAGGCTCCTCGGTAGTCAGCGTCCTCCTCCAATTCGTCGAGGCGCTGGAGCAAAACGCGCAGGACCACCTCGTCAGGCACGAGTGCACCTCGGTCATAATACCAGCGCACCTCGCGTGCCAGTTCGTCGTCACGCTGCATGAGGTGACGGAACAAGTCACCGGTGGCCACATGCCTGAGTCCCAATCGTGGAGCGCTCCGGGCGGCCTGCGTTCCTTTTCCCGACCCCTGTGGACCGATCAGGATCACGTGACACCGTCCGGCCACCGAACGCCTCCTAGCGGATGAAGCCCTCGTACCGGCGCATCATCAACTGCGCCTCGAGCTGACGCATCGTATCGATCGCGACACCGACCACGATCAGCAGCGACGTCGAACTGAGAAAGAGCACCGTGACGCCAGTGATTTTGGCCACGACGTACGGCAGCACGGCTACTGCACCCAGGAACAGTGCCCCGATCAACGTGATCCGCATCAGCACCTTGGTCAGATACTCGTCCGTCGCCCGCCCAGGACGGATCCCTGGGATGAACGCCCCCTGCCGCTGCAAGGTTTCTGCAATGTTCTGTTGCTGAAATACGATCATCGTGTAAAAGTATGTGAAGGCCACAACCATGATGAAATACGCTATTTGGTATGGTAAGCTGTTCGGATCGAACACCCTGGTCAAGGCCGTGGCGAAATCACGCAGCCATGTAATCTGCGATGTCGCGAGAAAATTCGCGATCATGCCGGGAAGCAGCAAGATGCTGATCGCGAAGATGAGCGGGATCATACCGGCCGAGTTCACCTTGAGGGGAATATAGGTCATTCCCCCACCGTATACCCGACCCCGACGGACACGGCGCGCGTGCTGGACCGGAATCCGCCGTTGTCCTTCAGTAATGAGGACGATGCCGACAATGATCAAGGCGCCGATCGCCAGAAAGGCGACGGTCCCGATCAGGTTGGTCGACAGCGTGCCACCTGTCACCAACCGCCCGATGGCACTAGGCAACTGCGCCACGATGCCACCGAGGATGATGATCGAAACGCCGTTGCCGATCCCATTTTCAGTGATCAGCTCTCCGAGCCAGACCAAGAACACGGTTCCGGCCGTCAACGTCAGCAGCAGTGCAAGACTGCGCAACCAGGTGTCGCTGTCGAACAGCCCGAAATCCCGCAGCACACCCGCGCTACTCATCAGCGCCGCATGTCCATAGGCCTGCAGGAACGCGAGAGGCACGGTCAACCAGTGGGTGTATTGGTTGATTTTCGCCCGCCCGAGATTTCCTTCTTTTGACAACTCGGTCAGCCGTGGGATCACCGGCGTCAACAGCTGCATGACGATCGAGGCAGTGATGTACGGGTAGACCCCGAGAGCGACGATCGAGAAGTTGGTGAGCGTGCTCCCCGAGAACAGGTTGAGTACGCCGAGAAACTGATTCGTCTCCAGCAAACGGCGTAACGCCTCCTGGTCGACGCCCGGAACCGGGATCGTAGCCACGAAGCGGAAGATGATCAGAATCCCGACCGTGAAGAGCAGCTTCCGGCGAAGGTCGGGCAGCTTGAACGCGCTGATCATCGCCTCCAGCATCAGTCGATGACCTCCACCGTGCCGCCAGCTGCCACGATCTTCTCGCGGGCGCTCTGCGAGAACGCATGGGCGCGCACGTGCAGCGCCCTGCTCACATCCCCGTTCCCGAGGATCTTGACAGGAGCTCCTGCTTCACGAATCAACCGATACTCTCGCAGCACGTCGGGCGTGATGACGCCCTCGAACGGCAGATCGTTCAGTCGCCCGACATTCACCACTTCGAACACGATCTTGAACGGGTTCTTGAATCCCCGCACACGACCGAGACGCCGGTACAGGGGATTCTGGCCACCCTCGAAGCCAGGTCGCACCGTACCACGCGCCTTCTGGCCTTTGGTGCCACGTCCGGCCGTCTTGCCCCGCCCGGCAGCGATGCCACGGCCAACCCGCGTCTTGGGCCGACGTGACCCTGGAGCTGGCTTCAAGTCGTGCAGTTTCATCGGTGACCCCCGTGAGTCATACGCGATCAGTCCGCTCGTCGAGTTCGTCGACACGCACGAGATGTTGGATTTTCTGAATCATTCCACGTACCGTCGGCGAGTCAGGGTATTCGACCGACTGACCCAGTCGACGCAAACCGAGCGAGCGCAAGGTCGCCCGCTGTTTCTCGCTGAAGCCGATCACGCTCTTTACATAGGTGATACGGAGACGTTTACTGCTCATTGCCACCGACTCGCTTTCGCCGTCCGCGAAGCACCCGCTCCACCGGAAGCCCCCGCCGCGCTGCGACCTCTTCGGGCGACTCCAGCTGACTGAGGGCGAGCAGCGCCGCCTGCGTGATGTTGACCGGATTGTTACTGCCGTGCGACTTGGCGATCAGGTCTTTGATCCCAGCGGCCTCAGCCACTGCTCGTACGCCCGCTCCCGCGATCACGCCGGTACCAGGTGCAGCGGGCTTCATCAGGACACGGGTCGCCTTGAACTTCACTTCGACCTGGTGTGGGATGGTCGTCCGGTCCAGTGGGACCTCGATCAGGTGCTTCTTGGCGTTCTCGACCGCTTTGCGGATCGAGTCGGGAACCTCGGTCGCCTTGCCGATGCCGACGCCGACATGCCCTTGCCCGTCCCCGACCACGACCACGCTGCGGAAGTGGAAGCGCCGGCCACCCTGGACCACCTTCGCCACCCGAGCGATCTGAATGACACGCTCGCGGAGTTCTCCGACACGACTTGGATCGACCTTCCGCCTTTCCCCGACCAAAGTCATCCTCGTCCTCGCTCCTCACCGTACTAAACTAAAACTGCAGTCCTGCGGCACGGGCGCCGTCGGCCAGGGCCTTCACACGACCGTGATACTTGTAGCCACCGCGGTCGAATACGACCTTGGTGATGCCCCGTGCCAAGGCTCGTTCCCCGATGACCTGCCCGACGATCCTCGCCTCTTCGACCTTCGGATGGTGCTCCGGTAAGCGTTCCCGAACCTCCCGATCCAGCGTCGAAGCAGCAGCCAACGTCTGCCCACAAGTGTCGTCGATGACCTGAGCATAGATATGCTTGTTGCTGCGGAACACGTTCAGGCGCGGACGGTCCGCCGTTCCTTTGACCTTCGCTCGCACGCGAAGGTGACGACGCTTCCGCGGCGACAGTTGCCGCTTGAATTGAAACTTCATCCTGCCCCTCCGTGTCTCCTAGGGCCACTCGATCCGGGACCGCACCGCTTTCGAGCAGCCAGAGATGGGATGCCAAACCTACTTCTTGCCCTTGGTCTTGCCGGTCTTCCCTGCCTTGCGACGGATCACCTCTCCTACGTATCGGATCCCTTTGCCCTGGTACGGCTCCGGCGGGCGGACTCGTCGGATCTGAGCAGCCACCTCACCGACTAGTTGCTTGTCGATGCCGACTACTCCGATACGGGTCGGTGATTCCACCACGAAGCTGATGCCCGGCGGTGGCTCGATCCGTACCGGATGCGAATAGCCGACCGTCAACACTAACGACCGGCCGTCCAGCGCCGCACGGTATCCCACCCCGTGGATTTCCAGGTCCTTCCGGAATCCCTCCGTCACGCCCTGCACCATGTTGGCGATCAGCGTCCGGTACAGTCCGTGCAGCTGCTTGAAGAAGCGCTCGTCGGAGGGACGCCGCACTTCGACGACCCCGTCGACCCGGTGGACGATCATCTTGGGGTGGATGTTCAGCTCCAGCTGCCCTTTCGGTCCGCTCACGCGGACGAGACCATCCTGGATCTGGACATCCACGCCGGCAGGTAACGGAATCGGACGCTTCCCGATGCGCGACATCTGCGGCCTCCTGTTCAAAACACGGTGCAGATCACCTCACCGCCGATGCCACGACGGCGCGCCTCGGCGTCGGTCATCACTCCTTGGGACGTCGTGAGAATGGCGACCCCGAGACCACCCTTCACCCGCGGAATCTCATCTTTCCCGACGTAGATGCGAAGACCCGGTTTGGACACGCGCCTGAGTTCGCGGATGGCGTGGCGCTTGTCGGGGGTGTACTTGAGTCGAATCCGCAAGATGGGCCGTGGCTCGGCTGGCTCGACGGTGTATCCAGCGATGTAGCCCTCCTCGTGGAGGATACGCGCGATCTCGACCAACAGCCGCGACGCCGGCATGGTCGCCTCGGCTTTGCGGCCCATACCAGCGTTGCGGATGCGCGTCAGCATGTCTCCGATCGGATCGGTTATCGTCATCGCCCCTTCGCCCCGCTCCCTACTCGTCTTTCACCAGCTTGCCTTCTTCACCCCTGGCAGTTTCCCCATCGACGCGAGTTGCCGGAAACAGATGCGACACAGCCCGAATTTCCGGATGTACGCTCTCGGTCTTCCACACAGTTTACAGCGATTCCGGTGCCGCACTGCGAATTTCGGAGGCCTGAGTGACGCTGCGATCTTCGCCTTTCTCGCCATCGTTCTCCTTCGCTCCTCGTTCAGTCGCGGAACGGCATCCCGAGCAGCTCGAGCAATCGACGCGCCTCCGCATCGGTCCGGGCTGTCGTCACGATCGAAACTTCCAGCCCTCGAACCTTGTCGATCTTATCGTAATCGACCTCGGGAAAGACGAGCTGCTCGCGGAGTCCCAACGTGTAGTTCCCACGGCCATCGAAGGATCTCGTCGAGACACCGCGAAAGTCGCGAATCCGAGGCAGGGCGATCGCGATCAGCCGGTCCAGAAAGTCCCACATGCGATTGCCGCGCAGCGTCACCATCACGCCGATCGGCATTCCTTTCCGGAGGCGGAACGCAGCGATCGACTTACGGGCTCGGGTCACGACCGGTCGCTGCCCACTGATGGCCGCGAGATCGTTCAGCGCATGATCGATCGCTTTCGGATTCGACACCGCTTCCCCGAGGCCGATGTTGAGAACGATCTTCTCGATGCGCGGCACCGCAAAGCGATGAGGATAGCCGAACTCCTGCATGAGCCGCGGCACGACGACTTCACGATACAAGCGCTTCAATCGCGGTTCGACGCGCTCATGTACCTCAGCGGTCATCGCTCACTCGCCTCACTTCGTCCGACGTTGCACGGTCGGTTTCTCGACCGTCTGCTGACACTTCTTGCAGTACCGAACCTTTTCTCCGGCGTCCGTGAAACGGAACCCGACGCGTGTCGGTTTCCCACAATGCGGACACACGAGCATCACCTTGGAAACATGGAGCGGCGCCTCCATCTCGATGATGCCCGCCTGACGCACACCAGGAATTGCGCGCTGGTGCCGTTTCACGATGTTCACGCCTTCGACGATGACGCGATCCTCGCGCGGGAAGTTCTGCCGGACGCGTCCACGCGCTCCCTTGTCCTTCCCGCGGATCACGATCACCTCGTCCCCAGTCACGATCTTCTCCGCCATGCCCAGTCCCTCACAGCACTTCCGGTGCCAGCGAGATGATCCGCATGTACTGGCGGTCTCGGAGCTCGCGCGCCACCGGGCCGAAGATGCGGGTACCGCGCGGCTGTCCTTGGGGGGTGACCAGGACAGCGGCGTTATCGTCGAATTTGATGTACGAACCGTCCTTGCGGCGATATTCCTTCTTCGTGCGGACGATCACCGCGTAGACGACGTCACCTTTCTTGACTGCCGCGTTCGGTTCGGCGCGTTTGACCGACGCCACGATCAAGTCGCCGACCGACCCGTAGCGACGCTTCGAGCCACCAAGAACACGAATGCACATGATCTCCTTGGCACCCGTATTGTCGGCGACGGTCAGCTTCGAGAGCGGCTGGATCATGCTTCCACCTCACCCTCGCGCGTCCGTTCTTCGGCAAGCTCCGCCTGAACCTCCGGCGTCGCCCGCTCGAGAATCTTGCGGACGATCCAACGCTTCATCTTGCTGAGTGGACGCGTTTCCTCGATCAACACGAGGTCACCGATTCGACACACGTTATGCTCATCGTGCGCATAGAATTTGCTCGTGCGACGGATCGTCTTTTTGTAGAGCGGATGGCGTCGCCAGTAGTCGACTGCCACCACCACTGTCTTGTCCATCTTGTCGGACACCACTCGCCCCACCTTGGTGAGGCGTCGCTTGGGTCGCTGTTGCGGAGTGACGACTGTCTCGGGACGGTGCCCGTCCTTGCCCTGCTCCTCCATTCGTCATCATCCCTTCTGCTGTCGTTCGAGCTGCAATCGCTGTTGCCTTCGTTCCCGGCGGGTGCGCTTCGGCGGTGGAAGCTCGCCCCGCTCGGCCAAGCGTGCACGCTCTCGCTCGGTGAGGATCGTCAGAATGCGCGCGATGTCCTTTCGCGCGGTCCGAATGGCCGCGGTATTCTTCAGTTGCCCGAGCGCAGCCGCAAACCGCAGATCGCGCACCTCGTTGCGCAGCTCCTCCAGTCGTTGCCGCAATTGGTCGTCGGTCAGTGCACGCAGTTCAGCCGGCTTCATTCTGCTTCCTCCTGGGCCGCTTCCCCGAGGTGTTCACGCTTCACGATGCGGCACCGACAGGGCAACTTATGGATTGCCCGGGTGAGCGCTTCCATGGCCAGATCCTCGCGTACCCCCGCGAGTTCGAAGAGAATGCGCCCCGGCTTCACCACGTCCATCCAGAACTCAGGATTGCCCTTGCCACTCCCCATGCGGGTTTCCGCCGGCTTCTTGGTGACCGGCTTGTCCGGGAAGATGCGGATCCAGACCTTACCCCCACGTCGGACCGCGTTGGTGATCGCACGCCGCGCCGCCTCGATTTGTTGCGCGGTCACCCATGCTGGCTCCAGGGCCTGGATGCCGTAGTCGCCGAAGGCGAGCGTGTTACCTCGCCAGGCGATCCCTTTCGTACGGTAGCGGTGCTGTTTGCGGTGTTGAACTCGCCGTGGCATCAACATGGTAGACCCCCACCTCACTCGGCCGAGACGCTGGCCGGCACAGCGGCCGGTCGTGCCTCCGGCAGAACGTCACCGTGATAGATCCAGACCTTCACCCCGATCTGCCCGTAGATCGTCGGCGCGTGCACGACCGCGTAATCGATGTTGGCACGGAGGGTATTGAGCGGTACCCGCCCGATGATCTCCCAGACCATCCGCTTCATTTCCGCGCCGCCCAGCCGACCCTTGACGCGAATCTTGACCCCTTTCGCGCCAGCACGCATGGCCGCCGCCGCGGCGTGCTTCATCGCTCGTCGATACGAGACGCGCCGCGTGATCTGTTCAGCGATGCTCTCCGCGACGAGGCGAGCATCCAACTCCGGCTTCCGGATCTCCTGGATATTGAGGTGCACCTTCTTACCGACTCTCGCCTCGAGCAACTGGCGGAGCCGCTCCACGTTGGCTCCCTGCTTGCCGATGACTACACCCGGCTTCGCGGTATGGATCGTCACATCGACACGATTGACCGCGCGCTGGATCTCGATCCGGGAGATCCCTGCCCGCGGTAGCTCCCGCAAGATCAGCTCGCGGACATCGAGATCCTCATGGAGCTGCTCGCGATACTGTCGCCGCTTCTCCGCGAACCACTTGGACTCCCAATCGTGGACGATCCCCAGGCGAAAACCGATCGGGTTGACCTTCCTACCCACGCGGCGCTCCCTTCTCCGGCAACTCATCGAGCACGACGGTAATGTGCGAGGTCCGACGCCACTTGCGTCCGACTCGACCGCGCGCGTGGGGCTGCCAGCGCTTGTACCGCGGCCCCTCGTCGACGTAGATCCGCTTCACGTACAGCCGCTCCGGATCCAGGTCATAATTGTGTTCGGCGTTCGCCGCGGCCGAGCGAAGCAGCTTCAACGCGATGGGGGCCGTCTTCTGGGGTAGGACGCGCAGGAGGGCGAGCGCCTCCTGTAGCGACTTGCCCCGGATCACGTCGATCACCATGCGGGCCTTCTTCGGTGAAACCCGGACCTCACGCACCCTCGCTCGGACTTCCATCGCCTTCTCCCTCTCTCATCGACGCCGGGTCGTCCGTTCAGCGTCCTTACCGTGGCCGCGATAGGTCCGAGTGGGCGCGAACTCTCCCAGCCGATGACCGACCATCTGTTCCGTGATGTAGATCGGCACGTGCCGGCGACCGTCATGCACCGCGATGGTATGGCCAACCATCTCCGGGAAGATCGTGCAGTCCCGCGCCCAAGTCCGGATGACCCGACGCTCACCGCTTCGGTTCAATTCGTCGATCTTTTTGCGCAACTTCGGGTCGATGTACGGACCCTTTTTGGACGACCGTCCCATTCAGGCACCTCCCGACCGGCTAGGCCTCGTAGCGTCGCCGGATGATGAAACGATCGGACTTCTTGTTTCGCCGCGTACGCTTGCCGAGTGCCGGCTTCCCCCAGGGCGTCTTCGGCGGCATCCCTCGGGGTGCTTTCCCCTCACCCCCACCGTGCGGGTGATCGCGCGGGGTCATCGCGGACCCTCGCACGGTCGGACGCCAACCCATATGGCGCTTCCGACCAGCCTTCCCGATGCTCACATGCTGATGATCGATGTTGCCGACCTGCCCGATGGTTGCCATGCAGTCCGCATGGACCATCCGAATTTCTCCGGACGGCAGCCGCAAATGGACATGGTTGTCGACCTTCGCGATGACCTGCGCCACTGCACCGGCGGCGCGCACCAGCTGACCACCTCGGCCAGGGTACAGCTCGACGTTGTGCACCTGCGTCCCGAGTGGGATTTCCCGGAGCGGCAGCGCATTCCCGACCCGGATCGGCGCACCCGGACCCGATTGCACTGTGTCGCCGACCTTGAGACCCAACGGCGCGAGAATGTAACGCTTCTCTCCATCCACGTAGTGGAGCAGAGCGATGAAAGCTGTCCGGTTCGGGTCATATTCGATCGCCGCGACTTTCGCTGGAACGCCCCACTTGTCGCGACGGAAGTCGATGATGCGATAGTAGCGCTTGTTGCCACCTCCGCGATGCCGAGTCGTGATCACACCGCGGTTGTTGCGACCAGCATCCTTCTTCAGCGGCTCGATCAGCGACCGCTCCGGTTCGTACTTCGTGATCTCTTCGTACGTGAGCACCGACATGTTGCGGCGCCCGGGTGTCGTCGGCTTGTAGACCTTGACCGGCATCGCCACCCCTCACTTCCGGCCTATCACAGCTGGCTGAAGAGGTCGATCGTATAGCCGGGCTCGAGCGTGACGATCGCCTTCTTCCAGGATCGCTCGCGCCCAACGATCGGCATCCCGCCGCGCTTGCGCACTCGCCGGCGCACTTTACCGCGGACGTTCATAGTATTCACCTTTTTTACCTTGACGTTGAACGTCCGTTCGATCGCATCCTTGATCTGGATCTTGTTCGCCGCAGGATGAACCTCGAACATGTATTGGTTCAATTCCATGAGTCGCGTATTTTTCTCCGTGATCAGTGGACGGCGGATGATTTCCTGATAGGTGAGTTCCATCGCCTCACACCCCTTCCTGCGCCCATAAGGTATGGATGACATCGATCGCTTCCGGGGTGAGGATCATCCGCTCGTACTTCAGCCCGTCTCGAACGTTCATGTTGTGGGCGACCAGCACCTTCACGTCTTCCAGATTGCCAGTCGCGCGGCGGACGTTTTCCCGTCGTCGATCGACGACCACCAGGGTCGAGCGTGCGTCCGCCAGGGGGAGCCGCGCGAGCACGCTCTTCAGCACCTTCGTCCGCGGTTCGATGTCGGTGAGCCCACGCACGACGACGATCTGGTTCTCCCGTTGCTTGATCGAGAGCACGGAGCGAATCGCCAGCCGCCGCATCTTCTTCGGCATCGCCTGCCGGTACGAGCGGGGATGCGGTCCCCAGACCACGCCACCACCCTTCCAGTGTGGCGCCCGGATGCTTCCCTGCCGCGCTCGTCCTGTTCCTTTCTGCCGCCAGGGCTTACGTCCACCACCGCTCACCTCGCCACGCGTCTTCGTGTCATGCGTCCCGGCGCGTGCATTCGCCAGTTGCCGCACGAGCGCCTGATGCATGACGGGCAGGTTCGGCGTGATGTTGAAGACCGAGTCAGCCAACTCGATCTGGTCGACTGCTCGTCCTTCCAGGTCGTAGACCGGTACCAGCATCGTGCGCTCTCCCTCCATCACGCCGTCGCCTTCGCCCGCCGCTGCTTGATCGCATGGCGAACGATAACCAGACCATTGGGGTGGCCCGGTACGGCGCCGCGAACGAGAACCAGGTTGCGTTGCGGATCGACCTGCATCACCTGCAGGTTCTGGACCGTCACGCGCACCGGTCCCATGCGTCCAGCCATTCGCTTTCCCTTGTGCACGCGACCCGGGTCAGTCGTCGGACCGATCGACCCGGGCGCGCGATGCCGGTCAGACTGACCGTGGGTTTTCGGGCCTCCGGCGAAGCCGTGGCGCTTGACTCCCCCCTGGAACCCGCGACCTTTGCGCCAGCCGATGACGTCCACGAGCTGTCCCTCCTGGAAGAGGCTGCAGTCGACCACCTGCCCCACCTGGAACTGGCCGGGGTCGTCCACGCGCACTTCCTTCAGGTAGCGCGGCGACGCGCCCGAGGCACGCAAGTGCCCGTGCATCGGCTTGTTCTGGCGCTTCCGGTGCCCGAAACCCAGCTGGACAGCCGCGTATCCGTCGCGCTCCTTCGTCTTGACTTGGGTCACCACGCAGGGACCGACCTCGAGTACCGTCACCGGTACCGCCCGCCCTGCGTCGTCGAAGATCTGCGTCATGCCGAGCTTTCGCCCGAGAAGTCCCTCGATCATCGGCTCTCCTCGCATCGCTGGTGGCGGTAGACACTGCAGCGTGTCGACGCCACTCGTCGAGCATGATCGTGAACGCGGTCTCCCGCGTTCAAAGCTTGATTTCGATATCTACGCCGGCCGGCAACGTCAATCGCATCAACGCGCGGATCGTCGACGGACTCGGCTCCAACACATCGATCAGCCGCTTGTGGGTCCGGATCTCGAAGTGCTCCTGCGAGTCCTTGTCGATGAACGGCGACCGGATCACCGTAAACCGTTCGATCCGCGTCGGCAGCGGAATCGGTCCTGCGACCTTGGCGCCGGTGCTCTCGGCGGTTTCGACGATCTGCCGGGCCGACTGGTCAAGAATCCGGTGATCGTGCGATTTCAGGCGGATACGGATCCGCTGCGTCGGTCTCCGCGACATCGTCGATCACCCCTTCATCGCACGATCTTGGTGACGACGCCGGCGCCGACCGTCCGTCCACCTTCCCGGATCGCAAACCGCGACCCCTCCT
>JANXBE010000003.1 GCA_025060175.1 Thermomicrobium sp. | reverse complement strand
ATCCCCCGCGCCCGCTCCTCCGGCGCCTTGTCAATCTGCTCGTACGGCTTGAAGTTCGCCCACCCCTTCAAGCTCAACACCTTCGTGATCGCCGCCGTCAACGTCGTCTTCCCATGATCGACATGCCCAATCGTCCCCACGTTCACGTGCGGCTTCGTCCGCTCAAACCGCGGCTTGCTCATCGCGCCGGCCTCCCTGTCCGTGCCCCTGACGATCCTCGACACCAAAGAGCCCACGTCCTACAGCCGTGGGCCCATCCCGCACGCAGGCGGTTTCCGGTGGGGGGAGAGGGATTCGAACCCCCGCAGCTTGCGCACCTAGTTTACAGCCAGGCCCCTTTGGCCACTCGGGCATCCCCCCAGAACGACGCTCAGTCGAGCCGATGGTGGGACTCGAACCCACAACCCGCGGTTTACAAAACCGCCGCTCTGCCAATTGAGCTACACCGGCATGACGCACCGCGCCGGCATCAGGCGCAATTCTACGCGCCTTCCCTTCCCCTGTCAATCCGCGCCAAAATGGCCGTCGCCACGGTGCAGTACAACCAGACGAGACTCCACTCCGGAGGACCGACCGTCAGACCGCTCGCCCCTGGAATGCTCACCAACCACTCGGCCACCGCGACGACCCAACGTCCGATAACCCAGGCCGGAGCGGCAAGAACGGTTCCCCACGGTGCCAACAGCGAGCCGACGAGAGCCAGCAGCCCCGCCACCATCAACCACGGAATCGCAGGCTCGACGAGTACGTTGGCCAGAGGTCCTATGACCGAGTAGGTGCCGAAGCGGTAGAGAAGGAGCGGCGTGACCGCGAAGTGTACGAGGACCGGCCTCATCACCAGCTCCGACCAACGCCACCCTACCCAGGACACTCGCGTCACGCACAACGCAGCAGTCGCGATCGTCGAGAGCTGGAAAGCGAGCGACCGCGCGAGTTCCGGACGCAGGACGAGCAGCACGACCACTGCCCACCCTAGCGCATTGATCGGCTCTCCTGGCCAGCCCCGCCAGCGTGCGACCAAATAGAGCGTCGCCATCGCCGCGGCCCGCTGTACTGGTGCCTCGAATCCAGTCAGAAACGCATAGAGCCACACCGCCGAGCCAGTACCGAGCCATCGGAGCCAGGTCCACGGTGCAACGCGCGTCAGCAGGCCTTCCACCGCGCTTGCGACCACCGCGACGTTCCAACCGCTGACAGCCGTCAGGTGCGCCAGACCAGCACGGCGCAGTCGCTCCCGCGTTGGACTTGCCAGTCCGCGGTCGTCACCCACCAACACCCCGAGGGTCAACGATCCACTCGGCTCGGGCACCACCCGTAACAGCGTTCCACGGGTCCAGTCGCGCACCTCCGCGAGCCATGCCGACGACCGACGCCTGGCGATGCCCTCCGACGCGACCTCGTACATCCCGCTCGTCACGATCCCAGCGACCGCTCTTCTGCCGGGCCGGTAGGTTCCGGTCCACTCGACTCGCTCGCCAATCTCCGTTACGATCGGCCCCTCCACGACAAGGCCGACCAGCTGGCCATCGTCCCGCAGGACGACGATTTCCGTCGCTTCTTGTTCGGTCCTGACGACCTCGACGGTCCCGCGTCCGCTGGTCGAGTCGCGCGCGGGCGCTGACCAGAGGCCAAAACGGAGCATTCCGACGACAAGCCCAGTGAGAATCAAGGCTGCTGCACGAACTGCGCGGTCACGACGCCAGGCGACGAGCCAGATCCACACGAGGACGTTCATCACCAGCGCGAGTCCAGGGAGTACCGCGGTGTGCACGACGAGCACACCGACAACGACACCGAGGGCCAGCCACGCACCGCTCACTCCTCGGACCCAACCGTGATGAGGTCAGCCCATTCAGCCACCATGCGTTCGGAGATCCCGGGTACGCGCGCCAGGTCGTGCGATGACTGGAAAGGCCCGTACCGTTCGCGATAGGCGACGATCCGTTCCGCCAGCGCGGGGCCGACGCCGGGCAAACGTTCCAACTCCGCGGCGCTCGCCCGATTCACATCGATCTTCCGGGAACCCTCCTCGGGGGACGCTCCGACGTCGGTCGCGCCCAGTCCGACTGCAGTCGGCGTATCCTCGGCCGGCTGCCCCACTGCTGGGACGTCGATCGTCTGTCCGTCCCGAACGCGTTCCGCCATGGAGACACGCGCCAGATCGGCGTCCGACCGGGGACCAGCACGCTCGACCGCATGCGCGACCCGCGCGTCCGCCGGCAGCGTGTAGAGGCCCGGGCGTGCGACTGCACCCCGGACATAGACGACCGCGACTGCGGGCGTCGCGATCGGTTCGATCCGCAACACGAGGTCGTCCGACTCTCCGGTAGCGAGCCGCGCCAACCCAAAGCCGATCCATCCTCCGAGCAGAACCCCGATCGCGAAGACCTGTCGACTCTTCAGGCTGAGTCTCGGCATCGCTGGTGTACCCTTCCGATGGCGCATGATATCGTTGCGCAGTGGCGCGTGTACCCCTCCCGTCCCGTCGGGATCGGGGACGTTCGGTATTGTCCGCCAGTGTGGTTCGAAGCAGCGAGATGCTCCACACCGAGGTTCTCCGACCGCTCGCAGGATCGCCGTCGCTCACCAGCGTCCGGACAACGCTGCGCGAGCACCGTCGCGTCGTCGTCGATGCACTACCGGCAGCCGCTCGACCAGCACTGATCGCCGCGCTCACGGTCGACTTGCCAGGTCCAATGCTGGTCGTCGCTCCTCGCCAGAGCCACGCCGACGAACTCGCCGCAGCCCTCGCGCACCTCGTGACCGACCGACCAGTGCTGGTTTGGCAAGCGCCTGAGACGCTCCCGTATGACATTTTCGCGCAGGAACGGAGCGTCGCGGCTGAGCGTATCGCTTTCCTGGCGCGCCTCGCCGATCCCACCCCGAGCGTTCTCATCGTGCCGGCACGAGGCCTCACGCAATTGGTACCGCCTCCCTCCACGCTCCTCGACCGAGTCTTGATGCTCGAGATCGGTCGCGAGCTGCGCCCCGCAGTCCTACTCGACTTTCTCGTTCGAAACGGATACGCGTCCACTCCGCTCGTTCAGGAGCCTGGTACGCTGAGCCGACGCGGAGGTCTCGTCGACTTTTGGCCTCCGGGCAGCGACACCGCCATCCGCGTCGAGTTCAGCGGCGACGAAATCGAGTCACTCCGCCGCTTCGACCCTGCCACGCAACGAACGACCGAGCGCATCCGATCAGTCGCGATCTTGCCAGTAAGCGAAGTGCCGCTCTCCCAGTATCGAGACGCTGCTCTCCGTCTGCGCGCGCTCGAGACGCGCGCTCTTCGACCAGAGGTGTCCGATGAATGGTCCCGCCTCTGCGACCGACTGGAGCGCGGCCTCACTGTACCACTCCCGGAACTCGTCCTTCCGTTCGTCCTGCGCGATACGTCGTCGCTCCTGGACTACTACCCACCCGAGTACCCACTGATCGTGAGCGACACCGGAGCCATCCAACTGGCATTGGAGCAGTTCGAGCGACAGGCCGAGGAGCTACGGGAGACGAGCGAACTCGGTGGCGAGCTCCCCCCCGGATTGCCACGCCCCTACCATTCCAGCGCATCCGTGTTCCGGCGCTTGACTGAACGGCCCGGTCTGTGGCTCGGCAGCGCAGCGCTCGTCGGGGAAGACGCGTCCATCCACGTTGACCTCGGTTTCAGTCCTGCGGTCCCCACAGTCGCCGGTCGTCTTGACCAGTTGCCCGAACTCTTGGCGTCCTTCCACGATGCGGGCTACCAGACCGTGATCGTCACGGAGCAACCGGATCGACTCAAACGAGTGCTCGCTGAAACGAGTGCTCGTGCTGGTCAAGCCGAACCGAACGGTGCGCCCACTGTCCGCCGCGGTCGTCTGCTCGGCGGCTGGCTGCATCGAGAGGCGAAGGTGGTCCTCCTCACCGACCGCGAACTCTACGGGTTGTCGCGGTCACCGACCCGCCGAGGCAAGGGACGGCGCTCCCCCTCCACTGACCTTCTCGCGGAATTGACCCCGGGACGTTACGTGGTGCACGTGGACCATGGCATCGCCCGGTACGGCGGGCTGGTCCACCTGGTCATCAATGGCGTCCACCGCGAGTATCTCCTCCTCGAATACGCCGACAACGACCGACTCTATCTACCTGTCGATCAGCTCGATCGCATCACTCTGTACGAAGCATTCGATGCCCAACCGAAGTTGACTCGGCTTGGTTCACCGGAATGGGCACGCATCAAGCGGCGCGTTCGCGAAGCGGTGCGCGAACTCGCTTTCGACTTGCTGCAGCTTTACGCCGCGCGCGAGGCGACACCCGGCATCGCGTTCGGTCCAGACACACCGTGGGATCGCGAGCTGGAGGAATCGTTCCCATATGAGGAGACACCGGATCAATGGCGCGCGATCTGCGAGGTGAAGGCGGACCTGGAGCGCTCCCGCCCGATGGACCGGCTGCTCTGCGGCGACGTCGGTTTCGGCAAGACGGAAGTCGCGCTGCGCGCCGCTTTCAAGGCAGTCAACAACGGCTACCAAGTGGCGATCTTAGTACCGACCACGGTGCTGGCTCTGCAACACTACAACACCTTTCGTGAGCGCCTCGCACCGTATCCGGTCCGAATCGAGATGCTCTCCCGTTTACGCTCCAAGTCCGAGCAACGGCAGATCATCGAGGGGATCCGCGCTGGCACGGTGGATATCGTCATCGGGACGCACCGCTTGTTGCAACGCGATGTCCAGTTCAAACAATTGGGTCTGGTCATCATCGACGAAGAGCACCGCTTCGGCGTCGCGCACAAGGAGCATTTCAAACGGCTCCGAACCAACGTCCATGTGCTCGCGATGACGGCGACGCCGATACCGCGCACGCTCTATCTCGCGCTCTCGGGTGTCCGTGATCTTTCCGTGATCGCCACACCACCGGTGGAACGCACGCCCGTCCGGACGTTCGTGACGCCGTCCCGTGACGTCGTCATCCGCGAAGCGATCGTGCGTGAACTCGCACGCGGCGGCCAAGTCTACGTCGTGCATAACCGCGTCCAGTCCATCGATGCCTTCGCCGGTCGGCTCCGCTCGCTCGTCCCGGAAGCGCGCATCGCCGTCGCGCACGGGCAAATGCCGGAGTCGGAACTCGAACGCATCATCCTCGCCTTCATCGACCGCGAATACGACGTGCTCGTCTGCACCGCCATCATCGAGTCCGGTGTCGATATTCCCACCGTCAACACCATCATCATCGACCAGGCGCACCAACTCGGCCTGACCCAGCTCTACCAGCTGCGGGGCCGGGTCGGCAGAGCGCATCAACGCGCGTACGCGTATCTCCTGTACGACGATCGCCGCCCGCTCTCACCGGAAGCGCAGGCACGGTTAGAGGCCATCCAAGAGGCGACTGAACTCGGCGCCGGGATGCAGATCGCCTTGCGCGACCTGGAACTGCGGGGCGCCGGCAACATCTTGGGACCGGAGCAGAGCGGGCACATCGCTGCCGTGGGCTTGGAACTGTACACGCAGCTCCTCGCCCGCGCGGTGCAGGAAGTGCGCGAGGGACGGCCGATCGACGAGCCGCCGAGCGTGACGATCGACCTGCCGGTGGAGGCCACCATTCCGAGCGACTATTGTGGCGACGAGTCGGTTCGCATGAGTCTCTACCGACGGTTCGCTGAGCTTCGCACGAATGAACAGCTCCACGACCTCGTAGCGGAGCTTCGAGACCGCTTCGGGCCACTGCCGGAAGCGGTGCAACGGCTCGTCGACCTTGCGCGTCTCCGCCTCTGGGCACACCGGCTCGGTCTCGCCGCAGTGATCGAACGGGACGGCGACGTGTACATTCGTCCGGTGGTCGGCGCCCGCTTGGATCAAGAGCGCCTGCGTCGTGCGCTCGGTCCTGGCGTCTACGTCACGCCGCACCAAGTGCGCCTGGTCACGTCGCGCCTCATGCGCTCGCTGTGGGAAGCAGTCCAGCACGTGCTCCAGGAGATCGAGGCCTGTCGCGCGACCGTCCTGCTCGACACCGCGTCAACCGCGGCCGATGCCCCGAGCGGTGACGAGGATGCGGGATCAGCTGCAGTCCTCCAGCGCCTCGAGCAGCTCCCGCGCGCTCGCCACATCGGATCGCCGGACGAAGAGCGCGTGGTCGGCCACCGACGTCGACCAGTAGGCGTGTCCGAGCCCGAGCACTTTCACCAGGACAGGTATCCCTGACTCCTCGAGCGCACCACGCCAGAGCGCCGCCACCACCTCGTTCGGCGCCACCGCCACCACGACGAGCTCGTCCGCTCGCACAGGACCCCTCAAACCCGCAAGGACACGATCGTCACGCCGTGTCCCCCCTCGAATGGTCCCGCTACTTCCCACCGTTCCACGAGGGGATGCTCGCGCAAGAATGCGTGAACCGCCTGTCGGAGGGCACCGGTGCCCTTGCCGTGCACGATCCGTACCCAGGGAAGCCTCGCGCGTGCCGCGCGATCCAGGTACCGATCGAGTCGCGCGAGCGCATCCTCGACGTGAAGGCCGCGCAGGTGGAGTTCGGGTTCGACGGACACCGGTTCCATCGTGACAGTCCCGGACCACTGGTCTCGCTCCCCTTGGCCCTGTCGGTCCCGGTCTGCCGCGATCCTGCGAACGGCAGCGAGCGGCTGGCGGACACGGAACTGTCCGACTTGCACTTCCACTTCTTCGGCTGCGGGCAAGAGCGCAATGACCTGACCCTCGAGACCCAACGCGGGAATCTCGACACGATCTCCCACCTCCACTCCCCCACCCGGAGTCGCTGCACGCCGGGTCGTCGTTTCCCGTAAACGCCGACGCGCCTCTTCGAGTGCTCGCAGACTCGATTCCACGACATGGGGCGGAGGATACGAAGGACTCGCAGCCAAGCGTTCCAACCGGTGGACCAACTCTCTCGCGCGCCGCAGCTCAGTCTCCAGTTCAGCCAGGGCGCGTGCGCGAGCCTCCTGCCGTTCGCGTTCGGCTTCTTCGAGCAGCCGCTCGGCTCGGCTGCGGAACGCTTCCGCCTCGATCCGCGCACGCTCAGCGGCCGCAGCATCCGCTTCAGCCTCGGTCAGTCGACGACGAATCTCGTCCAGCAGGAGATCGAGTTGCGGTCGCCCCGTCCCGAGCAGTTGACGGGCTCGCTCGATCACCGGCGTGGGAAGACCGAGGCGCTGGGCGATTTCCAGAGCAGAGGAACGCCCGGGAAGACCGATCACGAGTCGATAGGTCGGTGCTAACGTCACCGGATCGAACTCGACGCTGGCGTTTTCCAGCCCTGGTGTCCCCGCTGCGACCGCCTTGAGCTCGGGATGATGCGTCGTCACGATACCCAGCACACCGATTTCGAGCAGTCGCTCCAGAACGGCACGAGCCAGCGCTGCACCCTCCTGTGGATCGGTTCCCGCACCGAGTTCGTCTAGAAGCACCAGGCTGGTTTCGTCAGCCTGCCCGAGCGTCGCGACGATGCGACGAAGGTGGGAGGAAAAGGTCGAGAGGTTCTGCTCGATGCTTTGCTCGTCGCCGATGTCTACGTAGATCGCCGGAAAGACGCTCAGCCCGCTGCCCGATGCCGCCGGGATGAACAACCCTGCCTGCGCCATCAAGACCAACAACCCGACCGTCTTGAGCGCGACCGTCTTGCCACCCGTGTTCGGCCCCGTGATGACGAGAATGCGATAGCAGTCGCCCAGTTCCACATCGATCGGCACAGCAGTTCGCGGATCCAACAACGGATGGCGCGCCCGGCGGAGGTCGATCCGTAGCCGCGGATGCCCACCACGGCTGCTCGGTCGCACCGCGTCGAGCACTGCGGGCTCGGTCGCATCCATGTCCAAGGCGAGTCGAGCCTTCGCGAGCGCCAAGTCGAGCGCGGCTCCTGCCTCGACGATCTGCAGCAGGGTCGTCCCCTCGGCGGCGACGCGTGCAGTGAGCGCCCGCAGGATCCGCTCGATCTCGTGCGCCTCGGCTACCTGGAGTTCCCGCCGCCGATTGTTGAGCTCGACCGCTTCCAGCGGTTCCACGAACAGCGTCTGGCCGCTTCCCGAGACGTCGTGCGTGATCCCAGCGATCGCCGCCCGCCGATCGGCCCGGACCGGGATCACGTAGCGGCCCTCGCGGATGGTCACGTACGACTCCTGCACGACCTCCTGGCGTTCAGCGAGGATTCGACGCATCTGTTCCAGCAGCCGATCGTGGGCCTCCTTCAGCTGCCGACGGATCGCAGCGAGTTCAGGCGACGCGCTGTCCAGCACCTCGCCCCGTGGGCCGATGCTCCGCGCGAGATCAGCCCGGAGGGACGGGAGATCGACCAACCTCGCGAAGAATTCCGCGAGCGCGGGGTAGCGTTCGCGCGCCCGATCGCTCCGACCGAACGCATTCCGCAACGCCTGCGCCGCCTCGAGCGTGTCGAGGAGTGTCCGGAGATCCGTCGGACTCAGCGTCGTTCCGTGCCGAGCAGCATCGACCAACGGACGAAGATCCCGAAAGCCCCTCACCGAAAGGTCAGGGCGCTCCGCGAGCAGGTGCAACGCCTCGCGGGTGACCTGCAGCAGGTAGCGAACCTGATCCGGGTCTGCGGTCGGCGTCAGCGCGAGCGCGCGCTCACGCGCCACCGTGTAGTGACACCGATCCGCTAACATCGCGCGGATCTTGTCGAACTCGAGCAGTCGCAGGAGATCACTCGTCACTTCAGCTTCGCGTCCCTTCGAGTATCGATGGTGGGTCTCCCGGCACCCAGTCGATCGCGATGCGTCGCACCCACGGCTGCACATCGTTCAGCAGCGGCACGAGTCGCGCACGATCGAGTTCTGCCTGTAAACGGAGTCCGAACGCGTCAGGCGGCAGCGCGCGGATCCCGTTCGCCGCGACCATCGCGAGCGTGACGGTGACGAAGAGCGCAAACAGGAGAGCCAAGACCCCCTGTAGCAACAGGCCGAAGGTCCCACTCCGCCCCTGCCAGCGGCGTGTCACGACCGGTGCGGCGCGGAGCGACCACAGGCTACCCCACACCCCGAGGAGCCCGACGAGCACTACCACCCCGAGGAAGGCAAGGAACTCGCTCGCCCACTCCGTCAGGACTGGGAACACGTCGCGCAGTCCTCCAGCGAGCGGCCCAGTGCACAGCGCTGCAGCGGCCGTCACCACGAACCACGTAGCGACCGCCGCGAGCGCCCGTCCGACCCCGCCAAGGAACGTGACCGTGTAGAGCGCGAGAAACAGAATGAACAGCGCGACGTCGATCAGCGCCATCGATCAGTCCAGGATGAGATGCCCTGCGCTTGTTGACACGAACGGATGTTCGCACCTATACTGGGCTCGACGGGGTGAGCACGGAAAGCGACGGGTCTCGATGGGCAAACGACTCACCAAGCGGCAACAGGACATCCTCGCGTTCATTCGGAGCTTCATCGACGAGCATGGCTATCCACCGACGGTGCGCGAGATCCAAGCGGGCCTCGGTATCTCGTCCACCAGTGTGGTCGATTATAACTTGAACGTGCTCGAATATCTGCGTTTGATCCGCCGGAACCGGAACATCTCCCGGGGTATCGAGCTGCTCGAACGGCGCCGAGCGAGACACGACAGCGTCATCCGCGTTCCGTTGGTGGGCACCATCGCTGCCGGACAGCCACTGCCCGTGCTCGAACCGGTCGACGCGGAGAGCGCGACCGACTTCGTCGAACTCGGCGCGACGCTCGTCGCGCACGACCCGCAGGATCTCTTCGCCCTGCGCGTCAGGGGACGCTCGATGATCGACGCCTTGATCGACGACGGCGACATCGTCATTCTCCGGCGGCAATCCACTGCCACGAATGGTGAGACGGTCGCCGCCTGGCTGAAGCGTGAAGAGGAGACCACGCTCAAGCGCTTCTACCGCGAGGGGGATGTGGTTCGGCTGCAACCCGCGAACACCGCGATGCAACCGATCTTCACGACGATCGACAACGTGGAGATCCAAGGCAAACTCCTTCTCGTCATTCGGCGTCTGGAGTGAGGGCGACCGAACTCGTTCCTCCTGCAGGTGACCCATGGTACGTGCCGGGACGCCAGGTGGCTGCAGGAGACATCACTCACCTGGCACGACGGCGCCGTGTC
The DNA here is from genome assembly GCA_025060175.1 of Thermomicrobium sp. GTDB lineage: Bacteria > Chloroflexota > Chloroflexia > Thermomicrobiales > Thermomicrobiaceae > Thermomicrobium. The sequence continues at coordinate 65,285 of JANXBE010000003.1, read as the reverse complement.
GCCGCGATGCGAGTGCTCGTGGCCGTTGCTCGATGACTGGAGACCCTTGCCGCTCGGTCCGAACCCCGGTCCAGCAGTCGATGCGCGTGCCGAGCCTTCGGCTCCCCACCGATCCGCACCTGCCTCGGGCGTTCGGAACCTTCAGCGTTGGAGGGCCGACGCGCGGGTTCGTCGCTTCGCTTACCCACGCGCAGCGAGCCCCTTGCCCCCACTCCTCGGAGGCGCGTCCGCGTTCGACGGGGAAAACCGCTACCACGCCGACTGGAACGATGAACCGGTCTCCTCGGCGCGACCCTCGCAGAGAACCGAGCGCTTTTCTGTCAGTTCCGTGAAAGCGATTGACGAGGCAGGACTGCTCACCTAAACTGCGGACGGGGACTTCACCGCATCAGAGGGAAGGGCAGGGACCATGGACATCGGGCGAGCGTTCACCTACCCGTTTCAGGATTCCGAGTGGCTTCACAAGGCGCTCATCGCACTGGTGATGTTACTTATCCCGATCATCGGGTGGCTGATCGTCTTCGGGTACATCATGCGGATCATCCGGCAGATTGCACTGGGGAGTGACGTCCCGCTCCCGGAGTGGGACGACTTCGCGGGTGACTTGGCTCGTGGCTTCAAGTTCTTCGTCATCAGCCTCATTTGGGCTATTCCCTTCTACCTTCTGGCCGGATGTTTCCAGATCCCCGGCGTGCTGCTCCAAACACAGGCCGGGAGCGATCTCGCCGAGGATCCTTTGTTTGTCGTCTTGTCCCTCTGTGGGTACTGTGTCGCGTGGCTCATCGGTCAGGTCCTGACGTTCATCGCACCCCTGTTCGTGACACGCTTCGCGGTGGCAGATCGGTTCGGTGCTGCCTTCGCGCTGCGGGATATCGTGCGAGAGCTACCCCGCGGCATCGTCGACCTGCTGCTCATTTTCCTCCTTTCTTGGGGTCTTTCCGTCGCAGTGGCGTTCAGTCTTCTCCTGTGCATCGTGGGCATTCTCCCCGCGATGCTCTACTACCAGTTCGTCACGGCCCATCTTCAGGGTCAATTCCGCCGCCGCCTCGACGCGAGCGGAGCCACGGCATCGACTCCGTCACCGGTCGTCTCCTCGTGACCGCGGTGCACGCGCAGCCCACGCCCCGGACGACTGCACCGTCGGACCGAGGAAGAACGATGCTGCCGCGAGTCTCTCGCACCGTCGCCACCGTGCCCCGCGTTGGACTCCAACCGCTCGTACGCGGTCAGCGGGACCGCCGATCCGGCATCCTCGCCAGCGCGTCATGACCACGCACCAACGGTGCAGTGCGGACGCGACGCCCTCGGATCCGATCCCATGCACAGCGCACGGCCCGCCTCGCTCACCTCTTCGCAGCCTAACTGGCCCACACCGAGCCGGCCGCTCGGTGACGTTCCCGGTGGCGTGGCGCCGTTAAGCCCCTGCCCCACCCCCGGATCGATCGTCCCCCACCATGCGCCACGAGATTTCATGAGACTTGCTACGCATTGACTCAAGAGCTATACTGGGTGCGGAACGCCGGACGATTCGGGGTGACGGATAACCATGGAATTCAAAGACTACTATAAGATTCTCGGCGTGCCGCGCGATGCGGATCAGGAGACGATCCGCAAGGCCTATCTCCGCCTCGCGCGCAAGTATCACCCGGACGTCAACAAGTCTCCTCAAGCCGAAGAGAAGTTCAAGGAAATCAACGAGGCCTACGAGGTCTTACGCGACCCGGAAAAGCGCGCACGCTACGACCGGTTCGGAGCGGATTGGGAACGCTACCAGCAGGCTGCGGGAGGGCCAGGAACCGCGACCGATTTCGCCGAATGGTTCTTCGGCACCCGCGAGCGTGCGCAGCAGCGACGTCAGCGTCGCAGCGGTGATTTCTCGGACTTCTTCGACCTCCTGTTCGGGGATCTGGGCGAGATCTTCACCACCGGATCCGAGCGCGGACGAACCAGGGCTCGCCCTGAACGGGGCCAAGATTACGAGCAGACGATCGACGTCACGCTCCGTGAAGCTTATCACGGAGCGACGCGACGGCTCGACATCAAGATCGACGAACGGTGTGCCTCGTGTCACGGGACCGGACTGAACGGTCGCGGGATCTGCCCGGTGTGCGGTGGCAGCGGCTTTGTCACGCGCACGAAATCATTGGAAGTGAAGATTCCCGCCGGCGTGCGCGACGGATCCCGCATCCGGATCGCTGGGCAGGGCGGACCAGGAATCAATGGGGGTCCACCGGGTGACTTGTATCTTCGCGTCCACCTCCTGCCCGACCCGACGTTCAGTCTCGAAGGCGACACCCTGCGCACCGAGGTGGAGATTCCACTCTACACCGCGATTCTCGGTGGGGAGGTCACGGTTCCGACCGTGGATCGCCCGGTCGTGCTCCGCATTCCACCTGGTACGCAGAACGGTCAGGTTTTCCGGTTGCGTGGAAAAGGAATGCCATCGCTGCGCGGTGCCGGTCGCGGAGACTTACTGGTCAAAGTGAAGGTGGTACTCCCGACCGACTTGACCGAAGAGGAGCGTCAGCTGTTCCAGCGTTTGCGCGAACTGCGCGAGGCGCGGATCCGCGCCTAAGGACCTGCGCGGTGCTATAGTTCTCGGGGCACGAGGCCGAACCGTCTGACCGCGATTCGAGGAGTCGTTTCGATGCCAGTCACCATCGTGCTGGGCGGCCAGTGGGGCGACGAGGGAAAGGGAAAAATCACGGACGCACTCGCCGCCTCGGCTGATCTCGTCGTCCGTCCCAACGGTTCTACCAACGCAGGCCACACGGTCGTCACCGACGACGGCGTGTACAAGCTGCACGTCATCCCTTCGGGAATCCTCTACCCACACTGCACCTGCGTCATCGGAGCCGGGGTCGCCGTTTCGCCGCCGGACCTGATGCGGGAGATCAGCGCACTCCAGGAGCGGCACGTCCGTCTGGGGCAACTGTACGTGAGCGACCGAGCGCAGGTCATCATGCCCTATCACCCGCTCCTCGACCTCTACGAAGAGCGGCGGCGCGGCGCAGCGGGCATCGGTACGACACTGCGCGGCAACGGACCGGCGTTCACCGATAAGGTCGCTCGGCGCGGCATTCGCGTCGCTGACCTGCTGCCCGGAGCCGAGGAGGAGCTGCGCCGAAAACTGGAGATCCTCCTCCCGGAAAAGAACACCCTCTTCGTCCACCTCTACCACGAGCAGCCGCTCGACCTGGACGACCTCCTTCGAGAGGCGCGGGAGTGGGGGAAGGCATTGGCCCCCTACGTCGTCGCGACTGAGGTTCTCGTTCAGGATGCGATCGCGAGCGGCAAACACGTCATCGTCGAGACAGCGCAAGGAACCATGCTCGATCTGGACTACGGAACCTACCCGTACGTCACGTCGAGCCCGCCGACCGCTGCCGGTGCGTGTCAGGGAGCGGGTATCGCTCCCACCCAAGTCGACCGCGTGGTCGGCGTCTTCAAAGCCTATACGACGCGTGTCGGCGCTGGACCGTTCCCCAGCGAATTGACGGACGAGATCGGTGCCCTTCTGCGCGAGCGCGGTCACGAGTACGGGACGACGACCGGTCGTCCCCGACGCGTCGGGTGGTTCGATGCGGTCGCAGCCCGGTACACCGCTCGGCTCAACGGCATGACCGCGGCTGCACTCACGAAGCTCGATATGCTCGATCCGTTGCCGGAGATTCGCGTCTGCGTCGGCTATCGACTAGGAAACCAGGTACTGAACGCGCCGCCAGCTCGTCTCGACCTGTACCTACGCGTCGAGCCCATTTACGAGGTTCTCCCTGGGTGGCAGTCCGACACCAGTGCCGTGACCTCGTTCAGCGACTTGCCCCTCGCTGCTCGGCGCTACGTCGAACGATTGGAAGAACTCATCGGTGTGCCGATCACGATGATCGGTATCGGGCCCGCCCGACGGCAAATCGTCTGGCGCGAAGCGCGTGCGCTCGCGTGACCCAGGACGCGGAGGCGACCATGCTCGAGGCGTGGCAGATTCAAGAGATCATTCCCCATCGCTATCCTTTCCTCCTCGTCGATCGCATCCTCGAAGTCGAATGGGGACACCGCGCGGTCGGTATCAAGAACGTGACCGTCAACGAGCCGTTCTTCGTCGGTCACTTCCCAGGGAACCCGATCATGCCCGGCGTGTTGATCGTCGAGGCACTGGCACAGGTGGGTGCCGTTGCGCTTCTCGGTCACGAGAACTACCGAGGGAAGACCGCGTTCTTTGCCGGTATCGACGGCGTCCGCTTCAAACGACCAGTGCGGCCGGGTGATACGTTGCGCCTCGAGGTCCAGATCGGGAAACTCCGCCGCAATGTCGGAACCGGAACCGGACGCGCGACGGTGGATGGTGAGCTCGCCGCCGAGGGCGAGATCCTCTTCGCCATCCTGGATCCGACTGCAGCACGAGCCGCGCGCTGAGGAATGAAACGGATCCTCCTGGTCAAACCATGTTGCCTCGGCGATGCGCTCATGGCCACGCCGGTCCTCCGTGCTCTGCGGGCGGCTCTGCCCGAGGCACGCATCGACGTGCTGGTGACCCCGTGGGCAGCCCCGGCGTTCGACGGTCACCCCGCGATCCACCGCCTCATCCCGTACCCCGATCGACCGACGCTACCCGTACTCGTCCGCTTGGCACGCGATCTCAGCGGTGAACACTATGATTGGGGCCTCGGCCTCGATCGCTCCCCCAGAGTCGCGCTGCTCTTGTTCTTGAGCCGCATTCCTGTCCGCGCCGGGCTCGATGCCGGCGGTCGGGGACGCTTGTATACGCATCGGGTGCAGCCTCGTCCCAGTCAGCACGAGACCGAACTCTATCTCGCAGTCGCGCAGGCACTCGGCATCGCACCGCACGGGGTCGAACCCGAATACGTGGTCCCGCCCGAGGCACGACGGATCATGGCGGAGCGCCTCGACTCACTTCCTCGGCCGCTGGTGGTCATGCATCCGGGCGGCGCAGTCAATCCGGGAAGCACCCTCCTAGCCAAACGGTGGCCTCCCGACCGTTACGCTGAACTCGCGGACCGCCTGCGCGCGCGATTCGGTGGAACGGTCATCCTCGTGGGCAGCCGCAGTGATCGGTCCGCCGTCGAAAACGTGCTCCGCACCGTCGCGTCGCCAGTGCTGGACTGGTCGACGCGCCTGCGATGGGACGAACTCGCTGCGCTTCTCTCGCTGGCGGACTTGTTCGTTGGCAACGACTCCGGTGTCGGTCATCTCGCGGCTGCGGTGGGCACGGCCACCGTGTCCATCTTCGGCCCGACGAGCCCCGTGCTCTACCGTCCGCTGGGACCGCGCAGTCTCGTCTGCGCACCCCCAGCCAGCTGGGCACTCCGCGAGGCTCGCGACCTGCGCCGTTCGGTCACGATTCCCGCCGCACTCGACGTGCACAACGTCACGATCGACGAGGTGCTCGCAGCGTGCACGTCGCTGCTTCAACCCGGAGACGCGTTCGATGGTTCGTGAGCTGGTTCGTTCGACCGTGCGCCATGTCGGGGCGATCTTCCCCGGACAGTTCGAAAGTCCAGCGCCACGCCAGGAAGTCGTACTCGTCCGACCAGACCATCTCGGCGATGCCATCCTCTCGTTCCCCGCGCTTCGTCTGCTCCGTTCCACGGCACCACGTTTGCGCCGAACGATCCTGACCGGTCCCTGGAACCGGGAGGTGTTCGAGCACAGCGGATTGGCACACGAGGTCGTCACCCTTCCGTTCCCTGGTTTCACTCGATCGACACGATCACACCCGATCGCCCCCTATCGTCTTCTGGTGCAGGAAGCGGCGCGACTGCGTCGCCGCGCCCCGCTCGCGATCGTCCTCTTGCGGGAAGACCACTGGTGGGGCGCATGGCTCGGTGCTCTCGCCGGCATCCCGATCCGCATCGGGGCCGACCATCCCGCTGTCGCTCGTTTCCTCACGCATCGGCTCGCGCACCGGAGCGGGCATGTCGCAGCAGTCTCCATCGAACTCGCCGCCGCCGCGCTGCGCCTGCTCGGGTACGACACTCGGATCCCGCAGCCGACACCGACCGATTTTCCGCTCTTTTGGCCGGTCGATGCATCGGCAGCCCAGCGCGTGCGCGGACTGCTCGACCGGCGCGGCGCTCGACCGCCCATTGCGGTCATCCATCCCGGTAGCGGTGCCCCGGCCAAGTGCTGGCCCGAGGCACGCTGGGCTGCCCTCGTCGACGCACTCGAGGCCAGTGGGTACACCGTCGTTCTCACCGGATCCGCCGACGAGAAGGTCGTGTTGCAGCGCATCACGGCATGGAGTCGCCACACACCGCTCGTCGTGGCAGGAGAACTGACTCTTCGTGAACTCGCAGAACTTCTTCGGTGTGCATCCGTGGTGATCGGACCGGACACCGGTCCCCTCCATCTCGCCACTGCGGTCGGAACACCGACGGTCCACCTCTTCGGTCCGACGAGCCCTGACCGCTTCGGTCCGTGGGGCCTCGCCCATCGGCATCGGGTCCTCCGCGCTCCCGACTGGTGTCCGCGGTGCGGAGACATCGGCGCCGACCGTCCATCAGGGGTCGGATGCATGATGGCGCTCAGTGTCGAACGCGTCGTCGACGAACTCCGCAGACTCGCCTTCGAGGGTACTCCCCAATGAACGACTTCGTCGTCGGCATCGATGCCAGTCGCGTCCAGATCGCGACCATGACCGGAACGGAGCGCTATGCCCGGCGCGTGATCGAACACCTCTTGGAGCTCCCGAGCCCTCTCCGCTACCGCCTGTACACCAGCAGCCGCGCCGGGTTACCCTTCCCGCGCGACCGAGCCGAGGTTCGGTCGATTCCCTTTCCGCGCGCGTGGACGCATGTCCGCCTGGCGATCGAACTTGTCCGACATCCTGTCGCGCTGCTGTTCGTGCCGGCACATGTTCTCCCGCTGTGGTGTCCGGTACCCGCCATCGTGACGATCCATGACGTCGGCTACCGCTATGAACCGCGCGCTCACCCCCTCCGTCAACGGCTGTATCTCGAGTTCGGGACTTGGTGGAGCGTTCGACGCGCTCGACGCGTCATTGCGGTCTCGCACCAGACCGCCGAGGATCTCGTCCGCTTCTACGGTATCGAACCCGACCGCATCGCGGTCATCCCTCACGGTGTCGACGATCAGTTCTTTCCGCGACCTGCCGCGGAACGTGAGGCTGTCCGCCGACGGTACGGATTGCACCGGCCGTTCGTCCTGCACGTCGGTACGATCCAGCCGCGGAAAAACGTGCTCCGAGTCGTGCGCGCGTTCGAGATGCTCGCATCCAAGGACCCCGAACTCGAATTGGTGTTAGCCGGTAAGCGAGGGTGGCTGGCCGCCCCGATCGAAGAGGCCATCGCAACGAGTCCGTTTCGTTCGCGGATCCACTGGCTCGGCCACGTGGATGACCGTGACCTTCCCGCCCTGTACAGCGCCGCTGCCGTCTTTGTCTTCCCCTCCCTCTATGAGGGATTCGGGCTGCCGGTGCTGGAAGCGATGGCCTGCGGCGTGCCCGTCGTCACGAGCCGCCGCGGATCACTGGCGGAAATCGCTGGACCAGCGCTCGTGTGCGACCCGCTCGACGTTGCGGACATCGCACGGGCGATCGAGACGGCACGTCTTCCCGCCGCGCGCGAGACGTTGATCGCTGCCGGACGCACCCACGCCGCGCGCTTCACGTGGACATACACGGCGCAGCAAACATTGGCTGTCCTCTGCGAGGTCCTCGGAGTGTCCGATGCGGACGCGTTTCGAGCGGATTCTGGCCATCAAGATCGCTGATCTGGGCGATGCCGTCCTGACCCTTCCCGCACTCCAAGCGCTTCGTTCCTCCTACCCGCATGCCCGTCTTCATGTCCTCACTTCGCCCAACGGTGCTGCCCTCTATCGCCTCTGCCCGGTCATCGATCGGATCGAAGTGCTCGACAAATCGCGTCTCCGACAGGGTCAGGGGTTGCTCGCAGTGCTCGCGCTCGGTGTTCAGCTCCGTCGCCGCCAGTACGACGCTGTCCTCCTCTTTCATCACCTGACCACGCGTTCCGGACGCTTGCTGTATCGGGCACTGCTCGCTGCGACCGGTAGTCCCGTGCGCGTGGGACTCGACAACGGGACCGGCACGTTCCTGACCCACCCTGTCGTCGACCGAGGGTTCGGTGCACTCGCCGAGTGGGAATACGCGCTGGCACTCGTCCAGGCACTCGGCGTCGCGGAGCCTCCGGCACGACCCTTCTTGACGATTCCGGACGAAGCCCGGCAGCGTGCACGGACGCTCCTGGAAGGACTGCCGCGTCCCTTCGCGGTGCTTCATCCTGGAGTGGGTCCCTTCGCACCAGCGCGCCGCTGGCCGGCCGAACGATTCGCAGCGGTCGCGCGGACCTTGCAGGCGTTCGGGCTCGGCATCACCGTGACCGGAACGATCGCCGAAGCGCGTGACGCCGCACCGTTGCTCGCCGTCGATGGCATTCGCGACCTCGTCGGACGAACGGACGTCCCGACGCTGGCTGCCGTCCTGGCGGAAGCAGCTGTCGTGATCGGAAGCGACTGTGGCGTGGTCCACTTAGCTGCGGCACTCGGACGCCCGACCCTGGCCCTCTTTGGACCGACCAATGTCGAGGCCTGGCGCCCCCTCGATGCACGGATCGCGATCGCCGAACCGACCGGGACACCGTCGGCGTCGGTCCTCGCCTTGACGGCACAGCTTCCGTGTTCACCGTGCTGCTATGTCGGCTATCGCCTGGGACGTCCCCAGGGGTGCAAACAGCGGACGTGTCTGGAGTTGCTCACGCCGGAAGTCGTGGCCCGGAAGGCTCTTGCGCTCATCGGGCGAGAACCCGGGCACGATTGCAGCTGCGCAGAGCGACAGCCGTAGCGAACCGTGGAGGGTGAGAAACGGCTCGCGCAGGAACGCGGGTACGTCTCCCCCTCCTCCACCTCCACGCGCATGCTCCGCCGCGGCCGACCGAGCGGCAGCGACCGCTGCGGGCGCAGATGGTCGCAACCGCGTGCTTCGCTCGCTCAGAGAGAAACGACGGGACGAGAGTCCCGCGCTGACCGTCGATCGAGACGGCGAGCGGGGGTGGCTTCGTTGACGCCTCTTCATGGCACCTTTACAATCGGCCGAGGGGTTGCAAGCTCCGCCTGATCTCGGCGGGACGACATCGTGAAGAGAGGACTGTACGCTGCCGTGAGTGACCGGAAGATTCGTGTCGCCATCATCGGTGTCGGGAACTGCGCTTCGGCTCTCGTCCAGGGTGTCCACTACTACCGGAACGCCGATCCGCATCAGTTCGTCCCTGGACTCATGCATGTCGATCTCGGCGGCTACCATGTCGGAGACATCGAATTCACCGCGGGATTCGATATCGATCGAAACAAGGTCGGCAAAGATCTCTCGGAAGCGATCTTCGCACCGCCCAACAACACGTATAAGTTCGCTGAGGTTCCCTACTTGGGTGTTCCGGTGTACCGCGGAATGACGCACGACGGGCTCGGAAAGTACTTGTCCCAGGTGATCACGAAGGCACCCGGGCCGACCGCTGACATCGTCGGCATCTTGAAGGAAACGAAAACAGACGTCGTGGTCAACTTCTTGCCCGTCGGAAGCGAAATGGCCACCAAGTGGTATGTGGAGCAGGTCTTGGACGCGGGGTGCGCCTTCGTGAATTGCATCCCGGTCTTCATCGCCCGCGAGGAATATTGGCAGCGGCGATTCCGCGATCGTGGCCTGCCGATCATCGGTGATGACATCAAGAGTCAGGTCGGAGCAACGATCGTGCACCGAGTCCTGGCTCGCCTCTTCGCCGATCGCGGAGTTCGGATCGACCGCATGTACCAGATCAACTTCGGCGGGAATACCGACTTCCTCAATATGCTGGAACGTGAGCGACTCGAGTCGAAGAAGATCTCCAAGACCAACGCAGTGACGAGCATCCTCGACTATCCGTTGGCTGACGAGGACGTTCACGTTGGCCCGAGCGACTACATCCCGTGGTTGAAGGATCGCAAGTGGTGTCATATTCGGATCGAAGGAACGACGTTCGGTGACGTCCCGATCAACCTCGAACTCAAGCTCGAGGTCTGGGATTCACCGAACTCCGCAGGGGTGGTCATCGACGCGATCCGGTGCGCGAAGCTGGCGCTCGATGCAGGAATCAGCGGCGCGTTGATCGGGCCGAGTGCGTACTTCATGAAGTCGCCACCAGTGCAGTACCGCGACGAAGAGGCGCGTGAGATGGTGGAAGCGTTCATCCGCGAGACGGTCGCGCAGCGCGAGCGACTCACGGCCGCCGAGAACACGTGATCGCATGGCTGATGGTGACATCGTCATGGAGGGCAGGCATCAACGCCGGCTCTCCCTCGTCACCGGTAGCATACCGCCCCAGCCTCCGGACGCCGTGCAGTCAGCTGTCCTGTGTCGCAACTTGTCCTATGTGCTCCATGAGGCTTCGACGAGTCCGAACGTGTCCCGGTTCGCCCGAACCATCCTCCAGCAGTTCGTTCGCGCCCGTCGAGCAGCCAGAGCACTCGCAGGAGAGCGCGACGAGGACCTCCTTCCGCGGATCGTGCTGCGCGACGAGCGAGCTGTTTGGGCCTTCCAACGCGCCTCGACGACGCACGTGCTCACGTACGCTATCGGGGCGACCAGTCTCCTCCCACGCGTGCTGCACCTCATCAGGCCACGGAGTGCCCCACCGATCACGCTCTGGTGGCTCGATCGACCGCACGATCGCTGCCCGGTGAGGATCCCGCTGTTCCGCGGGACTGCCACGCTCTCTCTTCCACCGACCGAGGGCATGCCCCAGTGGTTCGCTATACTGGTCTTCCGTCCAGGCTGGCGCTCGGTTCTCTTGGACCTGGTCGAACTGGTCGGCGACGACGCGCTTCTCTCTCTCACGAGCACCCTCGAGCGGACGCTCCGTGACTACACCGACCAGTGGTGGTGCTGGCGTCCATGGTGGGACCGACCAGCAGAACTCGTCCTACCCGAACTACGGGAAAGTCTATGAGTCTGCTGTGGGCACTCCGCATCGGTGCGCTGCTGACCCCCTTGGTGCCAGCCCGCATCGGGTACTGGCTCTGCCGCCTGATCGGTCTCGCCGTCTTCCTGCTCCACCGTCGTGCGCGGAAGCATGTCCTCGGGAACCTGCGTCACGTTTGTCCCCGATGCTCCCGTCGCTGGCATCTCGTCCAAGCGTGTCGGATCTTCATCACCGCCGTCACGAATTACTACGACTTGGTACGTCTCCGTTCCGTCGACCGCCATCGTCTCCGTGAACTCATCGAGGTACGAGGCCTGTCGCACCTCGAGGATGCCTTGTCCCGAGGCCATGGCGTCATCGTGATCTCTGCACATCTCGGCAATTTCAACGTGGTTGCAGCCTATCCCGCCGAGCTCGGTCTGGAAGCTGCCATCGTCGTCGAGCGCGTCCGCCCGCCGCAACTGTTCGCCTACCTCTGCCGGCTACGCAGTGCGACCGGCGTGCGGGTACTGCCGTCCGGTCCAGAGGCCGTGCCGGCGCTGTTGCGTTTGCTTCGACGGAACGGCATCCTCTTGGTCGCAGGTGACCGTGACGTCACGGGGCATCACCGCGCGGTGCGTTTCTTCGATGCGCCAGCTCCCCTACCGATCGGTCCCGTCGCGCTCGCTCTCCGGACCGGGGCCACCCTCCTGCCAGCATTCACGATCCGCCTGCACCCACGACGCTCCCTCGTGGTCATCGACCCGCCGCTCGAGCTACAGCACAGCGGGAATCACGAACACGACCTCCAGGAGAACCTGCAGCGAGTCGCACGGTGCTTGGAGCGCATGATCCGCACTGACCCAGGACAGTGGGCGGTTCTCCAGCCGATATGGGACAGGGAACCGACCCTCGCACCGCTCGCCGAGGCACTCGGCACGGTGCCGGTTCCGGAGCACCTCGCTGTCCAGGCCGCGCCCGACGAGGCCACAGCCCAGCCCCCCGCGTCGTCTCCTCCGCGTGATCGCGAGACGCCTCGTTCGTCGCCGTCGATCGAGGAGTGATCGGACAGTCGGGATCACCGATCGTCCGTTCGGATGCTGTGCTGCCCAAGGAATCTGGTAGGATTACCGCAGAAGACAGCGAACGGACGCCTGTGCGATGACTGAAAACCCGATCGGTCGCATTCGCACCATCAGCATCGAAGAGGAGATGAAGCGCTCGTATCTGGACTACGCGATGAGCGTCATCGTCCAGCGAGCGCTACCCGACGTGCGGGACGGGTTGAAGCCGGTCCAGCGTCGCATCCTGTACGGGATGCACGAGATGGGTCTGCGCCCGACCGCGAAGTACCGCAAGAGCGCGGGTATCGTCGGCGAGGTACTGAAGTCGTACCACCCCCATGGAGACAGCGCGGTCTACGACGCGTTGGTGCGCATGGTTCAGCCTTTTACGATGCGCTACCCGCTCATCGATGGACAAGGGAACTTCGGCTCCATCGACGGGGACAGCGCTGCTGCCATGCGCTACACCGAGGCTCGCTTGGCGCCGATCGCCGAAGAACTCCTCGCCGATATCGAGAAGCAAACGGTCGATTTCGCGCCGAACTACGACGACAGCACCCGGGAACCGACCGTGTTGCCTGCCCGCCTCCCCAACCTCTTGGTTAACGGAGCGAGCGGCATCGCGGTCGGGATGGCCACCAACATTCCGCCGCACAACCTCGGTGAAGTGGTCGACGCGCTCGTCTACCTCATCGATCACCCTGAGGCAACGGTGGAAGAACTCGTCGAGCGGCTCCCTGGCCCCGACTTCCCGACGGGCGGGATCATCCTCGGCCGCGAAGGCATCCTGGCTGCGTACGCGACCGGACGCGGACGGATCGTCGTCCGAGCGCGAGCCCACATCGAGGAATCCGGTCGCGGGCGCACCAGCATCGTCGTCACCGAACTACCGTATCAAGTGAACAAGGCCGCGCTGCTCGAACGCATCGCTGAACTGGTCAAAACCGGCCGGTTGGAGGGAATCCATGACCTGCGGGACGAGTCGGACCGCGACGGTATGCGTATCGTCATCGAACTCAAGCGGGACGCCCAACCGCGCGCGGTGTTGAACAATCTGTTCAAGCACACGCAGCTTCAGTCGACCTTCGGTGTCAACATGTTGGCGCTGGTTGACGGTACATTACCGCGCGTCTTGACGCTCAAGCGCCTTTTGCAACTCTACCTCGAGCATCGGCAACACGTGGTCCGACGACGCACCGAGTTCGACCTCCGGCAGGCCGAACGCCGTGCACACATCCTCGAGGGACTCAAGATCGCACTCGACCACCTCGACGAGGTGATCGCGACGATCCGCAACGCGCGCTCCGCTGACGACGCACGCCAGCAGCTCATGGTTCGCTTCGGTCTGACGGACGTGCAAGCGAACGCCATCCTCGACATGCAGTTGCGACGCCTCGCAGCGCTCGAACGGCAAAAGATCGAAGAGGAGTACCAAGAGCTGCTCGCCCGCATCAACGAGCTCCGCGGGTTGCTCGCTGATCCGTCCAAGATCCTCGGCGTCATCCGCAGCGAACTCTTGGCGCTGAAGGAGCGTTACGGAGACGCTCGTCGCACGCAGATCCACGAGGTCAGCGGTGAATTGCGTGACGAGGATCTGGTTCCCAAGGTCGATGTTCTCGTCACCTTGACGGCCCGCGGCTACGTCAAGCGCAGTACGAACGGGCATTACCGCGTCCAGCACCGTGGAGGTCGGGGAGTCAACGGTATGACGGTGCGGGACGAGGATCACATCCAGCACGTGGTCGTAGCGAGCTCACACGATGCGATCCTCTTTTTCACGAACCGCGGCCGTGTCTTCCAGCTCCCGGCCTACGAATTGCCCGACACCAGCCGGACCGCGCGCGGGTTGCCGATCCACAACCTGTTGCATTTCCAACCAGGCGAAGAGGTCACGACGCTACTACCCGTCCGAGACTTCGGGGCAGCAACCTTCCTCTTCCTCTGCACCCGCCAAGGACGCGTGAAGCGGGTCCACCTCTCGGAATTTTCCAACGTCCGTGCCAGCGGCCTCATCGCGATGTCGCTCGATGCGGACGACGAATTGGCATGGGTGCGCCCCACCAGCGGGTCGGACGAAGTCATCCTGGTCACGGCACACGGCCAAGCCATCCGCTTCTCGGAGACCGACGTTCGACCGATGGGCCGTCAGGCTGGTGGCGTCATCGGGATCCGTCTGGAGGAAAACGACCGCGTGGTCGCGGCGGAAGTCGTCGATCCGGGTGCTGACTTGCTCATCGTCTCCTGCTTTGGTTATGGCAAACGGACGGCGCTCGACGAATTCCGCCTACAAGGTCGTGGCGGCAGCGGAGTCATTGCGATGAAGGTCACTGCCCGCACCGGTCTCGTCGCCGCGGCCACGGTCGCGCAGGAAGAAGATACCGCGGTACTGGTCAGTCGACGCGGCCGGTTGATCGCCATACCAGTCCACCAGATTCCACGCCTGGGGCGAAGCACGCAGGGTGTCGGTCTCATGCGCCTGCAGGAAGGTGACGAGATCGCGTCCGTGGCTGTCGGTCTCACCAGCTCAGCCCTCGCCCAAGGACGCCCGTCTCGAGACCGCCGAGGATCTGACGGCTCCGACAGCGCGCAGCAACAGCCTTCGGACTGATACGGAGAAGAGCCCCAAGCCGACGGCCGACTGCACGACCCAGATGACGAGGACGGTCGGCGAGCCTTCCCAGAATGGAAGGTCCTGCCGACCACCGATCGCGATCGCGACGAACGCGACGGTCCCCGCGACGATCACCCACGGTGCCCCGGCGACCGGAGTCAGCCGTGCCACCACAGTGATGATCGTAGCGGCCAGAAAGCCGCTCCCGAGGGCGAGGGATAGTGCGGAACTCCGGACATCCCCGGCACTCGAGAACACCCCGAGCGGAACCACGAGGAGCGGCCAAAGCACGAGCGCCCGTTGGAGCGGACTCCAGAAATCACCCCATCGTTCGACCACGATCGCCACTGTCACCAGGGTGGCGATCATCACCAGCGTCGTCTCGAGTAAGAGGAGCAGCGCACGCGGGTTCGTCGACACGCTCGGACTCGCGAGGTAGGCCTGGAGTACCGCGAGCGGCGTCACGAAGCCGATCGTGGTTCCCTCGATCACACTGGCCGCGCGCAGCCGAAAGGGGAGCCGGAACACGGGTAGCGCGACCGAGTAGCAGAACGCCGCGACGACACTCACGAGTCCGAGCACGAGCGAGCGCTCTGGAAGTACCGCGACCGTCACATAGAGACCCGCGACGACGGCTCGGACGAGAATGATCCAGCCGGCATCCAGCCGCAAACCAGCGGGAACGCGATCATCGTGTACTCGCCTCACGCGCGGAACGACGGTCGAACTGCGGGGGGGTTCCCACCGCTGGTTCTCGGCTGCGTCGCTGCTACCCAGTGCACCCATCGTCACCGTCCATGCGAACGCGCAGTGTACGATTGCCACGACGCGACGCGCTGACGTCCGGGAGGAGCGACGGGGAATGCGCCTCGGGATATTCGGCGGCACGTTCGACCCGATCCATCACGGACATTTGATCATCGCCGAAGTCATGATGGAGGAACTCGGACTGGGACGCGTCCTCTTCCTCCCCGCTGGACAACCTCCGCACAAACTCGGCCGCGTCATCACACCCGTCACCCATCGTTTGACCATGCTCCAACTTGCCATCCACGACAATCCACGCTTCGGCATCTCCTACGTCGATGTCCGCCGGCCTGGCCCCTGCTATACCGCGGACAGCCTCGCGATCCTCCACCAGGAGTTCCCCGAAGACGAACTGGTGTTCCTCATGGGTGAGGATTCCTTGCACGATCTTCCCACCTGGCACGAGCCAGAACGGATCGCAAAGCAAGCCCTCCTCGGCGTGGCACTTCGCCCAGGCGTGCGAGTCGACCTCGAGGCGATCTTCGCACGGGTACCGGCAGCCCGGGATCGCGTGATGCTGGTTCCCGTGCCGTTGATCCAGATCGCCGCGTCTGACATTCGTCGCCGAGTGGCGGAGGGGCGGACCATCCGCTATCAAGTACCGCTCCTCGTCGAGGACTATATCCACCGGAACGGACTCTACCGAGCTCCAACACCCGTGCTCCGCGACCGGAGTTCCCGTGTGGCGGGAGTATAATCCCGGCGGCATCGCGCGGATGCGCGTTCGGAACTGCGGAGGTTGATCGGTGCGCGTTCGGCCGTGGCAGACGTTCCTGTTCATCGTCTTGCTGAGTTTGGCTGCGATCTGGGTCGATCTCCCGAGTCAGCACCTCGATCCTTTCGGCTGGAAGCAGAACATCACGGTACGACAAGGACTCGACCTCCAAGGTGGCATCCAGCTCGTCCTCGAGGCCCGTCCCCCCGCCGGCGTCACGGTGACCCAAGAGGTGCTGCAGGGAACACGGGATACGATCGAGCGGCGCGTGAACGGTCTCGGCGTGAGCGAACCGGTCGTCCAGACCCGTGGCAATACCCAAATCTTAGTCGAACTCCCCGGATTCCAGGATCCGGAACGAGCCGTCCGGGTGCTCCAACGCACTGCGCTCCTCGAGATCATCGATACCCAAGGGCAGTTCCTTCCGGTCGGGACCGTGGTCAACACGAGTCTCGGACCAGCGAGCGAATCCGCAGCCACGCCCACGCCGACATCCACGGGAGCCGCGACCGCGACCCCGGACGCGACTGTGACCGCTGCGGGTTCCCCAGTCGTCGACGCAGCCACCCCCGTCGCTCCGACCGCCACCCCCGAGACACCCCCCACAACAGAGCCGACCGGACCAGTCTATGAGACGATCATCACGGGAGCGGACCTCGCCGACGCCTACCCCACCACCGATCAGTTCGGCAACCTCGTGGTTGGTTTCGAACTCAAGCCGGAAGCGGCGGAGAAGTTCTACCAGTACACGAGTTCCCATATCGACCAACCGATGTCGATCGTCGTCGACAAGCAAGTGATCAACACTGCGACCATCCGCGACGCGATTCGTGACCGCGGCATTATCCAGAGGCTTAACGCACAAGAAGTGCGTGACCTCGCGTTGCAGTTGAAGTCGGGTGCCTTGGCTGTTCCCTTGGAAGTCGTGCAGAGCCGGACGGTAGGTCCCACCTTAGGACAGGACTCCATTCAAAAAAGCATCGTCGCCGGACTCGTGGGGCTCGGTCTCGTCGCCCTCTTCATGATCCTGTACTATCGCCTGCCCGGTTTCATCTCGGTCATCGCGTTGCTCCTCTACGCCTCGTACGTCTTCGCGCTCTTCAAGCTGATTCCGGTCGTCCTCACCCTGCCGGGAATCGCGGGCTTCATCCTCTCGATCGGCATGGCCGTCGACGCCAACGTCCTGATCTTCGCCCGCATCCGCGAAGAGCTGCGGCTCGGACGCCCCATCGCACGTGCGATCGAGGAGGGATTCAACCACGCTTGGCCATCCATTCGGGACTCGAACATCTCGACGATGATCTCTTGCATGATTCTCTTCTGGTTCGGCCGCTACGTCGGTGCCACGATCATCCAGGGATTCGCACTCACGCTGTTCATCGGCGTTGCTGTCAGCATGTTCACCGCGATCGTCGTCACGCGGACACTGTTGCGACTGCTGTTGAATCGACCGTTGTTCCGCGACCTCCGGTGGTTCGGAATCTCACCGGCGCAGGTCGCCAAAGCACCCACGGGAGCTGATTGACCTGGCACGAGAGGACGGACGATGCTCGATCTCGTCGGTAAACGGTACTACTGGTTTCTTCTGTCGATCCTGGTGATCGTTCCCGGCATGATCTCCCTGGCCATCCACGGACTGCGACTCGGTATCGATTTCACCGGTGGTTCGCTCTGGGAACTCCAGATGAGTCGTCCGGTGCAACCCGGTGAGGTACGGCAAGTGCTCGCTCAACACGGGATCGACGACGCCCTCGTGCAGACGGCTGCTGACAACGTGGTGCTCATTCGGATGCGCGAACTCAAGGAGGGATCGTCGGAAAAGGAGCAGTTGTCAGCAGCACTGCGCGACACGTTCGGCGACTTCACCGAACTCCGACTCGAGTCGGTGGGGCCGACGCTGGGCACAGCGATTCGGAATCGTGCGGTGATCGCGGTCACCCTGACCATGCTCGGCATCCTGATCTACATCGCGTGGGCTTTCCGCAACACCAACAACCCGTTCCTGTACGGAATCGCTGCCATCATCGCGATGCTCCATGACGTCGCCGTCGTCGTCGGAATCTTCTCGATCCTCGGTTGGCTGCGTGGGGTGGAGATCGACGCGCTCTTCGTGACCGCGCTGTTGACCGTGATCGGCTTCTCCGTGCACGACACGATCGTGGTCTTCGACCGAATCCGCGAGAATTACGCTCGGCGGGCTGCACCGACCTTCGAGCAGATCGTCAACTACAGTCTCGTCCAGACATTGGTCCGCTCGCTCAACACGTCGCTGACGGTCGTCTTCACCTTGCTCGCACTCTACCTCCTGGGCGGTGAGACGATCCGCACCTTCGTGCTCGCCTTGCTGATCGGGATCGTGAGTGGCACCTATTCGTCCATTTTCAACGCCAGTCAGATCGTGGTGGTGTGGGAGAATCGGGAACTCCACCGTCTCTTCGCTCGTCTGCGGCGACAGCACGCTCCCGCCTGAGGAGTCGCAGCATGGCACGTCGTCTTCGTATCGGCGTCATCGGCGGCGGGATCGCCGGCCTGACCGCTGCCTACCGGTTGGCGCGTAGTGGACACGCGGTCACCCTCTGGGAACGACAGACGCAGCTCGGCGGCCAAGCCGCCGCGTTCCCGCTTCTCGGAACCGCCCTGGAGTACTTCTACCACCACTTGTTCCTGAGCGACCGCGAGCTCGTAACCCTCAGCGAGGAACTCGGTATCGCGGATCGGCTCGTCTGGCTCCCATCCACCGTTGGCTTCTTCGCGCAGGGACGGATCTACCCGCTCTCGAGTGCGCTGGACGTGCTCCGACTCGGGATCGTTCCGCTCCAGGATCGCCTGCGCATCGGTCTCGTCACGTTCTATCTCCAACACGTGCGCGACTGGCGCCGCTTCGAAGAGGTGACCGCCGCCACCTGGCTCCGTCGCTGGGTCGGATCCCGTGCCTTCGACCGGGTGTGGGGAGCGCAACTCCGCGCGAAGTTCGGACCCCGTGCGGACGACGTCGCCATGGTCTGGTTCTGGAACAAGATCTATTTGCGGACCCAGTCCCGGCGTTCGCTGTTCGAGCGGGAACGACTCGGCTACGTTCTGGGCAGCTTCAACGTGCTCATCGACCGCCTCGCGGAGGCGATCCAGAAGCACGGTGGACAGGTGCACGCGGGCCTCGGGGTCGAGACCATCGAACGACACGAACAGCGGTGGGACGTCCGTGACAGCACGGGCCGAAGCACCCCGGTCGATGTTGTCGTCGCGACGATCCCCTCCCCGCTCGTGGCCAAACTCTTTCCACAGCTGCCGGAGACGTATCGTGCCAAGCTGCTCGGCACCATCTATCAGGCCGCGGTCACGCTGCTGCTCCAGACGAGTCGTCCGCTGAGCGACACCTATTGGCTGAACATCGGCGATCCCGATCTGCCATACACCGGGATCATCGAGCATACGAACTTCATCCCTCCCACGTATTATCAGGGTAAGCACCTCATTTATGTCAGTAAGTATGTCGAGCAAACGCATCCATACCTGTCGCTCCGCGATGATGAAGTGCTCGCAGCCGCACTCTCTCATCTTCCGAAAGTCAATCCGGCCTTCGCGCCGGACTGGATCGAGAACTACTGGGTCTTTCGAGAGCGCGCGGCCCAACCCATCGTGACCGTACGGTACCGTGCGCAGATTCCTGAGCATCGTGCACCGCTTCCCGGTGTGTACGTGGCGAACACCGCGCAGATCTACCCAGAAGACCGTGGGACGAACTACAGCGTTCGCCTCGGCAATACGATCGCCCACCTGATCGCGGAGGATCTCTCGGCCGGTCGCCTGGTTCCGATGTCGTCTCCGGTCCGCGAGGCATCGTGACGACACGGAGACCCACCCATAAGCGAGACAGGGGAGCGTGATAAGCGACGCTTGACAACCGCCCGGCAGCTCGGGTATCGTCGGCCGTCAGGCCGCGGACGCGCCCGCGCGACAGTGGGTACTGGGGAGGAAGCAGCGGGAGCATGAAGTACGTCGTGACGGAAAACGGGCGAAAGGTGGTCACCCTCATTCCGGGCGATGGGATCGGTCCGGAGGTCGTCGAAAGCGCTTGTCGCCTGATCGAAGCGGTCGGAGCGCCCATCGAATGGGAAGTGCGGAGAGCAGGCGCGAGCGTCTTCCGGGAGGGGATCGCGAGCGGCGTCCCGGACGACACCATCGAGTCGATCAAGCGGACACGGGTCGTCCTCAAAGGACCGCTCGAAACGCCGGTCGGCTATGGAGAGAAGAGCGCGAACGTCACGCTCCGCAAGCTGTTCGAAGCCTTCGCCAATGTCCGCCCCGTGCGCGAACTGCCGAGCATTCCGACTCCCTATCGGGGACGAAACATCGACCTCGTCGTCGTCCGCGAAAACATCGAAGACCTCTACGCGGCGATCGAATATCGCGAAACACCCGGCGTCATGATCGCGCACAAATTGATTTCGTTCAAAGGAAGCGAGAAGGTGATTCGCTTCGCCTTCGAACTCGCTCGCGCCGAGGGGCGCAAGCGCGTCACATGTGCCACGAAGTCGAATATCCTCAAGCTGACCGAGGGCTGGTTCCAGCACATCTTCGAGGATATCGCCCGTGAGTATCCAGACATCGAAGCCAACCACTTGATCATCGATAATTGTGCCCATCAGCTGGTGAAGGCACCCGAACAATTCGAGGTCATCGTCACCACGAACCTGAACGGAGACATCATCTCGGACCTGGCCTCGGGGCTCGTCGGCGGACTGGGTTTCGCCCCGTCCGGAAATTATGGACACGAAGTGGCGATCTTCGAGCCAGTGCACGGCACCGCACCGAAGTACGCCGGCAAGAACGTCATCAACCCGACAGCCATGATCCTGACCGCCGTTATGATGCTCCGGTATCTGGACGAGTTCGAGGCGGCCGAGACGATCGAGCAGGCCCTTGTCGTGACCCTCGAGGAGGCGAAAGCGCTCACGCGTGACGTCGTGGGAGACGAACGGGCTGTCTCAACCACCGCGTTCACCGACGCCATCATCGCGAACCTCGGGCGACGCTCAGCGACGTGGCACTCGCGTCCCCATACCCCGATCCGTATCCCCGCGCAACGCCCGGAACCCGACCCGATCCGCCCGCAGCGACGGCGCATCGTCGGCCTCGACCTCATCATCGAAGGCACGGAACCGCCCTCGACGTTGGGAGCGACGCTCGAGGCGCTCGTCCACGACCTGCCACTGCGACTGCATCTCATCTCGAGTCGCGGTCTCCAGGTGTACCCAGAAGCTGGCACGTCGATCGATTACGTCGATCACTGGCGTTGTCGCTTCCTCGCGCGCACCGGCGCGATCGCCCTGCCCGTCGTGACCCAACTGCTCGAGCGCGTCAGTGCACGATACCGGTGGAGTCGCCTACAACTGCTTCACGAGTTCGATGGAGAGCCGGGATTTACGAAGGCCCAAGGCGAGGACTGAACGACAGGAGCACCCGCGATGGAAGCGTCCGTAACCCAGCCTCGCCACCCGCTGGTCGGTATCATCATGGGTTCGCGTTCCGACTGGGAGACGATGAGCCACGCGGCGGAAACGTTGGACGCACTCGGCATCCCCTACGAAGTGCGAGTCGTGTCGGCGCACCGAACGCCCGACCTGATGTTCGAGTATGCTGCGACCGCCGAACAGCGCGGCCTTGAGGTGATCATCGCCGGCGCAGGCGGTGCGGCGCATCTCCCGGGAATGACCGCGTCCAAGACCGTGCTCCCCGTGCTCGGCGTGCCGGTACACAGCCACTCCCTCCACGGACTCGACTCGTTGCTCTCGATCGTCCAGATGCCTGCCGGGGTTCCGGTGGGTACGGTAGCGATCGGTCGCGCCGGGGCGATCAACGCAGCGCTCCTCGCCGCAGCCATCCTCGGGACCAAATATCCAGCGATCCGTGAGGCACTGCGCCAGTACCGAGAACGACAAACGAGTTCGGTGCTCGAGCGACCGGACCCGCGACAACCGGAGTAGGAGGCGCAAAGCGTGCGGATCGGCATACTCGGTGGCGGTCAACTCGGACGGATGCTCGCCTTAGCTGGATATCCGCTCGGCCTCACCTTCCGTGGGCTGGATCCGGCGGTGGACGCTCCGCTGGGGCAGGTCGCCGAGCTCGTGGTCGCACAGTACGACGATCCATCGGCACTGGAACGCTTCGCCGACGGTCTCGATCGGGTGACCTACGAGTTCGAGAACGTGCCCGGTACGACGGCTGCTCTGCTCGCCGAACGACTCCCGGTTTTGCCTCCCCCGCCGGCGCTCGAGCGGGCGCAGGATCGTCTGGAGGAGAAGCGACTCTTCGAATCCTGTTCGATCCCCGTCCCGACCTATGCTCCTGTGTCGAGCCCGGAGGACTTCGCGGCAGCGCTGCAGCGCGTGCCGCTCCCGGCTCTCCTCAAGACCCGTCGCCTCGGTTACGACGGCCGCGGACAACGGCGGATCGACACCGCGGACGAACTCGCACCGGCCTGGGAGGCGCTCGGCCGCGTCCCGTGTCTGCTGGAAGAGGTGGTATCGTTCGACTACGAGGTCTCGGTACTGGCCGCGCGCTCGCCGTCTGGGACGATCGCGTTCTATCCGCTGGTCGAGAACCGGCATGTCGCCGGAATCCTGGCAGTCTCGCGGGCTCCAGCGCCGCGCGCCAGTCGATCGCTCCAAGCGACGGCAGAGCACTATGTGCGGGCGATCCTCGACCAGTTGTCCTACGTCGGGGTTTTGGCTGTCGAATTCTTCGTCGTCGGAGAAACCTTACTGGCGAATGAAATGGCGCCCCGCGTCCACAATAGCGGTCACTGGACGATCGAGGGCGCGGAGACGAGTCAATTCGAGCAGCACCTGCGGGCTATCCTCGATTGGCCCCTCGGATCGACAGCGCCCCGTGGTCACAGCGCGATGATCAACCTCCTCGGCGTCCTCCCGCCGATCGACTCGGTGCTGGCCCTCCGAAACGCGCACGTGCACCTGTACGGCAAAGCGCCGCGTCCCCGGCGGAAGCTGGGGCACGTGACGGTACGCGCCGAAACCGCGGAGGAGCGTGACGTCCTGCTCCAACAGGTGCTCGACCTCGTCACCTTTCCGGAAGCTCTGGTCTTCTGACCCGGGCGGAGGATCGTAAACGCCCCCGCCCAGGCCATTCCTTGCACGAGCCGACCATGTCCCTCTCGGTCAGTGCCAGCGGGGCGTCCGCAGGATCGCTCCCTCCGACGCGGAACTGACCAGCGCGGCATACCGGGCGAAGACCCCGTGGGCGAACCGCGGCGGGGGTGGGGACCAGCGTGCTCGGCGAGCCGCAAGTTCCTCCTCGGACACCTCCAGATCGATGCGGCGGCGGTCGACATCGATGACGATCGTATCACCGTCCTGCACGAGAGCGATCGGACCGCCGACCGGCGCCTCCGGCGCCACGTGCCCGATCATCAACCCCTTCGTCCCACCCGAAAATCGTCCGTCGGTGACCAGAGCGACATGCGGTCCCAGTCCCTCACCGACGATCGCGGCCGTGATACCGAGCATTTCCCGCATGCCTGGTCCGCCCTTGGGCCCCTCGTAGCGGATCACGACAACATCACCGGGCCGGATCTGCTGACTCAACACAGCCTGCATCGCCTGCTCTTCAGCGTCGAAGACCCGCGCCGTCCCGCGGAAGGAGAGCTGTTCCGTCCCAGCGACCTTCAGAACTGCTCCTTCGGGCGCGAGCGAGCCGCGGAGAATGACCAGCCCGCCGTGCGATTTGAGGGGATTCGACGGGTGGTAGACCACCGGTTGGCCGGGCGCCTCCTCGGCATCTGCAACTGCCTCGGCCAACGTCTCACCGGTCACCAGCCGCTGGTCGCCGTCCAGCAGACCGCCCTCGAGGAGACGCTTGACGACCAGCTTCGTCCCGCCGGCCTTATAGAGACTCCAGGCCACGTACTTGCCCCACGGCTTGAGATCAGCGATCACTGGTGTCCGCCGGCTGATCTCGTCGAACTCGTCGATGTGCAGCGGGACGCCGAGCTCGTGCGCGATCGCGATCAAATGCAACACCGCATTCGTCGACCCTCCGGTCGCAGCCACCACCGCGATCGCGTTCCGCAGCGATTGCTTGGTGATGAAGTCTCGTGGCGTCCGATTCGCGCGCACCACGTCCATGAAGCGACGACCAGCCTCGCGCGTCGCCTCGGCCTTCTCGGGAGCCACGGCGGGGATAGCGTTGTACCCCATCGGCGAGAGACCGAGTACCTCCAGCGCCATCGCCATCGTATTCGCCGTGTACTGTCCCCCACAGGCGCCGGGTCCCGGAATCGCTCGGCGCTCGATCTCTCGCAGCTCGTCCAGCGTTATCTTTCCAGCCGCGTAGGCACCGACCGCCTCGAACACTTCCACGATCGTCAATTCCCGGTCGCGCCACAGCCCAGGAGCGATCGAACCGCCGTAGAGAACCATTGCCGGTACCCCTGCGCGGATCACCCCCATCGCGCCGCCGGGAATCGTCTTGTCGCAAGAAACCAGGGCGACGATCGCATCGAACTGGTACCCGTACGCCATCAGTTCGATCGAATCAGCGATCACCTCGCGACTGATCAACGAGGCTTTCATCGCCTCGGTCCCCATCGAGATCGCGTCGTTCACCGCGATCGTGTTGAACTCGACCGGGACGCCACCAGCTTCACGAATCCCCTCCCGGAGATGCTGTGCGAGTTCGCGCAAGTGGTAATTGCATGGCATCGCGTCGGTCCAGGTATTGGCGATCGCGACGATCGGCTTCTCGAAGTCCTCGTCACGAAACCCGACCGCTCGGAGCATGGCCCGGGCTGGTGCCCGGTCGATTCCGTGCGTGATCCGCTGGCTCCGCATCGCCCCTTCGGCTCCCCTCTCGTGATCCGTCCAGCACTGCTGCGCATTGTACCGCTCCACCACGCGTCGCTGTCGTTTGCCACGCCGGTTAGCGCCCATCTACCATCTGGTGCGAGAAACAGGAGGAGGGGGGAGGAGCGATCGGTGGAATCGAAGCCGTTCGTCTGTCTTGTGGTCCTGGATGGTTGGGCGATCGGTCCTGACTACCCCGGCAACGCTATTCGGGCTGCGCACACGCCAGTGATGGATCGCCTCCAAGCGACCTACCCGATGACGACATTGCGTTGCTGGGGCCGCGACGTCGGACTACCTGACGATCAGATGGGCAATTCCGAAGTAGGCCACTTGAATCTCGGAGCTGGACGGATCGTGTACCAGCTCATCACACGGATCGACCTCGCGATCGAAAACGGCTCGTTCTTCACGAACGCTGCCTTCGGACAGGCAGTCGAGCGGGCTCGTCAACCCGGGCGAACGCTCCACCTGCTCGGACTCCTCGGCGACGGAGGAGTTCACAGTCACCAGCGACACCTCGTGGCACTCCTCGAGCTGGCTGCCCGCTGCGGTCTGCCGCGCGTAGCAGTGCACGCCTTCACCGACGGTCGCGATACCTCGCCGACCGCCGGTATCCAGCACCTCCGTGAGCTCCTGGCGACGATGGAACGCCTCCGCACCGGGTTTGTCGCGTCGATCAGCGGTCGGTACTACGCGATGGACAGAGACAAGCGATGGGAGCGAACCCAACGAGCCTATGACGCGATCGTCTGCGGCCTCGGTCGAACCGCACGGGATCCCCTCCAAGCGGTGGAGCGCAGTTACGCTGAGGGGGTGACGGACGAGTTCATCGTCCCGACCGTGCTCATGGGTGCTGACGGAACCCCCGTAGCACCGATCCAGGACGGCGATGCGGTCCTCTTCTTCAACTTTCGGGCTGACCGCGCACGGCAACTGACGCAGGCACTCACCGATCCTGCCTTCCACGCCTTCGCACGCTGCCGTTGGCCCCGCGATCTTCTGGTCGTCACGATGGCAGAATACGAGCCGCACTTTCCGGTTCTCGTCGCGTTCGAGCCGGACATCGTCCGGATGCCACTCGCACGCGTGCTTGCCGACTCCGGACTGCGCCAGTTTCACACCGCCGAGACGGAAAAATACGCGCACGTGACGTACTTCTTCAATGGGGGTCGGGAGGAACCGTTTCCCGGTGAGGATCGCTTGCTGGTTCCCTCGCCGAGGGTTCCGACCTACGACCTCAAGCCGGAGATGAGTGCTCCAGAGGTGACCGACGCTGCTGTCGAGGCGATCCGAAGCGGGAACTACACTTTCGTCCTCATCAACTACGCGAATCCCGACATGGTCGGGCACACGGGCGTCTTCTCGGCAGCCGTCAAGGCTGTCGAGTGCGTCGACCAGTGTCTCGGTCGAATCGAGGAAGCAGTTCGCCACGTGTCGGGCTATCTCGTCGTCACGGCCGATCATGGCAACGCGGATGAGATGCTGGTACCCGGCACCGACCAAGTATGGACAGCACACACCAAGAATCCCGTGCCGTTCGTCCTGGTCAGTCCGGAACGAAGTCGGTTTCGCCACGCGACCCTGCGCACTTCCGGTCGGCTGGCCGATGTGGCACCGACGATCTTGGAGTTGCTCGGCCTCCCGCAACCAACGGAGATGACGGGGCAGTCCCTCGTTGCAACGCGAAATCCACCCTCGTGATCCGCAGGTCCCTGGAGTGTCGCCAGCAACCGAGGCAGTCGAGCGTGCAGCGACCGTCCAGTTCAGCATCGGTTCGACCACGGTGCTCGAGGCACGAGCTCGTCGCTCCGCTGAACCCAACACCGACAGCAGTGACTCACCGCGCGTGGCGGTATCCCCAGACAGGCCGAGGGGACACATGCTCGCTGGCGGTGCGTCAGACCGAGCCCCCGACGTCGGTGGAGGAGCCTCGGGATCGCCCATCCGCCGCGGGCAGTGGACCCCACGTCAAGGACGACCCGTGTTCGCTCCTCCCCGCGACGTCGACTCCGCTCTCCCCGGTTCGGCATTCTCCTGCTCGACGCCGCAAGCCGACGCTCGCTCGTCGGGTTGGTGACATCATTCCTTCGGTCGCCCACGGCCACTCCGACTCCTCACTCGGTCCAGCCGGAGCGATCGACGCCGGAGCGACGAGCACGGCCGACTGCTCTGGCAGAGGCCGTGAACGGACGATGCTCTCGCTCTTCGTCCATCCTGTACGAGGCGCCAGTGCGAGAACCACATCGAGCGGACAGAGGGCACTGCACGGCCCAACCAGACCGAGTCGCCGACCCTGCGGCGTGCCTACCGCTGGTGCAGCGTCGCCGCGAAGGATGTGCACGACGACGGTCGACGCGTCCTGCCCGATCGATCAATCGAGCTGCCGCAGAGCGGCCGGGAAGCCGGTCCACCCAGCGTACCGGCCAGAGGCTCCCAGTTCCTCTTCGATCCGCAACAGCTGGTTGTACTTTTCCACGCGATCCATCCGCGCAGGCGCACCTGTCTTGATTTGACCAGCGTTCACCGCCACAGCCAAATCCGCGATGAAACTGTCCGCAGTTTCACCGCTACGATGCGAAATGACGGTCGCATAGCCATGCGTCTGCGCGAGACGAATGGCTTCCAGCGTTTCCGTCAACGTACCGATCTGATTGGGCTTGACCAAGATCGCGTTCGCCACGCCGAAACGGATCCCCTGTCGCAAGCGTTCAGGATTCGTCACGAAGAGATCATCCCCGACCAACTGGATCCGTCGCCCGATCCGTTCGGTGAGCCGCTGCCAGTGGTCCCAGTCATCCTCTGCGAGCGCGTCCTCGATGGAAGCGATTGGATAACGCTCGATCCAGTCCTGCCACACGTCGATGAGCTCGTCAGAGGACAAGGTCTTCCCTTCCCCCGGAAGGGTATACAGCCCCTCGGCGTACAACTCCGACATCGCCGGATCCAGTGCCAGCACGACGTCCTCTCCGGGCCGAAAACCTGCCCGCTGGATCGCCGTGAGAACCGCCTCCACTGCCTCCTGGTTGCTCGCCAACCGCGGCGCGTAACCACCCTCGTCACCCACGGTCGTGGCAGCACCACGTTCCGCGAGGACATGCTTGAGCGCATGGTAGACCTCGGTTCCCCAACGCAGTGCCTCGCTGAACGACGGCGCTCCGACCGGCACGACGAGGAACTCCTGCATATCGACCCCGGATCCTGCCGCATGCTTTCCACCGTTCAAAATGTTGAACATCGGGGTAGGTAGGACGTGCGCGTGTGGCCCGCCGAGATAGCGATAGAGCGGTTGACCGAGCGCCGCAGCAGCGGCCCGCGCGACAGCCAGCGAAACGCCCAGGATCGCGTTCGCCCCCAAGCGCCCCTTGTTCGGCGTCCCGTCGAGTTCCACGAGTGTCCGATCGATCTCCCGTTGCGACAGTGCATCGAGACCGGTGAGCGCCTCGGCGATCGGCCCGTTGACGTGGCCGACTGCCCGACGCACACCCCTGCCACCGTAGCGCGCTTCACCGTCGCGAAGCTCGACCGCTTCGTGTTTCCCGGTCGATGCCCCAGACGGTACCGCAGCGCGTCCGACGGCACCGCACGCGAGACGCACTTCGACCTCCACGGTCGGATTGCCTCGAGAGTCCAAGATTTCCCGTCCGCGTACCGAGACGATGCGCGTCTGACTCATGCATTCACCCCCTCGCCCGAGACGCGATTCCGCTTCGATCGCGCGAAGTGTACGGTGTCGTCGGCGCTCCGGACCGCGTGCCTGGTAACTGTCGATGGACCGTGGCGTCGTCCCACGTCACCACACCGCACCGCGAGCAGTGACGCTTGACACGTGTCACGACGCATCCTTATCCTCAGGCCGCGTCCCGGGTGACGGGACGTCGACGGGTGGCGTCGAGGGCCACGAGCCCAGGAGGCGAGCGGGTGGAGATCGAACGGATCCGAGCGCTCCGCGAGCGAGCCCTCCGCGAGCTGGCGGAGGCATCGACGCAGGAGCAGTTGGCGACGTGGCATGCTCGATATCTCGGACGCCGCGGCGAGATCACTCTCCTCTTGCGTGGCCTCGGTTCCCTGGCCCCGGAAGAGCGGCCTATGATCGGCCGGGCGGCGAATGACCTCAAGGAGGAACTGCAACAGGCCTACGTCCGACAGGAAACAGCGGTACGCGAGCGCGAACTTGCAGCGCGAATCGCCGCGGAAACGATCGACGTGACGCTCCCCGGTCGTACACCGCGGATCGGTACGCTCCACCCGGTGACCCAGATGATCCGGGACGTCACGAATATCTTTGCCCATTTGGGCTTCCAGGTCGTCGAGGGGCCAGAGGTCGAATACGGGTATTACGCCTTCGATGCACTCAATATCCCACCGGAGCATCCCGCGAGGGACGTGTGGGACACGATCTTCATCGAGTCCGAACACGAGGAGATCGTCCTACGACCACACACATCACCGATGCAGATCCGGGTCATGGAGCGCCGACAACCGCCGATCCGCGTCGTCGTCCCGGGCCGCTGCTACCGATACGAGGCGGTCGACGCGACCCATGAGTGGCACTTCCATCAGATCGAGGGTTTGGCGGTCGACGAACGAATCACGATGGCAGACCTGAAAGGAACGCTCGCCGAGTTCGCTCGCCAGTTGTTCGGTCGTGAACGACGGGTGCGCTTCCGGTGCGATTTCTTTCCGTTCGTCGAGCCGGGTGTCGACTTCGCCATCGACTGCATGTTCTGTCGGGGTGAGGGATGCCGCGTGTGCGGTGACAGCGGATGGATCGAGATTCTCGGTGCAGGCATGGTGCACCCGCAAGTGCTCCGCAACGTGGGGTATGACCCGGAACGGTACACGGGATGGGCCTTCGGCATGGGCGTCGAGCGACTGGTCATGTTGACGTATGGCGTCCCGGACATTCGGTACTTCTACCAAGGAGATCTGCGATTCCTCCAACAGTTCGACCGCATTGTCCCATGATCGCTGAGCGAGACGAAAGGTGGGCGAGGGCCAATGAAGGTGCCGATGCGGTGGTTACGTGAACTCGTCGCCACCGACCTCTCTGCCGACCAACTCGCAGAGCGGTTGACGCTGGCGGGACTGGAGGTCGAAAACATCGAACGCATCGGTGCCCACTGGGACAACATCTTCGTGGGCGTCGTCGAGCGCGTCGAGCCGCACCCCAACGCCGACCGGCTCGTGCTCGCCACCGTCAACGCCGGGATTCACCGGCTCACCGTCGTGACCGGTGCACCAAACATCGCCACCGGTCAGAAGGTCGCGCTCGCACTCGCCGGGGCCAAGCTCTACGACGGCCACAGCGCTGAGCCGAAGCTGGTGACGTTGAAGCCGGCGACGATCCGCGGCATTCGGTCAGAGGGTATGGTCTGTTCGGAGAAGGAGCTCGGGCTGTCCGACGAGCACGAAGGGATCCTCGTGCTCGATGCCGACGCACCGATCGGTCTGCCGCTGCGCGACTATTTGGGAGATGAGGTTCTCGATCTCGCCATCACGCCGAACCGTGTCGATGCCTTTTCCATCGTGGGCATCGCGAGGGAAGTCGCCGCCCTGACCGGTGCTCCGCTCCGTCTACCCGACCTCGCATCGCTGGAAGGACCAGGCGACCCGTCGCTGGTGACCGTGGAGGCAACCGACCTGTGTGCACGCTTCGTCGCTGTCGCACTGGAGGGCATCCAGGTGGGCCCCTCTCCATGGTGGCTTCGTCGAAGACTCCAACTCGCAGGCTTCCGGTCGATCAACAACGTCGTCGACGTCACCAACTACGTCATGGTCGAATGGGGTCAACCACAACATGCCTTCGACCGGAATCGCCTGCGCGGCGGACGCCTCGTCGTCCGCCGCGCACACCCTGGGGAAGAGTTGGAGACGCTCGATCACGTGCGGCGATCGCTTTCCTCGGAGATGCTCGTCATCGCCGACACCGAGCGAGCGGTCGGAATCGCTGGAGTCATGGGAGGACTCGAGAGCGAGATCACCGAGGAAACGCGCGCGGTCCTGCTCGAAACAGCCAACTTCGACATGCGCAGCATTCGTCGTACTGCTCGGACCCTGCGATTGCGTACCGAAGCATCGGCACGCTTCGAACGAGGACTCGATCCGAACCTGGGCTGGGTCGCGGCATGCCGAGCGGTCTACCTTCTCACCCAACTCATTCCGACCTGTCGCGTGGTCGCCGTTTTCGATCACTATCCGTCGCCCCGGCGACCACGCCGGATCGACCTCGATCGCAACGAACTCCCGCGGTTGCTCGGCGTCGACTTCCCGGATTCGGACGTCGAGGCTGTCTTCCACCGTCTCGGCTTCACCACCCAGATCCGGCAGCAAGGCGGTCGAACCATTTGGACAGTGGAAGTGCCGACGTACCGCAGCGACGTCACGATCGCCGCTGACCTCGTGGAGGAAGTGGCTCGTATCATCGGCTACGACACGCTCCCCGAAACCCTGCCTGTCGGCCGAACCGTGCCGGTCGAAATCGACCCAGAGTTGCGTTTGATCCGTCAACTACAGAACGGGTTGGTCGCGGCCGGTCTCCATGAAGTCATCACCTATCCGATGGTCGACGACGCGGCCCTGCGCGCACTCTCGACCCACGGTGACGTCGTCCCGGAGCGACTTGGCTGGTACCGACGCCCGGTCGAGGACTTCGTGCGCGCTCGCAACCCGATCCGTCCCGAATGGTCCATCATGCGACCGAGTCTCGTTCCCACCCTCTTGCAGAACGCTGCCGAGCAACTCAAGTTCAATGACGTGGTCGCCATTTTCGAGACGGGAAAAGTGTATGTCCCTCGTGGACGGGACGAGTTGCCTGACGAGCGCCGAGCCGTTGGCTGCCTGCTCGCTGGCATGGATGCACCGCGCGACCTCTACCACCAGCCCCGCCCGGTCGACTTCTTCGACCTGAAGGGCGTCGTGGAGACCGTGCTCGCGCGCCTGGGCGCCCGCGATCTGACCTTCCGGCCGCTCACACACCCGACGCTCCAGCCAGGCCGCACCGCGGAAATCCTGCTACGCGATCGATCCATCGGCATCCTGGGGGAGGTCTTGGTCACTGTCGCCGAACGATTCGGCATCCCGTGGCACCACCGAGTCGTCGTGGCGGAGTTCGATCTCCCGACCCTGTTGGAGATCGGCCTCGAACCGGTGACCATTCGACCGCTCTCGCGGTACCAGCCCATCGAACAGGATTTCGCTGTCGTCGTCGACGAGGGAGTTCCGGCAGCGGACGTCGCCGCAGCGATCGAGGCTGGAGCGGGGCCACTTGCGGTCGTCGTCCGATTGTTCGACGTCTATCGCGGCCCAGCGATCCCCGAAGGCAAGAAGAGCCTCGCGTTCCGGGTCGTCCTGTCGGCACCCGACCGTGCAGTCAGTGACGAGGAGCTCCAGCGAATCCGCGACCGCATCGAACAGCAGGTTCGTCGTCGCGTCAAGGGAGCGCTACGCCGGTGACCGCCAGCCAACCGTCCGAGACCCCGCCGCCGCTCGAGCGGCTCCGTGGAATGCACGATGTCGACCCGCAAAGCCTGCGCCGACGTCGTACTGTCCTTCGTCGCATCTTCCACATCTTGGAACGGCACGGGTACGAAGCGATCGAGACGCCGATCCTCGAGTCGACGGAACTCTTTCTGCGCAAGTCCGGGCCGGAACGGATCGCCCAGCTGTATGCGTTTACCTTCCGCAACCGTGAGATCGCGCTCAGACCCGAGCACACCGCATCAGTCCTTCGGTATTACGTCGAAAATCGCCAACATGAACCGCTACCGCTCCGCCTCGCCTACGCCGGACCAGTGTTCCGCTACGAGCGCCCGCAGGCGAATCGCACACGTCAATTCACAGAAGTCGGTTGCGAACTCCTCGGCGCACCCGGCGCCTCCGGTGACGCTGAAGTCATTCACCTCGCCGCTGAAATCGTGCAGGCCTTCGGGATCGCGCCACGGATCGTCATCGGGCATGTCGGCATCGTTTTGGATTATCTCCAGCGCCTCCCACTGCGCCAACGGGCTCGCGACTGGCTCCTCTGGTCCATGGAACGACTGCGCAAGGGGCAAAGGGTCGACCTGGACGCGGAACTCCCCCTGCTGACGGGAAGCCCACAGGTAGCCCGCTTGACCCAAGAACTCCACGAACGGCTGCAGCCGCTCACCGCCGAGGAACTCGAACGGCTCGTCCTCGCCCTCCTCCACGAGGTCGGTATGCAGACCACCAACAGTTCCCGCTCGCCGGACGAAATCGTCCGGGGTGTTTTGGCAAAACTGGCCCGCAGCGCGGACACGGACGCGCTCCGTCGCGGTTTCGACTTCGTCCGCGAACTCGCCTCCATGCAAGGGCCGCCGGATCGCGTCGTCTCGGACCTGCGAACGCTCATCGCTCGGTACGGGCTCGACTTGACGCCGCTCCAGCAGATCGATCACTTGTTGGAGCTGCTGAGCGCGTACGGTATCGGTACCCAAGAGGTCGTACTCAGCCCAGGCATGGCTCGCGGTCTCCACTACTACACGGGTATCCTCTTCGAGGTCTACCCGCGCCACGACCCGAGTCTCCAACTCTGCGGCGGTGGACGATACGACGACCTCGCCCAGTTGTTGGGTGCTCGCGCTCCGCTTCCAGCTTGCGGTTTCGCCTGCGGCTTGGAGCGCATCGCCGAATTGGCCGCGCTTCCCGGGGACACCCCGCCAGCGCGCATCTTGGTCGCTGCCGCCGAGCCAGCAGCGATGCCACATGCCGAACGGTTGGCCGAACGACTCCGCGCCCAGGGTGCGATCGTCGAACTAGACGTCCGCCAGCGTTCGCTCACCGCCAATCGGCGCTATGCTCGTCGGCGTGGAATCCTGGAGATGTTCGTTGTCGAAGCCTCCGGGACATACCACAGGATGACGCTGCGCTCACCTGAGGAAGCAGACCGCGATGACTGAACCGCTCCGTCTAGCCATCGCCTCGAAGGGTACCTATGAGGAAGCGACGCTGCGCTTCCTGGAAAGCGCTGGTCTGAGCGTCTGGCGTCCGAACCCACGGCAATATGTCGGCCGTCTCTCCGGCATCGAAGGGATCGAGGTGCTCTTTCAACGAACCGCGGATATCGTCCAGCAAGTCGCCGTTGGAGGCGCTGATCTCGGCATCACTGGTTACGACCTCGTCGCTGAGTTGGCCGGAGACGATCCCGACGTGATCATCGTGATGGACGATCTGGGTTTCCGACGGTGCGAGCTCGTTCTCGCGGTACCCGAAAGTTGGCTAGACGTCACCACCGTCGCCGATCTGGCTGACTTGTCAGTGGAATGGAAGCGACATGGTCGCACGCTGAGAGTCGCGACCAAGTTCACGAATCTCACGAGAGAGTTCCTCCTCAGGAACGGCGTGTACTACTTCACGCTCGTCGAGGGCCACGGCGCGCTCGAAGTCGCTCCCGCGCTCGGTTACGCGGATCTCATCGCTGATCTGACCGAGACCGGTGTGACGTTGCGAGAGAACCGCCTGCGGGTTCTGGAAGGCGGCGTGATCTTGCGTGCACAAGCCTGTCTCATCGCGAGTCGCAAGGCACTCTCGACCGAACCGGCCAAGTTGGAACGGGCCCGGATCGTCATCGAGCTGATCGAAGCACGCCTGCGGTCGCGCCGCTACCGACTCGTGACCGCGAATGTGCGTGGTCGCGATGAGGAGGATGTCGTACGCCACGTGACTGCCCATGTCGCCACCACCGGCGAACTCGGACCGACGGTTGCACGGGTCTATCCCAAGTCCGGCGACCGCCACTGCGGTTGGTACGAAATTACGATCATCGTTCCCGCCCATCTTCTCCTGGATGCGGTCGATCACTTGCGCCTGGCAGGGAGCACCGGGATCACCGTCACCTCGCCGGATTACGTGTTCGATGTTCGTTCGTCCGCGTTCGAACGACTGTGTCGGGCTCTGGAGGAGCGCCCATGACCGTACGGATCCGCGTATTCGAGGACATCGACCGAGCCCGTGCCTTCTTGAGTCGACCCCGTCAGCTGCCGAGCACACTCCCGGCACCGGTCCGCGAGCGTATTCGATCCGTGTTCGGCGAAGAGTTGAACGCCCTCCAGGTCGTCGAGCGAATCGTGGCTGCGGTGCGCGCCGAGGGTGACGTTGCACTCCGACGCTTCACATCCGCGTTCGATCGGATCGATGTAGCCAATCTCCAGGTCGAAGACGAGGAATTCGCCGCTGCACGCGCACTCGTCCCGCCGACCGTTCTCGATGCCCTGCGTTTCGCTCGGGAACGCATCGAGCGATTCCACCGTCGATCCATACGACGTTCCTGGTTGGAGTTCGACGAAGACGGTGCCCTCGGGCAACTCATCCGTCCGGTCGACCGCGTCGGCATCTACGTCCCAGGCGGTCGGGCACCCTTGCCTTCCTCGCTGCTCATGACTGCGATCCCAGCGCGTGTGGCAGGCGTCTCCGAGATCATCGTCTGTACGCCGCCTGGTCGCGATGGACGCATCGCGCCTGCCATCGCTGTGGCGGCCGAGATGCTCGGTATCCGCTCGGTGTACAAGGTCGGTGGTGCACAGGCGATCGCTGCCATGGCCTTCGGAACGGAGTCGATACCCAAGGTCGACATCATCGCCGGGCCGGGCAATCTGTTCGTGATCTTGGCCAAACGTCTCGTCTACGGCGAGGTCGGGATCGACCAGTTGCCTGGACCGACCGAAACGCTCCTGATCGCGGACGACTCGGCTGATGCTGCCGTGTGTGCCGCTGACCTCTTGGCACAGGCCGAACACGACCCCTTGGCCAGCGCGATCCTCATCACCACAGCGCCGCGACTCGCACAGGCGACGATCAGGGAACTCACGCGCCAGCTCTCGCTCCTCGACTCAGCCGAGACGGCCCGGAGCGCGCTCGAGGAGAACGGTGCGATCATCGTCGTTCCAAACCTGGAAGACGCATTCGCGCTCGCCAACGTCTTCGCGCCAGAACATCTCTGCCTGCTCCTGCGCGATCCATGGCGATACCTCGACCGTGTTCGGCACGCAGGCGGCGTGTTCCTGGGAGAAGCATCTCCAGAGGTGCTCGGTGACTACGTCGCCGGGCCGAGTCACGTGATGCCGACCGGTGCGACCGCGCGGTTCGCCTCTCCGGTCACGGTCGATACGTTCCTCAAGGTCACGAGCGTCATCGCCATCGCACCGGAGGCCATGGAGCGTCTCGGGCTCCCGGCGATGCGTCTCGCCACAGCCGAGGGGCTTCCCGCGCACGCCGCAGCCATCGAACGACGGCTCGAGCGTCTCCGGCCCGCGTAACGGTCACGACGGGGCAAGACGACGGAGAGCAGCCAGAATCCGCTGCTCGAGCGTCTCGGCTTGCTGGACGTCCGGGTGTGATGCTGCCAGCCGTGCTTCCTGCACACTGTAGCCGAGCGACTGGAGAGCAGCGAGGAGATCCGGATCGATCTCGCCGCTACTGCTCGGAGCGACGGCCGGGAGCCGACCTCGCAGTTCGAGCACGATCCGGCTCGCCGTCTTCCGACCAATACCGGGTGCTCGGGCGAGCTGCTCGACACGTTCCTCGCGTATCCACTCCGCGATCCGCTGCGGCGGGGCGAGCGACAAGATGCTCAACGCGCCACGCGGGCCGACGCCGCTGACACCCAGTAAGGTCAGAAACAAACGGAGTTCCTCTTCGGTCGCGAAGCCATAGAGCGCGAGTTCCTCTTCACGGACGACGAGGTGGGTGAGAAGCGAGACGGTCTCGCCGATGTCTCCGACCTGGTGAACGGTCGTAGCGGATGTCTGTACACGGAAAACGACACCATGCACGTCCACGAACAGTTCTCCAGGGCGCTTCTGGACCAATCGACCACGGAGCCCCCGGATCACTGCGGTCGCCCCTCACCCATCGGAAACGGCAATCCATAAACACGGGCAGCGTTGCCCCCGAGAACTGCGACCAACTCCGAGGCACTCAGGTCCGCTTCTGCCCGCACGCGTTCCAGAAAACGCCGCTGCCGCAGCACCGGATAGTCGCTGCCGAACAAGACACGATCCGGACCAACGAGATCCGAGACGATTCTGAACACCTGAAAACGGTAGAGGTACGTGCTTGCAGCCGAGTCGTACACGACGTTCCGGGCTGCAGCAGCGATCTCCGGCATGAGCTCATAGAACGGCAAACCGCCGCCCCAATGCGCAGCAACGACGGTCAAATCCGGAAATCGTTCCAGGAAGCGCACGAAGCGCTGCGGCCAGGCCATCCCTTTCCCAGGATACCAGTGCCCGAGCGGTTCGCTGACGTGCGCCATAAGCGGCCGCCGCGCGTGCTGGCAGACAGACACGAGGTCCTGGAGCCTTTCGGGTTCATCCCATCGAAATCCCTGCGCATCGGCATTGAGCTCGCCGACACCAGCAGCGCCGAGCGCGAACCATCGCTCGGTCTCCACGGCTGCCTGCGGGTGGTGAGGCACGACGGTCGCCAACCAGGCGATCCGACCGGCACTCCGCCGAGCCACCTCGGCGAGATACTCGTTGTGATAGCGACACAGCGCCGGATCGGCCCAGGGAAAGCCGGCAGCGACCGCGGTCTGGATACCGGCGTCATCCATCGACGCGAGGAGTTCCTCGGCCGTCACGAGGCGTGCGCGCGGGTTGCGATACAGCGCATCGAACCATGGGTCGAGGCGGCAGAAGTGGTCTCGTTGTGCCACGACCTCGGTCGGAAAGATGTGGACGTGCGCATCGATGACCGTCATCCGGTCGACCCGAGCATCACGATGATCCCGATGATCGCCACGAAGACCAGGAGGCCAACGACGATGAGGACGACGATCCATCGGTTACTCTGCTCGTCGGTTCTCGTTCGGTCCTCATCTGGTAAGACCGCCGGCTTCAGCCATGCCACGATCGCCGACGCGTTGTCGTGAGTCCCGCGCGCTAACGCCTGCTCGACGAGACTCCGCGCTGCCCGCTCCGGTTCAGCCGCCAGCACGATGGCTGCGAGCTCCTCGTCGCTGAGCACATCGTGAACGCCGTCGGTGGTGAGCACGATCCGATCGTCGCTCATCAGCCGAAGTTCGAAGATGTCGACGTCGACCTTGGATCGATACCCCAGGGCGCGCGTGATGACGTTCCGGTAGCTGCTCCCGCGTGCCTCCTCCCGCGACAGGAGACCAGCCTCGACGTGCTCGGCGACCAACGAGTGATCGCGCGTGATCTGCGTCGGACGCTTGGCCCGAATGAGATAGGCACGACTGTCCCCGACGTTCGCGACGGTCAAGCTCTCGCCCCGTATGACCGCGGCAACGAGGGTCGTCCCCATCAGCTGCTCTTCGCCCTGCGACTCCCACTCCCGGAAAATTCGCTCGTTCGCCTCGCGGACTGCATGTTCGAGCCGCTTGGCGACGTCAGCGGGACCGATCGGAGACGCGTAGAAACGATCGCGAAGCACTTCCACGGCGAGTTGGGCCGCGATCTCTCCGCCACGGTAGCCGCCCATACCGTCGGCCACCGCCAACAAGACGCCGTTCTCCTGCACCTCTGGACTCGCCGGGTCGACGACCAACACCGCGTCTTCGTTCTGCTCCCGAGCAGGTCCGGGGTCGGTCGCTGCTCCAAGGACGAGCGTGGTCTCACGCGCACGAATCCGAGTCACCACGGTTCAGGGCCACCCTCCACTCCGTTGCCGAGCCAAGTATGGGGGTTCCCCTGCACTCTCGCAATCCTCGTCTCGTGCTGTGCACCGTGCACGGTTCGCGGCAGTGGCTACGCGGCACATTCTGTCATGATGCTGCAACACGACTCGTCCCCGTCCCGAGTACGCTCGTCAATGAGCGAGGTTTCCCGACGGGAGGGAGCGGCATGGAACTGCACAACCGCTTGACGAGTGCCGGAGAGATGTGGATAGAGGAAACCGTCGGCTCCTCGTCGCTCCGCTATTACGTGTGCCAACCGGCACCGAGTCAGTGGGTCGCGGTCGGTCTCGTCTGGTGCGCCGAGGGCCATGTGCTCCTGACCGGGCGCGGCCGTTGCGCGGGAGACGCGATCGCTGAACTCCGTCAGCGGGTACTGCTCCGCTGCGCGGTCGCCGCGGTGCACGAGAGCGACGGCACGTTCGTCGGCTGCGCCGCGTGAGCGCACGGGCCTGTGGTCGACCGAGTGATGCTCCGCACGGACCGCTGCCCCGAAGTCATCGCCGTGAGCGTGCAGAGCCCCCGAGACGGCGAAGGTCCTGGGCCACCGACTTCGAACGAGCCGTCGCTCTGGGGGTGCGGAGACGCGGGCGTAACCGCCTCCGTTCATTCCTGTTGACCGGCAGCCATTGTGTCCCAGCTCGAACGTCCGGCGATCGATGCTGGCAACTCGAGCGGTCGATCGCACTGGTGCCCCCGCTCCACCGCGCGGGAGCGCACCCCGGACGGAGATCAGGACGACTTCCGACCGATCGACCTCGGACCTGCAACAGGTGGACGCACGAGCGATCAGGGATCCCCGACGGGAGTTTCTTCCCCGTGGGCGAAGATCGATCAGCTCAAGCCGACACCGCCTGCGGCTCCAGGAGTTGATAACCCAGCCCTGGTCTCGTCACGATGAGGCGATACGGCTCCGCGTCGCCGAGCTTGGTACGCAGACGACTGACCCAGGTGCGGAGATAGTACGTTTCCCGCGCGAATTCCGGCCCCCAGACGTGACTCAAGAGTTCGGTATGACGGACGACCCGCCCCGGATTCCGAGCGAGCAATTCCAACAGCGTCCACTCCGTTCGACTGAGACGCACTTCCCGTCCGTCGACATAGACCCGACGGTTCTGCAAATCGATCGTGACCCGGTCATAGTGAAGCACGGTGCGGAGCGGGCCTGTCGGACAGGCGCGGCGGAGTACCGCGTTGATGCGAGCCAACAGTTCGTCGAGATGAAACGGCTTCGTCACGTAATCGTCCGCACCCAACTCCAAGCCGAGTATCCGATCTTCAGGCGCGATACGACTGCTGACCAAAATGACAGGAACCATCGATCGGTTCCGGATATCGCGAAGAAGATCGAAGCCGTTCCGGTCTGGAAGCACCACATCCAGTAGGACGAGGTCAGGTTCATGTCGGTCGAGCGCCGCGAGTGCTTCTCGCCCTGTACTCGCGATGACGACCCGGTCCCCGCGCGAGGTCAGTGCAGCATGCAGCGCTCGCTGCACCGCGGGGTCGGCATCGACGAGGAGCATGACACGCGGTCCCATAGTGGTACCCTCACCGTCCCCGATCACTGGCACGACGGCTCGAACGTGGTTGACCGGTCTCCCAGCACGCTCCATCCTAGAGAGCACAGACGCGGAGAGTCAAGAGCGTCCCCGGGGCGGGTGGCACCACGCCGTCCGGAACCGCTGAAGCGACACTGGGCCCCCTGCTTCCCCAGTGCTGACGAGCATCCTGTCTTTCCGACACGCGTCGGTCGACCCCGGTGGTCCGGCACGCATGGGTCATGCCCCAGGACACTGCCGTACTTCCAAGGAGCCTTCGTGGGGTCGGGAGAGCGCTGGCATGGACCATCAGCGAGGCGGTGGACCCTTGCTCAGCGCGGCGACCGTCGGTGATACTCATGTGCGTGGTGAAAGCGTGGACTGGAATGGACGATCCGGGACTGGCGAAGCTTCCCACCGAGAACCAGATTCTCCTACGTCTGTCCGGCGCCCGGGAGCAGTTGACGATCCTACGCGAATCGCTCCGTGCCCACCGACCGGCTCTTGCCGAGGCCGCGGCTGCGGCGGTCGTCGACCAGCTTCTCAAGGCGCTGACGGCTGCCCTGCACGGCTTCAACCTCCTTCTTCCGCAGCCGCTTCCAGCCGACCGTGTCAGTTGGCGCAACCTCCGCGCCCGGTTCGTGGCCGTCGCAGTGGACAGCGCGATTGTGAACCTCCTGGAGGAATCCCTTCGACCCCGCACCGGATGGCTCTGGTGGCTCGATCGGAAGGAGCATGCGAGCGCGTTCGCGCCGTTGCTGCAGATCGATGCGGAGACTGGTTCCGCAGCGATCTGGCGCGATCCGATGGACCCGACGCTCGGTTTCGAGGAGCTGCCACCCACGGAGTATCTCGGGCACGTTCTCGATCGCGTCGAGGCGTTGACACGCGACATCGCCCGGCTGGCTCGCCGGGACGCCGAGGTCTTTCGCCACGCCGCGCGCCGCCAGCCAGGACGAATGCTCTGAAGCCTCCTAGGCAACCCGCCCAGCGACCGACCCGCGACCGACCGAGCGCTCTCCATGTGGCCACACGGCGGATCCTTGACAGCAGGCATGGCTTCTGCTACGCTGCGCTTAGGATATCGAATGCCGCGGGGGACTCGATGGGTGTCGCGCACGGAAAAGACGATCGCGGACCACGGAGCGGCCGAGCGGTGCGGATCGTCACCGCGCATCCGTCGGGCCAGCATCGCCTCGTCAGCCTCGTCGTAGCGGTCCTCATTCCGGTAGGCCGGCCGTCAACGGGAGGCTGAGCGGGCGCGTACAGCACGGAGAGTGACGACAGAGCGCAGCGCGAGCCTCCCCGAGCGGGAGGCTCGTCGTCTGTTCGATACCTGAAGGAAGGAGGACGAGTCGATGGCGATCGAAACGCGCGACAGACCGCAAGTCCAGGAAGAGTCGCAACGCGAACCCCAGTTGGGTGCACACTTGGTCATGCAGGCGCTGGTCCGTGAGGGCGTGGAAGTCATCTTTGGATACCCTGGCGGGGCGATCCTGCCAGTGTATGACGCTCTCCCGTACTATCCTGTCCACCACATTCTGGTTCGACACGAGCAGTCCGCAGCATTCGCTGCGGACGGATATGCCAGGGCTACTGGCAAAGTCGGCGTGTGCATGGCGACCTCCGGGCCTGGAGCGACCAATCTGGTCACGGGCATCGCGAACGCGATGATGGACTCGATTCCGATCGTCGCGATCACCGGTCAAGTCCCACAGACGGTGATCGGCATGGACGCGTTCCAGGAGACCGACATCACGGGCATCACACTTCCGATCACCAAGTACAACATGGTGATCAGGAGCGTGGATGAGATCGGGCCGGCGATCCAGAAGGCGTTCTACCTGGCACGTTCCGGTCGTCCTGGTCCTGTCCTGATCGACATCCCCAAGGACGTGCAGCTGGCGAAAGGGTTCTTGGCCCCACGCCAGGAACTCCAGTTACCCGGCTACCGGCCGACCATCGTCCCTCACCGGCGGCAGATCCGCCGTGCTGCTGAGCTGATTCGGCAAGCGAAGCGACCGCTCGTGCTCGCTGGACACGGCATCATCATCAGTGGGGCGACCGAGGAACTGGTCCGCTTCGCTGAGCGCACCCAGATTCCGGTGGGCCTGACACTCCTCGGCATCAGCGGTTTTCCGGCATCCCATCCGCTCTGTCTCGGGATGGTCGGGATGCACGGGCACGCGCATGCCAATCGTGCCATCCATGAGGCCGACCTGATCATCGGGATCGGTATGCGCTTCGACGACCGCGTCACTGGACGCCCGAGCGAGTTCGCTCCGAACGCGAAGATCATCCACATCGACATCGATCCAGCCGAGATCGGGAAAGTGCTGAAGACGGAGGTGCCCGTCGTTGGCGACGCCCGCGAAGCGTTGCGCCTCCTCCTCGAGGAACTCGAACCGCTGGAGCATGAGGACTGGTTGAGCATGATCCGCAGCTGGTACCGTCCGATCCGCACCGAGCCCTCGGGACCGAACGGGGTGCTCCAGCCGCAGTACGTGATCGCCCGTCTGCACGCGCTGACCGAGGGCAAGGCGATCGTGACGACGGACGTCGGCCAACATCAAATGTGGACGGCGCAACTGTACAAGTGCGATATCCCGAAGCAGTGGCTCAGCTCCGGTGGCCTCGGCGCGATGGGGTACGGCGTTCCCTCCGCCATGGGGGCTGCGGTCGGTCGACCGGAGGCAGAGGTCTGGGCCGTGGTCGGCGATGGGGGCGTGCAGATGACCTTGAACGAATTCGCCACCATCGTCGACGAGCAGCTCAACGTGAAAGTGGCGATCATCAATAACGGCTACCTCGGAATGGTGCGACAGTGGCAACAACTCTTCCACAATCGCAACTATTCGGAGACGCCGATCTCCAGCCCGGACTACGTGCTGCTCGGACAGGCATACCGGATGGCGGCGAGGCGCGTGACGCGACCGGGTGAGGTGGACGACGCGATCGCCTGGGCCCGTTCGTTTCGCGGCCCTGCATTGATCGAATTCGTCGTCAATCAAGAGGAGAACGTGTTCCCGATGATCCCGTCCGGGGGAACGTTCCGCGACATGATCGACGACTATCGGATCGAGGGGGAATGGTGAGCGTGCGCAGCCATACACTGGTCGTGCTGGTCGAAGACAAGCCGGGTGTCATGAACCGGATCGTCAGTTTGTTCCGACAGCGAGGCTTCAACATCGACTCCATCGCGGTGGGCCACTCGGAGACACCCGGCCTCTCGCGTATCACGTTGGTCGCGCAAGGAGATGACCGAAAGATCGAGCAGTTGGTCAAGCAGCTCTACAAGATCCTCGAGGTGATCAAGATCACCGACGTGACGGACGAGAATCTCGTGCAGCGTGAACTGGCCCTGGTGAAGGTGACGGCTACCGATCGCAACCGCAGCGACATCATGCGGTTGGTGACCGACGTCTACCAAGCACGGATCGTCGACGCCACGCCGGACTCCTTGATCATCGAGGTCACCGGGCCGCCGGAAAAGATCGATTCGCTCATCACGATGGTTCGCTCGTACGGAATCAAGGAACTCGCGCGCTCCGGGGTGATCGCCATGGCACGCGGAACGCGGGCCGTTGCCGTCGTGCCGCAGCCAGTTGTAGCATGACGCACGCGTGTGCGGAAGGGGTCTGAGCGGAGGGTATCACGACCGATGGCGACGATCTACTACGATGCTGACGCAGATCTCCAACATCTCGCTGGGAAAACGGTGGCGATACTCGGCTATGGGAGCCAAGGGCACGCCCATGCGCAGAATCTTCGTGACAGTGGCATCCGGGTAGTCGTCGGTCTCCACGAGGAGAGTCGCAGCCGAGACCGGGCGACGGCCGACGGCTTCGAGGTGCTCACGCCGCGGGAAGCGGCTCAGCGGGGAGACATCATCTCCATGCTGATGCCGGACCACGTGCAAAAGGGTGTCTACGAAGAGAGCGTGGCGCCGGAGCTGCGACCGGGCAAACTGCTGCTGTTCGCCCACGGCTTCAATATCCACTACGGCCGCATCGTTCCGCCCGCCGATGTCGACGTCGCG
This sequence comes from Thermomicrobium sp., assembly GCA_025060175.1. Classification (GTDB taxonomy): domain Bacteria; phylum Chloroflexota; class Chloroflexia; order Thermomicrobiales; family Thermomicrobiaceae; genus Thermomicrobium. Next base: position 21,074 of record JANXBE010000003.1, on the reverse strand, counting down.
ATGGTCGCGCCGAAGAGTCCTGGTCACATCCTGCGCGAGCTGTACGTGCAAGGCATCGGGGTGCCAGCACTCCTCGCTGTGCACCAGGATGCCAGCGGCCACGCCAAGCAGATCGCGCTCGCCTACGCCAAGGCGTTGGGTTGCACGAAGGCCGGGGTCATCGAGACGACGTTCAAAGAAGAAACAGAGACCGATCTGTTCGGCGAGCAAGCAGTCCTCTGCGGAGGTGTCAGCCACCTCATTCAAGCGGGCTTCGAAACGCTGGTCGAAGCCGGGTATCAACCGGAAATCGCGTACTTCGAAGTGCTCAACGAACTCAAGTTGATCGTCGACCTCATCTACGAAGGTGGATTGAAGTTCATGCGGTACTCGGTGAGCGATACGGCTGAGTACGGTGATTATGTCAGTGGTCCGAAAATCATCGATGACCACGTGCGCGAAACGATGCATCAGATCCTCCAAGATATCCAAACTGGGCGCTTCGCGCAGCAGTGGATCGCAGAGAACGAGGCTGGACGCCCGAACTTCTACCGACTCCGGGAAGAGCATCTGCGTCACCCGATCGAGGAAGTGGGAGAGCGGCTGCGTGCGATGATGCCGTGGCTGAAGCAGCGCCAGATTCCTTCGTGAACCCCGAGGAACGCGGGCCGACACGCTCCGGATCCCTGGAGCGTGTCGGCAAGTCTCGCGCGATCGTCAGGCTTTGCTATACTGCTGGTGATGTAGAAGAGCGGCGCAGCGAGCGCACAGCGATCGGGGGATGCGCAAAGCGATGGCTTTGTACAAGGCGCAGAAGGCAGCGATCGTCGAACAGTTTCGTCAGCATCCGCAGGACACCGGATCCACCGAGGTGCAGGTGGCACTGTTGACCGAGCGTATCAATCTTCTCACCGATCATCTGCGTGAGCATAAGCACGATTATCATTCCCGTCGTGGTCTCATGAAGCTCGTCGGGCAGCGGCGGAGGCTGCTGCGGTATCTGAAGCGGACCGATGCCCAACGATACCAGGCACTCATCGAACGACTCGGACTCCGCGGATAATCGCGGTGTCGAGCACCACGATCCCGGTGCGTCCATGACGCACTGGGTCGTCCATCATGCGCAGTTGCAGTCGCGCCTCCGCGCGGAAGATGGCCCAGGGATCCTCCCCTGGGCCATCTCGTGCTGTGCTCCTCGGTCGATAACCCATGGTACACGTCAGAGAAACGGAGGAGTAACGGAGCCATGCCACCGATCATTCACGAGCGCTCCATCGAGATCGCCGGTCGTCTCCTGACCATCGAGACGGGGCGCGTCGCCGAGCAAGCGGACGGCGCGGTCCTGGTCCGGTACGGGGAAACGGTGGTGCTCACCACCGTCGTCGGCGCCAAGCAACCCGTCGAAGGGATCGACTTTTTCCCGCTCACGGTCGAATACGAAGAGAAGATGTACGCGGCCGGCAAGATTCCCGGGGGCTTCTTCCGACGGGAAGGACGACCCTCGGAGTCAGCGATCCTCGCCGCGCGCCTGACCGATCGCCCCATCCGTCCCCTCTTCCCCAAGGGCTACCGGAACGAAGTCCAAGTCATCTCGACCGTCCTCTCAGCAGACCAGGAGAACGAACCAGACATCCTGTCGATCATCGGCGCCTCCGCAGCCCTCACCCTGTCCGATATCCCGTGGTACGGGCCGATCGGCGCCGTGCGGATCGGTGAACTCGACGGCGCGCTGGTGGTCAACCCAACGAGTCACCAGCTGCTGCAGAGTTCCATGGACATCGTGATTGCAGGAACCGCCGATGCCATCTTGATGGTGGAAGGACGAGCGGACGAGATTACGGAAGATCGCTTCATCGAAGCCGTCGTGCTCGCGCATGAGGAAATCAAGCGGATCGTCGCCCTTCAGCTCGAGCTGCAGGCGCTGGCTGGAAAGCCGAAGCGCCCGTTCCAACCCCCGTCGGAGAACGTGGAACTGAAACAGCAGATCCTGGCGTTCCTCGGCGACCGGCTCCGCGAGGCTGTCTTCAACCCCGACAAGACCGTTCGCGTGCAGGAGACGGCAGCGCTGCGCGACCAGGTGATCGCGCACTTCGCAGCCACGGAGACGGCGGCCCAGGAAACGTCGGCCGGAGCGCCCACCGCCAAGGACATCGGCGAGGCTTTCGACGCGCTCGTCAAGGAACTCGTCCGGCGGGCGATCCTCGAGCACGGCGAGCGTCCCGACGGGCGCAAGCCTGACGAGATTCGGGAGATCTGGATCCAGGTCGGCGTCCTCCCACGGCCGCACGGTTCGGCACTCTTCACCCGCGGGCAGACCCAGGTGTTGACGGTCTGTACCCTCGGCACCAAAGAGGAGGAGCAGTTCCTCGACACGCTCGGTATCGAGGAAACGAAACGCTACATGCACCACTACAACTTCCCTCCGTTCAGTACCGGGGAAGTGCGTCGTCTCCGCGGTCCGAGTCGCCGCGACATCGGCCACGGAGCTCTGGCGGAACGAGCGCTCCTCGCTGTTCTGCCGAGCGAGGAGGACTTTCCCTATACGATGCGGTTGGTCTCGGAAGTTCTGAGTTCCAACGGGTCGACGTCGATGGCCAGCGTTTGTGGATCGAGCCTCGCCTTGATGGACGCAGGCGTGCCCATTCGCAAACCGGTCGCTGGCGTCGCCATGGGTCTGGTGACCGACACCGAGACAGGCAAATACACCATTCTCACCGACATCCAGGGCATCGAGGATGCGCTCGGTGACATGGACTTCAAGGTGGCGGGAACGCAGGACGGCATCACTGCGATCCAGATGGATATCAAGGTCATGGGGATCACCCCACAGATCATGCGCGAGGCTTTGGAGCAAGCGCGTCGCGGTCGCCTCTACATCCTGGAAAAGATGGGTGAGGTGATCGACGCTCCGCGTCCCGAGATGTCACCGTACGCACCGCGCATCTTGCGCATCAAGATCAAGCCCGAGCAGATCGGTGAGGTTATCGGCCCAGGGGGCCGCGTCATCCGGTCCATTCAAGAGCAGACCGGCACCAAGATCTCCATTCAGGAAGACGGGACCGTGTTCATCAGCGCGGCGAATGAAGACAGCGCGCGGCGCGCAGTGCGTGAGATCGAACGCCTGACTCGCATACCCGAGGTCGGCGAGATCTTCTACGGCCGCGTCGTCACGATCATCCCGTCCGGCGCCTTCGTGGAAATCCTGCCTGGTAAGGACGGCTTCCTCCATATCTCGGAAATCGCTCCGACCCGTATCCGATCGGTCGAAGAGGTGTTGAAGGTCGGTCAAGAGATCAACGTGATGGTGATCGGCATCCGCCCGGACGGCAAGATCAACTTGTCGCGAAAGGCGCTGCTCGAGCGCGAAGCGGCAGCTGAAGCGAGTGCTCCCCGCCCGGCCGACGGACGTGGTGCGCAACGGCCACCGCAGCCACCGCCAGCATCGACCGGCTCCGACCGCCCCTCCACTCCACCGTCGCGTCGACCTGAGCAGCGCGGACCCAGCCGCCCACCACGACCCCAAGCCTCCCGCCCGACGTCACCACCGGGTCAGTATCGGATCGGGGATCGGCTCAAGCAGTTCTTGGGCGAGGACGAGACCAACTGAGCGTTCCGTGCGACCGCGGCTGCTGGACTTCCGTACCCGGCAGCGCGGTCGATGGGTCGCTAGGGCGCAGTTCCGACGCGTCCCGGCTCGCGTCGGTCTGCGCGCAGAACCCGATGCTGGAGCCAGAGCAAGGCGACCGCCCCGAGAAACACTCCGAACCAGAGCGTACTGATCCGAATCAACACGGTGGCGGTCGCCGCGACCGGCGTCGTCACCTCGGGCTCCAAGACGACCAACAGTCCAGCGATTCCAGCTTCGGCCGCACCGAGTCCCCCCGGCAGCAGCGAGAGTGCACCGGCAATCGAGGCGGTGGACAGTACGAACGTCGCCACCGCGAGCAGTTCTAACGTGGGACGCAGATCGAGACCGATCAAGATGAGGAACAGGCCGACGCACTCGAGCGACCACGAGAACACGCTCAGGCTGCTGACGAGGAGCAACCGCCTCCAAGAAATGATCGCACGCGCTGCGTCGTACATGTGCTCGAGCGCACCGGCCCGCGTTCGAATGCCCGGGGTACGCGCTGCCAGGCGCAGCAGCGGGCGCGTGATCCGCTCCTCCTGAACCAGCCAGAGCCCGAGCAGGACGATCGCCGCCAAGAGCGCGAGTGGTTGCCATCCCCAGCCCGCTCCGATGAAGGCACTCACCAGACCGAGGATCAGCATCGCGATCCCGTCCGTCAGCCGCTCGGCTGCGACCACCGGGACCAGCGGCACCGCACTGGAACGACCACCGAGCCGGACGACGAGGTACGCCTTCAGCCACTCACCGACCTTCCCCGGCGTGATCGACATCGCGAACCCCGCCAGGAAGACAGCAAGGCTCCAGGTACGACGAAAGTTGCGCACCCCCACCCAGCGCAGATACAGTTCCCATTTCAGGAACCGGCACGCATAGTTGCCCACGGTCAGCAGCAACACGACCGGAAGGAGCTCCCAGGCGAACCTTGTCAACACCGGCACGACGGCACGCAGATCGGCCACGACCGCGACTGCTGCGAGCACGCCGACGCCGAGCGCCAAACCGAGGAGGAACCGGCGCCAGAGCGCCCTACCCAGCGTCGTGGCCACTGACCTCGCCTCGATCTTCACTGCTCACCACCTCTGCTGTGCTACCCTTGCCCGACGGTGGCGAAACCGCGACGAACGGAGCGTCCGATGCACGACCAACTCCAGGCGAAGTATGACCGATTGCTCGAACGGCTCCGGGGACTCGGATCGGTCGTGGTGGCGTTCAGCGCAGGCGTCGATTCCACGCTGTTGCTGCACGCAGCTCGGCAGGCACTCGGTGACCGTGTCCTCGCTGCCACGGGATTGTCCGAAACGTATCCCGAAGGGGAAATCGACGAAGCCCGGCAGATCGCGCACGAACTCGGCGTTCGGCACGTGCTCGTCCGCACCGAGGAACTGACCGATCCACGCTATACGATGAATTCCCACCAGCGCTGCTACTTTTGCAAGAACGAGCTGTACGGCAAGCTCCGCGACCTCGCCCGAGCCGAGGGCTTCGCAGCGGTCGTGGACGGCACCAATGCAGACGACTTGCATGATTTCCGTCCCGGCCTCCGTGCCGCGCATCGCCTCGGCATCCTGCACCCATTGGCCGATGTCGGCCTGACCAAACAGGAAATCCGCGCACTGAGTCGACTGTTCGGTCTGCGGACGTGGGACAAGCCAGCCTATGCGTGTCTCTCCTCGCGCTTCCCTTACGGAACCGAGATCACGGTCGAGAAGCTCAGGCAGGTGGCTGCTGCAGAGCGGGCGCTACGCGAACTCGGTTTCCGGGCGTTCCGGGTGCGCCATCACGAACAGATCGCGCGGCTCGAACTCCAACCGGAGGATTTTCCGCGGGCACTCGCGTGCCGGGAGGAGATCGTGGCGCGCCTCCGCGCAGCGGGCTACGAGTTCGTCACGCTCGACCTGGAAGGGTATCGCTCCGGCAGTTTCAACCGTTCCCTACCGCAACAGCTCGTGTCCGCGAACAGACGGGAGGGCCCACTCCCGTGAGTCCGTCCCGTCGCGACGAGCGTCAGGACTACTTCCGAGCGTTCGTCCAGCTGCCCGCGACAGGCAGAGAACCCGACGCTCGTCGCCCCGGTTCCGAGTCGCCGGGTCAACGGCATTCGCCAGTTCGCCGCAACCTCTTCGCCTCGCCACCTGGGTCGCGCGGGTACCCACCACGGGTGGTCAGCGGACAACCGCTCCCTGACCACTGTGCCCAGCCGACTCCCGGCGTCACTCACCCGATGCCGTCGAGGATCGGCGGGGAGCACGCGCTCGCCCGCAGCGTCGCCAGAGCCACCACAGCGTCGAGCACGCGAGTACTCCCAGTCCAGCGGCACGCAGCAGCTGACTCGAACGAGGCTGTGGCCGTCCGCTTCCCACGCCGATCGGTGGTCGATACCACAGCAGCATCCACCAGAGCTGCGCCACTTCCCGTATCGCCCGCGTGATCACCCGGAGACTGCCACCGGACGGCTCACCGCTCAGCCGCGGGTAGTGCTGGACACCGACCTCCACGATCGTCGCCCCGGCGCGCTGGGCCTTCGCCAACAGTTCGGTATTCACCAGCGCGCCATCCATCCGCAGCTCGATCGCTCGGACCAGGTCGCCTCGCAGCACCTTGAACGCGCAGTCGATATCCCGCACCGCGATGCCGAAGAGCACTCGCATCGCGACGTTGAAGATCGCGGCGTAGACGAGCCGCTGCCACGGATCCCGTCGACGAACGCGATAGCCAGCGACGATATCGGCGTGGTGCACGAACGGGGCCAAGTGGGCGAGATCGGCCGGATCGAACTGCTGGTCGGCGTCCATGAACATGATCAGGTCACCGCGCGCCGCAGCGAAGCCGGAGCGGAGTGCCGCTCCGTAACCTCGGTTCACCGGATGGTGGATGACGCGGATTCGTGCATCGTCCCGCGCCAACCGCTCCGCGATCTCGCCCGTCCCGTCGCGACTTCCATCGTCGACGATCACGATCTCGAACTGCTCGACCAGCCGCGGGAGGACCTCGCAGGCACGCCGGACGACTGCTTCGAGGTTGGCCGCTTCGTTGTACGCTGGCAAAATCAGCGACAGGCTGCCCCTGATCGGCAAGACTCCTTGCAGTGGAGTGTTCACGACCGCCTCATTCACTTCGGCATCTCCTGCAACGCGCGATAGGACGGGCGCGGGCTCCAATCGGCGTACACCACCGACCACGGGAACTTCTCATCGCTCGGCTGCGTGATGGTACTGAAGTTCAGATTCCAGACCAGGAGAACCCCTGCCCACGGCCACTGTGTCCGAGCGATCTGGAATGCTCGCACCAAGTATTGCGCTTGCTGCTGTTCGTTCACGTAGTTCCCGTACTCGTACCCGGGCGCTTGGTTGGCCGTCGACCAACCGAACTCGGTCAGCCAGATCTGCTTCGCCGCGTCACCGTTCTCCACCATCACCTGCCGTAACTGCTCAGCGCGTCGGAAGTAGAAGCTAGGATGATCCAGCCAGCCTGGTCCCGGACCTGGTCGTTCCGGCCATAACGTGTCAGGGGGGTTCAAGGTTCCTCCCGGATGCGTCGCGAGGTGGTCGAAGTACTGCCGAATTTCGCCGTTGTTGTATGCGTACGCGCGACGCAGATACTCGACATCGTCGATCGCGATCGCGGGATCCATCACCCCCGTCGGCGTCAGCCCCCCGAACAACACCAGCGCGCGCGGGTCGCCCCGTTTCACTCCTTGGTATCCCGCTTTCAGCAGCGCCACGTACCGTGCGACATCGACGTGGCCGCCCGTCTCGTACGCGAGATTCTGCTCGTTCCAGATCTCCCAGGCGTGTACCCTTCCAGCGTATCGTTTGGCGAGAAACTCCATGAGCTTCCCGAACGGCGCCGGATCGGCAGGGATACCACCGTTCGGGTCGGCCCAGGTCGGTGCCTTCACCACGCTGACGACGACCTTGATCCCGTTGCGCGACGTCGCGTCGATGATCCGATCCAACGCGTGGGTGTCGTATCTCCCTTGTCGCGGCTCGATGTCGCGCCAGATCGCCTGGATCCGGACCCAGGAGAAGCCAGCGTTCTTGACCAAGTCCATCGTCCGTTGGTTGAACCCGTCACCGTCGTTGTCACCCCGCCACGCGATATTGAACCCGTATCCGACGTGCGGACCGTACTGCCGCTTGCGGATCGGATCATAGGGAGGAAGTGCGGGATCTTGGCGAGCGAGCGCCTCCGCTGGAGCGCCGCGTGCTTGGAGGTACTCGCGACCCAGCAACCCCAACAGGACCTCGTACGGTGTCCCGCGATGCTCCGGATGGTATTCGAACCGGGCGCGCTCGAAGTACTGCACCGTATAGGGCTTGCCGTCACCGGCCGGTGGCGGTGGGTTCGGCTCGGTGAACTCTTCGGAAAGCGGCAACCCGAACACGCGCCACCCCCCGTAGCGGTCCCAGTAGCTCTTGAAGCCAGAGGCGAGGGAATGTTGCGTCTCCGGGAAGTAGCGCCGATCGCGGGTGTCCTGGAACCAGGCGATCGGCCGGAACGGCGGCTCGTTCTCGCGCCCACTCACGCGCCAGGCTCCCACCCGCACCAGCTGCACCTCGTCTACCGTCCCCGCTTTCTCCGGGTGATACTCGAAGACTGCTCGTTCGAAGTACTGTCGCCAAAATCCGTCCTGTTGGAAGACGCCCGTGATCGGATAGCCGAAGACGAAGAGTCCGCCCTGCGTCTCCCAGAAGCGACGGAAGGGGCCTTGCACCCAGAAGCCTGTTTCAGGAAAGTACCGCGGCATCTCCAGGTCTTCCGGTACGCTCGGTGCCGCCGCCCTGACGGCCGGTGCGGTCGGTCCCAACGGCAGCAGCCCGAGGACGAGCCAACCCACGACGAGAAGTCGCAGAACCCTCACCGATCCCCCTTCCCTCGGTGTCCGCGTGTCGCGCCGTTCCCACACCATGTGCTCGGCGCGCTCGCCACGGTCATAGCAACAGGAAAGCGGTTCCCTGCAAGACCGCTCCTGTGACCGCTCGGTTCGCCCTCATCCTAGCATCCTGGCCCTGGTCGTCCCACCCTCCGTCGCGGCCCACGCTGCGTGCGAGGAACTCTTGCCTGGGCGGCGGTGCGGACGCCCGCGAGCGATCCGACCCATCATCACGGTGCGAGCACGAGCCGAACATCGCCGATCTCGATCACGTCGCCGTAGCGCAATCCGGTGGGAGCGGTCACTGGACGTCCGTTGACTCGCGTTCCGTTCGTACTCTTGAGATCCGCGATCCACCATCGTCCGTGCTCCCACGTCAACTGAGCGTGTTCGGTCGACACGAACGAATCGTCGAGTCGAATGGTGCACGACGGGTGGCGACCGATGACCGTGACCGGTTCCAACGGGAGACGAGTACCGGGTCGCAAGCCCGTCGTCCCGGGAGACTGAACGATCAAGTGACCGGGAGGACCGTCGTGGCCTCCGCCCACTTCCCCGACTGCAGCCAGTTCCCGGAGGGTAACCCGAGCGACGAGGAAGATGAAGAAGTACAGGAGGAACGCGAAGACGAGGCGCAAGAGCAACACGAACCACTCGAACGGCAGCTGCGTCAGCCACTCCATCGAGAGCGACTCAGGATCCAGCGGTCGTGAATTCGAGGACGACCGTGCCGAGGGCGAGCCGATCGCCGCTCCGCAGGCACGCCCGTTCCACTCGGTTCCCGTTCACGAAAGTCCCGTTCGTCGACCCCTGATCGCAAACCACGAAGCGACCATCGGCGTATTCGATCCGCGCATGGCGTCGCGAAACGTCCAACGCTTCCAGCACGATATCGTTGTCGAGCGCCCGTCCGATCGTGGTCGTTCGCTTCCGAATCAAGAACGTCTGGCCAGCCTGTGGGCCTTCGAGGATGCGCACGAAGGCCCGGGGCACATTGCCCGTATCGTGCAAGACCCGGTACACCTCGGTTCGCTGCCACAGCTGACGCCCCGCGAAGTCTTCCACAGGCAGGTGGGCGATGGAGGCTTCGACTGCGATCTGTCGCCGCGGTATCGAGGGATCGCCGACCAGCCGTACGCGCACTTGGTCGACGAACCCGTAGTCGCGCTCCTCGGCGACGTCGAGCAACCACTCCTCGAGCTGCAAGGCCAGCGAGTCAGCGAAATCGGCGAACTGGACGAAATCCTCCGGATGGAATCGCACCACGTAGTCGTTCGGGACGATCGGCCCTTCCGGCGTCGGATGTTGCTGTGCGTCCATGGCTCGCTCCAGCCGTCGAGCGATCTCGGCCGGCTGGACTGTCGTCCGGAAGATGCGCCCGACCGTGCCTTCCATCAAGCGCTCGACGAAGTCTTCGAAGCGTTGGAGTTTTCCGAGCATCCTGCCGCCTCACCGTTCCCTGTGCAGTATACGCGGCACGGACGCTCAGCCCGCGCTTTCCCGATCGGTGCGCCAGGCACGAGGGAGGCGCGCCGACTGCGTGTCCTCCAGTAAGCCGCCGTGCGCCAGCCGGGCGAACAGTACCCGGTCCAGTGGCTCTCTCGCCAAGGCGTACGGCAATGCCAGGTCGAACACGGAAATCCGCCCGTACATCTCGCAGCTGGCCAAACCGACGATCGGCACGTCGTCCAGGTACGCGACCCAAAACATCGTTCCCGGATCGACCGGGGCACCGCGGAGCGCCAAGCGGGCACGGAGTCGCTGGAGTGCTCGCAGGAACGGATCGTCGGGATCGAGCAGGATCGATCCCGCCGTGAGAATCAGCTCGATACCAGCACCGCGCCACTGCGCGGTCCGCTCGGCGATCGTCGACACGTCGTCTCGTTCCAAGCGCTCGCTCACCTCGAGCGACGCTCCGAGTCGCTGGAGCTTTTCCCCCAGTACCTGTGTCGCGATCGTCAGTGCCGCGGGACGAACACGCTCACCGGCCAAGAGTGCGACCCGACGCGCACGGAACGGTGCGACACGAACGACTGCCTCGCCACCGAGCAGCGCGAGCGCGCGCTCGAGTGCCTGGCCCGGCACGAAGAGCGCCGGCGCCTTCGCGATCGCGATCACTTCCCCCGCTTCCGCCACTCGTCCGTCCAAGACCGTCGCCACGAGCGCGCGACCCGTCCCGACCAGTCGCTGCAAGCGGCGCTCCTCGACCCGCACGACGCCGAACGTCGCAGCCCGAACGTTCACCTGTCCCTGATGCGGTTCGTCCAGCACCGTCCCCGGACCCGCGATCGCCACTGCGATCCGTCGGGATGCCGCATGCTGTTCCAACTCTCCTGGCACGGGAGCAGCGATCGGCACGCGGATGCCCGGAGTCAGCCCCGGACTAGCCAACACCTCGCGCAGCGGTGTCCCACGCCGGAACTGCCGCCGGCCGTCCCCCTCTACGACCACATCGCGGCGCAGGACAGCACCCTCCGGCACCGGTTCGTCACCGACACGGTACCACGTGCGACGCATCCTCCAGACCCCTCTCCCGGACGTCCGACGCAAGCATAGCCGATCGTCGAGCGCTACACTCTGCAGCGGACCGCGGCCATCCGAGGCTGCGCCGAATGGTCCCCGAGGAGGCACGCCTGCTCATGAGTACGCTGTTCGGTCACCGTCGTCCCCTGCTCTCGCCGTCGATTCTGAACGCGGACTTCGCGCGCCTCGGCGAGATCGTCGCTGAGCTCGAGGCGGCGGGAGCCGACGCGATCCATCTCGACGTCATGGACGGTCGGTTCGTCCCGAACCTGAGCTTCGGCATTCCGATCGTGCGAGCCATTCGACAGCGGACGACGCTCCCGCTCGACGTGCATCTGATGATCGTCGAACCCGAACGGTACCTCGACGCGTTCACTGAGGCTGGTGCAACGGCGCTGACCGTCCATGTGGAAGCCACCGTGCACCTCCACCGCACGATCCACGCCATCCGAGAGCGCGGGGTGCTGGCCGGGGTCGCGCTCAACCCTGCGACGCCGCTCGCGAGCGTGGAGGAGGTGCTTCCCTTCGTGGACGTGGTTCTGCTCATGACCGTCGACCCGGGCTTCGGCGGTCAACCGCTCATTCCCGCGATGTTGCGGAAGGTGGAACGGCTCCGTCGCACGATCGACGCGGCTGGTCTCCACTGCCTCCTGTCCGTCGACGGGGGTATCAAGCTCTCGAACGTCGCAGCGGTCGTCCAGGCCGGCGCCGACATCGTCGTCACCGGATCGGCCTTGTTCCAGGACGGGGAGACGCCCGGCATCCAGCTCCGCCGATTCCGTGAACTGGTGACTCGCGCTGCACGGTGACCGACCCCCACCTCCCCATCGAACGGTCGCTCCCGTCCCGATCGCTCTGGCAACCGAGCGACGGCGCGCTGGATACCGACCGGATCGGAGCGGCGCCACAGCACGGTCTGCCCCTTGTCGCCACGCGTCGCCCCATGCTATACTGTCCCCTGCCGGGGCAAGGAGCCGGCAAGGAGCAGCGAGGCGTGCGCCCGTAGCTCAGTGGATAGAGCGTTAGGTTGCGGACCTAAAGGTCGGGGGTTCGAGTCCCTCCGGGCGTACCGATCCGATCATCCGAAGCACCTTCCACCACACCGAGGGGTGTCCGAGTGGTTGAAGGTGCCGCTCTCGAAAAGCGGTAGGCGTGACGAGCGCCTCGTGGGTTCGAATCCCACCCCCTCGGCCTCGAACGAGTGACAGTGTGAACGGGCCGGTCAGCCGGCCCGCTGTCCGTTCTCGTGATGCTCGGGCGCTTGGGACCGGATCGCGTCGGAGCCCGTTCCTGTGGCTGGGTTGCCCTCCCAGCTCACCACCGCCCGGACGACGCTAGTCGACTCCGCCTCGACGACGCGCGAACCGTAATCCCCCGCTTGCGCCAACCACCACTGCACGGACGACCGTGCGCTCGCCCGTCTCGTCCGAGCCGCGCATCGGTCAGAACCCGTTGAACGGCCGCACCGCATCCGACGGGACCGCACCTCTCGACGACCGGACGCTGCTTCCGCCGGGCATGCGGCGCCGATGACGCCGCGGCGCCCGCGGACCGATGAGGAGCGTCGCGTTAACTCAGGCAGGCCGCCGCGTCCGGATTCGGGTCGCACGGATCCCACGGGTCGCTCCCGATGTAGTGCTCGTCGCCATCGTACGAGCCGTCCCAGTCGGTATCCACGAGCGTCGGATCGGACCCGAACTCCCAGATCTCGTACCCGTCGCGCAGTCCGTCTCCGTCCGTATCCGGGTTGTTCGGATCGGTGCCGAAGCTGACTTCCTCGTCGTCGGCAAACCCATCGCCGTCCTGGTCGCCAGTGCCTGGCGGCGGCGCGGCCGGTGCTCCGCCTGAAACCGGCAGTACCTCGAACCGCTCCTCCGCATAGACCGTGCCACGGTTCGCCGTATCGACCCACCGCACGGTCCACGTGCCCACCAGCGCAGCGGTCCCGCCGAGTTCGCACAGGTCGAACTCCACGTGCGTCATCGCATCGGCTTCGACCGTGATCGGCCCCAATTCGGTCACCTCACCGGCAGGATTGAGCACTTGCACGATCATCCGCCAGCGCTGCGGTGGCCGGCCGACCTTGTTGCGGATGCCGACCTCGACCACGTTCCGCGCACCTGCGAAGCAGTCCTGTGGTCGCACCGGGTCCCGCGGCACCACGACTCCCCACGCCGGCGGAACCGGTGTAGGGGTCGGCTGCGCAGCCGGCAGCGTCGGAGTGGCGCGTGGCACCGGGGTAGGAGCACTCGCGACCGTCGGTGTGGCGCCGGACGACGGCGTCAGCATGGGCTGACCATCGGTACGTCGCCAACGCTCGGCGTCAGCGACGGAGATCGTCAGCGTCGTCTCGGCCAGGACACGGTCCTCGCTGGACGCATCGACCCAGCGCAGACGCCACGTCCCCGGTGACACGGTCCCGCCGACCGTCCTCGGCAGGTTGACCGGCACCTGCAGCCATTCGCGTTCGCGCGCCGTGTACTGCCCGACGCGGATCGCCCGTCCTCCCGGATCCACCAAGACGAGCACTACCGCTTGGGTCGTTCCGGACCACCACAAGGCAGCGAGGAGCACGCCCGCAGCAGAGATCTCTCCGTGCGCACGCGCCGGTTCGGTCCCGGCGACCACGGTCGCCTGCCGATCGCCACGACCGGTCCCGGTGGGTGTGCCTCCAACGTCCCCTCGCATCGAGCCACGCGCACAACCCGCTGCCACCAGGGCGATGACGAGCAGCCAGCCAACCAAGTGCCTGCCCCACCGATCCGCCGTGCCCATCGAGTGCACCTCGCCGAGATCGCACGCTCCTCTCGACGCGCAGCGTAGCCGCGGTCCGGTGCGCTCGTCAAGCTCCAGATCACGAAGGGCTCGAGTACGAGCGAGCGTACCGCACCTGGTCAGTCGGCAGGAGGCCGCGGATCGGTTTTGCCCCGCGCTGGCCCACGGCCCCATCCAACTGGCCCGGGTACCAGCAGAAGCAGGCCAGACCACGCTCCGCCCCTGAGCCTTCGGTCGACGTGGACGCGCTCCGCCGACCGATGGACGGCGATCCGACCCGAGCGGTGTCGTCTGCTGCCTGATGACTGCTGCGGCGCACCGGCCGTGCGACTGATCCGTCACCCGATCGCGCCTCGCCCGCGACCGCAGTCCCCGAGCGGAACGTCGACGCTCGTTGCTGACACGCCACCGCCATGAGTACACTCTTGTAGTGGCACACATGACGAATGCGGTGCGCGGAAGGGTCGCATAGTGGACGAGTGCGCACGGCTGGAAACCGTGTAGGGGCGCATGCCCCTCGTGGGTTCGAATCCCACCCCTTCCGCCGAATCGACCGCCAGCACAACGAACGGAGGGCCGGCCTCGCACCGGCCCTCCAACGGTTTTCGGCCAACGTCGCCCGCTAATACGCCCGTGCCCAGATCACCTGATACCGCCCCGGTGCACCGCAGACGAGACAGGGCTCGCACGTCGGCGGTTGATCGAACGGGATACACCGGATGGTCGCTTTCGTCTCCGCTTTCACCCGTGCCTCGCACGCCGGGTCTCCGCACCAGAACGCGCGGTTGAACCCCGCATTGCTGGCTACCCGTTCCTTCAACCGGTCGTAGTCCACGACATCCTCGGTGTACTGCTCGAGCATCGCACGTGCGGACTGAAAAAGACTGGTGTGCACCGCATCCAGTTCGGAACGTACCGCCTCCACCACGGTGGCGATCGGGACCGCCTGTCGCTGTCCGAGCACGTCCCGCCGGACGAGCGTTACCTGGTCGTTGGCCACGTCACGCGGTCCGATTTCCAAGCGGATCGGGACACCCTTGAGGTCCCAGTCGTTGAACTTCCAACCCGGCGTCTTGTCCTCGCGGTGGTCGGTATGAACGCGGACGGCACGGCGCAGCATCGTTTGCACACGCTCGACTGCTTCCTCGACCTGCCGTCGCTCCTGGTCCTTGCGCCAGATCGGAACGACGACCACCTGGATCGGCGCTACCCGCGGCGGTAACTTGAGTCCACGGTCGTCACCATGGACCATCACCATGGCCCCGATCGTCCGATGAGAAAGCCCCCAGCTCGTGTTGAAGGCGAACCGGCGCTTCCCCTCGCGATCCAGAAACGTGATATCGAAAACCCTACCGAAATGATCACCGAGATTGTGCGAGGTCGCCGACTGCAACGCCCAGTGCTTCCCGCCCATCATCGCCTCGATGGTGTAGGTCCGAAGGGCGCCGGCGAACTTCTCCGATTCCGTCTTCTGCCCTGGGATCACGGGAATGGCGAGTTCCGTCTCGACGAAGTCGCGGTAGACCTCGAGCATGAGGCGTGCCCGTTCCTCCGCCTCTTCGAGAGTCGCGTGCACGGTATGCCCTTCTTGCCAGAGGAACTCCAACGTCCGCAGGAACGCGCGCGGCCGCTCTTCCCAGCGCACGACGCTGCACCACTGATTGATCAGGATCGGCAGATCCCGATACGACTGCACCCAGCGAGCGAACATCGGACAAATGATCGATTCGGACGTTGGCCGTACGGCCAGCGGCTCCTCCAATTCCTTGTCGCCCCCGCGGGTCACCCACGCGACTTCGGGAGCGAACCCCTGGATGTGCTGTGCCTCCCGCTCCAAGTAGCTCTTGGGGATGAAGAGGGGAAAGTACGCGTTCTGCACCCCAGTCGCCTTGATGCGACGGTCCAGCTCGGCTTGCATATGTTCCCAGAGTGCGAAACCGTACGGCCGGATCACGCGCGTACCGCGAACCGGCGACTCGTCGGCCAGCTCGGCCTTCTCGATGACCTCGACGTACCAACGGTCGAAATCGTCTTCCTTCTCGACCAGCTCTTCGACGAATTTCCGCTCCGTCGTCATCCCTCGTTCTCCCTCGCGCGGGAACTGGGCCGCGCCATCCGGCACTGCACTCGCGTAGAATGCGCTGGGGCGCTGTCGGGGCACCGAGCCTGCCTCGACGCACAGTATACCCAGGCGCTCGGGACAGCGAGACGAGCGAGGAGCACGCGATGCTACCGTCGATCCGGCGTATCGGTATCCTCACCGGTGGCGGCGATGCGCCCGGCCTCAACGCCGCGATCCGGTCCGTCGTCAAGACCGCGATCCTCCGCTACGGCTGGCAGGTCATCGGGTTCGAAGACGGCTACGAGGGTGCCATATTGGGCCGGGCGCGTGAACTCGGGCTGGCGGACGTCCGTGGGCTCCTCGTCCGCGGGGGGACGATCTTGGGAGCCTCGAACCGCGCCGATCCGTTCCACTTTCAGCACCCCCAGCTCGGCGACAGCCAACCCTCCGACCACAGTCGCACGCTGCTGGCGACGCTCGACCGGTTCGGAGTGGACGCGCTCGTCGTCCTCGGAGGCGAGGGCAGCCTCACGATCGCCCATCGCTTGCATCAGCTCGGTTTACGGGTGGTCGGAGTCCCGAAGACGATCGACAACGATATCCGCGGCACCACCCAGTCGATCGGTTTCGACACCGCGGTAACGACGGCGACCGATGCCATCGACCGCCTGCACACCACGGCTGAGAGTCACCACCGCGTCATGCTGGTCGAGCTGATGGGGCGTGACGCCGGATGGATCGCGCTCCATGCAGGCGTCGCCGGTGGTGCGGACGTCATCCTCGTGCCGGAGCTCCCGTTCGCACTGGAACGCATCGTCGAGGTCGTGGAACGCCGGCGCAGTCGTGGTCGCCACTTCACGATCGTCGCTGTGGCCGAAGGAGCGAGACCAGCGGGCGGCGAAGCGGTTTTCGAACGGACCGGCCCCCTCCCCTACCAGCGGAAGTACGGCGGGATCGCCGTCGTCCTCCAACAGCAGCTCGGCACGCTGCTCCCCAACGAGGTACGCGCGGTCGTGCTCGGGCACCTCCAGCGTGGGGGAACGCCGACCCCGTTCGACCGCGCGCTCGCCACCGCGCTCGGCGCGGCGGCTGTCGACACGCTCGCGGCCGGTGATCACGGCGTGATGGTCGCCGTCCGCGAACATCCCGCCGGTCGGGCGACATGGGGCGTCGTCCGCGTCCCGCTCGCGGAGGTCGCCGGGGGCCCACGTTTGGTCCCGCTCGATCACCCGCTCGTGCACGCCGCCCTCGGGATGGGGATCAGCTTCGCCGTTCCGGACGAGGAGCGCATCGGTGGCTGACACGCCGCTTCCCGTCGGCAAACTCCCGGCGGAACTGTTGGCCGCGTACATCCGACAGCTACCGACCGACCCCAGCGTCGTCCTCGGACCCGGCATCGGTCGCGATGCCGCGGTCGTTCGACTCGACGACCAGTTGCTCGTCCTCAAGAGCGACCCGATCACCTTCGCCACCGACGCCATCGGGTGGTACGCGCTCAACGTGAATGCGAACGACGTCGCCTGTCTCGGAGCCACTCCTCGCTGGTTTCTCGCCAGCGTCCTCCTCCCGGAGGGGGCCACCCCCGCGCTCGCGCAGCGCATCCTGGGTGACCTGGCCGCCGCTGCGAACCACCTCGGCGTCGCACTCGTCGGTGGCCACACCGAAATCACGAGCGGCCTCGACCGTCCGATCGTGGCCGGCACCATGGTCGGCACGCTGGAGGTTGACCACCCGCTGCTCAGCCCTGACCGAGCACGACCCGGGGACGCCGTGCTGCTCGTTCGCGGCATCGCCATCGAAGGCACGGCCTTGCTCGCCCGCGAGTGCGCCGAGCGATTGCGCCGCTCGCTGGATCCAGCACTCGTCCAGCGGTGCCAGAACTTTCTGCTCGATCCGGGCATCAGCGTCATCGCCGCCGCCCGCCTTCTCCAGCGGACGCTCGGCGCTGACCTCCGCTACCTGCACGACCCGACCGAAGGTGGACTAGCGACCGGTCTCCACGAACTGGCGGTCGCCTGCGGCCGTGGCCTCGTGATCGACGAAGAGGCGATTCTCGTCTATCCGGAAACCGTCGCGGTCTGCGAGGCGCTCGGCCTCGATCCGCTCGGGCTCATCGCCTCCGGTGCGCTCCTGGCTGTGGTCGCGGTGACCAGCGTGCAGCGAGCGCTCGATGCGCTCCGTGCAGCCGGTATCCCGGCGACGCGTCTCGGTCACCTCGATCCTGACCCGTCGCGTCGCACGCTGCGCAGCGACAGCGGCGAACGGCCACTCCCCGTCTTCCCCGTCGACGAGGTGGCACGACTGTTCGCGGCCGGCGGCTGCGATCAGGGAGACTTGGGCATCGCGCGCAAGGCGCGGTAAGCAGGGCGCGGCGACCAATCGGGATACAGGACGGACCAGGGTCCCTTCTCGTCATCGGGCCCGACGATCGTCGAGAAGTTCAGGTTCCAGACGAACATCCCCGTCACCCACGGCCAGCGGGTGCGAGCGATCTCGAAGGCCCGGACGAGGTAGTCGGCCTGTTGGCTCTCGCTCACGTACTGCCCGTACTCGTAACCCGGCGCCGGATTCGCCGTCGTCCATCCGAATTCCGTGATCCAGATCGGCCGCCGGTCGCCGTAGCGCTCCATCACCGCCCGCAGCTGCTCGACCCGTCGGAAATAGAAGCTCGGATGGTCTCGCCACCCGGGTCCGGGACCAGGCTCGTTCGGCCACAGCGTGTCGGGGGGATTGAGCGTCGCGTTCGCATGGACTCCCAGGATGTCGAAGTAGCGGGCACAGGCACCCCCCTCGAGGCGGTAGAACGCGTCCAAGTAGGAGACATCGTCCATGGCGATCGCTGGGTCGTTGACTCCGGTCGGTGTGAGTCCGCCGAAGAGGACGAGCGCGGTGGGATCACCCGCCTTCACGCCCTCGTAGCCTGCCCGGAGCAGCGCGCAGTACGGCTCCACTCGCACCGGGCCGTGCAGCTCGCGCGCCAGGTTCTGCTCGTTCCAGATCTCCCACGCCTGGATCCGCCCGCGGTACCGGGAGGCCAGCCGCCGCATCGCTTCGCGGAACGTCGCCGGATCCTTGACGATGCCGCCGTTCGGATCGCGCGCCCATTCCGGCGCTGCGACCACCGAGGCGAGAACGAAGAGACCAGCTTCCTGGTAGATCGGGAGCACTCGGTCCAAGGGGCGAAAGTCCCATTCGCCTGGTCGCGGTTCGAGCGACTCCCAACGGACCTGGAACCGGATCCAGCGGAATCCCGCCTCCCGCACCAGCGTGGCGGTGCGGCGGTTGAACTCCTCGCCCTCCTCGTCCCCTCGCCAGGCCACGTTGAAACCGTACGCGAATCCGGCTCCCGGATCGGCCGTCGGAAAAGCTGTCGCGACCGGCGAGATCTCCGGCGTCGGGGTTCGGCCGACCGCCACGCTCGGCGTCGTCGCTTCCGGCACCGTGGGCGTCGGGGTCGGATAGACCACCGGTCCGCGGCACGCCACCAGACTGACGAGCACGATGAGGAGCCTCAAGACGCCGCGGCCTCGCACCGCTCTCTCCTCCCGCCGTACCGTTCCGAATCGTACTCGCACCGCTCGCTCGGCCACAGACCGACGCAGCGGCAACCGATCGTATCCCTCCGCACCGGATAACCGTCGAGGGCCAGAAGCAGGGCGAGCCGCTGGCGGCCACTCGCCCGAACGCCCCCGATCGCCGTCGTACCGCATCGTTGGCCAGCCGGAACGCCTCCTCCACACCGCATAGCCCTGACGACGAACAGCACCCTCGTTCGACAATACCGCGACAGGGCTGTTCCGCACCTGGGAGTCATCCCCCTCTGGCGCTCCGGTTCCGTCGCCGGTCACTTCCGAAACTTTCCGCTTGACGAAGTCGCGTGACCGCGGTATAGTGGAACCGGTCTCGTCCGTCCGTAGGGGACAGAACGGACCGATTCTAACAGTGCAGAAATCCTCCCTCCCCTGCCACACCCATCCCCCACCTCACCGTGCGGGCGTCGGTCGTCTCCGGCGCCCGCTGGTGTATCCTCGTAGCGAGGGTCGGCCGCGACGCGGAGCACTGGATGGTGGGGCGACACGAGTTCCCGGAACTCACGGTCCTCGAGGCAGAAGCGATCGGCGAACCGGGCCGGCGACGGTTCCGCCTGATCGCTGGCGTCGGCCTCGATCTCGTTTCGTTGTGGATGGAAAAGGAACAACTGCAAGCGCTCGGTCTCGCGATCGAGCAGCTCTTCGAGCAACTCCGCTTGGGCGGGTACGTGCGCTCCCGCATCCCGGAACAACCGGCCAGACGAACCGCACCGCTCCCGGGGAACATCCCCGAGTACGTCGTCGGGAAGATGGCGATCGGGTACGACGAGGAACGGCAACGGATCGCTATCTTCGCCCACGACATCGAACAAGACGATGACGAGGATCCCGTCTTCGCCGGTCGGGCTACCCTTCCGGCAGCCAAAGCATTGGCCCGACAGATCGCCAAGGTGGTGGCAGCCGGTCGGCCACGGTGTTCGCGCTGTGGTGCGGTCATCGGTCCCGAGGGACACGTCTGTCCGCACGACAACGGTCATCTGCCGCTGGAGTGAGGCTCACCAGCCCAGTGCACAGCCCTCCGCCCGTGGATCGGAGCCTCCACGCAGTACCCCATCGTCACCGAAGACGATCAGGTGCGCGTGACCCATGAGCGACGAGAACGGCTCCGTCACCTCGACCCGATGGCCGAGTCGACGGAGCTCCGCCGCCGCCCGTTCGGCGAGCGCCGGTTCGAGGTAGACGGTCTCGACCGCCTCGCCCGGCTCGTGCCGCGACACCCACCGGGGCGCTTCGACGGCTTCCTGCGGCTCGAAGTCGAAGTCGACGAGTCCGGTGAGCAACTGCAGGTGGATCACCGGCTGGCTGTGTCCTCCCATCGTCCCGAACACCGCCCACGGTCGTCCATCGCGCAGCGCCATCGCCGGGATCAACGTGTGCAACGGCCGCTTCCCGGGCGCGAGCACGTTCGGCGAGCGCTCGTCC
Source organism: Thermomicrobium sp. (assembly GCA_025060175.1). GTDB lineage: Bacteria > Chloroflexota > Chloroflexia > Thermomicrobiales > Thermomicrobiaceae > Thermomicrobium. Next base: position 219 of record JANXBE010000003.1, on the reverse strand, counting down.
AGCACGAAGCACGCCCCGCGGTTGTGCAGCACGATCCCGGCTGCGACCAAGCCACTACCGAAGGAGTGGTACAAGCTCTGGATCAGCGAGACCGCACGCCCTTCGCGGTCCACCACGCAGAGAGCGATGGTGTCGCTCTCCCAACACGGCGCCGGTGGAACGGTCGCCCGCTCCGGGTCGATCCGCGCCCGCAGTTCGGCTGCGTACGCCTTGTCCAGG
>JANXBE010000002.1 GCA_025060175.1 Thermomicrobium sp. | reverse complement strand
CGAGAGGCTGCCGAAGGGGTATCGACGACGTGGCGACGTACCACGCTGTTGATACTGGCGATCACGCTGCACAACGTGCCGGAAGGACTCGCGGTGGGAGTCGCGTTCGGTGCGGCGGCGCGGGTCAGCGACCCGACGCTCGCGCTGTCGTTGGCGACTGGCGCGATCGCCTTGGCGATCGGTATCGCGCTTCAGAACGTCCCGGAAGGGCTTGCGATCGCGATGCCGTTACGGCGAGAGGGCTTCAGTCCGTTCCGATCGTTCTGGTACGGGCAACTGTCGGCGATCGTGGAGCCTCTCGCCGCGGTCTTCGGAGCCATGGCAGTGCTGCTGGTCCAGCCGATCCTGCCGTACGCGCTCGCGTTCGCGGCGGGTGCGATGCTGTTCGTCGTCGTCGAGGAACTGATCCCGGAGTCGCAGCGGGGTGATCACGCTGATCTCGCTACGGGCGGGACTATCGTCGGTTTCGCAGTGATGATGGTGCTGGATACCGCGCTGGCGTGAGCTTCGGAGCACCATCCGCGACGACTCCGATCACGGCCGGTGGAGGCTTCCGGGTACTGTTCTCGATGGTCCGCTCGCCTCTGCGGATGGCGCGGGTGGAGGTTCTCTGGTCGGAGGGCGCCTCGATCGTCGAGGCGTCCTGGTCGTTCGACCAGTCCAGTCGCCCTGGGCGCTGCCGGGCCTGCTCCCCCAGGACGACCAGGGGACGAAGGGGTCTTCCGCCTGCAACACCACGTCGTGCTGGCATGCTCCGAGACGGGATCTGATCCTGAGGGCGGCGAGACGCGCGAGCCAGACTGTCGCGTCCTCAACGGGAGAGTCAGGCGACCGATCTGCTGCCCCTTCCTCCATCTCCGAGACGATAGACGTGCACGCCGTATGGTGGCACCTCGATCGGCGGGGTCACGACTGCTCCGGTGGCCACGTCGGAGAGTTCGCACGGGGATGTCGCCTCGAGGTCCACAGACGTCGCTTCGCTGCGCTCGCTGACCAGCCAAAGGAACTCTGTGCCGTCGTCGCGGACGAGCCGATCGCACCAGACGTCGCTGGCACGAACCCTGAACGGTGGTTCGGCGCCGGCGACTCTCGCGAGGGCTCGGTACAGCATGATGGTCGCTTCGTCGGGGTTCGCGCGTGGTCGCATCGCAGCGAAGTACTCGATGGGGTAGGTGGCCAGAACCACCTGCCCCCGCCCGACGGGTCGTGCGAGTAACGCTGGCCGCCCGTGCTGATCCCGTGCGATGACGGATGCCTCGATCGGTTCGACGGGAAGAAGCGCTCGACCGTGCTCGCTCCCGGCGACGCGGAAGCGCAGACGGGTTCCTGCCTCGAGGGTGCCGAAGCGACGCTCGAAGGTCCAGATGACCTCGTCCTCCTCGACCGGGTCGATCAAGCCGTACCGGAGGTGATGGCGGACTCCGAAGAACGCATCGAGGCGCGGCCACCAGGGGCCGCGCTGCGTGCCCGTCGCACCGGCGAAGAACGAGACGTAGACTGTCGTACCGGCGGCAGCCATCTCCGCCAGCCGCTGCCACGTCGGTGCAGTCAGGGCCTTCGTGGAGGGGCAGAGGAGGAGACGGACTGACGGCCATGGTTCCAGTTCGCGTTGGACGAGCGGCGCAAGATCGGCAAGTCGTCCTGTGCAGTAGGTCTGCAGCAGGATCTGGCGAATCGCGGGACGTTCGGCCGGATCGGTGAACGGATAGGCGGTATCGAAGTACGAGGGGACGAGGAGCGCCACCTCGGTCGGCGCTCGTTCGCAGCGGGAAAACGCGAGTCGATCCAGCAGGATGCGGAATCGCTGGAGCTCGAGGAGCGTTGCCTTCGGCGTTCCATCGGTACGCAGAAGTCCGAAATGTTGCTCGAACGGGTGGTGACGGTACGGATTCTGGTCCGGAAGGTCGAAATCGGTGTTGTTCCACGCGATCCATCCGACGGCGCCTGCGAGCAAGGTGGTGTGCAGGACTTGCCGGTAGTAGTCGGCCGCGTGGGCCTCCGAAACGAAGTCGGTCGTACAGCCGAATTCCTCGACGATGACCGGCTTCCCGAAGTGACAGAGTTCGCACACGGCAGCGGCGGTCAAATGTTGGCGAACCGGATCGTCGCTCATGGGGTAGACGTGGGGGCCGATGAAATCGATCGTGGGGAGCAGGTCGCGAATTCGAAAGCCGTTGTCAACTCCGGTCACTTCGATACCCCATGCTCCATCACCGAGGGAGACTGGATGGTGCGCCCCCGCTGCGCGGACCGCCTGGACCGTGAGTTCGGCCCAGCTCTTGCCGTACCGTCCGTCGGTGCTTCCGCCGTAAATCGGTACCTCGTTGGAGATAAGCCAGGCGACGACGGCCGGATGATCCTTGAATCGGCGAACGAGTTCCCGTATGTAGAACGCCTGTTGTGCGAGAAGCCAACCGTCTCGATAGAGATCGAGACCATCGCGCCACGCAGGATCCCAATTCTCGCCTGACATATGGCCGACGATGAAGGTTGGGATGGTACCGATACCTTCCGCCTCGCAGAGGTCGAGGAAGTGGGCGAAACGCTCGACGCATGTCGCGTCGAGCCGGTCAGGTTCAGGCATGAAGTGAGGCCAGAAAAAGAAGGAGCGCGTCACGGTCAGACCGTGGCGAACCAGAGCGCGGAGCTCCTCGCGGACGACCGCAGCGTCGAAGCGGTGCCACATGAACGGTCCGCCGCTGCGCGACCAGTAATTCGCGCCGATCCAGAGCGTCGGCTTCCCAGCAGCGAACAACTTCGCAGCGGGTCGTCGCGCTACCATCGCACAGCCTCTTTCCCTGCGCCTGGAGTTCGGAACCCTTCCTGACTCAGCCCCCCGACGGCCGACGCTGGACGAGCCTGATCGGGCCGTCCGCAGGACGCGCCGTCGGGCGGCCGTCTCCAAGGCGTGGAACGTCGGCGAGGAGCCGTTGGGTGTACGGATGGCGGGGTGAACGGAGTACCGCCTCGACCGGCCCGCGTTCGACGATCTCGCCCTGATACATGACGAGCAGACGGTCGGCGAGGTAGAACGCTTGCCCGAGATCGTGCGTGATGAAGAGCACCGAGGAGCCGCGTTGTCGGAGGTCCGCCAACAGGTTCAGGACCGTGACGCGCAGAGACGCGTCCAACATCGAGGTCGGCTCGTCAGCGATCACGAGTTTCGGCTGGAGCAGCAGCGCGCGAGCGATCATCACCCGTTGCCTCTGTCCGCCCGAGAGCTGGTGCGGCCACTTCGGCAGCACGTCGCTCGGCTCCAAGCCGACGGACTGAAGCGCTTGGGCGATCGCGCATTCCCGATCAGCACCGCGGGGAGGGTTGTCGACAATGCCGAGTGACCGCTCGAGCAGACGCCGCACGGTCAGGAACTGATTGAAGGTGGAAAACGGGTCTTGAAAAATTGCCTGTACCTGCTGCCAGTAATGCCGGAGGGCTCGCCCCCGCAGCCGGGTGATCTCGCCGAGCCCGGCGAAGCGGATCGTCCCGCTCGTCGGTGGTAACAACCGTAGGATCAAGCGGGCGAGCGTGCTCTTCCCGCTGCCACTCTCGCCGACGACCGCGACGATTTCACCGGGCGCAACCGAGAAGCTGACGTCCTTGACTGCGAGCACCGCACTTCGTCCACTGCCGAACTGCCGCGATAGTCTTTCGACCTCGAGCAAACTGGAGACGCGAGTCACGGCACCGACTCCTCGACGCTCGGCACGCGACGCTCTCGCTCGAAAACCCACCAGCAAGCGACGGCCCGGCCGTCGATCGTCTCCAGTGGCGGTCGCTCGCGCCGGCAGCGATCGGTTGCATGGGGACACCGTGGGGAGAACCGGCAACCAGGGGGACGCTTCCGAAGATCCGGAGGCTGACCAGGAATTCCTTCGATGCGCCGCCCACGGATCGTCCGCTCCGGCACGAGCGTGGCCTGGAGCAGTGCACGGGTGTAGGGGTGCTGGGGAGCGCGGATGATCTCCCGTGTCGTGGCGAGTTCGACGATCTCACCCGCATACATGACAGCGATACGGTCGGCGACATTACTGAGCAAGGGAAGATCATGACTGATGAAGATGATACTCGCGATGATCTCCCGCTCCAGCAATTCCAGGAGGAGATTCACCAGAGCACGTTGTGACGACACGTCCAGCGCCGACGTCGGTTCGTCGGCGATGAGGAGCCGTGGGTTCAAGAGCGTCGAGAGGACTGCGACCACTCGTTGTTTCATGCCGCCCGAAAGCTGGTGCGGATAGGCGTCCAGCACCCGCGGCGGAAGCGAGAGCTGCTGGAGCCGTTCGCGTGCCCGCTCGAGCGCGACGCGTCGGTCGACCTGTCGGTCGTGTGCGCGAAGGACGTCGAACGCAAAATCGCGCACGCGGAGCGTCGGGTTGAGCGAGTTCATCGCTCCTTGCGGGAGCAAGGCGACCAAGCGTCCGCGCCAGGTGACCGGATACGGTTGTTTTCCTGCGAGCGTCACCTGTTGTCCAGCGAGCGTGAGGGTGCCAGCCTTGACCATCAGTGGAGGACGGGCGGTCAACGAGAGCACTGCCGCCAACGTCGACTTTCCGCATCCCGATTCGCCCACGACGCCGAGGACCTCACCCGGGAACACGCTGAGCGACACGTGATCGACGGCCTGTACCTCGTCTCCATTCTCGAGGCGATAGGCAGCGCAGATGCGTTGGGCGTTCAGTAGTGGCTGCATCGGCGAACCCCATCGCTACTTCCGCCGCAAGCGCGGATTGAAGAGTTCATCCAGGCTCGATTGGAGCAAGAGCAGTGCGAAGGCGATGATGGTGAGGAAGACGGTGGGCGGGAAGAATGCCCACCATGCACCAGTGCGAACTGCCTCCCAAAGGAGTGACCAATGCAGCATGATCCCGAGCGAAATCGTATTGGTCGGGCCAAGGCCGAGAAGACTCAATGCTGCTTCCTGAAGTATACCACTCGCGAACTGTAACACGAATGCCATAAAGATATAGGACAGCATGTACGGAATGATATCGACCAGGATCAGCGACACTGTTCCGGCTCCGGAGAGGCGGGCGAGGTCGAGATGCTCGCGGGCGCGGAGACTCGCCGTTTGGGCGCGGACCGCGCGCGCCGTCCAGGGCCAACTCGTGATCCCGATGATCACGCCCATCACCACGATGGAGCGTGACGCGATGGCGATCGACAGGAGGATCAGAATGACGATCGAGGGAATCGTGATCACGACGTTGGTGATCCCCATCAGGGCTTCCTCGATCGTACCGCCGCGGAAACCGGCGAGCGTTCCCACTGCGACGCCGATGAGCGTTGCGACCGCACCGGCGATGAGACCGATCGTGAGCGAGGTCCGTGTACCGTACATCAGCTGGGTGAACACGTCACGACCGAAATTGTCGGTTCCCAGCCACACCTGACTGGAGGGTGGATCGTAGAGCCCACCGACGATCCGCAGCGGGTCTCGCTTGCCGAGCAGGGTCGGTCCGAGCAGCCCGAAGACCACGATCGCGCCGAGCAAACCGATGCTGACCCAGAAGCGTGTGTTGATGCCGATGCCACCGAGCCGGAGGATGCTGATCGTGATGACGAGTGGGTGCCAGCGTTTCGCCGTTCGCGGACGCGGTGCAGCAGCGACATCCATCTCCTGCTCCTACCGTTCACCAGCTTGGACAGCCCGAATGCGTGGATCGATGAAGCCGTACGCGATGTCAACCAGATAGTTCGCGAGGAGGATGCCGATCACGATCAGGAGCGTGACCCCCTGGATCAGAGGGTAGTCGTTTTGACGGATCGCGCTGAACAACAGCGTCCCGATTCCCGGATAGCCGAAGACGATCTCGGTGATCAACGCGCCACCGACGAGCGAGCCGATCGAGAGGGCGAGCCCGGTAACCTGCGGAAGCATCGCGTTGCGAAAGATGTAGGTAACGATCCGACGGTCCGGGATGCCGAGTCCACGCGCGTAATTGACGTAATCGGCATTCAGTTCGTAGATCGCCATCGAGCGCATCCCGACAGCCTGGCCACCGATGAAGATCAGCACCAGGGAAAGGAACGGGAGCCAGTAATGGCGCAAGGCATCGAGGACAAATGACCAGGTGAAGGTTGGCAGCCTGCCGTACGAATAGCCACCCCCGGCAGGGAAGAGCGGAAGCGCGACCGCCAGTCCGTAGAGCAGCATGATCGCCAGGCAGTAATACGGAATGCTGGACACGAAGAGCGAGGTGACGAAGGCGCCCCGATCGAACCAACCACCGCGATACGCCGCGAGTGCCCCCAGTGCGTTCCCGATCAGCCAGCCGAGCAGGATCGCCGGGAGTTGGAGCGCGATCGTCCACGGCAGCGCGCGCCAGATGAGGTCGCTCACCTTGGCCGGGAAGACGGAGAAGGACGTCCCCAGATCACCGCGGGCGAGATTCCCGAGGTAGACGAGGAACTGTTCCCAGAGCGGTCGATCGAGTCCGAACTCGCTGATGTAGAGCTGGTAGATGCGGCGGAGCGCCTCGCCCTCCGCTCCGCCGCCCGCTGCCATGCGCGCGACCAGCGCATCGACCGGGTTGCCCGGGATGAGCCGTGGCAGGTAAAAGTTCGCCGCGACGGCGAGGACGAACGCGAGCAAGTACCATGCCGTTTTGGTCACGAGGTACCGTTGGAACGGTGTCATGTCGTATGGACCTCAACTCTTCGGCTTGATCACATACAGGATCTTGATACCGGCTCCACCCTGTTGAGGAGGCGCGACCGGATTCCCGGAATTCGGGAAGCCTGTCCACACCGACTCGTTGTACTCGTAGAACTCCAGCGGCCGATACATGAGCGGGATCGCCGGCGCATCGCGCATGAAAATGCGATCCAGTTCGGTGAACAGTTCCTTCTGTTCTGCTTCGCTTTGCGCCGCCGCTGCGCGATCCAGCAAGTCCGCGACCGCCGGATTGTTGTACCGGTTGTAGTTCCAGAAGGCTCGTTGCCCGACCGGTGGCACACCCCGGCTGTCCAGCACGTCGCGGAAGCGGATCCAGGGACTGGCTGGACTCACGCCATTGACGAACCACAGCGCGAGCTCGAAGTCCCCGTTCGGGATGCGGGTGAAGAGGACCGGTGCGTCCGGAAACTCGGTATTGATCTCGATCCCGACGTCCTTCGCGCTCTGCGCCACCAATTCGAGCGCCGTCTGCCAGTCCGTCCACCCATAGGGACATTCGACCTTGAACGGTCCCAACCGAGTGCCATCCGGCAGCACGTAGATACCATCGTTCCCCTTCTTGGCTCCCAGTTCCTGTTCGAGGATCTGCACGGCACGCTGCGGATCGTGCTTCCAGCCGTTGCGCTCGACGTTCGCTTGGTCGAAGAATTTCTGCTCGGCTCCGTCAGGAATGATCAGACTGGAATTGGCGGTGATCGAGTAGCGCGACATCGCCAGCTCGGCGATCTGGGCGTAGTTGATCGCGTGCGCCAGCGCGCGGCGAAGCGCCGGGTTGTCCCATGGCTTCTTGTTGACGTTGATGAAGAGCAGGGGAATCGACCCTGGAACATGGTACGGCGGTTGTTTGAACCAGGTACCGACCGGGAGGTTCTTCTTTTCCCACATCTCCCAGATCTTGGGGACGAATTGCTGGGAGATATCCACCCGGCCCTGTTCGAGTGCGAGGTTCCCCTCGTCGTTCGACTTGAAGATCGGGTGCACGATGTACTTGGGGGCAGGGGTACCGAACACAGCGATTCCCCAATAGTTGTCGTCACGCTGGAGGGCTATTCGTTCGGGCGAGAAGCCGACCAGCTTGTACGGCCCCGAGCCGACCGGCTCGGTGTCGACGATCTCGGTCAACGTCTGCCCGGACTTGGCTCGTGCTTCCCAGATATGCTTGGGAAGAATTTTGACGCCACTGAGAAGCAACTTCACGAAACCAGGATTCAAGCGGTCCTTCTGGAGCTCGAGACGGATCGTTCGATCGTCGACTTTGCTGATGGTCGCCACGTAATCGAAGAAGGTATTGTGGGGGACTTCCGGATGGTCTTTCGCGAGCTCGAACGTGAAGATCACGTCGTCGGCCGTCAGCGGCTGACCGTCTTGCCACTTGGTGCCGGCGTGGAGGGTGATCACCATCGTCGCAGGGTCCGGTTGCTCGAGCCTCTGGCCGAGCCGCGGTTCGAGACCGCCAGTGAGCAAGTTGAACCCGAAGAGCGTTTCGTAGAGGTGCTGGAAGGGTGTGTTGAACCCTTGTCCGGCTGGCCATCCGGTTCCGGGCGTCATCGGATTGAACGTCGTCGGCGGCCCCCATTGGAAACCGGCGACGAAGAACGTCTCGTTGCGCGGGAACTCGGTGACGGCGCCGGGTGTCGTCACGATAGTGGGACCGGTCGCCGGAGTTTGTCCACCGGGTACCGGCGTCGCCGCTTCCTGACGACAACTCGCGAGGAGACTCCCGGCTGCCATGACACCGGTTGCGAGCGTCACCTCGAGGAATCGGCGCCGCGTCAACCGATGGACGGTTCGGCCGGTCATCATGCGGTCATCAGACCTCATAATGCCTCCTCCTCACCGAACGTTCTCTCGGCACCGCCCGCGAGTCGATAGACCGCCCAGTACCCTACGGTCCGACACACGGAGTGACGAGAGACCCTTCACACCAACTCCGCGATTCAGCCTGCCCAGGTTAGCACTTCTTCGGCGCGGTGTCAAGATCACCGGTCAACCGAGTCATGTCTCGATCGTGCGACTCCGTCGTCGGGGCGGGACGACGACACGGTCCAGCTGCTCAGCGTGCGGAAGGCCACGGGGCGGGGCGCGCACGAGGATCCCGACCGGCCGACTTCCAGGCACGCCACCACCGGCCAGGATCACGATCTGAGGCCGACCGCCAGAACCTTGCCTTGGTGATATCTGTTCGACGGTCGTGTAGGAGAGAGGAGCGTGGACTCGGCGTTCAGCGCTCGGCTCTCGCCGCTCTGGCTTGCCGAGCCTGGCCAAGGCGCGGCTCGTTCGGCCTCGACGGTTCGTGCCCCTCCCCGACCGGCTCCTCGGGCGCCGTCGAGTGAGGTCATGAGCTGGGCGTGGTCGTCCGGTCAGACCGGGGCGTGCGACGACTGACCGAGTCGCGTGCAGTCGGTACCGGTCCATGCGTCCGAGTACTCCGCATGGGGACAGGCCGATACTCGCCGTGCGCGGTTCCGATTCCGCCTATCTCCGTGCTGTTGTCCCGGAATCCAGTCTGGCGAAGGCATTCCGACCTGCTACGAGTTCATGCTATCATGCGGTGCTCGATCGTTCGCTTTGCAAGGGGGGGCACGGTGGACGGTAACGCAAAGCTGGATCAGTTGCTCACTGCGATGACGCTCGAAGAAAAGCTGACGCTTCTGGCCGGTGACAGTCTGTGGACCGTGCCGGGTGTACCTCGACTCGGTATCCGCCCGCTCAAGGTAAGCGACGGACCGGCCGGAGTCCGCGGCAACCGCATCGTTCCAGCAGCCGCGTTTCCAGCGCCCGTACTGCTCGGAGCGACCTGGGATCCAGGACTGGTGGAGCGCATCGGGCAGGCGTTAGCCGAAGAGGCGGAGACGAAGGGCGTGCAGGTGGTCCTGGCACCGACCATCAATCTGCAACGCACTGCGCTCGGCGGACGGAACTTCGAGTGTTTCTCCGAGGATCCCTGGTTGACCGCTCGCCTCGCAGTCGCGTACGTTCGCGGTCTGCAGTCGCGTGGCATCGGTGCATGCATCAAGCACTTCGTCGCCAACGATCAAGAGTTCGAACGTCACACGATTTCGATCGAGGTCGACGAACGGCCGCTTCGGGAGCTGTATCTCTTCCCGTTCGCAGTCGTGATCAGCGAAGCTGATCCATGGTGCGTCATGGCGGCCTACAACCGGCTCAACGGCATCTATTGCAGCGAGCACCCATGGCTTCTGACCACGGTTCTCCGTGACGAACTCGGCTACTCTGGGGTCGCGATGTCCGATTGGTTCGGTACCCACAGTACCGTCGAGGCGCTGGAGGCGGGTCTGGATCTCGAGATGCCCGGACCGCCGCAGTGGCGTGGAGCGAAGCTCCGGGAGGCAGTCGAGCGGGGTGCGGTCTCGGTCGAGGCGATCGACCGGAGTGTCCGCCGGATCCTAACGCTCTACCAGCGTGCTGGGCGCCTCGAATCGGGGCCGGATTCGACCGAAGAGCGAGCGATCGATCGACCTGAACACCGAGCCCTCATCCGTCAGGTCGCCGCGTCCGGCATGGTCTTGCTGCGCAACGACGGCATTCTCCCGCTCGACGTGCAAGCCTTCCGGCGGATCGCGGTACTCGGACCGCACGCGATCCGGCCTGCGGTCGGTGGTGGGGGCAGTGCCTTCGTGCGCTCGCACCCGGTCGTCACACCGGTGATGGCGTTGCAGGAGGCAGCGCCGCACTGCGAGTTCCTCGTCGAGGAGGGAGCGGCGATCGGCAAGTTGGTACCGCCGCTCGAGGGGCCCGCGCTCGGATCGGAGGGTGCCGAGCTGATACTCTATCCGCATCCCGACCTGCACGGTGAACCGGCAGCGACGCTGCGCGTACCGACGACGGATCTCATCTGGCTCGGTGACATCGCCCCTGGCATCGACGCCACGGCGTTTTCGGCCCGTTTGCGGGTGCACTTCAGTCCACCGGAGAGTGGGTCGTACCTGCTCGGCGCGGCGTCGGTCGGTCAGGTGCGCCTCCTGCTGAATGGAACGGTGGTCCTCGACAACTGGACGAACCCTTCGCCAGGCCGCACGTACTTCGGGTTCGGGAGCGCGGAAGTGCGAGCGGAAGTGGAGTTGGAAGCCGGACGAGCCTACGAGGTGGTGGCGGAGTACCGCAAGGTGCAACCGGGCATGCCGCTCGCCGGTTTCCGCTTCGGGATCGTGCAGGCACTCACCGAGGACGAACGGATCGCGCGGGCCGTGCGTGCAGCGGAGCAGGCGGAACTCGCGCTCGTCTTCGTCGGCTTGAGCCCGGAATGGGAAAGCGAAGGGTTCGATCGCGAATCATTCGATCTACCCGGTGCCCAGAATCGACTCGTTGCGGCGGTCGCGGAAGCGAACCCGAACACGGTAGTCGTCCTCACGGGTGGGTCTCCGGTGCATCTCCCGTGGCTCGATCGGGTCCGCGCGCTGCTGCTCGCCTGGTACGCTGGGGAAGAGGTCGGCCATGCAGTCGTCGACGTGCTGAGCGGTGGTGCCGAGCCTGCTGGACGTTTACCGTTCACCTATCCGCGTCGGCTCGAGCACTCGCCCGCTTTTCTCCACTATCCGGGTGAATTCGGACGACTGCGCTATGGTGAAGGGCTGTTCGTCGGGTACCGTTGGTACGATGCGAGAAAGATCGAACCACTCTTTCCCTTCGGCTTTGGACTGGGATACACGCGGTTCGGCTATCGTGCCCTCACGCTCGATCGGCCAGCGATCGGCGCGGGAGAAACGGTGGTCGTCTCGTGTGTCGTCGAGAACGAGGGACAGCGCACAGGGAGCGAGGTCGTCCAACTCTACGTCAGCTCTCCGAGCGGCCCGGTACGGCGACCAGTCAAGGAGTTGCGCGGGTTCCAGCGCGTCCAGCTCGCCCCCGGTGCCTCGACGACGGTCTCGTTCACTGTCTCACCGCGTGACCTGGCTTATTTCGACGAGGCAGCCAAGCAGTGGGTCGCACCAGCAGGGGAGTACCAGGTGCTCGTCGGATCGAACGCCCGAGACATCCGGCTGCATGGCAGTTTCCAGCTGCTCGAAGAGGCGCGTTGGGGGGCGGGCGAGCGGTTCCGTCCCGCGTGACTGAGCGGCCCCAGCACCCTGCGTCGGTGCGCGCAGTACTGGCAGCGCGACGGCACGCGTCGTGTGCTGGCTCGTCGCTGCTCTGCGGAGCCGCTGCGACCGTACCGATCGCGAAGGATCCGCGGCCAGAGCAGGGGAGCCCGTTCGGATATCGAGAACTTCGGGATTGAAGCGTCGTCCCCGATCCGACTAGGATCGGGACAAGTGATCACCATTAGACCGTTGCGCTGTCGAGCCGTTCGAGCGGGTACCGGGGGTGGTCGTGCAGGAAATGTGGAACGGATCACTCGGGACGTCGACCGTCGGGCGCGACGTCGTGGTTCGGGTGCGCGACGTCGTCAAGCATTTCCGTCACGGACAGCGGGTCATACGTGCGTTGGATCGGGTGAGTTTCGAGCTTCGTGAGGGGCGGTTCCTCGTCATCGTGGGTCCCAGTGGTTGCGGCAAGACGACGCTTCTGCGCATCCTCGCCGGGCTCGAGCAGCACGACAGTGGCGAGGTATGGATGCGCCCGAGCCGCGATGGCCATCCACCGTTCGCGATGGTGTTCCAGGAGCAGTCGGTCTTTCCCTGGATGACCGTGCGGGAGAACGTCGCCTACGGTCTTCGGCTCCGCCGCGTCCGGGGGCGAGCCGCGGAGGAGCGTGCAGGGCACTGGATTCGGAAAGTCGGGCTCGCCGGATTCGAGCGCGCCTATCCGCACCAGCTCTCCGGAGGGATGAAGCAGCGGGTATCGATCGCGCGAGCGTTCGCCGTCGATCCCGACGTGCTCTTGATGGACGAACCGTTCTCTGCGCTCGACGAGCAGATGCGCACCATCCTCCAGCAAGAAGTCTCCACGCTCTGCGAGGAACAGCAGAAGACCGTGATCTTCGTCACCCACTCGATTGACGAGGCGATCACGCTCGGCGACGAGGTACTGGTGATGACCCATCGCCCAGGGCAGGTGAAGCGGCTGATTCCGATCCCGTTCGCTCGACCGCGGGATGTGGTCGAGGTGCGTGCCGATCCGCGGTACGGTGAGCTCTACGAAGAGATCTGGGGGCTGATCGCGGAAGAGGTCCGACGCGGACCACGGGAGGCGTGAGGATGGCAGAGCGCGGGGTGACGCTGGAAGGCGGCGCGTCACAGCGGGTGCGCTGGCTACCGCGGGCGGGGGCCAAGACGGAGGCGGCAGTGCAGGTGCTCTCGCCGGTGGCCTTGTTGCTCCTTTGGGAGGTGGCCGCCCGGGCCGGTTGGGTCGATCAACGGTTCTTCCCGGCACCGAGCGCGATCGTGCGGGCGTTCTGGGATGCAGTGACGACCGGTGTGTTGCTCCATCACTTGAAGGTCACACTGTGGCGCGTGCTGCTCGGGACCGTCATCGGCGGAGTGCCAGCCGTCTTGCTCGGTTTGGCGATGGGGCTCTCACGCTGGCTCCGGTTGACGCTCGACCCGATCATCGCTGCCACCTACCCCTTACCGAAGAGCGCACTCTTCCCGTTGCTGCTCCTCATCTTCGGGCTCGGCGAGGGCTCCAAGGTCTCGATGGTCGCGATCGGCGTGTTCTACCTCGCCGTGACGAATGCCATGGAGGGAGTCCTCGTCATCAGTCCGGTGTATTTCGACGTAGCCAAGACCTTCGGCGCCCGCCGGTGGGATGTAATTTGGACCGTGGCGCTGCCAGGTGCGATGCCACTCGTGCTCGCGGGCTTGCGACTCGGAGTGGGGACGGGGCTGATTCTCGGCGTCTTGGCCGAAATGCTGGGTGCCCGGGATGGGCTCGGCTATCTCCTCTGGAGTGCGTGGCAGACGTTCTCCGTGTCCTCCTTGTGGGCGACGCTCTTCGTGACGGCGATCCTGGGCTTCGTGAGCGTGCAGCTCGTCGACTTCCTGCGGCGGGTGCTCGTGCCGTGGCAGCGGACGGCTGGCCGGCGGTAACCGGTGTGCTCAGGCCGTCGGACGACTGCACTGTGCACCCGCCTGAAGGAGGCAGCGACCGAATCGCGTGGAACCGCTTCGTTGCGCTCGGTGGGAAGGAGGAGCGATGCTGGGCCAGCTCTGGACTCGTCGTGCGGTGTTGCGCCGGCTCGGTCTTCTCGGTGCGGTGGCCGGAGGCGGCTTGCTCGCCGGATGTGGAGGGGGTGCTCCGACACCGACCGCCTCCACCGTCGCCTCGCCGACGGTGCCCGCACAGCCGCCGACGGTGCCGGCGGCTGTGTCGACTCCAGCGAGGACACCGACGCCGACCGCCGTCCCGACGCCGACGGCGCGTCCCGCACCTCGCACGATGCGGGTCACGACGATCGGTGCGGTCTCGGACGCTGGGATCTACATCGCGATGGCGAAGGGATTCTTCGCCGAGGTCGGGATCACGATCGAGCTGGATACGGGAGCGCGCACCGCTGGTGAGACGATCCCGCTGCTGAGCACCGGGCAGCTGGACATTTCCGGCGGGTCGTTTTCCGCTGCGCACGCGAATGCGATCGCACAGGGCATTCGTGTCCCCGCGGTAGCCACCAAAGGGAGCTTGAGCAAGGGTTTCGGGTTTCATGCCATCGGCGTCCCGAAGCACGCGTACGATCGTGGCGACATTCGCTCGGTCGCTGATCTGCGTGGGAAGAAGTTCGCCGTCACCAACGACTCCGGCATGGACATCCTCGAGGCCGAGCGGGTGCTCGCGAGCGGCGGGCTGACGCTGGACGACGTGGAGATCGTCGTCATGCGGGTGCCCGACACGCCAGCGGCGCTCCAGAACGAGGCCATCCATGCTGCGGAACTGGTGGAGCCGACGGCGACGATCGCGATCGACCAGCAAGGAGTTGCAGTGGCACTCCTCCGGGGGGACTCGCTCGTCCAGGTGATCGGCGACGATTTTCCGATCGCGGGAATCTTCTACGGCCCGCACGTGGTGAACGATCGCCCCTTGGCCGTCGCCTGGATGGTCGCCTACCTGCGTGGCTTGCGGTTCTACAACGAGGCGATGTCGTCGCCAGAGCGCCGGCGCGAGGTCGTCGAGATCCTCAAACAGTTCACGCCGCTGAAGAACGACCAGCTCTACGACAAGATGGTCTGGCCCGGGCTGCGCGCGGACGGTCGGTTCGAGACGCGATATTTGGAAGCCGTCCAAGAGATCTGGCTGCGGCGCAAGAGTATCCAGCAGCGGGTACCGGTGGAGCAGTTGGTCGATTTCAGCTTCCTGGACGAGGCTGAGACGCAGCGGTAGGACAGGGCTGTCCGATGCTGTTGCCGGGCGAAGGGGGGTCGCGCTGGTGCTCAAGATCGATGTGTTCTGCCACATTTTCCCGCCGCGCTACTGGGAGGTCATGACCGCGCGAATCGCAGGGTCCGCGTACATGCAGAAGCGTGTCCGTGGTATCCAAGCGCTGTACGACTTGGATCACCGCTTCCGTCTGATGGACCCGCACGAGGGATACGTCCAGGTCCTGTCGTTGGCTGCTCCGCCGCTCGAAGTGCTCGGGAGTCCAGCGCAGGCGCGGGAGCTCGCACGTATCGCGAACGAGGGGATGGCCGAACTCTGCGCGCGGCCGCCGGAGCGGCTCGCGGGAGTCGACGCCTCCCGCCCCCCGACCGAACCGGACCGCGCCGGGGACGACGCGCGCGACGCGCTGGACGAGCTGGGAGCGACGGGGGTCCAGATCTACACCAATGTGAACGGTGCACCGCTGGACCAGCCGATCTATGAACCGCTCTTCGCGTTGATGGCCGAACGGGATTTGCCGATCTGGGTTCACCCCTCGCGCGAACCCGACGTTCCGGACTATCGAACCGAGGACCGGTCCAAGTACGACCTCTGGTGGTGCTTCGGCTGGCCGTACGAGACGAGCGTCTTCATGGCGCGCATGGTGTTCTGGGGACTCTTCGATCGCTATCCCACCATCAAGATCCTCACGCATCATATGGGTGGAATGGTGCCGTACTTCGAGGGGCGCGTCGGGTGGGGGCTCGACGCGCTCGGCCGACGTACCGATGACCCGGAGGATGCCGCGGCTCGCGCGCGTCTCCGCGAGCGACCCTACGAGTACTTCCGACGGTTCCTCGCGGACACCGCCCTGTTCGGTGCTCTGCCCGCGACCGAATGCGGGTTGGCTTTCTTCGGCGCAGAGCGTGTGCTGTTCGCGACCGATTTTCCCTTCGATCCACGCGGCGGTGGATTGTTCATCGGGGAGACGATCCGGGTGATCGACAACATCACGGCGTCGCGCGAGGACAAGGAGCGGATCTACGCCGGCAACGCACAGCGGCTGCTCCGTCTCCGCCTGCCAACATGATGCTCGGGAGCGGTCGTGCGTGCGGCGGACCGGGAGCCGTGGAATGGAGGGGACGGCGATGGGACCCTACCGGTTCATGGAGCCGCTCGAACGGCCCGACGCCGTAGGTATCCAGGGGCCGTCGCCGGACCGTCGCGTCGAGGGTGATCTCCTGATCGAGCGAGACGTGTCCGTCATGCTGCGGGACGGTACCCGGATCTACGCGGATCTCTTCCGACCCGTCTCCGGTGAGCAGGTGCCTGCGCTCCTCGCCTGGGGCCCGTACGGGAAACACGAGGGTACCCTGCAGTACCTCGTGCGGGCTTTCCCGTCCGCTGGCGTGCGCGAGGAGGACGTCGGGCCGTACGCGATGTTCGAAGGGCCGGATCCGCACTTCTGGGTACCGCACGGATACGCCGTGGTGAACGTGAATCCGCGGGGGGTCTGGTACTCCGAAGGGACGGCGATCTTCATCGCGGAGGAAGAAGCGCACGATTGCTACGACTGTATCGAGTGGATCGCCCGGCAGCCGTGGTGCACCGGCCGTGTCGGGATGACCGGTGTGTCCTATCTCGCGAACATCCAGTGGCGGGTGGCAGCGCTCGAGCCCCCGCATCTCGCGGCGATCAATCCGTGGGAAGGCTGGTCCGATACCTATCGCGAGTTCGCGTATCACGGCGGTATCCCCGAAACGTGGTTCTGGCCTTACTGGACGCTCCAGCGGCTGCCGGTCGGCTCCGGGCTCGTCGAGGATCTGTTCACGGAGGCGGAGGAACACCCGCTGTGGGATAGCTTCTGGGCGTCCAAGGCGGCGCAGCTGGAGCGGATCCGCATTCCCGCGTACGTGGTGGCGAGCTGGGCCGATCATGGACTGCACACGCGTGGCACGCTGGAGGGCTTCCGGCGAATCCGGTCGCAGGACAAGTGGCTCGAGGTGCACGGTGACAAGAAGTGGGCGTACTATTATCGCCCGGAGAGTCGTGCGCGGCAGCTGGCCTTCTTCGACCGGTTCCTGAAGGAACGGCGGACCGAGGTCGAGGAGTGGCCGACCGTGCGCGCCTTCGTGCGGCAAGCCGGCACGACCGGCGAGTGGCGGACCTTCGAGACCTGGCCGGTTTCACGGGCCCGGCCGGTTCGCCTCTTCCTCTATCTGGAACGGGGACAGCTCGTCGATCGACCGCCGACCGAGCTCACGACTCGCTGGTACCTGGTGACGAGCGGGGGAGTCGACCGACGGCGGCGTCCGCTCGGTCGTCTCGTCTGCGACTATCAGTTCCCGCAGGCGGTGGAGATCGTCGGCCCGATGCGTCTCCATCTCTGGGTCGCCGCGCTCGATGCCGACGACGCCGATCTCTTCGTCGGCGTGCAGAAACTGGATCGCGAGGGAGGAGTGGTCACGTTCCCGCACTATGCGCAGTACGACGATGGTCCGGTGGCACTCGGCTGGTTGCGCATCTCCCACCGCGACCTCGATCCGGTCCGTTCGACGGACCTCAGACCCGTCCACCGGCACGAACGCGAGGAGAAGGTACGACCCGGTGAACCCGTCGCCGTCGATATCGAAATCTGGCCGTCGGGGACACGGTTCGAGCCGGGGGAGACGCTTCGGTTGATCGTTCAAGGGCGAGACATTCAGGACTATCCGCCTGGCCGCGTGTACGCGCGGCACGAGCGCACGGTCAATCGAGGTCGACACCAGGTGCTCAGCGGGGGTCGCTACGTGTCCTTTCTCGTGGTTCCGATCGTGGGCCGCGAGTAGAAGCACCTCCGCCATCCGGCGACGAGCAGCACCAGCGGTGACCGTGGGCGCAGTCGCGGCGGCTCGCCGGCGCTCGTTGCTGCAACGGCTGCTCGATGGTCAGGTTCCTGCGCGCACTGACTCGTGCCGTTCGCTCACCCTGCGGGCGGTGTGTCGGGCGTGCTCGAGGGTCGTTCGAGCAACCCGAGACTGTCTTCGGGGCGCAGTTCGTAGAAGGCCAAGCGCAGGCGTCCAGGTGGGGTTCCCAAAACCGCCCTGAAGATCTCGACGGCTTCCTGTGCGAAGGCACGCTTCTGTTCGACCGTCAGCGGCTCTTCTCTGGCGATGACCACTTCCAGCATCGGCATCGCGTGATCTCCCTTGCTCGAGCCGAGGGTGGGGCCTTCGCCCACCAGCACGACGAATCCGACTGTACCCGAAGGACGAATCATCGCAAAGCGATGCGCTGGCCCGGTCATCACCGGGCCAGCGGACAGGCGCGACTTCGTCGTTCAGTCGTCGGCGCGAGCCGGTTCGGCCGCTTCGACCGGTGGAGTGCCGTAGATGAAGAACTCGGCCGGCAAGGGTGAACCGAACCAGATGATCCCCTTGTCCAGCTCTTCCTCTCGCCAGGTGATCGGTTGCCACGCGGGGTCGAAGATGAGGTACCCGGCATCGCCGAAGAGTTCGACCCGGTTCCCGCCCGGCTCGATGACGTACATGAAGTATGCCTGGGAGATCCCGTGCTTCCCGGGGCCTGCTTCGATCTTGATCCCGACCTCGCTGAAAATATCAGCGATATCGGAGAGGTGCTGAACGTAGCCGTACCAGTAGCAGACGTGGTGGAAGCGGCCCTTGCCCCCTGCCTGGTCCATCATGAACGCGATCTCGTGGACCAGCGGGCTGACCGAGAGCCAGGCACCTGCCTCGCGTCCGTTGTTGAGCAGGATGTGCTCCCGCAGCCGGAAGCCCAGCACGTCCATCAGGAACTGCTTGTTCTGCGTCACATCGCTCGCCAACAGGTTGACGTGATCGATGCGACGCACCGGGACACCGCGGAGCGGTCGGCGCTGTGGTCGGTTGATCAGTCTGGTCTTCGCCTCGGCGGGCGTGCGGTAGTACTCCACGTCCCAGAGGAGTTCCATGGCATGGCCGTCCGGCGTGTGGAACCGGTACGCGCGGCCGTGTCCGCGGTCCCCCTCGTGCCAACCGTCGCCCAGCCCACTCGCTTCGAGCGCCTTCACCCGCCGCTCGAGCGCTTGCGGCGAACTGGTGCGCCAGGCGACATGACCGAGGCCTGGCTTGTCGCGCTTGGTCACCTTGAGCGTATGGTGGTACCAGTCCTCATAGGCCCGCAGATAGACGGAGTCACCGTGCCGTTCCGTCTCCTCCAGGCCGAGGAGTTCCTTGAAGAACCAGAGCGTGCCGTCGAGATCGGGAGTGTAGATCTCGACATGGGCGAGCTGCGCCACATCGAAGATGGGTTCTGGGTACCCGTTCGTGCTCATGGGACTCCCTCCCACTCAGCCACGCGACCGGTGATCCTGCTTGCCGGCGTTGTCCGCCGTCTCGGGTGCCGACCCCGTGCGTTCGGCTCTCCACCTCCTGTGGCCGCACCGGCGAACGGGAGGACCCGCGAAACCGCTCGCCGCCGCGACCTGCGGCGCGTTCATCCCTGTTGGTCGACGAAGCGCTTGAGGACCCAACTGACATCCGCATTGTTGACCAGATCCGGCGCGACCCAACCGTCCAGGTCGTATTCGGCCATGCACTGTTCCGCCAGGCCGCGCATCCGCTCGGCAGTGCCGACTGCCTCTGCGACCACCAGACATTCGAGTCGGATGTTCTCGTGGTTCCCGGCGTAGTTGCGCTCGTACAGCTCGTGTCGACCGGCGAACTCGCTGATCGTCGCGTCGTACAGGAGCTTCATCAATTTGACTCG
Organism: Thermomicrobium sp.; assembly: GCA_025060175.1. Lineage (GTDB taxonomy): Bacteria > Chloroflexota > Chloroflexia > Thermomicrobiales > Thermomicrobiaceae > Thermomicrobium. The sequence continues at coordinate 73,537 of JANXBE010000002.1, read as the reverse complement.
ATCGTGCGCGTCGATGCCGCCGGTGCCGCGGACGTACTTCTCGAGATACGGCCGTTCGGCCGGATTCTTGAAGTCGAGGGCATGGCTCGGCAGGTAGACGAGTCCGCTCGCGACGTTGTCCAGGATGATTTGGCGCACGCGTGACCAGGCGGTCGGCGCAAGGGCCCGATAGGCCATGCCGTACTCGAGATTCGGGTGGAGGTAGCCGTCGGTCCACGGGATCGGGTTGCGACACATCGCATCGGTGAGTGCCCAGAAGATGTTGCGCCAGGCGATCACCTCACCGACCTGCGCCTGCACACCCCGATACTCCTTCACGCCGGTGGTGGCGATCGCTTTCAACAAGGCGCCAGCGATGAAGTCGAGTTTGACCGCGAAGCGCGTGCAACCATGCAGGGTAAACCGTGGGATGAAGCCGGAGGCAGGGAAGAAGTTGTTCACCTTCTCGACGTCGCCGTAGACGAAGATGTTCTCCCACGGCACGAAGACGTTGTCGAAGATGAAGATCGCGTCGTTCTCGTCGAGCCGACTCGACAACGGGTAGTCCCAGGGACTGCCCATGACGGCGGCGGTGTACTCGTAGCTCGGTCGACTGATCAGCTTCACTCCCGGAACGTCCATCGGAACGGTGAAGATCAATGCGAACTTCTTGTCCTTGATCGGAAGCGGCCCGTAGTGCGCGATGAAGTTGTAGTGGGTCAGAACCGACCCGGTCGCGACCACCTTGGCGCCGGAGACGTAGATCCCTCCGTCGGTCTCCCGTTCGACGTGCATGTAGACATCGCCCACTTCGTCCGGTGGACGGTTGCGGTCGACCGGCGGGTTGATGATCGCGTGGTTCCAGTAGAGGACACGCTCTTGGCCGATTCGATACCAGCGGCGTGCGTTCTCGCTGAACGGTTCGTAGAACGGCGCGTTGGCCCCGAGCGTACCGAGGAAACTGGCCTTGTAGTCGGGGCTTCGGCCGAGCCATCCGTACGTCATCCGCGCCCACTCGGCGATCGCATCCCGCGCCTTGAGGAGGTCTTCGACCGAGCGCGGGGCGCGGAAGAAGGGATGGGTGAACCCGCCGTTTCCGGTATCCGTCTCGACCGTCAGCACGTCCTTCTTGGCCGGATCGTGCAGGGCATCGTAGAGACGAGCGACCATTCGGGCAGCGTTCCGAAACGCGGGGTGGGTGGTGATGTCTTGCACGCGCTCGCCGTAGACGTAGACCTCGCGACCGTCACGCAAGCTCTCCAAATACTCTTCCCCCGTGAACGGCCGCGTCGCGACCGTCTGCGCCATCGTGCACCTCCGTGGGTCGAAGCCCTCGGTCCAACAGCTCTGTCTGCGGGTCCCACTCGTAGTGTAGGAGATTTCGGATGACGTCATCAACCGATCCGTTCCGGTATCGTGAACAGTTGGTCCAGTCATGTGCCGATTGCGTGACGTTACGAGGTTCAGGTGTGAACAGAACGGCGACGCTCGCGGTCGACACTGCCTGCGCCGGCGGTTCCGTACGACCGTCGGGCAGCGGCGCTCGTGCCTTACGGGTGTCCGGTCGAGGCTCCACGGTACGCTCGCAGGTCGGCACACGAGACCGGGGAGGTTCCCTCGTCGACGCGGAGCTCGCTGCCTCGCGCAACGGACCGTGCGGGCCGGTGGGGAGAGCGATCGCTGGATCGCCGGCCCAGAGGGGTCGGACGGGCCGCTGCGACACGGGTTCCGCGCCACGCCGTGGTCTCCTGCCGCGCGATCCCAGGCTGGGTTGTTCGGACTTCCACGAGCACGACCGGAGCGTCCAGTCGAATGCGGATGGTCTCTTTGGCGAGAAGACTGGCGGTGAACGGGATCGATGCGAGCCGCGGTGGAGGGGCTTCGCGGCCCGCCCGCGGCCGGACGCGAGCAGGAGCGGGTCCTAGGCGCGGGGGCGTCGCCGCGCACCGGAGGCCGAATACCCGTGTGCGGCCGACCCGCGCGGGGTCGGCACAGCGGCCTGCGACAGACCGGGGCGCCTCGACGTCGCAGTGCCGCGCGTGCCTCTCGGGAGGCGCGACTCGGGACGATGATGCTTCTTGGAGGGCCATAAGGCGACCGCGTGGAGCGCGGGTACCGGTGTCGGGACTTCAGGGCGAAAGGATGAAGGTTGACAAGCGTCCGCGTTCATGCTATCGTGATATCGCGATATCGAGGAGGCCGGGCCAGCGAAGCATGGGTGAGCTGCTGGTAGGCCGGCCGGCGCTCAAGCTCGAGATCGCGGTCTCGGTTCCGCTCGATCTGACGTCGGTCATCTCGTTGGTCTTTCGGGCAACCGATGCGCGACGGTTCGAGCGTTGGCTGGTCGAAGCGCGCAAGGCGCTCGGAGACGAGTGGGAGCACGATCTCGATACGCTCCTCGGCTTCTCGGGTCGGCTGTTGTACTACGTCGAAGAACTCCTCATGTCGTTCGATCCGTTCCGACCCGAGCACCGAGATGCGGGGTTCGAGGACTATCTGGCGCATCTGCGGCGTCTGCCGGCGTGGGCCTACCGCAGTATGGCCATCCAAGCGGTGCTGCGGGTCTACCTCGATCGGGGGATGCTCGAGACGCCCCCCGAGTCGGACGATCCGTCCGTGTGGCGGGCCTTCGTCGAGCCTGGCATCACCCGAGCGGACGTCGATCGAGTCGTCCGACTCGTGCTCGCACCTGAACAGCTGAAGGAGCGGACCGTTCGCTTGTTGGAGCGCTTCTGGCGGGAACTGTATGCGGCCGAGTTCGAGCGCAATCTGCCGGTGATGCGGCGCGCGGTGCGTCAAGCGCGGGCGACGACCTTCGCGAGCGTCGCCACGGCGTTCGAGGAGCTGAGTGGTCACCGTTTGCCCGACGAAGTGCAGCTCGCGTTGCCGCGCGTCGAGCGTGTGACGTTCAGTCCCTCGTACTATCTCGGAAACTTCGTCCAATTCATTCTGTATCCGCCAGAGTTGATTCTCTATTTCAACTGTCAGCGTACGAGCGCGGCGACGCAGTCCGGTGGGGAATCGGTCATTTCGCCTGATCTCTTGCCTGGACTTCGCGCGCTCGGAGACGGTACGCGCTTGCGGATCATCGAATTGCTGCGGAGTGGCGAGCGGTACGCTCAGGAGATCGTTGGCATGCTGGGGATCAGCCAATCGGCCGTCTCTCGGCATCTGGCGATGCTAGAGGCTGCCGGAATCGTGGCGGTCCGGCCTGCCAACGGGATGAAGTACTACGCGATCAACTCCCAGCGTCTTCGGCAGATCGCCGAAGAGCTGGAGCGGATCGGTTCGGTCGAACGCGCGTCGACCGAGCAAGACAACCAAAACGGTCTGCGTGCGGTATCATGACCGCACGCCGCGGGTCGGTCGCTGCAGGCCGAGGACAAGCCGCCTCACCCCGCCGTCGGGTGAGGGCAGGCACCTCCTCTGACGACCCTCCTTCGCGATCCTGGTTCGGGATCGCGCCCTCTGCACGACCCGCACCCAGTTCGGTCGGACTCGGCCCTGGCCGAACTGCGATCGCCCCCCTTCGGTGATCGGCCCGCGCGGCGACGGGGACTTCGGTCCCCTTCGTCATTTCTGCGGGGCGGTGGCACTCCCACCGCCCCGCTCGTGTTGCAGCGGCACCCTGACTGCGTCGTTCCAGCATCGGGCCGGGTGGAGCGCAGCACCTGCGCAGGGAAGACCGCTGGGGCGCGCGTGACCCGTACGCCAGGAGCGGCGGGGACGCCTCCAGCCCCAGTGTGGTGGCGGGCTCGTTCTGCGCCCCCCTGCCGCGTCCGCATCGTTGCCCGGGGCTGCCATCGGTGTGGGAGCATCCACGCCGCTCGCTCGCTGCACAGCGGGTGGCTCGCGCTCGAGCGGAGCCCAGATGGCCCGCCCCTCGACCGGTTCGTGGACTGACCGGGGCGACGCGGTCAGTACAGCGCAGAAGACGGGGCCGTCGTCAGACGGCCCCGGGTACAGGGAGGGAGGGAGAAGTGGTCAGCAGGAAGTCGAGACGATGACGCAGAGGACAGAACGGCGACCGTTCGGACACTGTACGTACGCTGCGTATACCTCATCATACTCCGCCGCGCCTGTCGTGTCAACCGTCGGCTCGTGAGCGGTCCGGAGCGGGTTCATGGGGACACCCTGCGGGTGCCGTCGTGGGCGGGAGCCGGTCGGTGGTGGGTTGGCTGCGGGGTGCGGAGCGCGCTATACTGGGAGGTGGACCGTGCTAGGCGGGGAGCTAGCGGTGCCCTGTACCCGCAATCCGCTCTAGCGGGGCTGAAATCCCTCCTGAGGTCCGGCACTGTGGGACTACCTGAGCCACGTGGCGTGGATGGTTGGGTCCCACGCGGCGAGGGGCCGTGAACCTGGTCAGGGCCGGAAGGCAGCAGCCATAAGCGGTTGTCCTCGGGCGACGTGGGAGTGCCTGGCCGGAGTCGGCGAGCTCAGCGTAAGCCGGAGTGTCGTGATCGAGGGAGGGTGCACGGTCCGTTCTGTGGGGCCGTCGCGGTGCAACGAGCGCGACGGCCCCGTGCGTTGGCGGTCGTTCAGCGGGACTTGCGGGGCGTCGCGGCTGACGCAGGGCTGCGCTGTCGGTGTGCCCGTTTCGGTGTGAGCGCGTACTGCTTCCGGCGAAGCTCCTCCGCTCGCTGCCGAGCCAACGGCGGGTAGACGCGCAGCAAGAGGTGCGCGGCATAGGCGCTCCAGATCGCTGCGAGCAACGTACTGAGGTAGAGCCAGAGCCGCATCGAGAGGTTGAACGCACTGATGCGGCCCAGGCGAAACAGGAAGAAGAAGAGGCCGATTCCGAAGACGATAAGCCCCCAGCCGGCGATCCGCTGCAGGAACTGCGCGAGCAGCGGATTGCGCTTGCGGAGGATCCGCCGCGGATCGTTATAGAGCCAGAGGCAGGCGAGGAAACCCGAACCGAAGACGATGACGTAGGCGATGGACAGCGGACCCCAGGTCGGCATCTCCCACAGTGGAGCGGTGAGATACTCCCAGTCGAAGGGATTCCGCATACTGCGCCTCCATCAGCTCTGCTCGAAGAGGATGCGGCGCTTGACCTGCTCGATCGCGTTGGTGACCTGGATCCCGCGTGGACAGGCCTCGGTGCAGTTGAAGATCGTTCGACAGCGCCACACGCCGAACCTCTGATTCAGGATGGCGAGCCGTTCCTCCGTGGCGCGGTCTCGTGAGTCGAAGAGAAAGCGGTGCGCATTGACGATGGCTGCCGGCCCGAGCCATTCCGTGGTCCAGAAGATCGGACACGCTGCCGTGCAGCACGCACAGAGGATGCACTTCGTCGTGTCGTCGTAGAGAGCGCGTTCTTCCGGCGACTGCAGTCGCTCGCGCACGGGCGGTGGTTCGTCGTTGATGAGGTACGGCATGACGGTGCGGTACTGCGCGAAGAACGGCTCCATATCGACGACGAGATCGCGGATGATCCGGAACCCGAGCAAGGGTTCCACCGTGATCTTCGAACCGAGATCTTTGATCAGTACTTTACAGGCCAGCCGATTCCGCCCGTTGATCCGCATCGCATCGGAACCGCAGACCCCGTGGGCGCAGCTTCTCCGGAATGTCAGGGTGCCGTCCTGGTACCACTTGATCGCGTTGAGGGCGTCGAGGACCCGATCGGTCGGCTCGACGTCAACCGTGTACTCCTGGTAGTACGGCTTCGTGTCGGTCTCCGGATTGAACCGCTGGATACGCACCGTGACCTGCATATCAGTACACCCGCTCCTTCGGCTCGAACCGGGTGATGACTACTGGCTTGTACGACAACTGTAGTCCACCGGAGGTCCGCGTCACGAGCGTGTGCTTGAGCCAGTTCGCGTCGTCTCGTGCCGGGAAGTCCTCCCGGTAATGCGCGCCGCGGCTCTCTTCACGGGCCAGTGCCGACGCCGCGATCGCCTCGGCACAGTCCAGCAGGAACCCCAGCTCGAGGGCCTCGACCAGTTCCATGTTGAACGTTCGGCTCTTGTCGTCGATCCGCACCTGACTGTAGCGGGTACGCAATTCGCCGAGTTTGTGTTGGAGACGCTTCAGACCGTCGCCCGTGCGAAAGACACCAGCGTCCGTCATCATCGCCTCTTGCAGTTCGGCGCGGATGGTCGCAACGCGTTCGTTCCCGTCGTTCTCCAGGAGCCAGGCGACCTCGGCGCGAGCCCGGTAGTCGGGTTCCTTGGGCAAGGGATGAAAGTCGTTCTCCCGGACGAACTGGAGCATGTGGCGACCCGCGCGACGGCCGAAGACGACGAGATCGACCAAGGAGTTGGTTCCCAGTCGGTTGGCGCCGTGGACGCTCACGCAGGCGCACTCGCCGGCTGCGTAGAGACCAGGGAGCGGTGTGTTCTTGTCGTCGAGCGTGACGCGGCCGTCGACATCGGTCGGAATGCCCCCCATCGCGTAGTGGGCCGTTGGCTGGATGGGGACGAGATCTTTAACCGGATCCAAGCCGAGGTAGGTACGGACGAAGTCAGTGATGTCCGGCAGCTTCGTTTCGATCACCTCGGCCGGCAAATGGGTCAGGTCGAGCCACACGTAATCCTTGCCGTCGACCCCCCGACCGGCGCGAATCTCCTGGTAAATGGCACGCGAGACCATGTCACGCGGAGCGAGGTCGAGGAGCGTGGGGGCATAGCGCTCCATGAAGCGTTCGCCGAGCCCGTTGCGCAGGATGCCCCCCTCTCCGCGGCAGGCTTCCGAGAGCAAGATCCCCATCTTGTAGATGCCGGTCGGGTGGAACTGGTAGAACTCCATGTCCTCCAGGGGGATACCACGGCGAAAGGCGATGGCGACGCCGTCGCCGGTCGCGGCAAGCGCATTGCTCGTGACTTTGTAGACTCGACCGAATCCGCCAGTCGCCAAGAGAACCGCTTTCGCGTGGAAGACGTGAAACGCACCCGTTTCGATGTCGAGTGCCACGACGCCCGTGCAGACCCCGTCATCGGCGATGAGCAGGTCCAACAGCATGAACTCATCGAAGAACGTCACCTGCTTCTTGAGCGCTGTCTGATACAGCGTTTGCAGGATCATGTGGCCAGTCCGATCAGCGGCATAACACGAGCGGCGGACTGGTCCCTCGCCGAAGTTGCGGGTATGACCGCCGAAGCGGCGCTGGTCGATGCGACCGTCCGGGGTGCGATTGAAGGGGAAACCGTTGTGTTCGAGTTCGATGATCGCGTCGATCGCCTCTCGAGCGAGGACCTCGGCGGCGTCCTGGTCGACAAGGTAGTCGCCGCCCTTGACCGTGTCGAACATATGCCAGATCCAGTGATCCTCCTCGGTGTTGCCGAGCGCAGCGGCGATTCCTCCTTGAGCCGCTCCGGTGTGCGAACGAACCGGATACAGTTTGCTGATGACCGCGACGTTGCACTGCCCAGCAAGCTGGGCGGCGGCCATCAGTCCCGCTCCGCCAGCGCCAACGATGATGGCATCGAAGCGGTGGTACATGGCCTCAACCCCCTGTGTGTGCGACGACCTCGAACTTGCTCGGGTCGAAGGTCAGTACGGCCAGGGAACCGATGATCAGGAATACCAGGGCGAGTGTCCACAGCACCGAATGCGCGAAGACTCGCCATCCCTGGGGGCGAACGTAGTCATCGACTGCCAGGCGCGCCCCATTCAACCCGTGCAGGAGGGCCAGAAACAGCATCAGCCAGTCGTAGGCCCGCCAGAACGGCGAATTCCACCGGTCCGCAACGAACTGCCAATCGATCTCGTCGACCGTGTTCACCACATGCATGATGACGACGTGACCGATCGCCAGGAAGATCAGCAGCAGGCCACTCAGTCGGAAGAAGTACCAGGAGTACAGCTCGAAGCCCCCGCTCGGCCGTTCTCGCCCGATGTGTGGTCGCACGGTCGTCATGCGTGCCCTCCTGCCACCAGCATCGCGCGAATCATCAGGAATGCAGTCGGGATGAATCCGGCCAGAAAGACCGCGATCACACCGTAGAACAACTGCCGTTCGTAGCGATAGGCTGCCGGCCAGAAGTCGATCAAGATGATCCGCACGCCGTTCGCCGCGTGGTAGTACAGACCGCCGACGAGGACGATCTCACCAATGCGGAAGACGGGGTGCCGATACAAGAACAACAGTTCGTTGAAGACCTCCGGTCCGTAATTGACGAGGAAAATATCGACGATGTGCAGGAGGAGAAACAGCAGCACGCCGAGGCCTGTGATCCGATGGAGTGCCCAGGAGATCATCCCAGGAGGGGGACGATAGCCACGATACGCGGTAATTCCACGAGTGCTCGCGGTCGGCACTACCCGTGTGGTCTCGGTCGTCACCCGTTCGCCTCCTCACCGGTTCGACGGGTCAGGTGGGGCGCGGACGCACACGCCGGTGTCGGCCAAAGTGTACGCCTGACGAGGGATCCGACACAAGGCGTGTGCGGTCCTGTTCGCGTGCTGGGGCGGAATCGCTCGTCGCGAACCTGGTACACTCGCCTCGTCAGGGCCAGCGCGATGCTGGATGGGAGAGATGCAGGACAGTCACGCGAGGCGACAGCTCGTTCGGAGCGCCGTCGCACGGACGGTCGAACTCGCCTGTCGGATCGCAGCCGTTCCGGCGCCGACGTTCGCGGAAGAAGCACGGGCGCGGTTCGTGGCCGAACTCTTTCGCCAGCAGGGTGCGCGACCGGAGTCGGATGCGGTGGGGAATGTGCTGGTGCGTCGTCGGGGACAGGGAGGCACTCGGAGTCTCCTCCTCGCGGCGCACCTGGACACGGTGTTTCCTGCCGACACTGTCTTGCGGATCGAGCGCGGGGACTCGTGGGTCCGGGGACCCGGGATCGGTGACAACGCCCTCGGGGTGGCAGCGTTGCTCGTGCTTTCCGAATTACTCGATACCTTGGCCATCCGAACGCCAGGCGATCTGCTCTTGGCTGCGAACGTCGGCGAGGAGGGGCTGGGCAACCTGCGGGGGATGCGTGCACTCGTCGAGGAGTTCGGTGCGGAACTCGGGGCGGTGGTCGCCGTCGAGGGGCACAATCTCGGCCGGGTGACGAACGTCGCCGTCGGCTCGGTGCGTCTGCGCATCGTCGTGCGTGGTCCGGGGGGGCACTCGTGGGGAAACTTCGGTCTCCCGAGCGCGATCCATGAACTGGCGCGCATCATCTGTGCGTTGACCGAGGTGCCGATACCGCGTACGCCCAAGACGACGTACAATGTCGGGAGGATCGAGGGAGGCGTGTCCGTCAATACTATCGCGCCCGTCGCTGCGGCGGACGTCGATCTCCGCTCGGTCGATCCTCGAGAACTCCATCGGCTGCGCCGGGCCGTCGAGGATCTGTGTCGTCGCCGCCACTCCCCGACGGTGAGCGTGGAACTCGAGGTGCTCGGCGAGCGTCCAGCCGGTGAGACACCGGCGGAGACCGCGGTCGTTCAGGAGACCATACGGATTCTGCGCTCCCTCGGCATCGAACCGGTATTGGACGCGTCGAGCACCGATGCGAACGCGGCGATCGCGGCCGGGATTCCAGCGATCTGCATCGGACTGACGCGTGGTCGGGGGAGTCATACGCTCGAAGAAATGATCGAGATTCCGCCGATCGAATTGGGTTTGCTCCAGCTCGTTGCGCTGGTCGAGCGCTTCCCGGTCGCATGATGGAATCGAGCGAGAGGTGTCACGAAGCATGGCGCGGATCTACGTCGCGCTCGATCTCGAGGCGACGGGGATGGATCCGGAGCGGGACGAGATCATCGAAGTCGCGGCAGTCAAGTTCCGGGACGAGCGCGTTCTGGAACGATTCGAGACCCTCGTGCAACCGCGACGCCCCATACCCCTGGCGGTCTCCAGCTTGACCGGGCTCACGATGCGTGATCTCCGGCAGGCACCGCTGTTCAAAGAGGTCGCCCCCCGTCTCCGGCAGTTCGTGCAGAACTATCCGATCGTCGGCCAATCGCCGGAGTACGACCTCCAGATGCTCGCGGCGCATGACTTGGCGTTGCGCAACCGGGTCTACGACACCTTCCGTCTGGCGACGATCCTGTTGCCTGATCTGCCGGCATATTCGCTGGCAGGGATCGCGGCGCGTCTGGGCATTTCGGTCCAGCAGCAGCACCGGGCCATGGCCGATGTCGAAACGACGATGGCGGTGTTCCTCGGCTTGTGCGACATGTTGCGCGAGTACGACCCGGAGACGCTGCGCCGGCTCGCGGAGTACACCCAGCAGGCTGGTTGGCCGGAGGCGGACGTCTTCGAGGCGATGTATCGGGAACTGACAGAGCGGGGTATCGGCCAGCTCGGAGGGGTCCTCACGGAACGGCTGCGGAGTGCCGTGCCGGGTGTACAAAACGCAGCGGAGATGCTCTTTCTCTTGCCGCGCGAACGACCACCACGGCTGGAAGCGACGGGCAAGACTCCACGCTTCGATCCGGAATGGATCGCTCGTCTGTACGGTCCGGCAGGGGCGTTGGCGCGTGCGCTCCCAGGCTACGAGAATCGGGCTGGACAGGCGCGCATGGCCCAAGCGGTCGTGCGCACCTTCAACGAGGGGGGGCAGCTGCTGGTCGAGGCCGGGACCGGCACGGGCAAGTCGCTCGCGTACCTGTTGCCGGCGGTTCTCCACGCCGTCGAACGCGGCGAGACGGTCGTCGTCTCGACCGGGACGCTCGCGCTGCAGGACCAGCTGTTCGCCAAAGACCTGCCGTTCTTGCGCCGCGCGCTGGAAGCGATGGCGGAAGAGGAACCGCGCTTGGCCAACGCAGCAGGATTTCGGGCGACGGTCTTGAAGGGGCGTTCCAACTACCTGTGCTTGCGTCGCTGGTTCCTCCGTCAGCGCGAGCCGTTCCATCACCCTGCTGAGGCACTGCTCGCAGCGAAGATCACGGCGTGGTTACCGCAGACGGAGACGGGAGACCGGGCCGAGCTCTATCTGACCGCGGAGGAGCAGGCCGCCTGGGCGCAGGTGGCGGAGTCGGAAGGGGCCTGCGTGCCCACTCGCTGCCTCTTCCATCGGCGGAACCAGTGCTTCCTCTATCGAGCTCGCGCGACGGCTGAGGGAGCGCACGTCGTGATCGTCAATCACGCGCTCCTCCTGTCCGACCTCTTGGCCGAGAATCGGGTCCTACCGTCGTACCGACATCTGATCGTCGACGAGGCGCACCACCTGATCGACGAGGCGACGCAGCAGTTCGGCTTTCAGGTCGGGCAGGACGACGTGCGCGAGTTACTCCGGCGGGTGCTGAGCATGGATCACCTCGGTCGGTTCGCTGGCGTATTCGGCGAACTCTGGTCGGCGCTGGCCGGATTGCCGGACGCGACCGCGCGGACCGTCGCACGCGAGCTGGCCGACAAGTTGAGCGAGTGGTGGCCGCGCATCGAGGCGTTGCAGCAGCACGCCGAGAACCTGTTTCTCCTCCTCGCCGAGCTCGCGCAGCGTCATCCAGGCGAAAACGGGGCCTATGACCGTCAGCTGCGGATCACGGCTGGCCTGCGGGCTGAGTCGATCTGGGCGGCGGTCGAAGAAGTTGGGCAGGCACTGGCGACGCATCTCCGCACCGTGCTCTCGGCTCTCCAATGGGCCAGTGCGCACGTCGACCAGCTCCCTGAGCACAGCCGCGACGAGGTGAGCGAGTTGGCGACCGAGCTGGATGTCCTGGAGCGTCGAGCGCGGGAACTGCACGATCGCGTGCAGGAAGTGCTGTTCGCTCCGCGGCCCGAGCGGGTCTACTGGTTGACCTGGCGTGCACAGCCAGCGCAGGTCAGTCTGCATATGGCACCGTTAGAGGTCGCCTCGCTCCTCAACGAGTTGCTTTTCTCGCGGCTGGACACTTGCGTTCTCACGTCAGCGACCTTGACGGTGGAACGATCGTTCGCGTTCATCCGGCAGCAACTCGGGCTCCCGGATGCTGACGAACTGGTGGTCGACTCGCCGTTCGATTACGCGAGTTCGACGCTGCTCTGCCTGGCGGAGGATATCGCGGAACCGGGCGAACCCGGGTACCAACGGCAGTTGAACGAGACCTTACTCGCGCTTCTCCGGGCGACGCGCGGTCGGGCGTTGGTGCTGTTCACGTCGCACAGCGCCTTGCAGGCCGCGTACCGGGCGATCAAGCGGCCCTTGGAGCAGGAAGGCATCCTCGTTCTGGGACAGCGGATCGACGGCAGTCCGCGCCAGCTGATCGAGCGTCTGAAGGCGCGCCCCGAGACAGCCGTGCTCGGCACGAATGCGGTCTGGGAGGGGATCGATGTGCCAGGGGAGGCGCTCAGTGTCCTTGTGATCGCCAAGCTTCCCTTTGCCGTGCCGAGCGACCCGGTGTTCGCTGCTCGCTGCGAGGCGTACCACGACCCGTTCCACGAGTACGCAGTGCCGCAGGCAGTCCTCCGCTTCAAGCAAGGGTTCGGTCGCTTGATCCGCAGTACCCGTGACTATGGTGTGTGCGTCGTTTTGGATCGACGCGTGGTGAAGCGTCGGTACGGTCATGCCTTCGTCACCTCGCTGCCTCCCTGCACAGTTCGTCAGACGACGACGGTGCAGATTCCACGACTCGCGCAGGAATGGCTGGTTCGTCAGCAAGGACGGTTGGCTGGTAGCGTCGCGCGTGGGGAAGGTGGGTGATTCCATGGACCGTTTGGATCGGAACCTGGCTATGGAGCTCGTCCGTACCACGGAAGCGGCGGCGTTGGCAGCCGCGCAATGGGTGGGACGCGGTGACAAGAATGCCGCCGATGCCGCGGCGGTGCGGGCGATGCGCCGGATGCTCTCGACGGTCCAGATGAAGGGAGTGGTCGTCATCGGAGAAGGAGAGAAGGACCAGGCGCCGATGTTGTACATCGGCGAGGAGGTCGGCACCGGTGATCCGCCGGAGGGGGATCTGGCCGTCGATCCGATCGATGGGACGCGGCTGTGCGCCAACGGGATGCCGGGTGCGGTCTCGGTCGTGGCACTCGCCGAACGGGGTTCGATGTACTATCCGCCGGGAATCGTCTATATGAACAAGATCGCGGTCGGGCCGGAAGCTGCCGATGCGATCGACATCCGGTTGTCGCCGACAGAGAACCTGCACCGGATCGCGGAAGCCAAGCGAATGAGCGTCCGGCTGCTGACGGTGGTGGTGCTGGATCGGCCACGGCATCAGCAACTGATCGAGGAGATACGGCGGACCGGGGCGCGGATCCGTCTCATCACGGATGGGGACGTTGCAGGAGCGGTCATGACGGCATTTCCCGAGTCCGGCGTCGATGTGCTGATGGGGATCGGCGGCTCGCCGGAGGCCGTGGTCGCGGCAGCTGCACTGAAGTGCGTCGGCGGCGCGATCCAGTGCACCCTTTTCCCGCGAGACGAGGAGGAACGAGGACGCGCGCTCGCACAGGGACTGGACCTCGAGCGCGTCTTCACTGCCGACGACCTGGTGCGTTCCGACAACGTCTTCTTCGCGATGACCGGCATCACGACGGGGGACTTGGTGGAGGGTGTGCGCTTCACGCGGCACGGCGCGCGAACGCACTCGATCGTGATGCGCTCCCGCACCGGAACGATCCGACGCATCGAGGCGGAGCATCGGCTCGCGAAAGTGCAGGAGTATCAGGCCGAAACCGTTTGACGAGGGGGTGTACGGCGTGGTACAGTAGGTGTCGCGGGTAACCCGCGTCCAGTGCCTCTGCACGGTACCCCGGTCATCGATGGCTCGGTCATCCGCAGTGGAGACCAAAGACTTCTCACACCAATCACTGACTGGCTAAGAGGTTCTCGTTGTCCGTACAGCGACCGGCACAGTTCGGCATGAGTCTGTCGTCAGGCACCGGCTTCGTTCGCCGCTCCGCGGTGCGCGCACGCGTCTGTCGGCTACCGGGGCGTGGCTCGTAGTCGGTCCTGCACCTAACGGAGGAGAAGAAGCGCGTGGCAAAACGATCCAACTCGAGGAGGACGGTTACGATGGATCCCGTGACCCCGACGACAGTGGTGGAAGAGGTCAAGGAAGTTCCGGCACTCACGGCTGCTGAGCTCCAAGAGAAGAGTCTCGAAGAGCTGCAGGCGCTCGCTCGCGAGTTCGGCGTGCCCAACGCAGGTCGCCTCCGGAAGATGGAGCTCGTGAACCGGATCCTGCGCGCCCAGACGGAGCGCGACGGGGCGATCTTCGGCGAGGGTGTCCTGGAAATCACCGAGGATGGCTTCGGTTTTCTGCGTGGTGAGCGCTACCTGCCCGGGCCGAACGACGTCTACGTCTCGCAGTCGCAGATCCGACGCTTCGGGCTTCGGCAAGGTGACTGGGTCGCCGGACAGGTGCGGCCGCCGAAGGAGAATGAGAAGTACTACAGCTTGCTCCGCGTCGACGCCGTCAACGGCATGGATCCGGAATTCGCCCGACGACGACCCAGCTTCGACACCCTGACCCCGATCTTCCCGATGGAGCTGATCAACCTCGAGACCGAACCGCACATCCTGTCGACGAGACTGGTGAACCTGGTCGCACCGATCGGACGGGGGCAGCGCGGCCTGATCGTCTCACCGCCCAAGGCCGGGAAGACGGTCTTGCTCAAGCACATCGCCAACGGGATCACCACCAACTACAAGGACATCCATCTCATCGTGCTGCTGATCGGCGAGCGGCCGGAGGAAGTGACCGACATGCGGCGTTCGGTGGACGGCGAGGTCATCTCCTCGACGTTCGACGAGCCCGTCGAGGATCATATCCGCGTGGCCGAAATGACGCTCGAGCGCGCCAAGCGCTTGGTCGAGTGCGGGATGGACGTCGTGATCCTCCTCGACTCCATCACGCGCTTGGCCCGCGCGTACAACTTGAGCGTCCCACCGAGCGGACGGACGTTGTCCGGCGGTATCGACCCGGTCGCGCTCTATCCGCCGAAGCGCTTCTTCGGCGCCGCGCGCAACATCGAGGGTGGTGGGAGTCTCACCATCATCGCGACCTGTCTCGTGGATACCGGTTCCCGAATGGACGATGTGATCTACGAAGAATTCAAGGGAACCGGCAACATGGAACTCCACCTGGACCGCAAGCTCGCGGAACGACGCATCTTCCCAGCGATCGATATCCAGCGCTCGGGCACGCGACGCGAGGAACTCTTGCTGGACGAGCAGACCTTGCGCCAGGTCTGGACTATGCGCCGAATGGTCTCCATGCTCGGCGGCACGGACGGCACCGAACTGGTACTCGGTCGGTTGGCGCGCACGCAGAACAATGCCGAGTTCCTGGCGACCTTGCACAAGGACCTGTAAGCAGGGTCGGGGGGGCGAGTTCCGATGGGTCACCAACTCCGAGCCCAAGCGTCCCAACGCCAGCGCGAGTGGACCGACCAGGACATTCTGACGGTCGTGGCCGTGGGCTCGATCGCAGTGCTATGGCCGGTCGGTGTGCTGGTCACGTGGGCGACGCCACGCTGGCGGCTGGTCGACAAGATCATCGCGACGCTGATCCCGGTCGGCGGACTGATGTTGTCGCTGCTGGTGCTACCGGCTGGTGAGCGGGGTCTGGGACTCAGCGCACCGGGTCTCCGCAACTGGCTCGTGGAGTTCGCCCAATACGCCGGCCTGATGGGAGCCCCCCTCGTCGCCTCGCTCTTCCTGGGACTGCGGGCCGGTCTTCCGCGCCGGGTCATGGCTGGATTGCTCGGCCTCGCACTGATCGCGTTGGCGCTCGGGCAACTCGCATTCTTCCTCGGCTCGCGCCTGCATCCCGGCGGAGCCTGAGACGGTCGCACGCGCGGCACAGCGACGAGCATTTGAGGTCGCCGACACTCGTTCGTGCCTGGCGAGAGGGCGTGAGGAGCCGGTGATCAGGGCACGCGACTGCGCGCGCTTGCGGATCGCGCATCGCGGCCGAGCCTGAAACCGCGTGCCGAGGCCGTCGCGGCGTCGCGGCGGCGTTTCGCCGAAGGCTCCGTTGGACGTGGACGCCGGGCGAGAGCACCGGGTTCGTCGGAGGGGACCGTCCACGCGGAGCTCCCGGGCCTCCTTCGGCCAGAGGAGAGTGGACCTCGCCACGCTCCACGGAGAACCGGGCTCCCGACGCGTGGTCGGAGCCTAACCCTGGTCCGCACCTCCGATCCGTACCGCCCTGGTCATCTCGCGGCCATCCGAGTGCCTCACCGATCCTAAGCGGGCGCGTTCTCGATGCTGCCGGGCAGGTCGGTCGTGTCGCGTATCCAACATCTCGGGATCGATGGAGTAGCCGAGGCGGTGAGGCGCGAGGCATGGTCTGCAGCGTCGGATCGGGAATCGCCCGCTTCGTCCGGAGTGGTGTCCGACGCGGTCGCAGCGCCAGTCGCAGCCCGTGAACGCGTTGCTGCCGCGAAGAGTCACTGACCAGTCGAACCGGGGGCTCACTATACTCTCGACATGCCATGGGGGAGGGACTGGCGTGCGGGACGTGAGCGTGCTGCGCTCGACCCTTCGACGAATCGACCGGCGTGGTTACAAGGCCTACGAGGAAATCCGTGGCCTCTACCGAGCCGGAGAAATCATGTTGGCGGTCGATCATGTGCAGGGTGACCCCTACGCGCCCCCGTCTCGGGTTCGGGTGATCGTCGAGCGGCAGCGGCTGACGTTGCCCGCCGTGACGAGTCGGACCCGCCGCGTGGCCCTCGAGGACTTCCTGGCGCGTCGAGCGCGGCAGATGATCGAACGGTCGAAACGACCTCGCGGGGGAACGGGGCGCTCCGGTCTCCTCTCGATCGACGCTGGCGGTCAAGAAGTCCTCGAACGCACCGCCTGCCGTGTGACCCCGGATCGAGTCGAGTTGCGCCTTTCTGTGGGGCTTCCGGCTGCTGGGCGGACGATCCTCGCCGATGTCGCGGAGGAACTCTTGGCCGACTTGCTCCCGGAAATCGCACGCCGGACGCTGTGGCTGGACCCGAACGGGCTCGCCGAAGCCGAGCGGTTCATCGCGGTCGTCGAAGACGCAGAGGCGCTGCGTGAACAGCTCCCCCAGCACGGGCTCGTCGCGTTCGTCGGTCGGGGCGCTGTGCTGCCTCGACGCAGCGGCATCAGCCAGGAACCACTCTCGGTCGGCGCGATTCCGTTCGAGGCTCCGCCGAGCCTGGAGCAGGAGTTGCAGACGCCCCACAGTGGACGGGTGCGTGGCATGGGGATTCCCGAGGGCGTGACGCTGATCGTCGGTGGCGGTTTCCATGGGAAGTCGACGCTGCTCGAGGCGCTGGCACGCGGTGTCTACAACCACATTCCCGGTGACGGTCGGGAACGGGTCGTGACGCGGAGCGATGCGGTGGTGATCCGTGCAGAGGACGGACGTCGCGTCGTCGGTGTCGACCTGTCCGCTTTCATTCGTACTCTGCCGCTCGGACGCTCCACGACCTGCTTCACGAGCGATGACGCGAGTGGCTCGACGTCCCAGGCCGCCAACATCCTCGAGGCGATCGAGGTGGGTGCACGTGTCCTGCTCATGGACGAGGATACGTGCGCGACCAACTTCATGATTCGGGATCACCTGATGCGGGAACTGATTCCGGCGGAGGCCGAGCCGATCGTCCCGTTCATCGACCGCGTCCGGCAGCTCTCGCGGGAGGCCGGGGTCTCGACGGTGCTCGTGATGGGCGGGGCAGGAGAGTACCTGCACGTCGCGGACACCGTCATCTGGATGCGTTCCTATCGGCCGATCGATGTCACCGCGCGGGCTCGCGAACTGGCCAGCCGCCACGGGATCGGTCGCTTCGAGGCGTCAGATCCGTGGCCGGGCGTGGTGCCGCGGATCCCGCTGCCGGAGAGTATCGATCCACGGCGGCGCGAGCGCACCCGTGTCCGCGCATACGGGACCGAGGAAGTCGCGTTCGGTGCCGAGTCGATCGATCTTCGCCAGGTGGAGCAGATCGTCGACCCGAGCCAAACCCGGGCCATCGGGTCGGCGCTCGCGTATGCTCTCGAGCATGGCTTCTTCGATGGGCAACGGACACTGGCGGAAGTCCTAGACGCGCTCGAAGAAGCGATCGAACGCGAAGGACTCGACCTTCTGTCCCCGTTCCGGGGGCATCCTGGTGACTTCGCTCGTCCGCGTCGATACGAGCTGGCCGCTGCCCTCAACCGCCTGCGGACGCTCGAGGTGCGTCAGGTGCGGCGCAGGTGATGGGTGCTGGAGGATCGACGACGGTACGCGCGCGTACGGCAGCAATCCCGGCGATGGCAGCGGTCTCGGAGCGGAGAATCAAGGGACCGAGCGAGCGAAGATCCGCCCCGGAGCGACTGAGGAGTTCGATCTCGTCGCTCGTCCACCCTCCCTCGGGGCCGATCGCGAGGGCGAGCGGTTCGACCGCGCTGAAGTGGTCCTGGGCGATCGGCGGAGCGGTGCGCGCTTCCCACAAGGCGAGGAGGCGCTGCGACCGGAGGCGCTCGAGCGCCGATACGAGATCGCATGGTGGGTCGATGATCGGGAGAACGCCTCGACCGCATTGCTCGCTCGCTTCGACGGCGATCCGGTACCAGCGTTGCAGTCGGTGCTCGGTGCTCCGGGTGTCGAGGTGCACGACGGATCGCTGGGTCCGGAGCGGAACGATCCGGACGACCCCGAGTTCAGTGGCCTTCTCGACCACGAGCTCGAAGTGGTCGTGTCGCAGCAGAGCTTGGAGGAGCGTGATTGGTGGCGGAGGCAGTGGACGCGATGGTTGTGCGTCCCGGATGCTGACGCGCACTGCGTTGTGCGTGACGTGTTGCAGTTCGGCGAGAAAGTCCAGGTCACGGCCGTCGAACAACACGATCGAATCACCGGGACGCAGGCGGAGGACGCGTGTGGCTTGGCGTGCGATCGACTCCGGTAGTTCGACCTCGCTCCCGAGCTCGAGCGCGAACGGGACGAAGAAACGGTGGCCGAGTCTACTCATGCGGACGTCCGGCGGTAGAGGAGGCTGACCCAGTCGCCATCCTGCTGGCGTTCCACGAGTTCGACGCCGAGACGTCGGTACCGGTCGCGCACGTCGGCTTCCGCTGTCGCGATGATACCGCTCAAGGCGATCAAGGCTCCCGAGCGAGCGGCGCGGACCAGGCGTGGGGCGGCTTCGATCAAGACGCGGGCGACGATGTTCGCCAGAACGAGGTCGTAGCGCTCGCGCTCGGCGAGATCCCTGGTCACGTCAGCGACCCGGACAGTCGCCCGGTCCAGAACCCCGTTCCGCCCGAGATTGGCATGGAGGACCTCGCTCGCGACCGGGTCGAGTTCCAGCGCGGTGACCGCGGTTGCCCCGAGTTTGAGAGCAGCGATGCTGAGAATGCCGGAGCCGGCACCGGCATCGAGTACGCTCTGCCCCGGTCGAACGAGCTGCTCGATCCAGCGGAGGCAGTGTTGGGTCGTCGGATGCAGGCCGGTGCCGAACGCCATACCGGGATCGAGCTCGATGACCACGTCGTCCGGATGCGGCGTGTACGGCAGCCAGGAGGGACGGATGACGATCCGCTGGCCGATGCGGGTAACCGGGAAGTGTTGCTTCCACGCCTCTGCCCAGTCGTCCTCGGACAGCGTTCGGAGTCGGAGCGCACCGACGGTTCCCAACTGGCCGAGATGCCACAATGCGATCCGTAACGCCTCGACTGTGGCATCGACCTGTTCGTCCAGTGGCAGATACGTCATGACCCGGACGAGTGCGTTGGGATCGATCGTGACCTGCTCCCCAGCAGGATCTTGGAGGACGGGTTGGAGAATCGCGACACCCTGCTGGTATCCGTACTGTGCGAAGATTTCCGCGACCGCATCGGCAGATTCCAGGTCAGCATCGACCGCGACTTCGAGCCAGCGAGCCACCGTTCACCCATCCTCCAGCTGGGCGAAAGAAATCTCGGAGGAGTCTCCGACGTTCACGCGGAGGAAGTCGCCCCTGACGCGTGCCTGCCGTCCGACGATCGAGCGATGCAGCATGACGTTCTCGATCCGTGCGCCTTCGTCGATGATCGAATCGGTCACGATCGCGTGTGCGACGACAGCGTGAGGACCGATGCTGACGTACGGACCGACGACGGCATGCTCGATCGTCGCGGTCGGATCGATGACGACGGGAGGAACGACGACGCTCGTCGGGATGGCCGGTGGCGGCTCGGCACGCCGGTCGAGGAGGAAGCGGTTGGTTTGCAGGAGCGCGTCGACGGTCCCGCAATCCTCCCAGACAGTGACCGGTTGCGGCACGATCGTCCGCCCGCGGTCGATGAGGATCTGAATCGCCTCCGCGAGATAATATTCGTTCCCACGTCGTCGATCCATCGCGATCTGTTCTTCGATGGCTTCCAGAAGATCGGCGAACGAGCGGAAGTAGTAGACGCCGACCACAGCGAGGCGACTGACCGGGTCGGTTGGTTTCTCGACCAGTCGAACGATGCGCCCGGATTCGACGATGACGACGCCGAATCGACGAGGGTCGTCAACTTCCTTGACGAAGACGACACCGTCCCAGGGGCACCCCACCAGTGCTTCGAGGTTGGCATCGAAGATCAGATCGGGGAACACGACGAGCGTCGGGCCGTCGACGAGCCCCGAGGCTTGCAAGAGGGCATGCGATTGGCCGAGCGGTTCCGGCTGCTCGACGAAGACGGCATCGAACCGATAGTGCTGTCGCACGAACTGCTCGATCTGCTCGCCCAGGTAGCCGGTGACGAACACGACACGGTCGAGCGGCAGCCGCAGCAAGCGGTCGAGGACGTGGCCGAGAATCGGCTTGCCAGCGACAGTGACCAACGGCTTCGGCTTGCTCCACGTGTGGGGACGGAGCCTGGTTCCTAGACCAGCGACCGGAATGACGACGTGCATCCGCTAGCCTCCTCGGCTCCGATCGTTCGAACCGCCCGACTCGCGAGCCACCCAGCCCTTACCTGGGCGGGCTGACAGGGAGCGCTCCACGCCAACACTGGCACTACCGTTGGCATGCCGGACAGGGCTCCCAGCGCGCGACGACCCTGTACAGGCTGCGCGTCCCGGCTCCGTGGCGCAACCGTCCGCACAGCGTTGGTGTCGCACGGAATCCGGTCTGGCGCGCCACTCGTCCACGAGCCTGTTCGACCCGACGCCAGCCCGAGAGGTTCCAGGGTTCGAGGTGAGAGCGCACGTCGACCGATGCTCGACTGCCACCACGAGTGAAGCGCGCGATACGGAGTGCCCCCAGCGGGATTCGAACCCGCGATCTCCACCTTGAAAGGGTGGTGTCCTAGGCCTCTAGACGATGGGGGCGAGCGCCCACGCAATCCCTCACAGTATAAACTTTTGCGGGGACAGTCGTCAAAGCGTCGTCGAACGAGCGCCTGCCTATGGAAGGCCGAAACAAGCTCGGCGAGGTCAGCTCCGTCAGGGAGCGGACAACTTTCGAACGGGCCGTCGATCGTGCGGTCGGGGTCTGGGCGCGTCACTGGCTCCTTACGCTGAACCTCCTCACCGGGCTGTTCGCCGTGCTGCCTCTCCTGGCTCCCTGGCTGCGCGCCCATGGACAGCCACTCCTCGCTGAGGTGATCTATGTTCTGTACCGCTTCGTCTGCCATCAGGATGCGCGTCGCAGCTTCTGGTTGTTCGGGGAGCCGATGGCCTACTGCCAGCGTGATTTCGCGATCTATACGGGGATATTCCTGCTCGGCTCCGTCTATGCGCTCGTGCGGCATCACTTGGCGCCGCTTTCCTGGCGCGGTGCACTGGTGCTGGCGTTACCCATGGCGATCGACGGCACGACCCAGCTCGTCGGTCTCCGGGAAAGTACCTGGCAACTTCGGATCGTGACCGGCATGGCGTTCGCGCTGGCGACCGTCTGGTTCGTCTATCCTCGGCTGGAGTTGGGGTTCGCTGAAATACGCGCCGTGCTGGCCGCGCGCGAGCGACAGGCGGTTGCGGCGGAGGTGGAGAGTAGGGAGGACGCGTGCCGAGGATCCTGAGCGGAAAACGAATCGTTGTCGGCGTCACTGGTGGCATCGCGGCCTACAAGGTGGTCGAACTCGTCCGTCGTCTGGTTCGGATGGGCGCCGTCGTCGATGTGGTGATGACGCGCGCCGCTACTGACTTCGTCGGTCCTCTGACCTTCCAGGCCCTGACCAGGCGGCCAGTGCAAGTCACGACGATCGGCGTGTGGGAGGGTGAACAGGCCGGGCATGTCACGGTGGGTGCTTCCGCCGATCTGATGGTCATCGCCCCGGCGACGGCAGATGTGCTGGCCAAGCTTGCCCACGGTCTCGCTGACGATGCAGTGACCTTGACCGCTTTGGCCTGTCCGAGCCCGCTGCTCGTGGCGCCGGCGATGGACCATCACATGTTCCGCCACCCTGCGACGCAGGAGAACTTGGCCGTCCTGCGAGCGCGCGGGGTGGTGATCGTTGGCCCGGGTTTCGGACCGCTCGCCTCGGGTTTGGTCGGTGAGGGACGCATGGTGGAGCCGGATGAACTCCTCGGTGCGATCCGTACCGTCCTCGGGCAACGGGGAACGCTCGCTGGTCGCCGTGTCGTGGTGACGGCCGGGCCCACGCGAGAACCGCTCGATCCCGTGCGGTTCCTGAGCAACCACTCCAGCGGCAAGATGGGATACGCACTGGCAGAGGTGGCGCGTGATCGAGGAGCGCAGACGACATTGGTGACCGGACCGACCTGTCTCGCGGTGCCCTACGGAGTTTCGACAGTCGCGGTGGAGACGGCGGCAGAGATGCTCGATGCTGTCGCTGAGGCGACCCGGTCGGCGGACGTACTGGTGATGTGCGCAGCGGTCGCTGACTTTCGCCCGAGGACGGTCGCGCCGGAGAAGCTGAAGAAGCGTGACGGCCCGCTCCTACTCGAACTCGAGCCGACCGTGGATATCCTCGCGACGGTCCACCGACGAGGCCTGCTGAAAGTTGGCTTCGCGGCTGAGACGGAGCGGTTCGTGGAGCATGCGCGTGAGAAGCTGACGCGGAAAGGTCTCGACCTCTTGGTACTGAACGACGCACGTCGGACGATGGGTGCCGACTCGGCGCAGGTGACGCTGCTACGACCGGGCCGTCCGCCGGAGAGGCTGCCGGAACTCCCGAAAGAGGAGGTGGCCGAGCTGATCTGGGACGCGGTCGAGGCCCTTGTGAAGGAGCGTCTTTCCACGTGAGCACGACGCCCACGATCCGATCCCGGCGACCGCGCCGTCCTGCGCAACTCGCACCGCGGTTGGCCGAGTGGATCATGGTCGCCGTCTCGGTCTACTGGACACTCCTGGCCGCGCGGTGGGCAGCCTGGGTCTTGGAACAGGTCGTCGGTGACGCGAGTGGAGTCCTAGGGACGATCCATCGGTGGTTGGCCTGGCCCTTCATCGTACTCCCGGGGATGGATCGGTGGCCGCTCCTGGTCGACCTCTGTGCCGTAGTGACGAGCGGGACGCTCGCGCTCGGGCTGCTGGGGATCCTGGCGGGTTGGTGGCGAGAGGCTGCGCGACGTCGGGCGTGATCGCTACACGCGCGGAGTCAGCTGCGAGGGAGTGCGGTGCGGGGCAGAGCTCGGCGAAGCTCGTGGTAGACTGCTGGGAGAGGAGCGCTCCCGGGTGGGGGAGGCCGTGATGCCACGGAGAGGGATGAATCCGGTGTTGCGGAATCTGGTGCGTGGCGTGCTCAACTTGCTATTCGCGGCTGCTGCCACCTGGTTGGCGAACTACGTCGTCGAGCGTTTGTTCGGGCCGGAGGAGCGTCCGAGCGAACGCGGATGAAGCAGCGAGTCGGATCGTCCGGGAGGGTGTGACGGGGGGTACGTGGTGGACATCTCGCGACGCGACGTCGAGGAGTTGGGGGCGTTTCGCAACGACGAATGGCCGATCATCAGTCTCTACCTTCGAGTCGATCAGGAGCATATCACCGACGATCATTACTCCATCCGTCTGAAGAACTTGCTCCGTGAGTTGGAATCAGCGAAGCAACGGATGGGTCTCACGCGTGCGCAGATGCAGGCGGTCGACGACGATGTCGCTCGGATTCGTGAGTTCTTCCGTGATCACGGTGGCGAGTTCGGCCAGGGAGTCGCACTCTTCGCGAGCAGTCGTGCTGGTCTGTGGCGCGTGTATCATGTGCCACGCGACGTCGGCAACGAAAGCGATTTGGACTTCCGGCCGGTGATCGGTCGGCTGGTCCGTGTGGTCGAGCTGTTCGAACCGCTCTGCACTTGTCTGATTTCCCGCGATCGGGCGAGAATTTTCGCTGGTCACTTGGTGTCCTTCCGCGAGATCGCGGTTCGGCTGGACGACGAGGTGCCGGGCCAACACGGGCAAGGCGGGTGGTCACAGGCTCGCTTCGCGCGCCACATCGAGGACCACGTCCGGCAACATTTCCACCGTGTGGGGCAGGTGCTCTTCCAGCTGTTCGAGCAGGAACCGTTCCGCTTTCTCGTCGTCGGAGGCCCGGACGAGGTCGTAAGGGACTTCGTCGACGGTCTCCACCCGTACCTGCGTGAGCGGTTCGTCGGTTCCTTCAACTGTTTGATGGAGTCGACGACGAAGCAGGTCGCCGAAGAGACGCGACGCATCATCGAAGCGTGGCAGCGTCGCGAGCGCGAACGCTATGTCGACTTGGTACTGGACGAAGCGCTCAGTCAAGATATGGCCGTCGTCGGCTTGGAGCGAGTCGTCGAGGCGGTGCAGATGCGGAACGTCAACGCGTTGCTCGTGGACGACACCGTGAGCGCGCCTGGCCGCTACTGCCTCCGGTGCGGAGCCATCCAGTCGATCGGAACAGTCGGCGCGGAGTGCCAGTTCTGCGGCGGACCGCTCCGCGCCCGCGAAAACATCGTCCCGGAGGTGTATGCCGAGGCGTATCGGCAGAATGCGAACCTGGTCTTCCTCGCCGAGCCGGAACTCCGTGGTCGACTCCAGCCGTACGGTGGCATCGGGGCGATCCTGCGCTATCGGCTAGAAGCACCGGCGACGACATGAGGGCGTACCCGTCTCTAGCGCTCGTCGTCAACGCCGCTGCTGGCCGTGTCCGTCCGCCTCTCGTCGAGCAGGTCTTGCGCATCCTGGCACAGCGCTTCCAGGTCGCTGTCTTCGTCGGCTCGGAGCCGAAGGAGATCGGAGACCTCGCCCGAACGGCGGCGCAGCAGGCGGAACTCGTCGTCGCGTTGGGCGGGGACGGAACGGCGAGCCGTGTCGCAGCGGGGGTCATTGGGACGTCGGCTCGGTTCGCTGTGCTTCCCGGGGGATCGACGAACCATGTGGCCCGACTCTTGGGGTTCCCGGATGGACCAGTGCGGGCGGCCCGGGCGCTGGTCGGGCCGCTGCGCTGGCGCCGTCTCGATGTCGGTCGGGTGGCTCCCGACCGCGTTCTCCTGTTTCTCGGCGGAATCGGCATCGATGCGTTGATCGTCGATGACGCATCACCTAGCGTGAAGCGCTTTTTCGCCTGGCGAAGCTACGTGCTTCCTGGCTTGCGTCACCTGCGCGATGGCCCGTGGTCGTTCCAGGTGGACATCGACGGTCGGGTGCGGCGGGTCGTCGCGCGCACGATCCTGGTCGCGAACGGTCCGTTCCTCGTTCATCCGCACTTTCGCTTGGGGCCGTCGATCGATCCGAGCGACGGTCAGCTCGACGTCCTCTGCCTGCGACCGCCGAACCTGGTTGCATGGGCGGAGCTGTTCGGTTGGGCTGCGCTCGGGCGGTTGTGGCAGTCCCGCTTCGTCGAGCGGTGGCGTGGCCAAGCAGTGGCGATCCGTTCGTCAGTACCGGCCCCGGTCGAAATCGATGGGGATCGGTGTACCGATGCGGACGAGCTGCGCGTGACGGTGCAGCCTGGGGCTCTGGTCGCCGCTGTTCCGGCGTTCTCCTGGGGAGTGGGCGAGGGATCTCGCGAACGGTCGTGACCAGCGGTCACTCACGGATAGGACGCGGTGTCGTCCCATCGTTGGCCGAGCGGACCTCGGTCTTCGCCGTCCACGAGCACGCGAACCAGCGGCGCGTTCCCCGAAGAGACGGTCATCGTGCTGCCTCGAAAGACGCGCCGCGCTCCTGCGTCCAAGACTTCGGCGACTACTGTCTGCCCGTCGACCGTCGCTTGCACCCACACACGGCCGACCACGACGATCTCGAAGACATGCTCGGTCCTTGTCGATGGTGTCGCAGCAGGCGCAGGCGCCTGGGACGCGGGGGGCGGCGTCGGGGATGCCGGAGCGGTTGCGTGGACAGGGCTCGTCGGGTTCTCGAGCGTGGGGGATGGCTGACTCGACACGCCGGCCGGTGGGGATGGGGTACCGATTTCTGCGGTGGTTGGTGTCGAACCGGGTGTCGTGGTGCTGGGGGGTGCCGCTGGTTCGCTCGTCGAGGCGAGCGACGGTGGGCCTACCGTCTCCCGCGGGGCGAGATAGGTCGTGTAGACGAGCGCGAAGACGATCGCTGAGATGGCGAGCATGAAGGCGATGACCGCGAAGTTCGGCGCCCAGTGCATGAGTGGTTCCTGAACGGTCCGCGCGCTCGGCACCACCCGGAAGCCGAGGCTCCGCTGACCGTGTGCGTCTTCGAACTTGGCGAGCACCGCGACTGGATCGAGGCCGAGGTACTGGGCGTAGATCCTGACGATACCGCGAGCGTAGGTCAGTGGCGGAAGATGCTCGAACGCCTCCTGCTCGAGCGCGGCGAGATAGCGCCGACTGATGCGTGTCGCTCGCTCGGCGTCGTGGAGCGAAACTCCTCGGTAGGCACGGGCGTTGCGGAGGAGCTCTCCGAACTCACCCATCGTCGACTGCCTCAGGAACTGGCACGACGTCGTCGCTCCTGCTGACGCTCGCGCAGGAGCTGGCGGAGGAAGGCATCGACGTGCGGTGTGGGCTGGCCGTGGTGGGAAATATCGGCCTGCCGTAGCCACCACTCGTCGCTCGGGAGCCACCAAGAGCCGATGGTTCCGGCGCAGGCGAGCGTTTCGGCATGGACCATCGTCCGTTCCGGAAAGGCGAAGCTGTTGTTGCACCAGCCCATCCGTCCGTCCCCGAGGGGTCGGAAGTCACGGCAGGTCCGGCACAGGCGTGGAAGGGACGCGAGCAGCGCTGGGGCATCCGGCGGGACGTCCTCGGGCAGGACCTCATCGGAACGAGTTGCCGACGAGGGCTCTGACCATGTCTCGCTGACGGCGACTGAGGGGAAGGGTTCGGTCTCACCGCTCTGTCCCTCTCGGTCGAGCCGTTCGTCGACGGAGGGGAGATGGTCGAGCGATGGAATCGCCGTGCGCGGGGGTGAGAACGGAGGAAGTTCGTCCTCTAGCGCAGCGGAAGGGGGTGGGTCGTGAGCCGTCGAGGAGCCGTCCGAGTGACGAGCCCATGAACCGGAGACGACAGCCAGGACCGGCCGCTGCTCCGTGTCGCGCGGTTCCCAGAGGTCCCCATCCCAACCCGTTCGGCAGGCGAGTTCGCCTCGCCGGACGAACACCATCTGCTGGAGATCCCGGCGCTGCGGATGACGACACCAACCAGATCCAGCCAAGCCACCTTCTTCGAAGTAACGACAGGTTCCGCAGCGTCGTTGCGTCATAGTGCCTCCTCGCAGAGCCGAACGGACGCGTCGGTGCCGCGTCGCCAAGACGGCGTTCGACTCGTCGTCCACCCCCTCATCTGTATCGTAGCACAGTCCGAGCGCTCGGCGACCGAGACGGCTCGGTCCTCGGTGTCGGCTATACTGATAGACTGTACGAGGACACGGGCGCCGGGCGCCTGTGGTGGGAGGCTCCATGCAACGCATCCAGCTTCAACCATGGTCGAGCGCGTCGGCGGAGGAGCTGCCCGCGGTCAAGCGCTTTCACATCTGGACGATCGGCTGCCAGATGAACGAAGCCGAGTCCGCGAAGGCGGCTGCCCTGCTGCGCCAGGCCGGGTACCTTCCGGCAGCGCACGAGTGGGAGGCCGATCTCGTTATCGTCAACACCTGCGTGGTGCGCCAACAGGCCGAGGACAAGGCCCTGGGATACATCGGGGCGCTGGCTCGCCTGAAGCGCCGGCGTCCGGAGGTGCGCATCGCGGTGACGGGGTGCCTGGTGACGGGGCAGGAGGAGCGGCTCGCGGAACGCTTTCCGTGGGTCGATCTCTGGTATGGGCCGTCGGACTTCGCGCGTTTGACTCGACTGATACCGGAACTCAGCGAGGTCGATATCGATCTGGTCGAACTTCCGCACTACTACCCCGAGGGGCAGGCCGATCCGGAAGTGACGGCGTTCGTGCCGGTGATCTACGGATGCAACTTCGTCTGCTCCTATTGCATCGTCCCGTACCGGCGAGGGCGCGAACGGAGTCGGCCGGTGGAACACGTCGTCGCCGAGGTCACCCGGTTGGCAGAGCAGGGTGTGCGGGAAGTCACCTTGCTGGGACAAACGGTGAACGCCTACGGCCATGATTTGCCTGGGCAACCGGATCTTGCGGACCTTCTGGCTCATGTCCACGAGGTGCCTGGTATCGAACGGATCCGGTTCTTGACATCGCATCCGAAGTACTTCAGCGACAAGTTGATCCGGGCGATCGCTGACTTGCCGAAGGTCTGCGAACATGTCAACCTGCCGGTACAGGCAGGCGACGACGAAGTGCTGCGGCGAATGCGGCGCAACTACTCGGTGCAGGAGTATCGAGAACGGATCGCGCGCATCCGCGAGTGGATTCCAGACGTAACGCTCTCGACCGACATCATCGTCGGGTTCCCAGGAGAATCTGAGGAGCAGTTCCTGAATACCTATCGACTCCTGGAGGAGATCCGGTTCGATAAGGTACACGTCGCGATGTACTCGCCACGACCGGGCACGCTGTCGGCGCGTTGGGTAGACGATGTGCCGCGCGAGGAAAAGCGTCGACGACATCGGGCGATCGAGGAACTGCAGGAGCGGATCGCACGCGAGCGGAACCAGCGTTACCTGGGGCGAACGGTCGAAGTGTTAGTCGATGGCGTGGCACGCGGTCGGTGGCGCGGCCGTACCCGGGGTAACACGCTCGTGTTTTTCGAGGCAGCAGGTGAATGGCGCGGTCGGCTCGTCCCGGTCCGCATTACCGAGGTCAGTCCGTGGTATCTGCTCGGCGAGCCAGCGGTCGTCGGGGCGCCAGAGCCCGCCGGCGTTGCACACTGAGAGACGAACGGAGGCAGAGCGGAACGATGTCAGCGCTTTCCAGTCAGAGTAGTCACGAGCGTCGACTCCTCCGGCGACTGACGCAAGCAGCCAAGCAGGCTGCGTTTCAGGGGCAATGGGAACGAGCGGTCGAGCTCAATCGGCGGATCACCGAGGTGGCGCCGCGCGACGTGGCTGCGTGGAACCGGCTCGGGCATGCGTATGCCGAGTTGGGTCGAGTGGCGGAGGCGCGGGCGGCCTATCAGCGAGCTCTGGAGATCGAACCAGCGAACTCGATCGCCCAGCGCAACATCACGCGCCTGGAGTGGTTGGCAGGGCAGTCGACGGACGGGGTGATCCCGATGCCCCTGGGTCGGTCCGCACCCCGCCCGGATGTCTTCATGGAAGAGATGGGGCGTACCTATGTGACCGATCTGTTGCGTCCGGCCGCAGCTTTCGTTCTGGCACGGCTGTTTCCCGGCCAGGAAGTCCTCTTGGACTTTCGGGACGACGCGGTGTTCGTGGTCGACGCGGACGGGACTCCGCTCGGACAACTCGAGGGGCGGCTGGCCCGGCGCGTGCTACGGTTCGCTCGCGAGGGGAACCAGTACCGCGCGTACGTCGTCCAACTCACTGGCGATACCCTGCGCATCATCCTCCGGGAGGTTTACCGTGCCGCGCACCTCGTGAACGTTCCGTCCTTCCCGCCGCAGCCGAAGATCGCGCCGCCGCGACCCTACCTCCCAGAGACGTTCGGACGCGAAGAATTCGAGGAAGAGGAACTTTACGCCGAGGAAGAGGAGCTCCTGCCGGTCGAGGAGGTGGTGGAACCCGAAGAAGAAGCCGAGGCAACGGAGGAGCTGCTCAGTACGGTCGACGAAGATGCGTTGGCTGTGGAATTCGATCTCGACGAGACGATCGGTAGTTAGAGAGCGGTCTCCGAACCGCCAGTGCGTGCTCTCGCGCCGGACCCGCGGGTCCGGCGCTCGCTTCTCGGTTCAACGCAACAGGACGGTCAGCGCGGCGAGAAGCGCGAGCAAGACAGTGGTGACCCACGCGAGCCGCTTCAGGTCAGCGCGGATCAGGGCATACTCCTCGTCCACGCGTCCCCACGGGCTCACGATCGTCAGCGACGTGCCGGTTGACTCGCTCCTCGCGGGCGTCTCGACCCGGGGTTGCGGCTGGCTGCCTCCCGTCGCGCGGCCGGTGCGCCGGGTGGACTTGCGACGGGATCTGGTCGTCTGAACTCTTCCCATGCTGCCCGAACTCCTACCGCATGCACTGCTGGCAGTATAGCACGCAGCTACGAGCCCTCGATGCGAATCTCGACGAGGTCGCCGCGTCGGATTGCCCACACGTCGGCAGCGTTCCCGTCGCGCACGGCGAGTTCCAGTCCACCATGGCTACCGATGAGGGCGAGGGGATGCCCGGGTGGAACGTCAGCGAAGGTGCGCGCGAGTCCACGGATGACGAGCGCGTTGCACTGCACGACGAGACGATCGGGAGGACCAGGGAGCTGTTCCCTTCGGATGAGCGTCCGACAGTTGCCGAACCGATCGATGGAGACCACCGGCCCGACGGTGCGAGCGTCTTCCCTCCGGATGATCGGAATGGGGAGACGGATCAAATCGCTGGCATCGATCGGTGTGCCGAGTACCGCAGGTTCGTATCCGCTCAGGAGTGCTGCGACGATCGGTGCGAAGACGTCGCGGCCATGGAAGGTCGGCGCCACAGGTGAGCGGAAGAACGCAGGGCGATCCAGGTGCCACGCCAGAACGGACGCGGCGTCGGCGAGGACGAACGTCGCCAGGCCGTTGTCCGGCAGGACGAAGAAGTGGTTCTCCGCGCCGAGTAAGACCGCCCGACGCGCCGTTCCGACCCCCGGATCGACGACCGCCAGATGAATGGTTCCCGGTGGGAAGGAGCGCCAGACCGTGGCGAGTTGGAA
Organism: Thermomicrobium sp.; assembly: GCA_025060175.1. GTDB lineage: Bacteria > Chloroflexota > Chloroflexia > Thermomicrobiales > Thermomicrobiaceae > Thermomicrobium. The sequence goes on along the minus strand of JANXBE010000002.1, from coordinate 42,673 downwards.
GGCACCTTCCAAAATATCTTGCGGTGGGACCAGATGCGTGACGTCGATGAGCGTCGCCTGTGGCGCGTGACTGAGAATCACGCCTTTCACTTGGGCGACGTAGCTGTCCTGAAGTCCATAGTCGCTGAGGAAGGTGACGAGACCGTTCGCTCGCCAGCGCGGTGCCATCCCTCCTGCGCTCTCCTCTCGTTCGCAGCGCTCTGCCGCATGCGCTGTCGCGTCGAGCTTCGGCTCGCACGTCGCTCGCGAGGAGTGCCCGGTGGAGTGACCCAGTCGAGCCTCGCGGCGTGCTCTGGACTCGTCCCAGAGCGCACGAGCCGAAGAGGGCGCGACACGCTGATTGTGGCAGCAGACGCGCGGTCGGCGCAGGACGTGCGCTGCTCTAGGGAAGCGAACCGTTCTCGCCTCGGGTATTCCCGCTGCGGGGCCGTCGAGCGGGCGCACTTCGCGTCGAGCCGGAGCGCGCGTTCCCGAGGGATGACGCAGGCACCGGATTCCCTCACCGGCCGACCGGTCGTGCAGCGTTCGACCGGTCACCGCCGGTCGGTGCGCGTCCAATCGGTCGGCGGATCACTGACTGGAGCGGAGAGGCGTCGGTTGCACCGGTGCGGGGGCGCGCTGTCGAGAACGCTGATCGCAGCAGCGACCGACCGGCCAGCGAGGGCGGTCTGGCGGAACCGTCGTCACCATCGGTACTGTCCCTCGGGCACCGTCAATGCGGGCGAGTTGTCGTGGAGCGAGGCGACAGGCTGCGTCGTCGCGAGCTGAACGGCACCACGGTGCAGGTAGCGAGTCTCACAGCGGTCGGAACGAGAAGGAAGGCCCCGGAAACCGGCACTACCGTCAGGCCATCCTGGCCGGCGGAGCCGCGCAGGCGGAAAGCGGTCGGCTCGTCGGGGCCCGACAGGGATCAACGGGAACCGCTGCGGGGGCCACACACGGGTGGAACGCGCAGGAACCGGTTCGCGCCGCTCCGCTACCGGACGCAGCCTCGTCCGTCCACGGTGGCGCGCCTGGCGGTGGGCGTGTTCCCCCGTGCCTCGCGGGTCGACGCGCCAGCTAGGCGATGCATGGAGTGGCGAGGGAGGGCCGGCGGGAGATCGGTTCGGCGACACCGGAGACCCGGCGGTGCCCACGCGCCGGAGAGCGACACCTCACTGGTCGGTCTCATCGGCTCGAGCGGTCCATCCCTGCGCCTCTTGCTCGAGCGCCCAGCGGTACGCTTCCGGCGTGTTGGCGTTCAGGAAGGAACGGAGTTCGGGATCGTAGCGGCGCAACTCTTCCTCCGGGACGGGCCGTACCCGCACCTCCGAGAAGAATCCGACGATCTTGAACTGGCCACGAGCGAGCTGCCGCTCGATGGCAGGAAGACAGGACTTGGCGTAGACCGCGTGCAGCGTCTCGAAGGTCTCCGATCCGCCTTGGCCCGTGCGCTGCGCGCGGAGCGGAACGAGGACATCGTAGTCGCGGGGAAGCGCCAACAGTCCCTGGAGGAGTAGGGGATCGACGAACGGGAGGTCACAGGAGAGAACCAGGCAATACTCGTGTCGAGCGGAGAGCAGCGCACTGTAGATGCCTCCGAGCGGGCCAGCGTCCGGGATCCGATCGGGCACGACTGGGACGCCGAACTGCAGGTAGGCTGGACGGTCGCTCGCCACGATGAAGAGATCGTCGGTCAGTGGTCGCACCCGTCGGAGCACCCGGCCCAAGAGGGGTTCGCCGTGAAAGTCGAGGAGGGCCTTGTCCCGGCCCATCCGACGACTCTGGCCGCCGGCGAGGATCGCAACGCTCGTGCTCATCCGTCCCCCGGGGCGAGTGAAACGCCTCCCTCGGAGACCGCAGCGAGCGCGTTGCCGCTGGTCACCGCGGATCCGCGCATGGTGTCACCGCCACGTCGAATGGCGTGCTGTGTCGGTCGTGCGACAGCGTCGCGGGCGCGATCGGAGCGCACCGGTTCGCCAGTGTTGCCCGACCCCTACCGCGCCAGTATAATACGCGTAATCACTCCTCGGAGAACGAGAGGACCCCGCCATGAACGGAGGTCCGAACATACAGGAGCGAGCGGCGGGCACCGGGATCGTGCGTCCTGGTGCCCGAGTGTTTTGGGGCAGCGGGGCCTGAGGGCTGTGGGGTCGAAAGGAGTGGGGCCATGAACTCGAGCCTGATCGGGAAGATCGAGAAGGCCCGTCGCTATGCGGCCGAGCCGGAGCGGGTGGACATTCGGTCGCTGCACGTCCGGTTCCGGGGTGATCACGACCTCTATGATGTCCGCTTCGAGGATGGCATGTGGTCCTGCACATGCCATTCGTTCCAGGCGCTTGGCGTGGGGACCTGCAGCCATATCATGGCGCTCGAGCGTCTCCTCGGCGCTGTCGCTCCTCGACCTGCCGGGAGACTGGAGCACGTGATCTAGCGCAGGGGAGTGACGCGACCGGGAAGGATCCGCGGTCGCACCGGAGCCCGCGCGGTCCTGTGCAGACGAGGCTTCCGAAGCGTAGTGCACGCGGGGCGCGACGGCTGACGTGGGTCGCTCTGATGGTGGACTGAGTCGTTGCGAGTCGCGGCGCGCTGCTACGGAACGAGGGGGATGAGGACGGTGTTCGAGGTCACGTGGTATGCACAGTCGTCCTTTCGTCTCGAGGTGGATGGGCTGCGGATCTATCACGATCCGTTCAGGATTCCGCCTGGTGAACCACTTGCCGACGTGATCCTGATCAGCCATGACCATTTCGACCATTGTTCTCCAGCGGACATCGCGAAGGTTCGCGACCCAGAGCGGACGTTCGTCGTCGCGAACCCGACGGCGGCGAGCACCGCGGAGCTGACTCCGCCCGTTCATGTCATTCGTCCCGGTGACAGCGTCGAGTACCGCGGGTTGGAGGTGCGGGCGTTTCCGGCGTATAACCTGAACAAGTTTCGCAGCCCCGGGGTGCCGTTCCATCCGCGAGAGCGTGACCATGTCGGCTTTGTGTGTCGAGCGGCTGGCGTCTCCTGGTACTTCGCTGGTGACACGGACGCCATCCCGGAAATGGCTGCGATCGGCCCGGTGGACTACGCATTTCTCCCCGTGAGCGGTACCTACGTGATGACTGCTGAGGAGGCCGTGGAGGCGGTGCGCATGCTGCGGCCGCGCATCGTCTTCCCGATGCATTACGGCGCCGTGGTCGGTTCCATCGCCGACGCCCAGCGCTTCGCCGAGTTGGTGGGCGATCTGGCTGAGGTGCGCATCCTGGAGCCGCAGGGTCTCCCTGGCTGACCGGGCAGCTGGCAGCGGGCGAGCATCGTCGCGACGCGAACGTGCTTTGACCTCCGGACTCCACGGTGACAGGCGTGGCTGATCGCAAGGTCGCTGTGCCGGATCGCCCCTGTCCTCGGGACAGGCGCGACGGTTTTCGACGGTCGCGCCGGGTTGCCCCGGGGATCGCTCGTGCGGTCGGCGCCAGCGACCTGGCCATTCGTCTTTGCGGCGTTCGGATCGGCCAACGCATGGCGCTGGAGTCGAACCGCGCGCTTCCGGTTCCCCGCACGTGGCAGACGGCGCTGCGGTGCACGAGCGACTCGGCGGTCGCGCTCTCGGCGGTGGGCTCGGTGCCACGGATACCTTCGACTCATGCGGCACACGGTGCACTGCGAGCTGAGGATCCATCGCGCGAACGCGGTTGCCGACCACTCGCTCTCAAGAAGTCAGGCGCAGACCACGTTGGACACAGGAACGGGTAAGTCCCACCCGCTCCGATGGATCTCGGTGGCGATCGCCGAAGGCGGGGCCGCGTCGCACGCCGATCGCCCTGGTCACGCCGGGTGATCCATACGTCGGAGGCAACCGGTATAATCGCCGCGCTGTGCGGTCGGCAGGGATGGTATGGGAGCGGCGACGATGCGTGTGCGCGGTGGAGAGGCTGTGGTCCGCACCCTCGAACGCCTGGGGGTGGAATGTGTCTTCGGGATTCCCGGAGTGCACACCCTCGAGATCTACGATGCGCTCGTCGAATCCCCGATTCGGCATGTCTTAGCGCGGCACGAACAAGGTGCTGGGTTCATGGCGGACGGCTACGCACGGGTCTCGGGGAAGCCTGGCGTCGCGATCGTGATCACCGGGCCGGGAGTCACGAACATCGCGACGGCGATCGGGGAAGCCTATGCCGACTCCTCGCCGGTGGTGGTGATCGCTTCCAACGTCGAACGAGCGTGGCAGGGGCGCATGCTGGGCCACTTGCACGATTGCAAGGACCAGCTCGGAATCATGCGTGCGCTGACCGCGTGGGCTGAGCAGGCGCGCAGCGTGGCCGAAGTTCCGGAGCTGGTGCGACTGGCGTACGCACGTGCCCTGGGTGGCAGACCGCGCCCGACGCATGTCGAGATCCCGCTCGACGTCTTGCGGGGGGTAGGAGAGATCGACCTCGCTTCGCTGGAGCCGCCGGTGCCGGCACGGCCGGAGCCGGACAGCGCAGCGATCGAGTTCGCGGTCGCTGCGATCGAGCGATCGGAGCGCATCGTCCTCTACTGCGGTGGCGGGGCAGTGGCGAGCGGTGCGGAAGAAGAGCTGACCGAGCTTGCGGATCGTCTCGGCGCGGTGGTGATCACGTCACTCCAGGGGAAAGGCGCCGTACCGGAGGATCATCCTCGCTGCTTGGGCAATCTGTGGGAACCGGACAATGCCGTCGACCGACTGCTGCGTCGAGCGGATCTAGCGCTGATCGTCGGATCCAAACTGGGTGCCCAGGACACGCAGAACGGTCGTCTGCCGTTGCCCGCGCGTCGAGTGCGTGTCGATATCGATGCGCAGGAGGTTCTCCGCCAGTATTCCCCGACCATCCCGATCGTGGCCGACGCGCGGGCGACTGTCCGCGCTCTGCGGGAGGCGCTGGCCACACGTGGCGTGTCCCGCGCAGGCTGGGCTATCGAGGAACTCCAGGACTGCAAGCGTGCAGCACTGCGCCAGGCATGGGGTGCGCCGCAGGCGGTGTGGCTGCACGCGATCCGCGCTGCCTTGCCTCGCGATGGGATTCTCGTGAACGACATGACCATGATGGCCTACGTCGGGAACCGACACTACCCAGTCTATCGCCCACGCACGTACCTCTTCCCGACCGGCTATGGCACCCTCGGCTTCGCGGTTCCAGCGGCGATCGGTGCGAAGATCGCCCGACCGGAGGCGAACGTCGTCGCCCTGGTCGGTGACGGCGGTTTCCAGTTCACGATGCAGGAGTTAGGCACGGCTGTCCAGTTCGCGGTCGGCGTCCCGATCGTCCTCTTCAACGATGCGAGCTACACCGCAGTCAAGGATGAGCAGGCTCGGTCCTATCGGCGGCGTTTCATCGCGGTCGATCTGGTGAATCCAGACTTTCAGCGACTCGCGGCGGCGTACGGTGTACCAGCCGTGCGCGTCACGACGCCCGAAGACCTCAGCGAAGCGATCGTGACAGCGCTCCAGCGTACGCACCCCACGGTCATCGAGGTGCCCATCGAGTTCCCGGTCGGATGACCGATCCTGTAGTTGGTCACGAGCGGCGAGCGTGCGCGCACGCGCGATCACCGGGATGTCGGTACCTCGAGCGGCGTGGCTCGTCAAGGAGATGTGGCGAGGCCACGCACGAGTGTCGCGTCAGCGGGGTCGTTCAGGCGCGGGAATGCGGTGCAGTGGGAACTGGCACGGATTGACAGGTCGCTCTCGAGCGAGTAGGCTGAGAGAGACGACGAGGAGCGTCTCGCTCGTGGCTCGCCATCGCATGACGACGATTGCGATCATCGCGATTCTTCGGCCCCGCGTGGCGGGGCTCTCGGCGTTGGGGAGGCTCGGGTCCAGGAGCGAGTAGCGATATCGAGAAGGCGAGAGTGACGAGGCGGCCTCCCCGACGCGGGGAGGCCGCCGAACGTTCGGAGCAGTGTGACGGAGGGGGCTATGGCGGAACCAAGCGACCGACGTGTGGTGATCTACGACACGACGTTGCGAGACGGGACGCAAGGTTCGGGTATTTCGCTGACGACAGAGGACAAGCTCAAGATCGCACGTGCCCTCGATGCGCTCGGGGTCGCATACATCGAGGGAGGATGGCCAGGATCGAATCCCAAGGACATGGCGTTCTTCGAACGAGCGCGCCACGAAAGCTGGCGCCATGCGCGCATCGCAGCGTTCGGCAGTACTCGGCGGGCGGGCATCGCCGTCGAAGACGATGCCAATCTGCGCTTGCTGTTGGAGGCCGACACACCGACGGTGACGATCGTCGGGAAGTCTTCACCGTTTCAGGTCCTGCAGGTTCTGGGGACGACGCTCGAGGAAAACCTGCGGATGGTCGCAGAGTCGGTCGCGTACCTCAAGCGTGCCGGGCGCGAAGTGATTTTCGATGCTGAGCACTTCTTCGACGGCTATGCCGAAGATCCGCACTACGCCTTGGCAGTGCTGCGGGCCGCCTGCGATGCGGGCGCTGACGCGGTGGTGCTCTGCGATACCAACGGCGGGACGCTCACCGATCCACTTGTGCGAGCGGTACGACACGCGCTGCAGGCCGTCTCGTGCACGGTCGGGATCCACACGCACAACGACTGCGAGCTGGCGGTCGCCAATACCGTCGCGGCGGTTCTCGCCGGCGTGACGCACGTGCAGGGAACGATGAACGGACTCGGCGAGCGGATCGGCAATGCCAACCTGTGTTCGGTCATCCCGATCCTCGAGTACAAGTTAGGCTATCGTTGTCTGCCGCCGGGCCACTTGCAGAAGCTGACGGAGACCTCACGGTACGTGGCGGAAGTCGCCAATCTCACCCACGATCCCCGCTTGCCTTTCGTCGGTGCCTTTGCGTTCACGCACAAGGCAGGACTCCATGTCAATGCCATCGCGAAGCACCCCTCAGCCTACGAGCACATTCCCCCGGAGGTGGTCGGGAATACGCGGCACGTGCTCGTGAGCGAGTTGAGCGGGCGCAGCAACATCGTAGTGAAGGCGCGGAGCTTCGGTATCGAACTCGGGGACAAACCGGAGATCGTGCGACGTGTTCTCGAGCAGATCAAAGAACTGGAGTTTCAAGGGTACTGGTTCGAGGACGCGGATGCCTCACTCGAGCTGCTGATCCGACGGAACCTTCCGGACTATCGGCCACCGTTCGAAGTGCTGGACTACACGGTGTTGACGGAGTACCGCAACGGCCGTGGCATGCTGGCAGAGGCGATGGTGAAGCTGCGCATCGGTGGACAGGTGTTCCACACGGCGGCCGAAGGCAACGGACCGGTGAACGCGTTGGACCAGGCAACGCGGAAGGCACTTCAAGAGTTCTATCCGGAGATCGCTGCGGTGGAGCTGGAGGACTACAAGGTGCGCGTGCTCGACGATCACCACGGTACGGGCGCCAAGGTCCGCGTGTGGATCCGTTCTGGGGACGCACACGGCAGCTGGAACACGGTCGGCTCGTCGACCAACATCATCGAAGCGTCCTGGCTCGCACTGGCCGATAGCTTGTCCTACCCGCTCGTCACGCGACCGGCGGTCGCGGCGCGCATACCGGTCCTGGTCACGGCCGGATCATGACGTCCGCCGGCCGGGCACGACTGTACCCGGCCGGCGGAGTCGCTCGTCGTCGTTAGAGCAAACCTTCCCGGTAGAACAGCTCCGCATTCAGTACGGACGCTCCGGCCGCGCCCCGAACGGTGTTGTGACCGAGGACGACGAATCGGACGTCGAACACCGGGCAGGGGCGAATGCGGCCGACGACCGATGCCATGCCGTGCTCCAGGTCTCGGTCGAGGACCGGTTGGGGGCGATCGTCCTGTTCCAGCACGATGACGGGCTGTCGCGGTGCACTCGGCAGTTCGAGCTCTTGCGGGCGGGCGCGGAAGGAGCGTAACACGTCTGCGACCTCGGCCGGGCTGGCACGGCGCCCGAGTTCGAGGCTGACGGTCTCCATGTGTCCGTCGCGTACCGGAACCCGGTTGCAGTGAGCACTCAGAGTCAGCGGCGCGTCCTCGAAGCGACCGTCGGCCCACGTGCCCAGGATCTTGCGCGATTCGGCTTCGATCTTCTCCTCCTCGCCCCCGATGAAGGGAATTACGTTGTCGATGAGGTCGAGCGAGGGAACGCCCGGATAACCGGCCCCCGAGGCGGCCTGCAGGGTCGTCACGATACCTCGTGTGATGCCGAAGGCGTCGTAAATCGGCTTGAGGGCCAGGACCAAGTGGATCGTGGAGCAATTCGGGTTCGCGACGATGAATCCCTCTCGCCAGCCGCGTGATCGGCGCTGCAACTCGATCGCACGGGCATGATCCGGATTGACCTCCGGAATCAGCAGGGGAACGTCCGGATCCATGCGGTGGTCGCGAGCGTTCGTGAAGACCTTCTTGCCTTCGGCGGCGAGCATCGCCTCGACCTCGCCGGCGACCCCGCCAGGAAGAGCCGAGAAGACGATCGGACTGCGGATCGGTTGCTCGATGTGCTTGACGACGAGGTCACGAACCTCTTCCGGGGGGCTCGCGCTGAGTCGCCAGTTGACTGCGTCGGCATAACGCTTTCCAGCCGAGCGATCGCTCGCCACGAGTTCAGCGATGCGAAACCACGGGTGGCCGGCGAGCAGCTGGACGAAGCGCTGCCCGACGCTTCCCGTCGCGGCGAGGATCGCGACATCGATACGTTCGGGCACAGCGACCTCCCTTCTCGAAACCCGCGAACAACAAAACCGGCAGAGGGTCGATCCTCTGCCGGCGTCCGCTCGGATCTGACCGCACGATCACGGGCTTGCCGAGCGCACGCCGACCCAGCGAGTCGCGGTCGTTGTCGTTCGAGTCCGCATCGCTGTCCGCACGGCGTTCGTCTCCCGCGATCGTCCTCTTGCACGAGGCGCCCGGGCTCGCCTACCCTGTCTGCGCCTGGACTGACTGTACCAGGCGACCACGCAGCGGTCAAGCATGTGACGAGAGGAACCATTCCATGACGACGATCGGGATCGCTTTGCTCGGTGTCGGGACGATCGGCAGCGCCGTCTGGCGGACGATCGTCGAAGAGCGAGAGTCGCTGGCGCAACGCACCGGTTTTCGCCTAGAGGTCCGCTGGGGACTAGCGCGCCACCGCGAGCGTGTCGTCGGTGTCGGTTTGCCGGCTCAGGCAGCGACCACGACCATCGAGCCCATTCTGGAAGACCCATCGGTCGACGTCGTCGTCGAGGTGATGGGCGGGGAGGAGCCGGCAGCCACGTACATCAAGGACGCCTTGGAAGCTGGAAAACACGTCGTGACGGCGAACAAGGAGGCAGTGAGCAAACATCTTGCCGAACTGGTGGCGACGGCTCGACGAGCGCGCCGGGCGTTGCTCTTCGAGGCGAGTGTCGGTGCGGGGATCCCGTTGATGGTGAGTCTGCGGCAACTGCTCACCGTGAATCGGATCGAGCGCATCCGGGGTATCGTGAACGGAACGACCAACTTCATCCTCACTGCGATGGCGGAAGAGGGAATACCGTACCAGGAAGCGCTGCGCGAAGCACAGCGTCTCGGGTACGCGGAACCCGATCCGACCGCCGATGTGGAGGGTCATGACGCGGCGTACAAGCTGAGCATCCTCGCTTCGCTCGCCGCCTCCAGGCACATTCGGCCGGAGGCCGTCGTGCGGCGCGGCATCACGACCATCACTCCGGATCAGATCCTCGATGCGCGGGCCAGGGGTGGAGCGATCAAGCTGATCGCGCATGCCGAAGGCAGCGACGGTGACTGGCGTCTCCGGGTGGAACCTGTCTTCGTCCCCGGGAGTGATCTCCTCGCCCACGTTCGCCGCAACTTGAATGCGATCGAGTTGACGGGTGATCGGGTGGGAACGATCGTGCTCTATGGGCCAGGAGCCGGGCCGACTCCGACGGCCAGTGCGATCGTCGCCGACGTGATCGATGCCGTTCGGTTCGGCGACGCGTTACTCCCGTCCGTCGCAGCAGCGCCGTGAGCGGCGGTCCGCCCGCTACGACCGGTACCGCGCGGGCGTAGGACGCTGTTCCCGAACCCTTCGGGTAGGTCCACACCGGGAAGTGCAGAGGGTCGGAGGTGCGCGGGCTCGTCAGGGCTCGGCGAGGAACTGCGCGATGACCGGTCCGATCTGGTCGAAGTCCTTCAGGAACGCGTCGTGGCCGTTCGGGGAATCGAGTTCCCAGTAGCGAGCATCCACCCCGAGGGCCTGCAGGTCTCGGACCAGCGAACGCACCTGGCTCGGCCAGAACAGGATATCGGAACGGATACCGATCGCGAGGGTCCGCGCCCGGATCGAGGCGAGTCCCGCATGGTATCCGCCACGCCCACGTCCCAAGTCGTGCGAATCCATCGCTCGGGTGAGATAGAGGTAGCTGTTGGCATCGAAACGGCGAACCAGTTTGTCCCCTTGGTAGTGGAGGTATCCCTCGACGTCGTAGCGACCGAGGAACTCTGGCCACTCCGTGTACCGCGCTTCCGTGCGGCGCTGGAAACGTGCAGACATCAGCTCGTCGGACTGATACGTGATCATGCCCAGCATCCGAGCGATGGCGAGACCGAAACGGGGACCCTCCCCGTCTTCGTACTCTCCGTTCCGCCATGCGGGATCGAGCATGATCGCACGCCGTTGCACTTCGTTGTACGCGATTCCTTGGTCGGTGAACTGCCCGCCCACCGCGATGGGGACGATCCGCTCGACTCGGTCGGGATAGAGAGCAGCCCACTCGAGCACTTGCATGCCACCGAGTGATCCACCGATCACCGCGTAGACCCGTTCGATGCCGAGTCGGTCCAGGAGCAGCGCCTGCGTCCGGACGATATCGCGCACGGTGATGAGGGGAAAGCGCAGATTGTATCGGCGACCGGTCCGAGGATCGATCGACCGCGGACCGGTCGACCCATAACAGCTGCCGAGCACATTGGCACAGACGACGAAGAAGCGATCGGTGTCGATGGGACGACCTGGGCCGACCATCGGATCCCACCAGCCCGGCTGATCGCCAGGTCCGTGCGGTGCGACGTGGCTGCTCCCGGTCAGGGCATGACAGATGACGACGACGTTGTCGCGCTCGGGGCTGAGCGTGCCCCAGGTCTCGTAAGCGATGTCGACGACCGGCAGGAGATCGCCCTGCTCGGTCACGAACGGTTGCTCTGGAGTGGCGATCCGCGCGATGCGGTAGGTACACGGTACGGTCGTCGTCACTGCTCTCCCTCCGCTCACCACCCGGCCAGCGTGCCAGGAACGCACAGTCCTCGTGCGTCCGTTCAGCGTCGATCGTTCCAGTGGAGGGATCATGAAAAACCCTCCACGCGGTGGTGGAGGGACTTGCAGCACTGCAAGGACCGCGCTCATCGTGCGGAGTCTTCATACTCCGCCGGCATTGGCACCTGGCGCAGGAGCTGCGCTGGTTGCCGGGTTTCGTCGGGCCGTTCCCTCCACCGCTCGAGATGAGCGCCGGCCTCTCGATTGTTGGCGGCAATTCTATCCGAGCGCGTGGCCGCCGTCAAGCCGCGGCTGCTGGAACGCGTCTTGCTTTCCGCGTTGGGCGAGAGGCCGAGGCATCGCACCACGAGATGCTGCACGCACGCGCGCCTGAAGACAGCAGGTTCCTCCGCGTCCTTGGTGGCATTCAGGGGCTCGGGGGCGCCGCATAGCCGGTCAGTTCGACGTATCCGCTTCCCTCGACAGGATCGCTCCGACGCCGCCCGCGGACATCGACCGCTCCTTCCCAGTAGATGACGCCGGTGGAGCGTATCGTCTGGAGTTCCTGATCCAGCACGAACGGGGTTACCACGAGCTCCAGCTCGTCGGAGTGCACGACGATGCGCCAGCCGCTCGGATAGGTCGCTCCGGAGTGCGGGCTCGTCCAGGTGCCGTCGACCACGATCCGCAGCCGTTGCGCGTCGAGCGTTTCCACCGAACCGTCGGGGTGGACCAGTGTCCCGCTGGACTGGATTGGGCGTTGTCGCGCATCGCGCGACTGCCACAGCATGAGGTCCGTACCGTCATGCAGTTGCAGTCCGAACCAGTCCCATCCGCCAGTGCCGAGGAGGAAGTTTCCCCACTGGTGGTCGTTCCAAGCGAGACCGGATACCGTCAACGTGTCGCCGTCCAGCAGTACCATACCGTCGACGCTAAGACGAGTTCGAGAGTAGTAGTACGAACCGGTTTCAGGAGCCCACGTGAAGTAGCCGTCGCCGTCGTGCAGGATCGGCGGCCGCTGCGGTGTCAGTGTCAACTGAAGGCTGAACGCATGGCTCCGAGCGAACAATCGGTCGACCGAGCCGTCACTCTCGAGCATCCAGTCGCTCACCGTGAGGTGCAGTGGCCAGGAAGCCTGTCGAGACGGGAGAGCGATGGCGCGTTCGTCCCAGCGGAAGGCGTGTCGGTCGATCAGCGTCAGGGCCGCGTGCGCTGCGTAGAGGACCGGGTATCCGTACCGCTGTACCTGGAAGATGACGAACTCGAAGCCGAACCGCTCCTGGACACGGGTGACCAGGTGACCGGTGTAGTACCACCATTCGGTGAGGACATCGTGCGAACCGTAGTCGCGTGGAAAGACGACCGCTTCGATCGCGGGCACCGGCGTCAAGAATAGACTGGCTGGCCGCGGGCTGGGGACGGCCGTCGGCGGCATCCCCGGCGACTGAGGTTCCGGCGTACGGCATCCGGCGATCGCTGCAGCCAACCAGGAGAGAAAGACTCGTCGGCGCATTCAGTGCTCCACCCGTACTGACTCGAGCGTACGCGCCATTCGTTTCGGGACCCACCAGTTCCATTGGCCGAGTAGTCGCATCGTGGCTGGAACCAGTACGACGCGGACGATACTCGCGTCGAGAGCGATAGCCAAGGCGATGCCGAGTCCGAGCGCTTTGATGAGGACGACATCGGCCGTGACGAACGCGGCCGCGACCACGACGAGGATCAAGGCGGCTCCGGTGATGATCCGGCCGCTGCGCGCCAAACCGGTCGCCACGGCGATGCGATTGTCACCAGTCTGATCCCACGCTTCGCGCATGCGACTCAGCAGGAACACTTCATAGTCCATCGAGACACCGAAGAGAATGCAGAACATCACGATGGGAAGCGAGGCCTCGGTGAAACCGAGCGGGGAAAAACGCAAGAGTGAACTGAAGTGACCGTCTTGGAACACGTAGACGAGTGCTCCGTAGCTCGCCGTCAAACTCAGCACGTTGAGCACGATCGCTTTGAGTGGAAGGAAGATCGATCGGAGCAAAAGGAACAGAACGACGTAGGTGGCGACCACGACGGTGAGGGCGGCGTAGGGAAACTCGCTGTACATCCGAGCGACGACATCGACGATTTCGGCGGTGCCTCCGTCGACCCACACGGTGAGTCCTGGTCCCGGGTCCATCGCGCGGATGTCGTGGAGCAACTGCTTGGCGCGGTCGCTCGCTGGCAGGCTGTCCGTGTAGACGTAGATCGCAGTCAGATGGTCACCGGCCAATTGCTGATAGGCCTGTCGCAGGATGGGATCCGGGAGGCGGGTGGGGTCCGCATAGAGCATCTGGTACTGTGCGAGCGTGATCCGCGGGTCGATGGTCACGATGCTCGTGATGCGCGTCACTCGTGGGTCCGCCGCGAGTCGCCGCGTAAAGTCGTAGAGCGCTGCGATCGTTTGCGGGTCATTGACCGGTCGCTCGGTTTCGACAGCGAGCACCAAGGGTGACAGTGCCCCGTCACCGAAAGCACGTCGGAACTCCTCGAGGGCCTGCCGGGACGGGGTCGACGTGGGGAGGATCGTCGCGTCTGGCGAACTCAGCCGAACGTGTCGGAACGGTAGGCCCAGCACGACGAGCACCGCGATCACTGGGATCGCGACGTGCAACGGGCGCTGCATCACGAAGGCAGTCACGCCGTGCCAGAAGCGCCCCGTTTCCGGTCCCCGCCGGAGTACACGCAGTGCGTCGAGGCGTGGCCCGAGGATGCCGAGTACCGCTGGCAACAGGGTCAGGCTCGCAGCGACCGCGACGAGGACGACCAGACCACCCGCGAGACCGACCGACCGCATGAAGAGGAACTCGAAGAAACCGAGCCCGGACAGGCCGATCAAGACGGTCAGCCCGGAGAAGAACACCGCTCGGCCAGCCGTCGCTGTGGTCCGTGCCGTGGCCTCCTCGAGGCCGTGTGCGGCGAGTTCCTCTCGGAAACGGCTGACGAGGAAGAGCGAGTAGTCGATCGAAAGACCGAGCCCCAGCAAGGTGGCGACGTTGAGGGTGAAGATGGAGAGTTCGGTGACGCGCGTGAGCGCGTAGACCAACCCGAGCACGAGTGCGACGGTGACGCCCCCGATGAAGAGCGGAACCGCTGCGGCGACGACGCTCCCGAAGACGAAGAGGAGTGCTGCGAGAGCGAACGGGAAGGCGATCAGTTCCGCCCGCCGGAGGTCTCGCTCGGTGACCTTCTCCAGATCGGCGTAGAACGCCGGAGCGCCGGCCAGCTGCACGCGAAGGTCCGTCGGGACGATCGCCGCCTCGATGTCATCCAGGACGCGCTGAGCCTCCTCCGGTTGGAGATCGAGGTCGACCACAGCATAGGCCAGCGATCCGTCCGGTGCGATCTGACTCGGATTCTCGGTGAACCAGTGAATGGCGGTGACGTGTGGGATCGAGGGGACGGCCCGGAGCGCTTGCTGTGCCTGTTGCACGAAGGCGGGATCGGTGGGTCGGAGTGTCGGGTGGGAAAAGAGCACCAGGAGAGAGCTCGGGCTGTATCCGGGTATGCGCTCGCGGAGGAGTTCCCGCGTTCGTGCCGCTTCCGTGTGGGGACTGGAGAATCCGCCGACCTCGAGTGCGCTGGAGACTCGCGGCAAGAACGGCACCGCTGCCGCGACGGCGAGCAGCCAGATCGCTAGAACGAACCAACGCCGACGATACGCGAAACGGCCGATGCGCTCGAACACGGTTCCCCTCCCGCGTTCGCCCTGTCACTGGCGAGAGTTGTACCAAAGCGGATGACGAGTCCGGCGGCGGACCGACCCCTCACGAGGACGGTGCGATCAGCCGTTGCGGCTGTCGTTCGGAACGGCGTTTGGCGATATCGTGAAGCTGATCGAAGAGCCAGCGGCGGAGATCGTGTTCGAGTACGTGCGCTCGTAACAGTTCTGCCCGGCGTGCCCGCTCGGCTGCCGGCATCGTGAGTCCGCGCCAGAGCGCCTCGGCCGTCCCCTCGATGTCGGTGGGCGAGACGGTCAGCGCCCACTGACCGAGCTGCTGGTAGGCTCCCGCTCCCTCTGACAGAACGATGACGCCGTCGCGTTCGTTCAAGAGGGCCCCTTCTTTGGCGACCAAGTTCATGCCGTCGAAGATGGCGTTGACCAGCAGCACATCGTAGAACTTCATGGCTGCGAGAGCCCGCGGATAATCGTCTCCGACGAAGAGATGGACCGGTTGCCAGTGGATTCCCTCGACCTGAGCGGCGTTCGCGTACTTCGCGTTGATGCGACCGACGACGGCGTTGATCTCGTCCAAGTAGTTGATGTACTCGGCGACCTCCAGTCGGGTCGGTACCAGAAAGGCGAGGAAGTTCACGCGACCGATCAGTTCCGGGTGTGCCTCCAGCAGGCGGTCATACGCGAGGAAGCCGCGGACGACGTTCTTGCTGGGCTCAGCGCGGTCGACCCGAAGGATCGTGAACTCGTTGCGATAGGCCTGCAAGTGCTCCTCGTGCCGGCGGGCGTCTTCACTCGCCGCGACCGCTCGCACCAGTTCGGGGTCGATCGAGATAGGGTAGACACCGACGCGGGTGGTCCGACCGCGGAAGGAGACTTCCCACCGTCGGTAGTCGACCTCGGCGTCGGAAAGATTGGCGTCCACCGTGTTGAGGAAACTCCGTGCGTGGCGTGGTGTTTGGAAGCCGACGATGTCGTTCGCCAGCAGGCCTTCGCAGATCGCGCGACGCATCTCCGACGGTAAGAGTCTCCAGTAGTCCTGATCGGGCCATGGGATGTGGACGAAGTGGTGCAAGAGCAGGTCGGGGCAGCGTTCGCGGATGAACGCCGGTGCGAGATACAAGTGATAATCCTGGAGCAGGATGATCGGTTCGCGAGCCGAGGCGGCTGCGACCGCAGTGACTTCTTCGGCAAAGAGGCGATTGACGACGACGTAGCCATCATGCCAGGCCTGCCATGTTCGGTGGTCCACGTCTGGCGCTCGCGGGGTGTCCCAGAGATAGTGCTGGAGAAACCACAGGAGCGGGTTCGCGATCCGGTTGTAGTACCCGTGATAGGCTTCCGGATCCGGCACGACGAAGCGCAGACGGAAGTCGGGGTAGTCGGGCAGTTCGATGAAGGGTGCACCCTGCTGACGCATCCGCTCGGCACAGGCTCGATCCGCATTCGTCATGGCACAAGCGACCCAGATCGCGTCCGCGTATCGGGCCGCGGCGCTCATGGCGGTGATGACACCGCCGGTGCCGCGTTTGGTGACGAGTTCACCGTCACTCGTGTGATGGAATTCCACGGGACCGCGGTTGGAGACGATGACGAGCGTCGAGCGCTCGAGGAGGTCCCGCACGGCGTGCGGGAGATGCGCGTCCACTCGACCGTCCCGGTGGTAGGATCCCATCGCGTCCTCCCCTCCCGTCGAGCCCATGATCGACCAGCGGACAGGGAAGCGAACTCCGAGCCTCGCGCGGCTCTGGACCGGCGGTGAGACCGACGCGCTCCGGTTCCTCAAGCTACGGACATCGTAACACAGTGGAAGTCGACGGTGCACGACAATGCACAGCGGCTGGGAGAACCCCAGCCGCCTTCACCGTTCGCACCGACGCGACGATGGACGATTTACTTGACCTCCAGCTTGCCCACCATGCCGAGTTCCTTGTGACCGGCAACGGTGCACCAGGTGTCGTAGGTCCCGGCCTGACTCGGTGCGGTGAAAGTCCAGTCGATAGACTTCCCCGGATCGACCAGAGGTGAGGTCGCGTTGATGCCGTCGATGTGATAGTCGTGCTGGAGGGATCCGACGTTCTTCAGCGTGACCGTCACGCTCGCGCCCGGGGATACGGTGATGGTCGCAGGGTTGTACTTATATTCGCTCATCTCGATCGTGATCTTGCCACCTCCGCTCGTGCTCCCGCCGCCGCCACCGCCACCACCGCCGCAGGCAGCGAGCAGTGCACTCATCACCGGAACCGCGAGCGCGAGTCCGCCGAAGCGTCGGACGAGCGCGCGTCGCGTCAAGCGACCGTCATGGACGCGTTCCATGGAGGTACCTCCTCACCTCGCAGACATCGGGTCGATCCTACGTTCGGACTCCGCCCGTTCCCGTACAACGGGAGCTGAACGCTCGTCAGCTCCTGTGCGAAGTATGCCAGACGGTCCTCTTGCGGACGATCGACCGCGCCGAACTGTCCAACTTTCCCTGACAGACGACTCCGGTCTTCAGTCGAGCACGTCGCGAACCGTCAGGAAACGGTATCCTTCGCGCTCGAGGGCATCGATCAAGGCCGGGAGAGCGGCCGCATCGGTCGACTGCGCGCCGACGTGGAGCAGGACGATGGCGCCGGGCGCGGCCGCTCGCACTACCCGGTCGACGACCTGCTCCGGCGCGATGCCGCGCCAACCGAGGGAGTCGACGGTCCAGAGCACCACGACCGTGTACCCAGCGGTCGGGAGCTGTTCGAGCAGCGCACGATCGTAGTCACCATAGGGGGGACGGAAGTACGGTCGCATCGTCTCTCGGCTGCCCGAGACCAGGGCAACGGCCTCTTCCGCACCGCGCAATTCCGCGAGCCGTCGGTCCACTGGGAGGGCTGGACGCCCCGTCGAGAAGCCCGTGAACGACGGGTGCGTATCGCTGTGGTTGATGAGGACGTGTCCTTCCTGGAGCATGCGTCCGACCAGATCGGGGTTGGCGCGGGCCCAGGCGCCGGTCATGCCGAACGTCGCGCGAATGCCCCGTCGAGCCAGTTCGTCGAGAATGGTCTCCGCATAACCGCGGTCGGCACCGCAATCGAAGGTGAGCGCGATGACGGGTTGGTCGGTCGGCAGCCGCTCGATGACGGTCGCGCGGAGCCCACTCTGGGCGGGGGTCGGGGTCGAGGCAGGTGCGGTCGGCGTAGGTGTGCTCGGGGGCGGAGTCGGAACAGCCGTCGTCGGGGACGGCGAGAGGAGGGCGGTGGCTTCAGCCGTGGGAGTCGGTGCCGGACTCGGCACCGCGTGCGGAGTGGGTGTGGGGCTCGGTGCGACCGTCGCGGTCATGGCGATCGGCGACGGTGTCACCGTCACCGGAGGTGTCGGATAGGTGGCCGGCCCGCGACAGGCGAGCAGCAGGAGAGGCCAGCCGAGGACGGCAACCAGGCCAACGAGACAGCGGCGAGCGACGCAGCGCTTCACCAGATCCCCAAGGCGTCCTTCGCTTCTTCGCTCATCATGTCCGGGGTCCAGGGTGGACTCCAGACGAGGTTGATGTCGACGCTCCCCAAATCCGGCAGGTCACGCAGCGCATAGTTGACCTCTTCGGTCAAGATCGGTCCCAATGGACAGCCGAACGTCGTCAGCGTCATCGTGACGACGACATCGGTTTTTCCGTCCTCGCGATCGACGAGGTCGATACCGTAGATGAGGCCCAAATTGACTACGTCGATCCCGAGTTCCGGGTCGATGACCTGCTTCAAGCGCTCACGGACGTCCTCTTCGGTAAAACGCGCCATCGTTTCCTCCTCGTGGCACCCGACGGCTGGTGTCGCCGTGACGGACCGGCCGCGAGTGTCTCAGCTCGGCCACTCGTTCAGCCCATACGCTGCAGCTTTGAGGACCTTGAGGCTCAGCAGTGCGCACTTGCGGCGCGCTGGACTGATGGGGACGCCGAGTTCGTCGAGCAGGTCCTGCGCGCCGAGCTCCCGCACTTCGTCGAGTGACTTCCCTTTCACCAGCTCGGTCAAGATCGAGGCGGAAGCCTGACTGATGGCACATCCTCGGCCACTGAAGCGGATGTCGACGATCCGGTCGTCAGCGATCTTCAAGTCGATGCGGATCCGATCTCCGCACAGCGGGTTCGAATCCTCGAAACTGCGATCGGGATGGTCGAGGGTACCGTAGTTCCTCGGGTTCTGGTAATGGTCGAGGATCTGTTCGCGGTAGAGGTCGGACACGGGGTGTCCTCCGCTCGAATCACCCTGCGACACCGAAGACGCGGCACGCTTCGCGGAGCGCTGCCACGAGTCGGTCAACGTCCGCTTCCCAATTGTAGAGGTAGAAGCTGGCGCGCGTCGTCGCGGTGACGCCGAGTCGGCGCATGAGCGGTTGCGTACAGTGATGACCAGCGCGGACCGCGACGCCGTGGGTGTCGAGGATCGCGGCGACGTCGTGCGGATGAATGTCCCCGAGCGTAAAGCTGATGACACCAGCTCGGTCCGCGCCCACTGGCCCGTAAAGACGAATGCCCGGAATCTCGGCCAGACGCGGGAGGGCATAGTCGAGCAAGCTGACCTCGTGCTGTCGGATAGCAGCGAGGCCGATCGCTTCCAAGTATTCGACGGCAGCGCCGAGCGCGACGGCGTCGGCCACGCTCGGCGTGCCGGCCTCGAAGCGGGCTGGTACGTCTCCCGGCGTGAAGCCCTCGGTAGTGACGGTTCGGATCATCCCGCCGCCGCCGAGGAAGGGTGGCAACGCCGAGAGCAGTTCGTAGCGGGCCCAGAGCACACCGATGCCGAAGGGCCCCAACATCTTGTGGCCTGAAAAGGCCAAGAAGTCGATGCTGAGTTCCCGGACGTCGATCGGAAGGTGCGGAACGCTCTGCGCTCCGTCGATGAGGAGGAGGGCACCCGCCTCGTGCGCCAGACGGGCGATCTCCCGCACCGGATTGATCGTCCCCAGCGCGTTCGAGACGTGGGTCACCGCGACGAGCTTGACGGGCTCGTTGCGCAGGAACGTCTCCAGTTGGTCCAGGCGGAGGCGTCCCGTGTCGTCGATATCGACGAAACGCACGACGATGCCGCGTTCGGCAGCGAGTTGGTGCCAGGGGACGATATTGGAGTGGTGCTCGAGAACCGTCGTCACAACGACATCCCCGGCACGCAGGCGACTGGCTCCCCACGTCCGAGCGACCATGTTGATCGCTTCAGTCGTGTTGCGCACGAAGACGATTTCCTCCGAACGGGCAGCCCCGATGAATCGGGCGACCCGAGCCCGTGCTTCCTCGTAGCGGATCGACGCCTCCTCGCTCAGTTCGTAGATTCCGCGATGGATATTGGCGTTGCTCGTGCGATAGAAGCCGGCGAGCGCCTCGATGACGCTCACCGGCTTCTGCGAGGTTGCGGCGCTGTCCAAGTAGACGAGCGGCTTCCCGTCCCGCACCGTCCGTTGGAAGATGGGGAAATCGGCGCGGATCCGAGCGACATCGAGCTGGACAGGCTTCGATGCGGTCATAGACCGATCTTCCGTGCGATAGCGCTGCGGACCGTTTCCTGCACTTCACTGACCGGAACGCGCTCGATCACCTCGTCGAAGAAGCCGTCGACGATCAACTTGACCGCCTCCGGTCGGCTGATGCCACGGCTCATCAGGTAGAAGATGTACTCCTCCTCGACTTGGCCCACGGTCGCACCATGCGTGCAGCGGACGTCGTTGGCACCGATTTCGAGGTTGGGGATGGTATCGGCACGAGCGGTCGACGAGAGGATCAGATTCCGGTTGGCCTGATACGCGTCGGTTCGTTGTGCTTGCGGGAACACCTTGATGAGCCCGCTGAACACCGTCCGCGCGCGATCCTTGAGCGCTCCCTTGTACAGGAGATCGCTCGTGGCGTACGGCGCGATGTGCCATTGGCGCGTCTGGTGATCGAGGTGCTGGGAATCATCGGCGAAGTAGAGCCCGAGCATTTCGGCCGTGGCGCCGGGGCCGACGAGGTTACTCGCGATGAATGCCTTGCTCAAGCGGGAACCGAGACTGACGTTGAGCGTGTTGACTACAGCGTCCTGGTGCAGGACGCCGCGCTGCGTCGTGAAATTCCAGACGTTGCGACCCCAGTCTTGCAGCTGGATGTAGCGGACCTGCGCTGCTTCCTGGGCGATGATCTCCACGACGTTCGCAGCGATGAGCGGTTCCTCCACCGTCGGGGAAGCCCACGTGTCGATCAATACCACGCTGGCACCTGCTTCCGCGATGAGCAAGGTATGCGCGAAGATAGCTGAGCCAGCGGTCTGCCCCCAGACGAAGCTACGGAGCGGGAGCGCAACCTCGACCCCTTTCGGGACGTAGAGGAACGTTCCACTGCTCCAGAAGGCGCCGTGCAACGCCGCGAACTTGTTCTCTTCCGGCGTGACCGCCTCGGTCATGAAGAAGCGCTGGACCAGGTCTGGCACCTCTCGCGCAGCGGTCGTGAGGTCGGTGAAGATCACGCCGCGCTGGGCAAGGTCAGGATCCAGCTGGGCATAGACGACCGACCCGTCGATTTGCGTCAACAGCCCGGAGCGCAGCGCCGCATCGCCGAGCGTGGCTGCAAGTTCGACCGGAAGCTCCTCGGGCCCCTGTACCCGCTGGCCGAGACCGGCATAGGGGCGAACCGCGTCGATGGGTAAGCGACGGATATCGGTCCGACGCCATTCCTCGTCGGTCCGACTCGGCATCGGCGTGCGCTCGTAGATCTCCCACGCAGCCAAACGGCGCTCGCGAAGCCAGGACGGTTCGCCCAGCACGGCCGACAGTTCTTCGACGGCTTCGCGGGAGAATCCCTGTGTCCGTTCCGTGACTCTCGTGCTCATCGGTTCCCCTCGGTTGAGAGCGGTGGCACAGGAGCGTCCTGTGCCACTGTCGTGTCATCCGACCGAACCTTCCATCTCGAGCGCGATCAGGCGATTGAGCTCGACTGCATATTCGAGGGGGAGCTCCTTCGTGATCGGCTCGATGAAGCCGTTGACGATCATGCTCATCGCCTCGGCCTCGCTGAGCCCTCGGCTCTGGAGATAGAAGAGCTGCTCTTCGGCCACTTTGCTCACCGTCGCCTCGTGGCCGATCGAGACCTGCTCTTCCTCGATCTCCATGTAGGGGTAGGTGTCCGTGCGGCTGTGCTCGTCCAGCAGCAAGGCATCGCACACGACGTTCGCTCGGACGTGGTGCGCGCCCCGGTGAACCTTGACGAGTCCGCGATAGCTGGCTCGCCCGGTCCCCTTGGAGATCGACTTGGAGATGATCTGCGACGAGGTGTACGGCGCGACGTGCACCATCTTGCCACCGGCATCCTGATGCTGGCCGTCCCCGGCGAACGCGACGGACAGCACCTCACCGCGCGCCCCCGGCTCCATGAGCCAGACCGCTGGGTACTTCATCGTGACCTTGGACCCGAGGTTGCCGTCGACCCACTCCATGGTGGCGTCGCGGTAGGCTGCAGCCCGCTTGGTCACGAGGTTGTACACGTTCTTCGACCAGTTCTGGATCGTCGTGTACCGGCAGCGGGCGCCTTCCTTCACGATGATCTCGACGACCGCGCTGTGCAAGGAGGCGGCGCTGTAGATCGGCGCGGTGCACCCTTCGACGTAGTGTACGTACGCGCCCGGCTCGACGATGATCAGCGTCCGCTCGAACTGTCCAACGTTCTCCGCGTTGATGCGGAAGTACGCTTGGAGCGGGACCTCGACACGGACCCCCTCTGGGACGTACACGAACGAGCCACCGGACCAGACCGCTGAATTGAGCGCTGCGAACTTGTTGTCGTTCGGGGGGATGATGGTGCCGAAATACTGCTTGACGAGGTCTGGATACTCGCGCACGGCGGTATCCATGTCGACGAAGATCACGCCGAGGCGCTTGAGTTCTTCCCGCAAGGAATGGTAGACGACCTCGGACTCGTACTGCGCACCGACACCGGCGAGGAACTTCCGCTCGGCTTCCGGGATCCCCAGGCGGTCGAAGGTGCGCCGGATGTGTTCCGGAAGTTCTTCCCAACTCGATCCTTGTCGCTCCGTCGGCTTGATGTAGTAGACGATCTCATCGAAGTTCAGCTCCGAGAGATCGGCGCCCCAGGTGGGCATCGGTCGGCGCTGGAAGTACTCGAGTGCCCTGAGACGGAACTCGCGCATCCAGTCCGGCTCGTTCTTGATCCAGGAGATCTGTTCCACGACCTCCCGATCGAGACCCTTGCGTGCCTTGAACACATACTGCTCTGGGTCGCGAAAGCCATACTTCTCTGCGTATTCGCTTCCGAGTCGCTTGAGTTCGATCTCTGGTATCACCATGGTTGGTTCCTCCTTTGACGAGACCACTTTAGGACGCAGCCTCAGCGAACCGGGACTTGACCCAGTCGTATCCCTTCTCTTCGAGTTCCTCCGCCAGTTCTGGACCGCCGGACACAGCGATCTTGCCGTCCAGCATCACATGGACGAACTGCGGTCGGATGTAATTGAGGATGCGTTGATAGTGCGTGATGACGAGGAGTGCCATGGTGGGGTTGAAGAGCCGATTCACCCCGTCGGACACCGTCCGCAAGGCATCGATGTCCAATCCCGAGTCCGTCTCGTCCAGGACGGCGAACTCCGGCTCGAGCAGCGCCATCTGCAGGATTTCGGCTCGCTTCTTCTCGCCTCCCGAGAATCCCTCGTTGAGATAACGCGAGGCGAAGGACTCTTCCATACGGAGCATCTGCAGCTTTTCGCGGAGCAGTCGCCGGAACTCTCGCGGGCTGAGGGCCTTGTCCTCGCCGTAGCGGGCCTTGCGCACCGAGTTGACTGCCAGACGCAAGAAGTTCGCCATCGTCACGCCGGGAATCGCGGTCGGATACTGGAAAGCCAGGAAGAGGCCCATGCGAGCGCGCTCGTCCGGTGGCAACTCGAGGATGTTCTCCCCCTTGTAGAGGATGCGTCCCTCGTACACCTCGTAGTTCGGGTGACCGGCGATCACGTACGCGAGGGTGCTCTTTCCGGAACCGTTCGGCCCCATCAACGCATGGATTTCTCCTCGTTCGATCACCAGGTTCACCCCGCGGAGGATCTCCTTGCCCTCGATCCCCGCCCGAAGATTCTCGATCGCGAAGAGCGGTGTCTGCTCGGCCATGCTCGATGTTCCCTCCTTCGTTCGATCCGTCGTCTGCCCGCTCTCGACTTACTCTACCATCCTGTTTCGAAATGTGGTACCCGAACGCCCCCTCTCCGCGAACTGCCGATGCTCCTCACCGGCGAGTGCCCGTTCGGCCGAGCTCATCGAGACCACGTTGCTCTTGGCACGTCGGGCAGATGCCGGTGAAAACCGTCTGGTGATCGAGGATCCTGAACCCTGTCTGCTCCGCAGCGACCTGACGAGCCAGCAGCGCGATCGGCACCTCGACGTCAACGAGTTCCCCGCAGCGCACGCAGTGCACGTGATCATGCCGATCCGTCCGCCGGTCGAACCGACTCGCGCTGTCACCGAACGGATATTCCTGGATCAAACCATGCTTGGCCAGCAGGTGCAGTGTCCGGTACACCGTCCCATAGGCGATGGTTGGATACTTGCGGCGCACCCGCTCGAAGATCTCGGCTGCGGTCAGATGCCGCTCCGCACTCTGCACCTCGGCCAAGATCGCCATCCGCTGTGGCGTCATCCGAAAGCGGTTCGGCAGCATGATTCGGAACTCACTCCCACGTGAGAATGATTCTCGTTCTCACCTGTGCTATACCTTACCGCGTCACTCGGGATTCGTCAACCGTCGAAGGGGTCGGCATGGACAAGCAAGAACTCCTGGAACAGCTCGTCGAGCACTTCCGGCATCCGCGACACCGGCATGCGATCGCCGACGCCGACGTGGCCATGCCAGGCGGCAATCCAGGATGTGGCGACATCGTGACGATCTATCTGAAGGTCGACGACGCAGGGCAGGTGGTCGCGGAAGCATCGTTCGAAGGCGAAGGCTGCACCATCAGTCAAGCGGCTGCTGATATCCTGCTGGAGCTCGTGAACGAGGAGCGCTGGACACTCGAACGGATCCTCGCCACCGACTATCACCTGATGGCGGAACTCATCGGCGAGGAAGCCGTCAAGCTCCGACCGCGCTGCGCGACGCTCGCGCTCGGGACACTCAAGGCGGCAGCGACCAAGTACCTCCGCGACCGACTGCGACGCGATGCGGGCCTGGAGCAGGTCGAGGAGGAGAACCAGCGCTTCGGGATCGTGACCGGCGAAGCGGTGGAGCAGCGGAGCCCAGGCGTCGATCCCCGCGGCGCTTAAGGGGACGAACGACGCTCCCGACGCAGCTCCTGGACGAACGCCGCCAGGTGCTCGCGGAGACGGGGGCCGAACCCGCTGACCGTGACGAGGGTCACGCCACCCCGTCCAACGTTCGGCTGGGCGAGAATCTCTGCTGTCACCCGCGGCAGCGTTCCCTCGGCTTTCCCGATGACGTACACCTGGTGTGGACGGCCGGTTCGCCCGGCGCGATACCCGCGCGCTTGGAAAAAGGCGATCGCCCGTTCCAGCACGTCGTCGGGTGCCAGACGAGTCACCACCCGCCGTTGAAAGGTGGTGCGGGTCATTTCTGCGGTCATAGCCTCGCGGTCCAGCGCCGGGCCGGTTCCAGACGGCGGCTGTCCCATCGATGAGCCCTCCCTCGACGCGGTCATGTCTCGATCGTCGGTCGCTCCTGGAACGCTCGCGTCCTAGTACCGTCGTGGCAACCCTCTGGCCATGGCGTGCACCAGTCGGCGGCACGCTTCCGCATCGTTGGCGGCACGGTGACTCCCGGGATGGGGAATGCCCAGACGCTCGAGGGCCTCGGACAAGCGGTGGTAGGCACGCCAGGACTCGACCAGCGGACGCCCCGCGTAGTCCGCGAAGCGGCGCATCGCACAGTGCCACTGGAGCGACGGGAATCGCAGATCGTAGCGGGCACACGTCTGTGCGATCAGCCGACGGTCGAAGTCGGCATTGTACGTGACCACATGGTCCACGGTGCGGAGGACAGCGAGCACATCTCGGTAGACCACCGGCCAGGCGGGTGCGGACGCGAGCAGCGTGTCGTCGAGACCGTGGACAGAGGCTGCGCCGGGATCGACCGAGCATGACGGCTTGCTGATGGCTTGCAAAAGCATTCGCCCGGTGGCATCGAGGATCGCGATCTCGATCACCTCGTCGCTCTGGCCGATCCCGGTCGTCTCGGTATCGAGGAAGACGACGCCCGGATGGGTGAGGATCCAGCGTGCCCACTCGGACGCACGCCGACGGTACTCGTCCGCTCGGTCCACGGATCACTCCAGTACGAACCGCTCACCCGGTTGGAGGACGACGCACCGGGCCGATGTCTGCTCTTCGACCGCCCGCGCGAAGGCCTGTGGGTCCTGCTCGATGATCGGGAAGGTGTTGTAGTGACACGGGATGACGACGTGCGGTTTCAACAGTTTGACCGCCTTGACAGCGTCCCCAGGTCCCATCGTGAAACGATCGCCGATCGGTAGCACAGCCAGGTCGAGTCCCTCCTCACCGAT
The DNA here is from genome assembly GCA_025060175.1 of Thermomicrobium sp. Lineage (GTDB taxonomy): Bacteria > Chloroflexota > Chloroflexia > Thermomicrobiales > Thermomicrobiaceae > Thermomicrobium. Next base: position 16,326 of record JANXBE010000002.1, on the reverse strand, counting down.
CAGCGCCATGTCCCCGAACAGGCAGGTATCTCCAGCGAAGTAGACGGTTTTCCCGCCGAACCGTACGACCAGGCCAGCTGGCACGCCAGGTGCGAGGAACTGTTCACCGTAGCTCGAGGTGTGCCAGGCTGGAACGAGTTTGACCGATCCTCCGTCGAACTTGACCGTCCCACCGTGGTTCGCTGGGATCGCCTCCGCTCCCTGTTGTTGGAGCCAGCTCGCGAGTTCGAACGTGGCGATGACCGGGGCTTTAGTGCGCTTCGCGATCGCCAGTGCATCACCGACATGATCCGCATGGGCATGAGTCAGCAGGATCGCGACCGGATCGAGTTCGTCCGGTCGTGCTGCGGCTTTCGGATTGCCGGTGAGGAAGGGGTCGACCACCACTTGCTTCCCGTCCGCTTCCAGGGCGAATGCTGCATGGCCGAGATAGCGAACCGTCACTGCCATCGCGCTCTTCCCTCCCGTCGGATTGCCCTCGTCGCTTTCCTGCCACAGCTTACTGCTCGTCACGCTTCCCACACGATCCGGCCATCGACGATCGTCATGACGGTGCGTAGCGTCGGCAACTCGTCGGGGTCCACGGTACGCGGGTCGCGGTCGACGACGACAAGGTCGGCCAGATACCCGCGCGCGATGCGTCCCTTCTCCCGTTCCTCGAAACTCGCATATGCCCCACCGGCCGTATAGAGGCGTAGCGCCTCGAGGATGTCGATCCCTTGTGCTGGACCGAACGGCTGGCCAGTGCGGGTGCGCCGGCGGACAGCTGCGCGGATTCCCACCCACGGATCGGGCGGAATCACCGGGGTATCGGAACTGAACGCGACCGGAATCCCACGTTCCAACCAACTACGCGTGGGATAGGCGAGGGCAAGCCACTCGTCGCTGAAATTGCGACGGTACGCGTCGCCGAGGTAGAAGCCGAAGGCGGGTTGCGGAACTGCGACGACACCGAGTCGTGCCATGCGGTCGAGCAGGTCGGGTCGCAACAAGCCGCAGTGCTCGATGCGCCAACGATGGTCGGGAATCGGGTAGTGACGGAGTGCCCGCTCGTACGCGGTGAGGACCATGTCGATGGCCCGATCGCCGATCGCATGGGCGGCAGCTTGGCTTCCCAAGCGGGCGACCCGGAGGAAGGCGTCGTCCAGCTGCTCCTGTGTGTACACGGCGATCCCGAAATTGTCCGGTTCGCCGGGATAGGGGACGCTCATCGCCGCGGTCCGTGCGCCTCCTGCTCCATCCTGGAGCAATTTGAGCGGCCCGATCCGGAGCCACTGATCGCCGAAGCCTGCGCGTAGACCGAGTCGTTCAGCCGGTTCCAGCATCTGATCGATGTAGAGCATCACCCGCGAGCGGACCGGCAGGTCGCCACGCTGTCGAAGGTTCTGATAGGCCTGGAGTTCTTCCGGCCGGCCGATCCCGGCCTCGGTGACCGACGTGATACCGTGCGCGAGGAAGCGCTCGCCAGCACGGCGCAGAGCACGCTCGAGGTCTTGCACGGTCGGTTCGGGCACGAGCTGCCGCACGAACTCCTGGGCCCGTTCTTGCAGCAGCCCGGTCGGTTCGCCCGAGGCATCGCGGACGATCCGACCGCCTGCCGGGTCGACGGTGTCACGCGTGATGCCCGCCAGTGCCAGTGCTGCACTGTTCGCGACCGCCATGTGGCCGCAGGTCCGCACGACGAGCGCCGGATGGTCACCTGTGACCCGATCGAGTTCCCAGCGAGTCGGGTGTCGCTGCACGTCGAGGCGCGTCTCGTCGTAGCCGCGGGCAAGGATCCAGCGTCCCGGAGGAAGCGCGAGCGCGGCGGTGTGGAGGCGTTGCAAGACGGCGTCGAGCGTCGGCGCGGCATCGGGTGACACGTCGATCCACTCGAGCGACAGACCGAAGCCGAGTGGATGGCAGTGGGCGTCGTCGAAGCCGGGCAAGACTACCGCTCCCGCGAGGTCGACCACGCGCGTGCCGGGTCCGATGTCATCGGCGATCTGCTCGTCGTCACCGACGGCGAGGATGCGACCGTGCCAGAGACTGACCGCGGTCGCCTGCGGCCGAGCTGGATCGAGCGTCAGAATCGTACCGTTTCGGAGCACTAGTTCCGCTTTCATCCGTCCCCACTCCTCCGCCGTCCGTCAGGCGGTGCCGGGACGCTCGTGAACGACGCGTCCGCCGACGACGGTGTAATCGACGCGGACCGATGCGAGCTCGTCAGGGGCGACATCGCGCAGGTCGGTCTCCAGGACGACCAGATCAGCCAGCTTGCCCGGCTCGAGTGTTCCCTTCAGACGCTCCTCGAAGCTGGCGATGGCGCCATGCAGAGTGTAGGCGCGGATCGCTTCCTCGAGGGTGACCCGTTCTTCGGGCCAGACGAGTTCGCCGCTCGCACTTCGCCGCGTCACCATCGTCTGGATACCGAGGAGAGCGTTCGGCGAGCAGACCGGGGTATCGCTACTCGCTGCTGCCACGATCCCGCGGTCGAAGAAGGTTCGCAGGGCATAGGCATAGCGGAGTCGATCCGTTCCGAGACCGGTCCGGTAGACCTCGAAGAAGTCGTGCAGGAACGTAGTGCCGGGAATCGGAATGGCGCCGAGTCGCGCGATGCGATCGATGAGGTCCGGCCGGAGGATGCTACAGTGCTCGATCCGGTGGCGGTGATCCGGACGAGGTTCCTGCTCGAGCGCCTCCTCGAACGCGTCGAGCAGGAGCTCGATGGCAGCGTCGCCGATCGCATGGGCGCAACACTGGAATCCCGCCCGGTGGGCAGCCACGATCTTGCGCTTCAACTCGTGTGGATCGTCCATCCACAACCCGCACGTGTCTGGCCGATCCACATACGGTTGCGACATCCGCGCCGTGCGACCACCGATGCTTCCGTCCAGAAACAGTTTGGCCGGGCCGATACGGAGCCACGCATCACCGGTACCCGTTCGGATTCCCACAGAGCGACAGGATTCGAGGAGGTGATCGATCAGGATCATCAGCGAGGTGCGGACTGGGAGTTCCCCCCGCGCAGCGAGCGTCTGGTAAGCCAGGAACTCCGCGGACCGCCGAATCCCGGCTTCTTGGACGCTGGTCACGCCGTGCTGGAGGAACGTCTCTCCGGCACGACGGATCGCTTCGACGAGCTCATCGACGGTCGGCGCTGGCAGACGTTCCCGGACCAGTGTCAAGGCCGCTTCCCGCAACACCCCGGTCGGTGTCCCGTCTGCAGCGCGGTCGATCGTCCCACCAGGAGGATCGGGCGTGCCGGGGCCGATTTCGGCGAGGCGGAGCGCGTAGCTGTTCGCCACCCCGACGTGGCCACAGGCACGGATGAGCAGGACCGGATGGTGGATCGTCGCGTTGTCGAGATCGTCACGGGTCGGATGTCGTCCCTCGGCGAGGTGCGCCTGATCGTAGCCGCGGGCGACGATCCAGGTTCCGGGCGGTCGAGCACTGGCGCGCGCCGCGATCCGTTGGACGATATCGGCGATCGTGCGGTTGGGTGGCGTGCGCGCGTCGACCTCACCCAGGCTCAGCCCGAGAGCCATCGGATGGCAGTGTGCATCGTTGAATCCAGGAGTCACGGTGCGCCCCCGGAGCGGGATCGTCTCGGTCCTTGGGCCGACGAGCGGACGGAGATCCTCGTCGTTTCCCACCGCGAGGATCCGGTCACCGAGCACTGCGACGGCGCTGGCCGGTGGCGCTCCAGCGACAGCGGTAACCACATGCCCGCCGTACAACAGCAGGTCAGCGTGCATCCTTCTGCTCCGTTCACTCCTGTGCGGCAGCGTACCATCTTCCACGACTGGACGCTACGGCTGGAAGGTGAGACGAGCGAGCACATCGCGAGCTGCCTCCAGGTTCGCATCGTCGTCGAGGGCGCGACGGGCCGCGGCGACCACTGGGCTCCGCTTCCTGCGCCCTTCGAGGACACGGTCTCGTTCGTCGTGCCTGGCACCGAGGACACCGGCGTTGGCGATCTGGGCAGCGGCGATCTCCAGCGCCTTCGTGGCGTCGCGCACATCGACGGCTGCACCGACGAGCCAGCGCTGACCCCAGAGGACCTTCGGGGCCAGACCGATGGTGACCGTCCTCTGCGGCGAGTGCCGCGGTGCGATTCCTGCCGAGGTCTTCGGTGGTGCGAAGCGCGCATCAGAGAGACACATCGGTCGGCTCCTGCGCGAGCAACGGACGAACCGGGTGCGTTGAGCGTTCGACGTTCCGTCGTCCCTCCGCGTTCTCGCGAGAGACGGCGCGGTGGCCATGGGTTTCCCTCTGGTAGATCAGCATGGGAGAGACATCGGTGACGCGCCAGCGGTCTTCGAACTCCGCCGCGGACGATGCGATGCGGGCTCCGGGCTCGGAAGCGTTCTTGAACAGGACGCCACGAGTACAGTCGTCGCGACGACGCAGGAGTGTCCGCTCGCGTCCGTGTTCCGATCGAGCCGGTGCGGTGCGATCACTGGCGATCCCGCGGTGAGGAGTTCCTCGACGAGCGCGATCGTTCCGCCTGCCAGAATGCGAACGCGAAAGCCGAACCGCCCGGGCGAGGTCTCGCGCGATGGCGGTTCGACTTGCTCGTGGCCGGAGTGCGGTCGACGGAGCGAATCGAGTTGTGTGCGCGTCCACGGGATTCGAGTGAGGGGATAACCGGAGCGTGCTCGCAGCAGTGACGCGGTCCGTTCCAGCCCGAGGACTCGTGCGCCTTCGGTTCGCAGCGCACGAACGCGGGTAGCGGCGACGACTCGGGTGGTACCGTCGGGGACTGTACCGGGAGCGATCGTGGGGTGTCGCGGCGGTCACTGCGCTCGGTGTCGGGTGCCGTTCGCGGGGGAAGGGGAGTGGGTGCGCGAACGGAGGCCCCGCAGGAGCACGGAGACCTGCGGTCGGAGTCGAGCGGTCTGCTCGCTCGGCCCACGGACGGGGTCCGCGACTGACTGGGATGCCGTGCGCTCGGGCAGCCGCGTAGCGTCGTGGCGCAGGGAGAGCCCGATGGTCAGCGCGCCTCCTCCGTGTTTCCGAGAGTCGAGCGTTCCTGGAGCGCACCCAAGCAGCGCATCGCCATGGGAGACGACGAGCGAGTCGAGCAGGGATCGAGGGGCACGCGGCGAGTGCGGTGCGTTCGGTATGCCGTCTCGGAATGACTGGTTGGTGGGATCGGACGCTCGACGGCGCCGGCGTCAGTGTTGACTCGACGGTGTTTCTCGGTCGCGGTCGGCGGCGACGTCGTCTCGCGCCGCGATGGACGCGAGAGCCGCGTCGATGCCGTCGACCACTTAGTCGGAATCTGGTGTTCTGATCGAGGTCAGGGTTCCTTCATGGCGAGATCGCGCTCCCGTTCGCGCCACCAGCGTGCGACGTGGTCGGCTCGGGCGATCCAGCCGTCACCGAGCGCGATCACGAAGTCGAGGAACTGGGTGAGGGCGCGCGAGGGACCAGGGCGGCCGCAGATCCACGGGTGAAGCGTCAGGCACATGAGTTTTCCTTCCGCTCGGAGTACTTCCCAGTCTTCGCGCCAGAACTCGGCGACGAGCCGCGGGGGCAAGGCGTGCTCGACGAAGAAGGTATAGTCATCCCACCAGCGGGAAGGCGGCAGCTGAATGACCGGCTCTCGGTGCGGATCGGGGCGCATCGCCACCGGTACGTCACCGAATGCGCGATCCATGTTCCACCGGAGGCCGAGTTCCTGGAGTAGTCCGACCGTGTCCGGTGTCGACTGCCAGAATGGCGATTTGTGCCCCACTGGGAGTGTCCCGGTAATGTCGGCGAGCACGTCCCGGCTGCGGAGCAGATCCTCCCGCTGCTGCTCGCGCGTCATCCGGTCGGACGTTCGATGATCCCAGCCATGCGCCGCGATTTCATGACCCGCCTCGAAGCATGCGCGCACCGGGTCCGGGTGCTCCTGGGCGGCGAGCCCGACCCAACGGAAGGTGGCGTTGATGGCGTCGTCAGCGAGGACATCGAGGAGGCGTGCCAAGCCTGCGTCGAGGTCGTACATGGCTGGGAGCGCCAGTACCGATCGGATGGACCGTGCTGCGCGATGACGCCGTATTCACCGTCGACGTCGATCGACACGACGAGTGCAGCACGGGGCCAGCTGGCCAGGTCGGTGGGACCGCAGCTCCTCGCGTCATCGGACGGTTTCCTGCGCGCTCGCGAGCTCTCGTCGGGCATCGAGGAGTGCCTCGATGAAGCGATCGAGATCGCTCTCATCGTTGTAGAAGCCTGTCGAAAGACGGATCGCGTACGGGTGGGTGATCCAGCGGACGATGACGTTGCGGCGTGCCAAGGCCTGCACCAGCTGCTGCGGATCGCAACCATCGACGGTGAAGGTCAGAAGCCCAGCCATCCGGTCTGGGGGCGTCAAAACGGTCACCCCAGGGACCTCCTCGAGTCGTCGCCGAGCGGTCTGGCCCAGTTGCGCGATCCGGCCGAAGATCCATTCGTAACCGAGTTCCTCTCGGAGCCAGCGGAGCGCTGCCACTTGACCGGCGATGGCCGGCATGTGCATCCCGCCGACCTCGAACCGTTCAGCGGTCGGTTTCGGGAGCAGATAGCCGCCGATCGGCTCGACTGCACCCTGGACGAGCGACGCGTAGCCGACGATCGTCAACTGGAGCTGATCCAGTGCATCGTCCGAGACGTAGACTGCGCCGGTGCCTTCGGGACCACAGAGCCACTTCTGTCCCGGAATGGCGTACACGTCGACTCCGAGTGCTATCACGTCGACTGGGATCGAGCCAGCGGATTGGGCTCCATCGACGACGACGAGCGCGCCCACGCGATGCGCCAGTTCGGTGATTTCGGCGATCGGGAGCAGCGCGCCCGTATTCCAGGTCAGGTGGGAGAGGACGACCATCCGTGTCCGCGGGCCGATGCAGCGCGCGACAGCATGCACGCTGTCACCGGCGCCGGTCCCGAGTCGTGCTGTCCGCACGATGACGCCGTACCGGCGCGCGACGTTGAAGATCGGTCCCTGAGCGCCGGGGTGCTCCATGTCCGTCGTGACGAGCTCGTCGCCCGCCTGCCAGTTCCGTCCCATCACTGCCAGGTTGATGCCGTCCGTGGTATGGCGCGTCAGTGCGATCTGGTCTGGGCGGCACCTGAGCAGTGCAGCCACCTCTCGGCGTGCGGCGTGCTTGAGTTCCGCGATCCGCTCGTAGTTCTCCAGTGTGATCCGACCCGCAGCCCACTCGCGTTCAGCGGTCGCTCGCATCGCCTCCAGGACGATGCTCGGAAGCGGTCCGTAGGTGCCGGTATTCAGGTAGACGGACTCGCGGACCGCCGGCATCGCTGCGCGAATGGCCTCGATGCTCCAGGCTTCACCCATCGTTTCGCTCCGCTCGCCGCTTGGCCGTGCGTCTCGTCAGCCGCTGTGTACCGCGTGGACTGGAGGGCGTCAAGCATGGTGCGCCGCGGTTGGGTCCAAACGAGCCTGCACGGTCGGTGCGGGAACCGCTCGGCTGCGCCAATCGACGGCGCGCAGCGCTGCCGCGGTTCAGCGCGTCAGCGCCGGCAACTGCGCGGGTGCCGTCAGGCCGCGCTATCGGACGGGCGCCCGCGAGCCCCGACCGGTCGCTGCAGCTGAGCGCCGGTCAGGGAACGATAGCCTGGGGGACGGCGGCTCGGCTTCGACTCCCTCGCCTTCGGTCGATGGTGAGGAGATGCTCGCACCGGCTGGTGGCTGGCCGGTGACGAGGAGAGGGAGCGGATCGGGAGCAGCGACGTCAACGCCCCAGACGGACCGGGGTCGATCATGCCTCCGCGATCTGCGCCAGGGCTCGCTCCAGGTCGGCGATGATGTCCTCCGCGTCCTCGATACCGACCGAGAGGCGGACCAGCCCTTCGCCGATTCCCATCGCCTGTCGCTCCTCAGGCGAGAGACCGCGGTGGGACGCCATAACAGGGTAGAGCACTTCCGAGTAGACATCGCCGAGCGTGGTTGCCGGGATGATCAGTTCCAGGCTCTGCAAGAAGGTAAAGATCCGGTCCCGCGTCGCTCCCCGAATGTCGAAGGCCACCATCGCACCGAACTCGCCGGGCGGGAACAGCCGGACAGCGGTGTCGTGACTGGGGTGCGTGGGGAGCCCGGGAAAGTAGACACGTTCGATCGCAGGGTGGGTGACGAGCCAATTGGCGACGCGGATCGCGTTCTCGCATTGGGCGCGCATGCGGAGCGGTAAGGTCTTTAACCCTCGCAGGACCAGATACGCCTCGAAGGGGCCGAGGATACTGCCCACTGTCTTGTTGATCTCGTTGAGCTCCCAGCGTCGCTCCGCTGCGGTCGCGACCAGCCCGGCCGTGACGTCTCCGTGGCCACCCAGGTATTTGGTCGCGCTATGGATGACGTAGTCGGCTCCGAACGTCCCGGGACGGACCAAATACGGAGTGGCGAAGGTATTGTCGACCGCAACCCGCGCGCCGTAGCGGTGGGCGAGTTCGGTGAGGGCCGGGAGGTCCGTCACGCGGAGGAGGGGGTTGGAAATGGTCTCACAGAGGACGAGCCGGACACGACCCCGTCGGAGAGCAGCTTCGACCTGATCCAGGTCCAGCACGTCGACGAAGGTCGTCTCGATCCCCAGTGGACTGAAGATGGCCCGGAGCAAACTGATCGTCTGGCCGTAGAGGTCGCGCGACGCGACGATACGGTCACCGGTCTCGACGCAGGACAGGATCGTGGCGTGCAGAGCAGCCATGCCCGAGCCGAACGCGAGCGCGGCCTCCTGCTCCTCGAGCGCAGCGATCGCTGTCTCCAGCGCTTCGGTCGTCGGGTTACCGTATCGCCCGTACACGAAGACGCCCTCGGCGCCGGCGAGTGCAGCGTCCATCCGTTCGATATCACGGTAGAGGAACGTGGATGCGGCATAGATCGGTGTCACTGTCGGAACGACGTCGCGGGGTGCAGGCCGTTCACCGGCGTGGACCGCACGGGTGGCGAAACGTCGATCCATCCACCGAGGAAGGCTCGTCATGCGCTCCTCCTCCACATCCGGCCACACACCGGGTTGCCCGGGCGGAAGTATATCGATACGACCCGCTTCTGCCTCGTGGTGATCGGTCGAGGGGAGACATCGCCGACTCCGATGCGCCTGCACGGCCATGCTGACGACCGGTTGCGGTCCATGCCGGCGGCGTGCTAGCCTTGGCCTGACGGGTGCCAGGGGTGCGCGGACGCGCTGAGAGGTCGACGCTCGGTCGGCCAACCCTCCGAACCTGATCTGGGTAATGCCAGCGCAGGGACGGCACCGCTCCGCAGCTCTTCCCCCACCCGCCGCCCCGTGGGGCCGGCGGATTTTCGTCTCCGCCGACTCGTCACATGCACTGGTCGACTCGCGGGAGGTGGCGATGACTGGGAACGAGAGCGTTCCGAAGGCACTCACGATCGCCGGTTCCGACTCTGGAGCCGGAGCCGGTATTCAAGCCGATCTCAAGACCTTCAGTGCGCTCGGTGTCTACGGATCGACCGTGATCACGGCGATCACGGCGCAGAATACGCTCGGGGTCACGGCCGTCCACGAAGTTCCCCCCGAGGTGGTGGCGGCGCAGATCGACGCCGTCATGGAGGACATCGGAGCCCAGGCGGCCAAGACTGGGATGCTGAGTTCGGCTGCCATCATCGAGACGGTCGTGGCGGGTGTGCGACGGCACAACATCGATCGACTCGTCGTCGATCCGGTGATGGTTGCCAAGAGCGGCGATCGGTTATTGCGGGACGATGCGGTCGCGGCACTCCGCGAGCTGCTTCTCCCGCTCGCGTTCATCGTCACACCGAACGCTCCGGAGGCCGAGGTGCTCTGCGGTCGTCCGGTGCGGAGCGAGGAGGAGATGCGCGAGGCTGCGCGGGTGATCCACTCCTTCGGTCCGCGCTACGTCGTCCTCAAGGGTGGGCACGTGGATGGCGATGCGGTGATCGACTTGCTGTACGATGGGCAGGGATTCGAGCGCTTCGCTCTACCTCGCGTGCCGACACCGCATACCCACGGTACGGGCTGTACGTTTTCGGCAGCGATCGCTGCGTACCTCGCCCGCGGTGTGGACGTGCCGGACGCGGTCTGGCGCGCCAAGCAGTTCCTGCACCGGGCGCTGGAGGCCGCGTTCCAGATCGGGCGGGGCCGCTCGCCGGTGCACCACTTCCATCGCTGGTGGGCACCCGTGTTGCAGGAGGAGGAGGTGTCATGATGGCGGAAGCGGACCGCGGACGCCAGATCGCCGAGGATCGGCCACTGCGGATCGCCGATCGCGAGTTTCGCTCCCGTCTGATCCTCGGCACCGGGAAGTGGCGCTCGAACGAAGAGATGCTCGCTGCCTTGGAGGCCTCTGGTTGCGAGATGGTGACCGTCGCGCTCCGGCGCATCGACTTCGACGATCCGCAGAGTCGCAGTATCCTGGAAGTCATCGACTGGACCAGGTATCAGATTCTTCCCAATACCGCCGGCTGTCGGACGGCGGAGGAAGCGATCCGGGTCGCGCGCCTCGCCCGCGCCATGGGCCTCTCCAATTGGGTGAAGTTGGAAGTGATCCCCGATCCGAAGTATCTCTTGCCCGATCCGATCGGCACCCTCGAGGCGGCGAAGATCCTCGTCAAAGAGGGGTTCGTCGTCCTGCCCTACATCAACCAGGACCCAGTGCTCGCCAAGCAGCTCGAAGCGATCGGGTGCGCGACGGTGATGCCGCTGGCGTCTCCCATCGGCTCCGGGCAAGGTTTACCCGACTTCCGGTGGTTGCAGATCATCGTCGAGCAGGCGACCGTCCCGGTGGTCGTGGATGCAGGGATCGGCGCGCCGTCCGACGCAGCGCTCGCGATGGAACTGGGTGCCGATGCCTGCCTCATCAATACCGCGATCGCACAGGCTGGTGATCCGGTGGCGATGGCCCGTGCGATGCGGCTGGCGGTCGAGGCCGGGCGGCTCGGGTATCTGGCTGGTCGCATTCCGAAGAAGCCATATGCCTCGGCGAGTTCGCCGCTCGAGGGTGTCGTCCGCTAGGAGTCTGGTATGACCGCGTGGCGCGGTCCACGGCTGCGAGACGCCCTGCGACTCTACGTGATCACCGACCGTGGACTGGCGCGCGGTCGGCCGGAAAGCGAGATCGCGCGGGAGGCGATCGCTGGCGGCGCCACCGCGATCCAGTTGCGATGGAAGACCGGCCCGTTGAGTGAGGCGCTCCGGGTCGGGCGCGAACTCCGGGAACTGTGTCGTCAGTCCAACGTGCTCTTCGTCGTGAACGACCGGGTCGATCTCGCGCTCGTGCTCGAGGCGGACGGCGTCCATCTGGGGGTGAACGACGTGCCTGTGGCGGATGCTCGTCAGCTGGTCGGACAGGACATGGTGATCGGTTTCTCACCAGAGACACTCGAGCAGGCGATCGACGCGGAAGCAGCTGGTGCCGACTACTTGGGCGTTGGCCCCGTGTTTCCGACGAGGACCAAGCTCGACGCCGGACCAGCGGTCGGACTCGGGCATCTGGAGCGGATCGCCCGGGCGGTGCGGATTCCCGTCGTCGGCATCGGTGGCATCACCGTCGACAATGCCGGTGCGGTGATCCGGGCCGGTGCGGTCGGCGTGGCGGTAATCTCGGCCGTCGTCGGAGCTGACGACGTGCGCGCTGCCGCGGCACGCTTACGGCAGGTCGTGGACGAGGCGGCGGGACTGCGGTGACGACGCAGCGATGGGTACCGCGCCTGCATCTGATCAGCGAGCCATCGGTCTGTTCCTGGGAGCGACTAACTGTGCTCCTTCCTGCGCTCTTGGAGGCTGGCGTGGAGGCCATCCACGTCCGGTCACGTCAGGCTCCGGCTTCGGAACTGTTGACCGTGGCGTGTACGTTCCGCCGCCTCGTCGCTCCCCCGCGGATACTCGTGGTGAACGACCGGGTCGATCTCGCGGTCCTGAGTGAAGCTGACGGCGTCCATCTCCCGGAGCACGGTCTTCGCGTCGCGATGGTGCGCCGCTTGCTGGGCGGAGGCCGTCTGGTCGGTCGTTCGGTGCACAGCGTCGAAGCAGCGCAGGAAGCGGTCCGGGAGGGGTGCGACTATCTCCTGTTTGGGAACGTGTTCGAGACGGACAGCAAGCCGGGCGCGCCCGGCCGAGGCTTGGCCGAGCTGCGTGCTGTGGCTGGCGCGGTGTCCGTCCCGGTGATCGCGGTCGGCGGGATCACGCCCGCCCGCGTGGCGGAGGTACTGGTAGCAGGTGCATACGGGGTTGCGGTGATCCGCGGAGTGCTGGGCGCGGATGACCCGGTCGGGGCTGTGGTCGCGTATCGGCAGGAAGTGGACGAGGTGTTGCGGCATGGTGATCCGCGTCGTGTTGAACGGGAAACGCGTCGAACTCGATGGAGTGCGGACGCTGGCTGAGCTGCTGCGACAGCGCGGCATCGACCCGCGGCTGGTCGCAGTGGAGCACAACGGTACGATTCTTCCGCGCGAGGCGTACGAGCACCAGGTGATCCAGGACGGGGACGTTCTGGAAGTTGTCCATTTCGTCGGTGGCGGGTGAGCGAACGCCCACGTGCTCGCTGCCTCGACGTGTCGTCCCTCGGATCGTCCTGTCCAGTGCACGCGGTCAGGCATCGTCATCGAGGTCGCTCTGCGGATCCCAGAGGTGGCGAGCCAAGTCTACCCGGAATTCGTCGACGAACGTGACTCCCTCGTGCTCGAGCAGTGCTCGCATCACGGCGGGGTGCCCCCAAGCCCAACCGCCGGTGAGGTCTCCATGCCGGTTGACCACCCGGTGCGCTACTGCGGCGACGTCCGGTGGAGCATGATGGAGGAGCCACCCGACCATCCGTGCAGAACGACGCGCGCCAGCGGCGCGGGCGATTCGCCCGTACGTCGTCACTCGACCAGGTGGGATCTGCCGGACGATCGCGAAGACGCGCTCGGCGAAGAGACCGTCGGCGCCTGTGGGGGAACTGCGACGCTTCCGCACCGCTCTACATCCGTGCACCGACGAGCAGGATTCCGGCGACGATCAAGCCAGTGCCCAACCAGACGCGGGGCGCGAGTGGTTCATGCAAGAGAAGGTGCGCAGCCAGGACCTGCACGCCGATCACCGCCAGTCCCGTGGTAAGCGGATAGACGAGAGAGAGCGGAAGGAAGCGAAGGAGGACGGTCAGGGCGAGGACGGTCACGAACCCCGCCAGATTGCCGACGACCTGCCACGCCAGGAATGCCGGCCAGCTGCTGCTCGCAGCAGCGAGCCGGAACGCCAAGGCAGCGACGACGTTGAAGGACAGATGCGTGGCGAATCCGAGGAGAATGAACTCGTTGCGATGGACAACGGGTAGCCAACGGTCGAGGACCGACTCGTTTCCGGTCATCGTTGTTCTCCCTTCGTCGCAGTCTTCGCGCGTTCGGCCAAAGTCGTCAGCCTGCTCGGTCGGGCGGTAGACTTGACTGGAACGGGTGCACCCAACGCATCCGTGTTCGACCATGGTAGGAGACTCGCCCATGCGGAACGTGCTGAAGAAGATTTTCGGCGATCCGAACGAGCGCGAACTCAAGCGCTTGCGCCGGATCGTCGACGAGATCAACGCGCTGGAGCCCGAGTACCAGCGGCTCAGCGACGAGCAACTGCGAGCGAAAACCGACGAATTCAAAGCGCGACTCGAGTACGGGGAGACGCTCGACGACATCCTCGTCGAGGCGTTCGCGACCGTGCGGGAGGCCGCGCGGCGTACGCTCAACATGCGCCACTTCGATGTCCAGCTCATGGCTGGCATCGTCTTGCACGAGGGCAAGATCGCTGAGATGAAGACGGGAGAGGGGAAGACGCTCGTCGCGACCTTGCCGCTGTATCTGAACGCGCTGCTCGGTCGTGGGTGCCACCTCGTGACGCCGAACGACTATCTGTCGCGCGTCGGCGGTGGCTGGATGGGCCCGATCTATCATTTCCTGGGTATTTCGGTCGGTGTCATCACCCACGAGTTCGCCGGGATCTACGACCCGACGTACACGTCGCCCGAGCCCAGCCCGGACGACCGGCTCAACCACTGGCGCCCGGTCAGTCGGCGCGAGGCGTACCTGGCCGACATCACCTACGGGACGAACCACGAGTTCGGTTTCGATTACCTGCGCGACAATCTGGTCTACCGGCCAGAGGACATCGTGCAACGCGAGCTCTACTACGCGATCGTCGACGAGGTCGACAACATCCTGATCGACGAGGCGCGGACGCCCCTCATCATCTCGGGAACGGCGCGCGATACCGTGGACCGGTACTACCAGTTCGCGCAGATCGCCCGGCAGCTGCGGCGCGACGTGCACTACACGGTCGATCTGAAGCACCGGACGGTCACGTTGACCGAGGCGGGTATCGATCGGGTGGAGCGGCTGCTCGGCATCCCGGAGGGGCACAGTCTCTACGACGACCGCTACTCGGACGCGGTGCACTATCTGGAACAGGCGCTCAAGGCCAAGGAGCTCTATCTCCGCGACCGCGACTACATCGTCCGCGACGGCGAGGTGATCATCGTCGACGAGTTCACCGGACGGATGATGCCGGGGCGGCGCTACAGCGAGGGGCTGCACCAGGCGATCGAAGCCAAGGAAGGGCTGCGCGTCCGCCAGGAGACGGTGACGCAGGCGACGATCACCTACCAGAACTATTTCCGGATGTACGAGAAGCTCGCTGGCATGACGGGTACGGCGGCGACCGAGGCGGAGGAGTTCCAGACGATCTACAACCTCGAGGTCGTCGTGATCCCGACGCACAAGCCGATGATCCGGATCGACTACCCGGACGTGATCTATCGGACGGAGGAGGGGAAGTTCCGGGCGGTCGTCCGCGAGATCAAGGAGATGCACGCCATCGGTCGGCCGGTCCTGGTCGGGACGACCTCAATCGAGAAGAGCGAGTACCTGAGCCAGCTGCTCAAGCGAGAGGGAATCCCGCACGAAGTGCTCAACGCCAAGCATCACGAGCGCGAGGCGCTGATCGTCGCCAAGGCGGGGCAGCGGGGTGCCGTGACGATCGCGACCAATATGGCGGGTCGTGGTACCGACATCGTGCTCGGCCCGGGGGTCGCCGAGCTCGGCGGGCTCCACGTCATCGGAACCGAACGGCACGAGGCGCGGCGGATCGACAACCAGTTGCGCGGTCGTGCGGGTCGGCAAGGCGATCCGGGATCGAGCCGGTTCTACGTGTCGCTCGAGGACGACCTCCTCAAGCGCGTCGGCACCGACCGGATCCAGGGGCTGCTCGAGCGGTTGGGCATGGACGACGAGCATCCGATCGAGCACCCGCTGGTGAGTCGGATGATCGAGGAGGCGCAGAAGAAGATCGAGGGATACAACTTCGATCTCCGCAAGCACCTCGTCGAGTACGACAGCGTGATCAACAAGCATCGCGAGGTGATCTACGCTGACCGCCGCAAGATCGTGATGGGCGAGAACATGCGCGAGCACGTGCTCGGCATGGTACGGCGGCAGCTGGAGAAGGCGATCGAGCAGGCCTTCGCCACGAGCGACAGTCCGGATCCCGAGGACATCTTGCGCGCCTTCGTCGGCATCGTCGGTGACACCGATGGGCTCACCCCGCGCGAGCTCGAGGAGCGCAGCCAGGACGAACTGGTGGAACTCCTCTGGCAACGAGCGCTGGCTCGGTACGAGCGGCGCGAGGCGGAGTTCGGTGCCGAGACGATGCGCACGATCGAGCGGCTGGTGCTCCTCCAGGTCATGGACCGGCTCTGGATCGAGCATCTGACCGAGATGGAGCACATGCGGCACGAGGTCGGTCTGCAGGCGTACGGTCAGCTCGATCCGCTGGTGGTCTACAAGCGCGAAGGCTACCGGATGTTCCAGCAGCTCTTGGAGAACATCGAGTACGACGTCGCGCGCTTGATCTACCGGGTTCAGCTCGCACCGGCGCTCGCGCGCCCAGTGATGCCCATTGGAACCCCTAATCGTGTCGGGGATGGTGCTGGGCCGGCGCGGAAGAAGCAGAAGGTCGGCCGCAACGATCCGTGTCCGTGCGGATCCGGTCGCAAATTCAAGCACTGTTGTGGAGTGAGCGAGGGGAAAGTGAGCGTCACCGCGTCAGCACAGCGACCGGAGCGGTGAGCGTCACGGTCCTCCGTACGTTGCACCGCGACGCTGCGGTGCGTGCCCCTACCGTCGCCAGATGCAGAGACGGCGTAAACGTCGGAGAAGACGGCGAGCAGCGGCTGCGACTTCCGGCGACAGTTCGGTACCGTGGGCGAAGTTGCGACCGACGATCCCGTAGAAGGCCACCTTCGGCGGTACGTCGCCTAGCATCCGTGCGAGTGCGAGCGCGTGGCGCAGCGCGATGCCGTGCGTCGAGAACGCCTCCAGCCGACCTGGCAGCGGATCGGCGGTGAGGTCGAGGCGCA
>JANXBE010000020.1 GCA_025060175.1 Thermomicrobium sp. | reverse complement strand
CATCGGGCGGCACTAGGCCGTAGCCGCTCGTGCGTTCCGTCAGCGGTACCCCCTCGTACAGTCCGAACAGGGTTCCGCCCCGCATTCCGGCAACCCGCCGATGCCGGACCCGTGGCTCCTGCTCGACGACGACCGCGACGTTGTCCAGGGCGCTTCGGAACGGTTCGGGAAGCGTGTCGAGGACCTCCGCGACCAGCGCTTCGAATGCTCGTCGCGACAAGTGTACCGGCATCACGCCCCCTGTCGTCCAACCCGAACAAGTATACCAAATCGACGTCGGCGGCGATTCTCAGCGGGGAGCGAGCGCCGCCTCGAGGAGTGCTCGCGCGATCGGCAAGGCCACCTGCCCGCCCGAGCCTCCATGCTCCACCACGACCGCTACCACGACTCGCTTCCCGTCGCGTTCACCGAAGCCGACGAACCAGGCGTGCGGCGCCCCGCTCCCGACCTCGGCGGTCCCGGTCTTTCCTCCGACGACCGCTCCCTCGATCCGTGCGTTCCGGGCATAGCCGTGCTCGACCGACCAGATCATGAGG
>JANXBE010000001.1 GCA_025060175.1 Thermomicrobium sp. | reverse complement strand
GGCGCCGGTGGGGTTGTTGTACAGCAGGTCTTGGATGTTCCCAGCCCGCTCCAAGACCTCCTGCAGATTCCGCGGTGTCATGGTCGGCTCCTTCCATCCATTTACTGCATTCTCTCACGATGCTCAGTACCACGGCGACTGAGTGCCGCGTGAGCAGAGCCGCTGAGGCTCCTCCGCCCTCAGCTCATTCCCAAAATGTTGCCGTTCTCGTCGATATCGATCGCGACGGCACGCGGCTGCCGACCCAGACCAGGCATCGTCTGGATATCCCCGAGCAGGACGACGACGTACCCTGCACCGGCGAAAAGACGCAGTTCGCGAACCTCGACCGTGAAGCCCTCGGGTCGGCCGAGCAAGCCCGGATCCGCACTGAGCGACATCGGCGTCTTGGCGATGCAAATCGGTAGCCGATCGTAGCCGAGGCGCATCAGATCAGCGAGTTGCCGGCGGGCACTGGGGGCGAAGCGGACCTGCGCGGCACCGTACAGTGTGCGGGCTACCGCCTCCACTTTGCGTTCCAATGGCCAGTCCAACTCGTAAATCGGTTGGAAGCTCGACGTCTCCTGGGCTGCCCGGAGCACTGCTTCCGCCAATGCCCGGCCGCCCTCACCGCCGTGGGTGTAGACCTCGACGACAGCGACATCGCGAGCCCCGGCGTCGAGGGCCGCCTGGGCCAAGAGTTCGAGTTCGCGCGACGAGTCGCTCGGAAACCGGTTGATCGCTACCACGGCGGGTACGCCAAAGGCGCGCAGGTTCTCCACGTGCTTGCGCAGATTGGGAAGTCCTCGTTCGAGCGCGTCGAGGTCCTCCCCACCAAGCTCGATTTCTCGCACGCTCTTGCCGCCCTGCACTTTGAGGGCGCGTACCGAGGCGACGAGGACAGCGGCATGTGGCGCGAGACCACTGGCGCGACACTTCAGGTGGAAGAACTTCTCCGCTCCTAGGTCGGTGCCGAAGCCTGCCTCGGTGATCACGACATCGGCCAGACGCGTGGCGAGGAGATCGGCAACCACCGACGAGGTTCCGGTCGCGATGTTCCCGAAGGGCCCGGCATGAACGAAGGCTGCCGTGCCCTCGCTGGTCTGCACCAGATTCGGCTTGAGCGCGTCGACCAGTAGTGCGGCCATCGCGCCGGCAGCGCCCAGATCCTCGGCGGTGACTGGCTGCCCGTCCCATGAATAGCCGACCACGATCCGACCTAACCGCTGCCGAAGGTCACGGTAATCGCGCGCCAACGCCAGGATGGCCATGACTTCAGAAGCCGGCGTGATATCGAACCGCGACGCGCGCACCGTCCGCTCCGCGTCATCCAGCCCGACGAGCACCTGACGCAGCGCTCGGTCGTTCAAATCCAGGACCCGTGGCCAAGTGATGCGGCGTGGGTCGAGCGGCTGTTGGTCTTGGTAGAGCGCGTTGTCGAGGAGCGCAGCCAAGAGGTTATGTGCAGTGGTCACCGCGTGGTTATCGCCGGTGAAGTGGAGTGCCAGGTCTGGAAACGGGTGAAGTTGAGCAGCGCCGCCTCCAGCACCGGCACCCTTGGTGCCGAAGACCGGCCCCATCGACGACTGGCGGACCGTGACGACCGAGCGGAGGCCCAGACGCCCGAAGGCTTGGCCGAGGCCGATCGAGACGGTGGTCTTGCCTTCCCCGAACGGCGTCGGGTTGATGCCGGTGACGAGGATGTAACGGGCACGGGGCGAATCCAGGCGCTGGAGTGCGTGCAGGCGTACCTTGGCCTTGTACGGACCGTAGAACTCCACCTCCTCCGGAAGCAGGCCGAGTTCGGCCGCTATTTCGCTGATCGGCCGCAGCTGGCGTAGCTGCGTCCCGCTCATGCGGTCGCTCCTTCCGTTGCACAACCCAGACTCTCTCGGCGAGCGAGCACCCAGTGCACGACGCTGTCGACGCTGTTGAAACTACTCCAGTGGACACCGACGATGCCCGCCTGTGCCGCAGTGGGCCTGCGGGCCAGGTCATCCAGCAGATCGCCTGGGTCGTAGCGCAACCCACCAGTCAGTAGACGTCCGACCAGACCACGCTGCTTCTCCAGATAGCGAAGAGAGGTTCCGAGGCCGAGTCGCATACCGATGCGGATCAGGCGATCGAGTCGCAACGTTCCCGGTAGACACAAGTACACCGGAAGAACGAAACCGTTCGAGCGCATGCGTGTCAACCAGGTCAGCAGTGCTTCCGGATCGAAGACGAGTTGCGTGATCGCGTACTGGGCATGGGCTTGCTTCGCGAGGAGATCAGCGTGCAGCACATCGTCCGGGATGTGGGGATGGCCTTCAGGATATGCGGTGATACCGATGCGGGCAGGGCGGGGCTGCAGTTGCACGACTGCCTCGAGTAAAGCGCGAGAATTCGGGAATTCTCCAGCTGGCCATTCTTGGTCGCCGCCGACGAGGAAAACTTCCTCCACACCAGCGTCGACGTACTGCTGCCACAGCTCAGCGAGTTGGCGGCGGTCACGCAGGGAGCGGGCCGCGAGATGGGGGACCACTCGGAAGCCAGCCCGACGCAGTGCCAGCGTCGTCTCCAACGTCCCTTCTACACCGTGCGCCGGCGAACTCGTGACCGCGAGCGTCGCGTCGCGCGGAACCGTGTCGACCACTTTCGTCATGTCGACGTTGGGGAGAACCTCGATACGGAGTTCGCGCAGGAGGGTGCAGTAAAAACCGATGTCGAGTTGCGCTTGCGCGCGCGTTGCAGATGTCGGGGAATCGGTCATGATCCGACCCTTTCACTCATTGTCTCGCACTCCCGCCGCTCGTCGACCACCGGCTCCGCTTACCGCTTGTTCTGTCAACGCTCGTCTCGCATCCCGCAGGAGAGATTCCCCAACGCGTATCAGTTCATCCCTATAGTAACCAGCGACGCTGGATCTCGCAACCCCCGAGTCGTCTTTGCTTCAGCGGTCACATCCAGGTCGCTGACACGATGAGGAACTGACCGCCGGGCGCCTCTGTGGGAGTACGTCTCGCAGTTCCGTTGTCGCGGCGCGCCAGCTGCCTTGCCAGGCTCCGGGTGCCTCTGGGATACTTGGGTCGAGGGCGGATCGGGCCCGGTGGCCTGCACGGTCTTCAAAACCGGTGGGCGGGGTGACGAGCCTCGCCGGTGGGTTCGACTCCCATGCGCCCTCGTTCGCGTCCGGACGCGCCGACGTCATCCTCGGTCTTCGCGGCGGCCTGGTCGGCCCACCGAGCGATCGAGTGAGCAATCAGCTCGCCCAGCCGCCCGGCGGCCTGGCGAGCGAGCTGGAGGGTCATGCGGCTGCTGCTCCCAGCGTAGGCTGGTTCGTGCGCAGTCCTACGAGACTCGAGCGTCTCCACGTGTGCAGGCGACGGTTGGGCAAGGACGCAGTGGTGTTCTGTCGGCGATGGGGGCGTTCGCGCACCTGCATCGCCCCGTCCAGGCCTCACGCGCAGCCCGCGCTCGCGCGGGAGGGCGTCCGAGCCGATGCAGGTCCGGCGGCGGTCCGACCATGCCAGTTCGCGCACGAGCGACGATGGCACTCACTGCGGGCAGTGCTCCCAACGCGTCTCCAACTCGTCGAGTGGCGAGGGCCGCATCGCTGCGACGGAGCGGTCGGCAGGTCGATGACAGAGTGGTCGCGGCGCGGTCAGCGGCCCTGACGATACCGTGTTCGTGGTGCTCCCAGACGCAGCTATTCCACGATGGGTCGAGACATTGACTCTGCCGCAGGTCACTCCACCGTACGAGCGCCCAGCGATGGCGGATCGACCAGTCGACGCGTGTGGCGAGCGCGTTCACGGCTTCGTGGCGGGTGGTCAGCTGCAGTCTCCGTGCGCGCCAATGACAGCGTGACTGGCTCAGTACCGTCGGCAGGAGACTGCGTGACTGCGCAACGCCGCGAGTCGCCGGGACGTGAGAGGCTACCCGGCCAGTTGAACGCTGGAATCTCTGGGTCGCATTTGGTGAACGAGTGAGGCGTCTTTCAGATCGGTCTGTGCGTGCATTCCGTCTGCAACGAGTCGAAGCGGGGAGAGCTCTTGACCGGGTCGCAGCACGACGTCAAGCGCTCGCTCCAGCCGTGCCGTCGCGCGACCTGCAGGTGGTCCGGACAAAGGCCGTCTCGAGCGTCCTCGACCGCGGCCTGGCTGGGTGCACTGTCCCCTCGGGGACGGCTGTGCGTGGGGCTCGCCCCGTCGTCTCGGTCGATCCGTTCTCACCGATCGAGCATCTCGTCCGACTGGGGAGATCGTTGTGGTGCCAGTGTCGGCTGTTTTCATGTTGGAGACCGACCGGTTCCACGTCGCCGATAGGCTTCCTCGAGGAGCTGCACGAGGTCGTGGTCGGTGAAGAGCAGCGTTTCGGGTGCCAGGCTGAAGCTCTCCTCGTCGCGTCCTGCGGTGACGATGTACCCCTTGACCAGAAATCCCTCGGGCGTCTCGACGACAGCGATCCTGGTGAAGCGGTGCTGATCGAGATAGTGCCCGAGCGCGCGCAGTGTGTCTTCGTAGCGTGTCCGGTAGCGACCCGTATGGTCGTACACGTCCCGTCCTCTCGTCCTCGTTCACCGGAGCCGGTGGAATTCGACGAAACTCGGATGGTGCTCCTCGCTGTCGACCAGCACGTCGACTACGGCTGGTTGACCAGCGTCGTTGGCGCGTCGGGCACGCTCGAGGGCAGGAGCGAGTTCTTGGACATCGGTGACCCGCTCGGCGTGGCAGCCGGCAGCACGCGCGACCGCAGCGAAATCGAAGGTCGCAGAAAACTCGGTCGCGATGACGCGCCCTCGTAATGCCGTACGCTGCGTCCAACGAGGCCAGCCGAGTGCACGATCGTCGAAGATGACCCAGGTCACGCGTAACCGGTGTTCGACCGCGGTCGGCAATTCGTGCATTCCCATGTGGAACGCACCGTCACCAGTGGTACAGACAACGTACCAGTCGGGCCGGGCCAGTGCTGCTCCGACGGCACCACAGACGCCGAGGCCCATGGCTGTTTGTTCGGCTGGTGGCACGACAGCACCGCGGTCGCGTAACCGATAATACGGCCAGTAGTAGACCCAAAGGTCCTGCGCGCCGTTCTCCTGCACGAGGATCGTATGCCGATCGAAGACCCGGTTGATCGTGGCCGCGAGCAGTTTGCCGCGAATCGGTTGCTGCCACACTTGCGCGTCCCGCTCGGCCGCCGCGAACGCCGCTCGTTGACGCTCGGCGAGTTCTCGCGCCCGGCCTCGGTTGGGCTGGAACCCTTCCCGTTCGAGCGCGTCGGTCAGCGCCTCGAGGGCCAGCCGGGCGTCAGCTTGGATGGCGACATCGGGAACCCAGTTCCGTCCCAACTCCTCTGCGGCGATATCGATCTGCACGAAACGGGCCCCCGGTGGAAAATACGTCCAAGCCCCCGATTGGAACTCCTCCATGCGCGATCCCACGGTGATCAGAAGATCCGTCTCCTGCCACACTGCTGCGGCGTATTCGGTGCGGTAGAGTCCAACGAGTCCTGCGAACAGTGGGTGTTCTTCCTCGAGGATGCCGCGCCCCGCCGGAGTGACTTGGAGCGGGATCGCGAAACGTTCGACGAAGCTGCGAACGGCATCGTATGCTCCGGAGGTGATCGCTCCGCCTCCACACACCAAGAGCGGTCGTGCGGCGTCCTTGATCAGGCGCGCGGCGGCAGCGATCCGCTCGGGATCCGGGGCTGGACGGACAGCGCGCGCGGCCGGAGTGTAGGGGGGCATCGTGACTCGTTCCAGCCCGCAGTCGGCCGGGATTTCGAGATAGACCGGACCGGGCTGACCGTTCGTGGCCAAGGAGAGTGCGCGTCGTAAGTACCAGCCGATCCGCTCCGGTCGCTCGACCGTCACGGCCCACTTGGTGATGGGGCGAAACAGACGAACTTGATCGACTTCCTGAAACGCTCCCATGCCGAAGGTTCTCGTGGGGGCGCGCACGCCGAGCGCGAGGACCGGTGTGCAACCCGACCACGCCTCGAGAATCCCGGGGACGAGGTTGGCCACACCCGGGCCGGGACAACCGAAACAGCATCCGACCGATCCGCTGACGCGCGCGTACGCGTAGGCCATGAAGGCTCCTGCCGTCTCGTGGCGAACGAGGATGGGTCGGAGACTCGCCGCGTCGTAGAGCGCGTCATAGAGCTGCTTCGGGGAACCCGGCATCCCGAAGACGTAGCGTATTCCTTCGGCTTCGAGGATGGCGACCAGTTCTTCCCATGCCGTCCGTTGCATGATACCCCCGACACTGAGTCGTCTTCGAGCGCTCGGCCGCTGCAGTTCGGTCGTCGTCTCCGCTTGGTCATGTTCATGGAGAAGGACTAGAATGGGGTGGTTGTGACGAGATCGGACGGTCGAGACGAGACCATGCCAGAGTCTACATCGTTAGCCCCGCTGTCGGTGCTCGAACGCGTCTGCCTCGAGGTGGAATACCTCGCGCGGGGTGAACGGGTGCGGCGGTTGCGGCAACGGGTATCGTTGCTCGAGTGTGAGCAGCACGAACTCCGGGGGCTGATCGAAGAACGGTTGGGAACGCTCCAGCGGGACCTGGAAGAGCTGCGCAACGAGGTGCAACTCCTCGAGTCGCGCTTGCGTCGCTTACTGCGCGTCGCGCAACCCCTGACGGACGAAGAGCTCGACGCCGCAGCGAGGCGCGAGGAGCCTCGCGTGACCGATGGGGATCGAGAAGCACACCGGCACCACGGAAGTGGTCGAGACAACGGCCGGATCGAATCGATGGTCGAGAAGAACGGTCATGAGGCAACGACGTTGCGCCGACTCTATCGAACCTTGGCGCGCCTCCTCCACCCGGACTTGGCGCGGGACCAGCATGACCGCGTCGAGCGGGAACACCTCATGCGGCTCGTGAACCAGGCCTGGGAACGACGGGATGCTGAACAGCTGCAGCGTCTGGTCGCGCTCTGGTCAGTCGGAGAAGAGTCACTTCACTCCTCGGATCTCGACCAGTTGCGACGCGGTCTGGCGCGGAGAGAGGTCGAGGAACTGCAGCTCGTTCGCCGGTTGCGCGAGCTCGAGCGATCGGACCTCACGCAGCTCGCGCGGCGCGGACCAGCGCATGTGGAACGGTACCTGCTGCGTCAGGAGGAGATGCTCCGTCACGAGATGGCGGTGCTGCGTCTCCGGCGTCGTCGTTTGTTGCGATTGATCGAGGAACGTCGCCGCGAGCTGGCACTGCGAGCCAGCAGTCAGCGGTAGTGGCGACGCTCGTAGCCCGCCGACGCAGTCCAGGCCAGCCCGATCGGCCGCAAGGCGCGGCCGGGACTGTCTGGCTGACGACATCCCGTTGAACTCCGGGGCCTTTCCGTGATGCGCTGGTCAACCCATCACGACAGCAGTGCCCGTGACCGGCGAGTTGCGTGCGACGTTCACGGTGACGCACGGCCTTGCGTCGCGCCCAAGGTGCCGGAGTGAGACCCGGATCGCGGTCAGAGGTGAATGATCTCCGTTTGGTAATCGACGAGATACCCGTCCGAGAGATGTTCCTCGATGTACTGCAGAACCCGTCGCAGCATTTCATCGGCGTGCTGCGCAGAAGTCGAAACGCAGGCGATGCCGAGCTCCGCGTATTGCCATTGTGTGTGGCCATCGACTTCTGCGATGGCGACGTTGAAGCGATGCTGCACCTGCTGGATGATCGACTTGATGACCTTCCGCTTCTCTTTCAGCGAGTGAGCACTCGGGATTTCGATGGCGAGGCGTGAGACACCGATGACCATCGTCGATCCGTAACTCCGTTCCCCCCAACTTGCCTCTCGCGCCCGCACCGGTCGAGTTCACCGCTCGCCCCTGGTGTTGCATTCCGGTGAACCGGCCGTCGAGCGCGCTGCACCTGCGTTCTGCGCTCGGCGCCGCGCCATGGACCGGTGATATGAGCGAACGGATGGTCAGTCCGGCTGGTCGATACCGACCAGCCCGTCGGCGGCTTGGGACGATGCAGATTCATCTGCGCGACATCGCTAGCCAGGATCAGAGCTAGTGCAGAGCCTCGTCTCGTGCAGTTGCAGTCGGCAGCACGTTCCCGGGTCGGCTTCCTCTGGTCGACAGTGGCGGCCAGTCGTGCCTCCTGGAGTTGTCCGTCGATCCGGTCGTCCGCCGTCTTTCTCACGGGGCTCCCAGTGACGAACTGATCGAACGCTCGGAGAGCGAAATCCGTCGTCCTCAGTTGGCTGGCTGACACCGTCGTCGAGTGACGGGGCCAGCATCGTTTACGCCGTCCGCGACGACGCTGCCACGAGTATACGAAGCGGGTATGTCGTCTGTTCCGACGAAGCGTGCTACGATCCTGGCGACAGGTGTCAGCGAGTGGTGGAAGGCTGGGGCGGCATGGGTGAGGCGATCGACACCGTGTATGCCAGTGAAGTCATGACGTCGGAGGTCATCACCGTGCGCCCGGACGCGACACTCGACGAGGTGGCCCGGCTGTTGATGACGCACCGGATCACAGGCGTCCCGGTCGTCGATGACGAAGGGCGCGTGCAAGGCATCGTGTCGGAATTCGATCTGATCGCCAAACGCGGGAGGACCGTGGCTGACGTGATGACACGGGACGTCATTACGGTGAGTGCCGATACTCCTGCCGAGACCGTGGCGGATCTGATCGTCGAGCGTCGCGTCCGCCGCGTTCCGGTGTTGCGGGATGGACGGCTGGTCGGCATCATCACTCGTGCGGATCTCGTGCGTCTCTTCGCGATGACGCAATGGGTCTGCAGCAATTGCGGATATTTCGAGCGAGGAATTCATCGTCCAGAACGCTGTGACGCCTGTGGGAATAGCCGCTTCACGCTTCAGCGTGAGCCACCCGGAATGTGAGGATCGTCCTCCATGTTCGATGTGCTGATCGTCGGCGCGGGGCTCGTCGGCTTGGCGACCGCACGCGAAATCATGTCCCGTCGCCCTCGACTCAAGTTGGCTGTTGTCGACAAGGAGTCGGCCGTTGCGACGCATCAGTCCAGCCACAACAGCGGGGTGATTCACTCTGGCTTGTACTACCGACCTGGAACGCTCAAGGCCCGGGCGTGCGTCGCCGGTGCCGCGAAGCTGATTCGGTACTGTGACGCGCAGGGTATTCCCTACCGCTTGGTCGGCAAGCTGGTGGTCGCGACGACACCGGACGAGGTGCCGCGCCTACTCGAACTGTACCGACGCGGTCAGGCGAACGGTGTGCAGGGGTTACAGCTCTTGTCCGCGGAGGAGATCCGGGAGCATGAGCCAGCAGTGACGGGGGTGCGAGCGATCTGGTCACCGCGGACCGGGATCGTCGATTTCGGACGCGTCGCCGAGGCGCTCGCGCGCGATGTTCTCACGGCAGGCGGGGACATTCTCCTCGGGCGTGAGGTTCTGCGATTTCGAAGACGGAACGATGTGGTGCGCGTCGAAACGACCGGCGGAGATCTCGAGGCTCGTTTCGTCGTGGTCTGTGCGGGCCTCTACAGCGACCGTTTGGCACGCGCCAGCGGTGGGGCGCCGGATCCTGCGATCGTACCATTCCGTGGCGATTACTACGTGCTCCGGCCAGAGCGACGTTCGCTCGTGCGCATGAATGTCTATCCGGTGCCAGATCCGCGTTTTCCCTTCCTCGGTGTCCATTTCACGCCCCGGTTGGACGGATCGGTGTTGCTGGGGCCGAACGCTGTTCTCGCGTTCGCCCGCGAGGGATACCGACGCAGCGACGTCTGCTGGCAGGACCTCTGGGAGACGCTTTCCTACCCTGGATTCCGTCGGCTCGCGCAACGCTATTGGCGCGTGGGGATAGCCGAGCTTTGGCGCGACTTCAACAAGCGAGCCTTTCTCCGGGAACTGCGGCGGTTCGTCCCCGAACTCGAGGAGGACGATCTGCTCCCCGGGCCATCGGGCGTTCGGGCGCAGGCGCTCACCCGCGATGGACAACTGGTCGACGACTTCGTCATCGAGCGGCAGGAGGGGATCGTCCATGTCAGGAATGCGCCCTCGCCAGCCGCGACGTCTTGCTTGGAGATTGCCCGCTTGTTGGTCGATGACATCGAGGCGGCGCTCCCCGCTTGAGCGGGTGCTCAGCGCTCGGGTCCGCTCGCAGGCTGTACTCGCCCGCGGTGCCCTTGAGCGGCCGGATGCTGGCGGAATCGTCGCTGAAAGTACGCGACCGCGAGGGTACAGAACAGCGCGTAGATGGCGAAGGCTGGTCCATAGCCGAGCGCGACGATCAGTTGGCCGCTGAGGAGACTCGCGACCGCGAAGCCGAGGTTCCAGGCTGCACTGCGGAAACTGAATGCGTTGGCTCGGACGGCTGAGGGCAGCACCTCGGCGATCAGCATGGAGTCGATCGGCCAGGCCATGGATATCGAGGTCATTCGAACGAGGTGTGCGACAATCGCGAGCGGTGTTGCGGGAAAGAGCGCTAAGAGCGCGAAGAGCGGTATCGGCGCGAAGCGGATGAATGTCGCTGCATGCAATGGTCCGAGGGCACGGGCGACCGCTGGGGCGAACAATCCGAGCACGGCTCCGGTGAGACTGGCTGCTGCGTAGAAGACCCCGATCGCTTGGGCAGAAAGACCGAGCGTCGTGAGAAAGACGTTGTAGAAGGGTACGACTGCGCCGTTGCCGATACTCAGCAGCCCTCCGGCGAGGACGAACGCCCGCAGATACTGTCGTAGCTGCCACTGACTGTCCGTCACCCCCTCTTCTTGGACTCGCAGCGATCCGGTCGTGTGAGTCGCCGGGCCACGGGGATCGTGCATCAGCAGCAACGGCGGAAGGGCGCCAGCACAGACGACGATGCTGGCGAGGAGGGACCAGCGATAGGTCACCGCGCTCGAGACCGGCCATCCTGTCAGCGTCCCGATGAGCGACGGCAGCCCTCCCGCGAGGAGACTTCCCACCGTCGCGGAGGCGGACGTCAAGGAGAGGGCCATGGCCGCAACCGTCGGTCGCTGTGCGGGGGGCGCATGTTCGATGACGAAGGGCATCAACGGGACGAAGAGGAAGGTCGTGGCCATGCCCTGCAGCACCGCACTCGCGACAACAGCGAGTGGTTGGCTCGCGAAAGCCAACAGCATCGATGTGACGAGATAGAAAGCGGTGCCGTAGAAGAGGCACCACCAGGGACCACGGTCGTGGAGCAGCTTTCCCAATCCGACTGCCGAGACTGCCAGTGCTGCTGTCGATATCGCATTGACGAGACCGATGAAATCTTCGCGGTAGCGCAGTTGCACCAGATAGAGGTTGTACAGGAGTGCGAACGCGCCGATCGCGACGTTCGAAAAGAGCGCATACGCGAAGAAGAGATGAATGTCCCGCGGGAGCGTCAGGAGCGTTCTGGCATAGCGGGCAAGACCGTCTACGAGGGTCACCGATTCGTCGCTCCTGTCCCTCGTCGTCGGGAGTATACGCGCCCAGAGAATTCTGGTGGTGAGGTGGTCGACATGACGACCCGATCGAATCGGAGCGATTGGGAATCCATCGTGCATCGCGCGCTTACCGTCTTGCGCGCGCGACCGTCAGGGATCGTCACGGATTTTGACGGAACGTTGAGTCCAATCGTTCCCGAGCCCGACCGCGCACAGCCCACGCCGCTCGCGATCGATGCGCTGCGTCGTCTGGCTGGGCAGATCGACCTGGTGGCGGTGGTCACCGGGCGTCGCGCTGAAGACGTCATGCGCCGATTGAACGTTCCACGGATCGTGGTGGTCGGCAATCACGGCGCGGAATGGCTCGTCGATGGACGTTCTCGAATCGTGCCCGACGTCGAGCGCTGGATCCCGATTCTTCGAACGGCTGTGGGTGCGCTCCAGAGTTCCCTCGCTGACCTTTCGATCGAGGACAAGGGGCTCAGTCTGGCTGTCCATCTCCGCGGTGTTTCGGCGGTTCCGCTGCGACAACGGGCACGGGAGGCGGTGGAACGAATCGCGCGTGAGTACGGGCTGCGGGTCAGAAGTGGGCGTGAGGTGCTCGAAGTGTTACCGCCCATTTCCGTGGACAAGGGAACGGCTGTGGACACCTTGGTGACGACGGGAGGTCTACGCGGGGTCATCTTCGCGGGGGATGATGTGACCGATCTGGATGCGATGCGTCGCGTGCGCGAGCTGCGCGCAGCCCGCGCCGTCGATGCGCTCGTGCTCGGCATTTGGAGCGACGAGGCTCCGGCCGAACTAACGCAGTTGGCGGACACGCTTCTGTCCGGAGCGGATGAGTTCGCCGCACTCTTGGACGAGGTGTCGAAGCGCTCGGGTGCCCATCACGAGTCATCCAGCGGCCAGATGGGACGCGGCAGTTGACGATAGGAGAAAAACGACAGGTCGGCAGTCGTGATGCCGGGCGTGAGTACCGGCAGGACTGGTGCGTGGCGCAGCAGCGGGTCGGATCCCGCATGATTCCCGCACCAAACGAGTGCGTCGAGTGCCGATTTCACGACGAGGATGCGGGTACGCTCGAGGTCGATCCCGAGTGCACGCAGCAGACTCGGGTCGTCGAACGACACCACCTTCGACGTCACGACGAGGTCGACATGCGTCTCGTAGCGTCCTTCGACTTGGAGCCACACGGTGGGACCGGCATCGAGCGGAGCGCCGGGTGCGAGCGGAGAGCGGCGACGCAGGATTAGGTTGGTGATCCGGCGCACGGTCGCATGCACGGGAATCGGGTAACCGTGGCGTGGGTCTCGCTTGCCCCCGAGCTCCAGGTCGAGCGTGCCTCCTGGACCGACATGGGACGCGATGGCGACTGCGTCGGGATCGACGAGTCCGGACAGGACCGTTCCATGCGCGCCGAGGTCGAGCGCAGCCCAGAGTGCCGCAGTTCCATCACCGGGTCCACCAGCCTCGGGCGCATCACCGGTGTCCAAGAGGACGACCGGGTGTCGGTCGATCGTCATCGCTCGATGAAACGCTTCCTCGATCGTGAGGGATGGCCATGGAAGCACGCGAACGGCAGCCGAGAGTTCCCCAGCGAGTCGATCGGCAAGCGCCGCTGCCAGAGCTGGATCGTCGTCGGTGACTGCGACCACACTGGCACCGGCGAACGGCACGTCCGCATAGGGGAACCCGCCGAACAGGCTCACAGCGAGCACGCGGGAGTCGCGCTCGCGGTCAGCAAGCCGGTCAGCGAGGTCGTCCAACGGTGGGACGTCGGTCCGCTGGAGCGTCAGGGGCAGAATGGCTGGCAGACGCGTGACGCGGGCGACCGGGGTAATCTCGCGGCGAGCCCAGCGGAGAAGCAGTTCAACGAGTCGGTGGACGCGCGCAGCGAAGTCGCGAGCTGGCCACTGGTGAGGCCCGACGATCAAGGGTGTCAACTGGAGAATCTGATCGGGTAGTTGTGCGACGTGATCGACGAGCAGGCCGATGGGAAGGGAGGGAAAGCGGGTGCGCAGGTGCTGCAGGAGCAGCGCCTCACCGCTCGCGCCGCCGACGACGAGGGTGCCCGACGCGTGCACGAGCAGGGCGTCGAGGGGCG
The DNA here is from genome assembly GCA_025060175.1 of Thermomicrobium sp. GTDB lineage: Bacteria > Chloroflexota > Chloroflexia > Thermomicrobiales > Thermomicrobiaceae > Thermomicrobium. Next base: position 190,748 of record JANXBE010000001.1, on the reverse strand, counting down.
GTGAGTCCTGCACCCGACGGTCGAATCGCTGCAGCACGGCTGCAAAGTCGTCGCCCGGAATGGGCCCACCGGCAGCGGGGATGGAGCAGCCGAGGTCGACCACCTCGCCGTCGCTGTGTCGTGCTACGGGATCCGCAAGGGCGGCGAGCCACCCGCGGTCCTGGCCTCGGGAGTCGCCAGAACCAAGGAGCAGTCGTCCCCCGGTCTTGGCGAATGTGTTGCACCGGTAGGCGAGAGAGAGAACACCGACGCGCATCGGTCACCTCTTCGGGTTGGCGAAGCGAGACTTCCGGCAGCAAGGCCCAGCGCTCCGATCGGCTATGATAGGACATGTTGGGGCGAGGTGCCGAACGGGAGAGTCGATCGCACCGAAAGGTGACGAAAGATGCATGCGCATCCTGGAAGAACGAAGGATACCGATCAGGCGCTGTCCTGCCCGCGTTGTTCGGAAGTCCTGAAGGGCGACCCGATCTACGAACGGTATCGGATCTGCGTCCATTGTGGGTTCCATTTCACCCTTTCAGCTGAGGAGCGGATCCAGTTGCTCGTCGATGCCGGTTCGTTCGAGGAATTCAATCGGCACCTTGTCTCCGTGGATCCGCTGGTCTTTTCTGATCGTCTGCCCTACCGGAAACGGATCCTGCAGGCACGCGAGGAAACAGGGTTGCGGGAGGCGGTGATAACCGGAGTCGGACGGATCCGCGGTCACGAGGTCGTGCTGGCCGTGTTGGACTTTCGGTTTCTCGGCGGCAGTATGGGATCAGTGGTGGGTGAGAAGGTCACACTGGCGTTCGAGCGCGCGGCGGAGCGGCGGTTACCGATCGTCGCGGTGTCGGCATCGGGTGGCGCGCGCATGCAGGAGGGGATCCTGAGTCTCGTACAGATGGCGAAGACGACCGCAGCGGCCAAGCGCGCTCATGATTCGAGCGTGCCGTTCATCTCGGTGTTGACGCATCCGACGACCGGCGGCATCTATGCTTCGTTCGCCAATCAAGGAGACATCATCCTGGCTGAGCCCGGCGCCTTGATCGGGTTCGCCGGACCTCGCGTCGTCAAGGAGACGGCGGGTCACGAGCCGCTGCGGTCGCACTCGGCGGAATTCCTGTTCGCCCACGGATTCATCGATCAGGTCGTGGATCGTCGTCGACTGCGAGACACGATCGGTCTGATCCTTCGGCTCGTGCGAGCGCACGGCGAGGTCGCTCCGCGACGGGTCATCCGGCGGACCATCTCGCAGCTGACGGATGCACGACGAGCGTGGGAAACGGTGCAGCTCGCGCGTCATCCGGAGCGCCCGACCGCGCTCGACTTGATTCGGCGCATCAGTCCGCAATTCGTGGAGCTCCATGGTGATCGCCTGTATGGCGATGACCCGGCCGTCGTTGGGGGAATCGGCGAGATCGCGGGGCAGGGCGTGGTGTTGATCGGGCATGAACGAGGCCATGGGGATCCGATCCGGCGTAACGGGCAGGCGTTACCGGAGGGATACCGAAAGGCGATGCGCCTCATGGAGCTCGCGGCGCGGCTCCGGCTCCCTGTGGTAACGCTGATCGATACGCCAGGGGTCTCTCTCGGCGAAGGGGCCGAGGAGCGGGGGATCGCCGCGGCGTTGAGCCAGTGTCTGGCGACCATGAGCGTGCTGCCCGTACCGACGGTTGCGGTCATCATCGGCGAGGGGGGCAGCGGTGGCGCGCTCGCGCTCGCTGTGGCCGATCGAGTGTTGATGTTGGAAAACGCGATCTACAGCGTGATTTCACCGGAGGGAGCAGCGGCGATCCTGTATCGGGATGCGTCGAGGGCGCCGGAAGTGGCGGAATCGTTGAAGCTCACAGCGCCGGACCTACTGCGACTGGAGGTGATCGACGGAATCGTGCCGGAGCCGGAGGGGGGCGCGCACCGGGATCCCGATTACGCGGCCGTCTTGGTGCTCGATGCGATCACCGAGGCGTTGGTCGACCTGCGAGACATATCCCCAGAGAAGTTGGTCCGGGAACGCTATCGCAAGTTCCGACGTATGGGACAGACCAACACTTATATCCGGGAGCTCGTCACGCAGGAGGTCACGGAGTTGGGGGAGCTCATCGCGCGGACGCTCGGCGGCTTGCGGGATCGCCTCCCGTTCGGGCGCGTCAGCGAGGTGGCCGAATCCCGGTCCGGCGGAGTCGATGATTGATCGAGAGCGTGTGATCTGGTTGTTGCACACTGACCGAGGCAGTGGTGCAGGGTGCCGAGGACGAGCCGTTGACGAGGAGCTGCGTCCTCGTCTACGATAGCGATGGCATGGGGTTGTGGCGTGCGTTGTCCATGGCTCTTCGCTCCTGTTTCGACAGTATCGTGCGGCCAAAATAGCGTTTTCGGCAATCCGACCTACGCTTCGGCTCGGTCGGCGAGGCGGTGATGACGATGGTGACGGCCAGAACGACGACGGTCGAGCAGTCGACAGCTTCCCTCGGTGCGCGTTTGCAGCTGATCGAACTGACCAAAGTCTATGGGGAGGTGGTGGCTGCTGATCGCGTGACGTTGGATATCGCGCCGGGCGAGTTCATCACCCTGTTGGGTCCGTCAGGGTCCGGCAAGACGACCACACTCATGATGGTGGCCGGATTCGTGATCCCCACCGCTGGCCGTATCCTGGTGAATGGTGAAGACATCGCTTTTCGACCTCCCCACAAGCGGAACATCGGCATGGTGTTTCAGAACTACGCCCTGTTTCCCCACATGACGGTGGCGGAGAACATCGCGTTCCCGTTGAAGATGCGCAAGTGGCGCCGCGATGAGATCGCGCGCGCAGTCAAGGAGGTTTTGCAACTCGTGCGGCTGCCCGGATTCGAGGAGCGCTATCCGCGGCAGCTGTCTGGTGGACAGCAGCAGCGCGTCGCGCTGGCGCGCGCGCTCGTGTTCCGCCCGCCCGTCTTGCTCATGGACGAACCGCTCGGTGCGCTCGATAAGAAGCTGCGCGAGGAAATGCAACTCGAGATCAAACATATCCAGGAGTCTCTCAATATCACGACGATCTATGTCACGCACGATCAGGAAGAAGCGTTGACAATGTCGGATCGGATCGCGGTCATGCGGGACGGTCGCATCGAGCAGGCCGGCACGCCGCGTGAGCTGTACGAGCGGCCGGTGAGCGAGTTCGTCGCCAACTTCATCGGTGAATCCAACTTCATCGTGGGACGATTCGAGCGACGGGATGGTCGGGGGTACCTGGTTACTGACGATGGTTGGCAGATTGCAATCCAGATCAGCGAGGACGTCAGCCCTGGTGAGCGTGTCACGATCGCTCTGCGACCGGAGCGGATCGTTCTCGGTGAGGAACGCGGGGACAATCGTACCCTGGCGACCATCGAGGAGATCATCTATGTGGGCGAGGCGACGAAGTTCCGGGTACGAGTCACGGGCGACCGGGTGCTGTCCATCAAGCAGCCGAGCCGATCGGAGACGATGCGCTTCCGACGGGGCGATCGAGTACCGATCAGCTGGCGGGCCGAGGACGCCGTCGTCTTGCGTGCCCGAAAGTGAGGACGGCGATGCGGTCTGACTTGCCGACAGATGCTGATGTGGTCGTCGTCGGGACGGGGGCCTTCGGTCTCGCGGTCGCGGTGCATTTGGCTCGCTTCGGGGCAGGGCGTGTGTTGGCGCTCGATCGTTTCGACGTGGGATCTCAGACGTCACCACGGGCAGCGGGGTTGTTCAAATCGGTGCAAGCGGATTACCTCCGGACGCGCTTGGCTGCCTTGGCGATCGAGATCGTGCGCGGCTTCGAGAAGGACATGGGGGTTCCGGTTCCCTACGTGCAGTCGGGCAGCCTCATGATCGCGCGAACGGAGCGCCACGCGCGAGTCATCGAGACCGAAATCGCGGCCGCTCGACGCTGGGGTGTCACCTGCGACTCGATCACGACCGCGGAGCTCGTCCGTCTCGCTCCCTACGTGGAACCCTCGACTGTCCAGTATGCCGCGTACGTTCCTGAGGACATCTATATCGAGGAACCATCAGCGCTTCTCGAGGCCTATCGACTGGCTGCCGAGCGGTTGGGGGCGCGCGTGCTCGGTCATGTGCCAGCGACGAATATCGTCCTCGGAGACGGCGGTGTCGAGGCAGTCGAGACCCCATACGGGCGGGTACGAACGGAAACCGTGATCGACGCAGCCGGCGCCTGGGTACGGGCGGTCGGCCGCATGGCAGGGATCGATCTCGCGGTCATGCCGATGCGTCATCAACTGGCGATCACCGAGGCACTTCCGGGGACGGCGGCGACTCATCCGATCACGCGCATCGTGGATGCGGCGGTCTATGTCCGGCCCTGCCGCGGTGGCTTGATGTGGGGCGGGTTCGAGTCGAACCCCCTCGCGCTGGAGCCGACCAACCATGGCGAGCAGTTTCGGATCGACAATCTGCCGCTGGACTTCAGTGTGTTGGAAGGCTTCGCGCAGGCGGTCCGTGACGTGGTCCCCGCGCTCGCCGATGCACCGATTCAGGAGCACCGTGGTGGTCTCTTCACGATGACCCCTGATGGTCGGTTCGTGGCTGGTCCCGTGCCGAACGTGCGGGGTCTGTGGGTGCTGAGCGGGTGCAACGGGAGTGGGTTCTCGTTCTCTCCCGCTCTCGGACGCCTCGTCGCCGAATGGATCGTGACGGGAGAGCCATCGTACGATCTCACGCCGTTCGCGCCGTCGCGGTGGCCCACTGTCTGGGATGAGGCGACGCTGGTGCAGGCAGCGATCTACCAGTACACACACTATTACGAACCGCTGGAGGCAGTGGACGGGGAGCAGTCTTAGGAGCGAGGGTGAGGGGCGACACGGTGCCTGCGCCGCTGTCCGACGCGAAGCGAACGGCATTCCGGTGGATCGAAGAGAATTCCGCGTGGCTTTCGGCGTTCGATCTGGAGATCTGGCGATACGCGGAACCGGCCTGGCGAGAGTACAAGTCGGCGCGCGCGTATGTCGATCTCCTCAAGCGCCACGGTTTCGCCGTCGAAGAGGGTTCGGGCGGTATGCCGACCGCCTTCGTCGCCACCTGGGGCGCCGGCCGACCCGTTCTCGGAGCATATGCTGAATACGACGCGGTGCCTGGTAATTCGCAGGAGGCGGTTCCTTATCGGAAACCGCGCGAGGGATTGCATCCGTGGGCAGCCGGTCACACCGACCCCCACTCGATGCTCGGTGTTGCCGCGCTGACGGGCGTATTGGCGGCGAAATACGCGATGGAACGTCATGGTATCGACGGCACGCTCCGCTTTTTCGGTGAACCAGCGGAGAAGATGTGCGGTTCCAAGCCGATACACGCCGCCAAAGGGTACTATGATGGCTTCGATGCGTTCGTGGCGTATCATCCCTCGTACTATCCGAAAGGAACCAATACGGTCGCTTGGGAAACGCACTGCGGTTCCTATTGGAGTTGCGTTTTCACCTTCGAATGTGTTGAACCGGAGCGGTGGATTGACCGGCGTCTGTTCCCGACCGTCGGTGGTGCACACGCGGCAGCACGATATCCTGGAGCGCTCGATGCACTGTGTTTGATGTACACGCTTACGAAGTATGTCAAGGAAGCGATGTTTCCGCACACCGGCTCCTGGACATTGAATGAGTTCGTGTTGGTCGCTGGAGATGCGACTGCTGACAATCTTCCTCCGCGGTTCGCACAAATCCAATATGCGTGGCGGTCACCGTCTTTGGAGATCCAGGAGCAGATTTTCCGCGTTCTTGCGAACAACGCGCGGCAAGCGGCCGCAGCGACGGGATGTCGTGCATCGCTTCGCTGGGTCAGCAAAACGCGTGTCGGTTTGCCGAACCGCGTTTTGGCCCGGGTTGCCTACGAGAACCTCGAGTTGGTCGGGCCCCCGCGCTACAGCGAAGAGGCACGCGCTTTCGCCCGGGAGATTCAGCGCAATCTCGGCTTGGAACCGATGGACGAGCCGTTCAGCGACGATGTCGAGGAGATCATTCCGCCGGAGGTGTACGAGGCGACGATCCGATCCGCGCTTCCAGCTTGGCAACAGCATTTCACGTCCGACGACTATGTGGAGTACACGTGGCATGCACCGACGGTTCGTCTCTTCACGGCGAGGCCACGGTTGCGTCCACCGCATCCCAGCTATGCGTATCCAGCCTGGGCGGACAACGCACTCGGTGGGCGGCCGGAGATCGTGGATCCTGGGATGTTCGTGGCCGGCAAGGTCATCGCGGCGACATTGCTCGATCTGTTGACGAATCCGAGGATCCTCGAACAGGCATGGGAGGAGTTCCGCGAGCGAACGGGCGGTGGCATCGGCGGGAGTGGTTGGGTCGGACCACTCCTACCGCCCGACGTGCAACCGCCGATCGATCTCCGGTGGCCGGAGTACGTTACGACGGTTCGCGGTGAGGAGTGGTGGATTCCGACACCCACCGGGCAGGCGTCCATCGAACTGTGAAGACATCGGTGAGGCGGGTCGAGGACTGGAGAGCGGGAGAAAGGAGGGGATCGTCCTACTCCGACCCTGGTCTGCTCGCACGAGCGTGAGAGGCGGGCGTGAGGACGAGAGAAGCGAGTGGAAGGAGGAGAAGCTGTGGGAAGCGCGTGGGAGCGGATGCTCCGTGATCGGGAGCATGCGAGTCGTTTGCGGAGACGCCAGTTTTTGCGCCTCGCCGCGGCCGCCGGTTTGACCGTCGTGGGTGGGAGCGTGCTCGCCGCCTGCGGTCAGGGCGGGGCGACGCCGACGGCGGCTCCGGCGGGTGGCCAAACTCCTGCGGCAGGAGCGACACCACCTGCGGCGGGCGACTTGAAGGTGCCCGGGTATGACAACCCCAACAAGTGGAAGGGCAAGACGCTCGTCTTCGCTGGGTTCGGTGGCGCGATGCAGGATGCGCAGCGGAAGGCGGTTCTCGAGCCGTTCGCTCGCCTCACCGGTGCGACCATCGTCGAGGACACGACCGACATCGGGAAGCTCAAGGCGATGGTCGACGCGGGAGCGGTCGAGTGGACAGTCGCGCAACAGGGCACCTTCGAGGGCCGCGTGCTCGGCATGCAGGGGTACTTGGAGCCGATCGATTATGCGCTCGTCGACAAGGCAAACTTCTTCGAGGATGTCGCCGGCGAGTTCGATGTGGCGGTGATTTATTGGTCGTTGATTTTGGCGTATCGGACGGACAAATTCGGGAACAATCCCCCGCAGGGCTGGAAGGATTTCTGGGACGTGCAGAACTTCCCCGGTCCACGTGCGATGGACAAAGTCGACGGACCGGTCGGGAACCTCGAGTTCGCACTCATGGCGGACGGCGTCCCCAAGGAGCAGGTGTACCAGGTTCTCCGGACTGCTGACGGGGTAGAGCGAGCCTTCAAGAAGATGGATGAGATCAAGCCGCACGTGACCGTCTGGTGGGAAGCTGGCGCCCAACCAGCCCAGCTCCTGACCGACGGTGAGGTCGACATGGCGAACGCGTGGAACGGTCGGATCGACGCCGCACAACGGCAAGGAGCGCCGATCGCGATCCAGTGGAACCAAGGCTTGCTCCGGACTGACTCCTTCATCGTCCCGAAGGGCGTGAAGGAGAAGGAATTGGCGATGGATTTCATCAACTTCGCTACCCGGCCGGAGGTACAAGCCGAGCTCTCCAAGTACATTCCGTATAGTCCGACCAACGCGAAAGCGTTCGATCTCCTGCCGGACGACTTGAAGGCACGCCTGCCGAGCGCTCCCGCGCAGAAGGAGAAGCAGCTGCTGGCCGATGCCGCGTTCTGGCTGGAGAATCTTGACCGCCTCACGGAGCGGTTCAACGACTGGCTGACCAAGTAGACGCTCTGCTGCAGCGATCGGGGGAGCGATCGCTCCCCCGATCGCTTGTCAGAAGGGAACCCGGTGGCCTAAGCTAGGCACATCGTGAGCGGACGCGGAAGGGCGACCAGCATGACATCGAGCGAAGTGCTCGCGGGCCGAGTCTCTCGAGAGAGTGCTTTCAGTCGACGACTCCAATTCCAGCGTCAGGTCACGTATCTCTTGCTGCTGTTGCCGACCCTGCTGATGCTCATCGTTCTGTTCGTCTACCCGATTCTTCGGCTTCTCGTGACGAGCGTGTACGACGGGCACCAGCTCACGCTCGAGCATTACCGTCGAATCGTCGAAGTCGATCTCTATGTCCGAGTCCTGAGCACGACGTTCACGATCGCCTTCCAGGTGACGCTGATTTGCCTCGTCCTGGGTTATCCGCTCGCCTACTTCTTGGCGACGCTGCGACCGCGGACGGCTCGACTCCTTATGATCCTCGTGCTGATTCCCTTCTGGACGAGCATCCTGGTCCGCACGTACGCCTGGATGGTGCTCCTGCAACGGCAGGGTGTTTTGAACCGTTGGCTCTTGGAATGGGGACTCATCGATGAACCGCTCCGCATGATGTACAACCGCATCGGCGTCTTGGTCGGCATGACCCATGTACTGCTTCCGTTCATGGTTCTACCGGCCTATGCGGTGATGCGTGGTATCGACCGCAATTTGCTGCGGGCAGCGGCGAACTTAGGAGCATCGCCGTTCCACGCGTTCTTGCGGGTTTTCCTTCCCCTGAGTTTGCCGGGTGTCGCTGCTGGCAGTCTCCTGGTCTTCATCTTGGCTCTCGGGTTCTTCATCACGCCGGCTTTGATGGGCGGACGCACCGACATGATGATCGCCCAGTTGATCGAGACACAGATCCGGACGCAGTTGAATTTCCCGTTCGCTGCGGCTTTGGCGACGGTCCTCCTGGTGGTCACACTCGTCATCTTCGCGATCTATAACCGCCTCCTCGGGCTCGATAAGATGTTCGGGGGTGGTTACTGATGGTAGAGAGGGCTGCTGAACTCGACCGTGCGGTGCTGATGCACGTGCACGGGAGACAGGGCTTCACGATCCCGTGGGGTCGGGTGCTACTGGCGATCTTCAGCGCGCTGGTGTTGCTCTATCTCGTCGCACCCGTGCTCATCGTCCTACCGATGTCGTTCAGCGCGGCGAAATATCTCTCCTTCCCACCGCCCGGACTCTCGCTCCAGTGGTACGAGAACTTCTTCGCTCGGGCTGACTGGACGGCGGCGACGATTCAAAGCATACGCGTCGCGTTCACCGTCATGATTCTCGCCACGGTGCTCGGGGTCGCAGCGTCCCTGGCGCTGGTCCGGAGTTCGTTTCCGGGCAAGGAGCTGGTGAACCTGATCATCGTGTCACCGCTGGTCGTACCAGCCATCATCGTCGCGATCGCGATTTACGGCATCTACGTTCGCCTCCATCTCGTCCAGACATTCTGGGGGCTGGTGCTGGCGCACACCGTGCTGGCGATTCCATACGTGATCGTAAATGTGTCAGCTACCTTGCGGGGCGTGGATATCCGCTTGGAGCAAGCTGCACAGAGTCTCGGAGCGAACAGCTGGCAAACGTTCCGATACGTTACCTTACCGCTGATTAGCCCTGGGATCTTTGCGGGAGCGGTTTTTGCTTTCATCGCCTCCTTCGATGAACTGATCGTGGCATTGTTCATCGCCGGAGCGCGGGGTCGGACGTTGCCGATGCGGATGTTCGAAGGCCTGCGCATGGAGATCGATCCGACGATCGCAGCGGTCTCCTCGATGCTGATCGTGTTCTCGGTCGTGGTCCTCGCATCGGCAGAACTCGCTCGCCGGCGAAGTCGCAGTGACTGAGGAGATCCGGCGAGGTAGCGGTTGCATGTCCACCGACGAGCGTGTGCCAGCGAAGTGCGGAGGACAACGGTGGTTGCGACGGCTGCTCGTCGCGATCGCGCTCGTCGTCGTCGGGTGGGTCTTCTGGTCGGTGCGCGGTGCGCTCCTCCCATTCATCGTTGGTGCGGTCTTCGTCTACCTGCTCGCGCCGGTGGTTCGTGTCTATGAACGTCTCCTCCCTTTTCGTCACCGGGCTCCTGGCCTGGCGCGGACGATCGCCATCCTAGCAACGTACGTGACTGCGGCCGCGGTCATGGCTGGGGTGGCGATGCTGTTCGTACCGCCACTCGTCCGTCAGACGACCGAGTTCGTTCAGGCCGCGCCTGGGTATTGGAATGCTGTCAATGAAAACGTCAACCGGTGGCTGGCGCAGTACGAGGCCACGGTTCCCGCGCAGTGGCGAGCCCAGATCGAGGGAGCGGTGGGGAACCTGTGGTCGATGGCGCTCGGCGCCCTCCAACGAGCGATGCGGGTCACCTTCGGAGCGGTGGGCGCGGCGGTCGGTTTCTTCTCTGCTGTCGTCTTGGTGCCGTTCTGGATGTATTACGTTCTCAAGGACAGCGAACGTGCACTGCAGTGGTTCTATGGCCTGTGGCCAGCGAGCTGGCGCTCCGACGTGCAGGCGATCGTGCGCATCATCGATCGGACGCTCGCAGCCTATATCCGCGGTCAGTTGTTGCTCGGTGTGATCATCGGCATCGCGGTCGGTATCGCGATGTGGGCGATTGGCATGACCCAGCCGATCGTCCTCGGCTTGATCGCTGGTGTGCTCGAGCTGGTCCCGATCCTCGGTCCGATCCTCACGTTCGTGGTCATCGCCTTGGTCGCGGTCGCCACCGACCCGAGCAAGCTGCTCTGGGTCGGTCTGGCGTTCATCATCATCCAGCAACTCGAAAACAACTTGTTGGTGCCGCGGGTGCACGGGTACGTGGTGGAAATGAACCCGGCGGTGGTGATGGTCCTCGTCGTGGCGGGGGGCGCACTGTGGGGGATCCCCGGGATGATCATCGCGGTACCGTTAGCGGCCGTTTTCCGCGACGTCTTCCGATACCTGTACCGACGCTGGACCGATGCCGAGGCCGACGTGGGCCCTCAAGCCGAAGTGCTCCCCGTGGGCGGGTCAGCACCCACGGCTGATCCCTGAGCACCCGGTACGAGGTCGAGATACGGCTGGAGATCGTCGACGAGACCGAGAGGTTCCGGCTTCGAGCGCAGTTGCGGGAAGAGGATCACTTCACGAATGGTCGGTCGGTTAGTGAAGAGCATCACCAAGCGATCGATCCCCAGGCCGAAGCCACCAGTCGGCGGCATCCCGTACATCAAGGCGTGAATGAAGTCCTCGTCGATCGGCATCGCCTCCTCGTCGCCGCGCGCGCGATCTCGTGCCTGCTCGAGGAAGCGATAGAGTTGATCGAGCGGGTCGTTCAACTCGGTGTAGGCATTGGCCAACTCGAGCCCGCCCATGAAGAGCTGGAACCGCTCGACGAGCCTCGGGTCCTCCGGCTTGCGCTTCGCGAGGGGCGAGAGCGCGACCGGGTAATCGTAGACGAAGGTCGGCTGCACGAGGTGCGGACGCACGAACGTCTTGAGCAGTTCGTCGAGGATGCGTGGCCACACGGTGTCCGGGCGGACGTCGGCTCCGAGTTCGCGAGCCTGGCGGTAGAGCGAAGGTTGATCCGGGACCGCTAGGTAATCGATGCCGGTGTACTGCAGAAGCGCGTCACGGAGGGTCATCCGGGTCCAGGGCGGCGTGAGATCGATCGTGTCCGCGCCCCAGGGGAGAGAAAGGCTCCCGAGCGCTTCCTGGGCAGCGTACATGATCAGCTCTTCACACAGCTGCATGATGTCGAAATAATCCGTATATGCCGCATAAAACTCCAGCATGGTAAACTCTGGATTATGACGAGCATCGATCCCCTCATTTCGGAAATCCTTGCAAATTTCATACACACGGTCGTAACCTCCGACGATGAGGCGCTTGAGATACAGTTCGTCCGAAATGCGGAGATAGAAGGTTTGATCGAGCGCATGGTAGTAGGTCGTGAACGGGCGAGCAGCTGCTCCGCCGTAAATCGGTTGGAGCGTCGGCGTCTCGACCTCCAAGAAGCCGCGCTCGTCCAGGAAGCGTCTGATGGCACGAACGATGCGGGCTCGAGTGAGGAAGACGTCGCGCGTCTCCGGATTGCTCAAAAGGTCCACATAGCGTTGGCGGTATCGAGTCTCGACGTCGGTGAGCCCGTGCCACTTGTCCGGCGGCGGGTTGAGGGCCTTGCTGAGCAGGCGAACGGCTGAGACCTGCACCGTAACTTCGCCCGTACGGGTGCGAAACAGGTGACCGTCCGCCTCCAGGAAATCGTTGAGGTCGACATAACGCTTGAACCAGGACAGTTGTTCGTCGCCGAGGAGCTCGCGCCGCAGATAGAGTTGAATCGCCCCGGAGCCATCGCGGATGTGACTGAAGACGGTTCGACCCATGTCCCGGATCGACATGACCCGACCTGCGACCGTGACCGGCGTCGGGTCGGGTTCACCACCGAGGTGAGCCTCCAGTGCCGTGAAGCGTGCGATCGCGTCGGCGGCAGTTACGGTGCGCGTCGATCGGGGCGGGTACGGATCGATGCCGAGTTGGCGGAGTTCCCGGAGCTTTTCCAGCCGCGCGCGTTGCTGATCGTTGAGCGGCATGCAGCCTCCCCGTTCGCGGAAGACGCTCGCATACGACGAGCGGGAGCCGACGGTGCGGCCCCGCACCGATGCCGGAGTGGTGTCGGGTCACTCGATTCGCTGAATCGTCAGCCGCATTTCGCCACCAGGGGCACGGACGGTGACCGTCGTTCCCGCCCGACGCCCGAGCAGCGCTGCACCGACAGGAGACTCGATCGAGATGCGCCCTTGTGCGGCGTTGGCTTCCTCGGGACTCACGATGATCCACGTCTCGGTGACACCTTCGTCATCGACCACCGTTACTCGTGATCCCAACCGAACCTCGTCGCCCGGGCCAGTGTACGTCACGGTCTGTGCACGGCGGAGAATGTGTTCGATCTCACGGATGCGCGCCTCAGTGAGGAACAATTCCTCTTTGGCATCTTCGTACTCGCTGTTGTCCGAGATGTCACCTTCGGTACTGAGCTGGTGCAATCGCTCGAGCAGGAGTGGCAGCTTCACCTGGCGGAGCTGCTCGAGTTCCTGCTCCAGCGCAGCTCGTCCCTCCGGTGTAAGGACGATCGGACGCTCGCGAACCATTGTCGACACCTCGCCGTTCGTACTGCGGCATCGCTCCTGCGACGACCCCAGGAATTCGGTGCACTCAGGGAGAACGGCCGACTCGCACCGGCGCGGCGGAACAGTTGCATCGAACGGCATCGGGCATGTTCCGAACACAAGAGTGGCCGCGGCCTCGCACCGCGCCACTTCGCCGTTTCCCGTACTCCCTCGGTGGGTGAGAAGGGACTCGAACCCCTGACCTCGCGGATGTGAACCGCGCGCTCTGACCGGCTGAGCTACTCACCCATGCCAGCATGCAGTATAGCAGACGCCTTTGAGGCAGACAACCCACCGCTCAGTCGATGACGGCGATACAGTCGATTTCGACGAGGGCACCGGCCGGAAGACGTGCTGCTTGAACAGTCGTACGAGCCGGCGGATGTGGACCGAAATACTGCGCGTATACGCGGTTGAATGCCGGAAACTCATCCAAATCAGCGAGAAAGCAGGTGGTTCGGACGACCTGCGCCAACGAACTCCCAGCAGCCTCCAGGATGGCTTTCAAATTCTCGAGGACTCGCCTCGTCTGTTCCTCGATCCCTCCCTCGACGAGGCGACCGGTCTCCGGATCGAGCGGAATCTGGCCGGCCGTGAAGACGAAGCGACCGACGCGGATGGCTTGGACATACGGACCGATCGGTCGCGGTGCTCCAGTCGTTTGGATGACCTCGCGCTCCATGCGTTGTCTCCCCTTCTGGCGCTGCGCTGTCACTGCGTCAGGAACCTACCACGGGAGACGCGCCGAGGCAACAGGCAACCGGGAGCGGAATGGCTCTGGTACACTGGTGCCTGGTTCGGTGTTCGGACACCTGCGGGCTCGGGGGGGATCGTGAGCATCGCCGACGTCGTCCGCGAGGTCCACACGCGCATCCATCCACGAACGGTGCGCCGCATCGCGACTGTGACGACTGCTACGATCGCAGCTGTTCTCCTGCTCAGCGTGACAGCAGTTCTCGTCTACGGTATGTCCTACGGCGACCGTCTCTATCCTGGTGTGCGGGTGGCGGGGGTCGATGTCGGCGGACTGCGTGTCGAGGACGCTCGGCAACGCGTCGAGGGAGCGCTCCAGCGCGTCGAGCGCGGCGAACTGGTTCTCGAGTTCCAAGCGCGACGGGTCACAGTGCCGGTCGGGGAACTGGATCCCGAATGGGATACGGAGGAGGCACTCCGAGACGCGTATCGACTCGGACGGAGCGGTGATCTGTGGGGTGATTCGGTTCAGTGGTTGCGCGCGCGGCTGGGGTTCTCGACGGTGCTGGTGCCGGTGACCTTCGATGCTCGGCCGATCGAACGGGCTCTCGTCCAGCTGGCGGACCTCGCGGCGACGCCGCCACTCGATGCCTATTTCGTGGCAGACCAGGACGGGAGAGTGCGGATTGTCCCCGACCGCAAGGGCACGGGGATCGACGTCTCGGCTGCGCTGCGGGCCGTTGAACGGTCGCTCGCGGCTGGGCGGCTCGGGGTCATCGAACTCGAGCCGATCGTGCTCGAGCCGTCGTTGACGCACGAAGATCTGCAGGCGGTGTTTCCCCAAGTGCAGCACATCCTGAACGGTCCGGTGACGCTCACGGTCGAGGGGGAACCGCGTTGGATGGTTTCGCCCCGGGATTTGGCGACCCTGTTGGTAGTGGAGCGCTCGGAGAGCGCGCTGGAGGTCCGTTTGGACCGGGTGCGGCTGGAAGAGTACTTGAGCGAGATCGCTGGTTCGGTCGTCGCTCCAGCGCGTGATGCGGGAGTACGTTGGACCGGTGCCGCGTTCGAGCTCGTGCCGGCGCAGCCGGGATCGGTGTTGGATGTGCGCGCGACGGTGGAGGAGTTCCTGAGGGTCGTCGAGCGTGGCGAACGTACGGTTGCCGTGCGAGCGCAGCCGGCGATGCCGGCCGTGACCGATGCGATGGCTGCCCAGGCCAAAACGATCGCCGAGACGGTGCTCCAACGGGGATTGGTGGTGACATGGCCAGAAGGGCGGCAGACGTTGCAGGGGCAAGCGCTCGCGTCCCTGTTGACGTTCCAACCACGTCGGATCGAGCAGCGGGTGGTTGGACTGGACGTCGCTGTTGATCGCGAACGAGCGAAGGCGTTCCTGGAGACGCTGTCGTCCACGGTCCGACGGGAGCCGAAGGATGCTGTCCTCCGCTTCCTCGACGGACGAGTGCGCGTGATCGAACCCGAGCAGCAGGGACGGGAACTCGATGTCGAGGCGACCCTCGTGGCGATGGATCGAGCCCTCCGCGCCGGTCAAGGTGAGGTGGCGCTGGTCTTGCGGTCCATCGCTCCGCGCGTCACGGCCGGGACTGCGGCGCAGATCGTGATTCGGGAGCGGCTCTCGACTGGAGCAACGTACTACGGTGATTCGGCACCCAATCGACGCCACAATGTCGAACTCGGAGTGCGTCGCGTGAACGGTGCGCTCGTCCCACCGGGCGCGGTGTTCTCGTTCAACGAGACCGTCGGGCCGATCAACTTGGACGCCGGATACAAGGTCGGCTATGGGATCGTCGCGACGAACGGTCGCGTACAAACAGTGCCGTCCGTCGGTGGTGGTGTTTGCCAAGTGTCGACGACGCTGTTCCATGCGGTCTTCTGGGGCGGCTTTCCGATCGTGGAACGAAACTGGCACCTGTACTGGATTCCGCTCTATGGGCAGCCGCCGAGCGGGCTCATCGGGCTGGATGCGACGGTCGATACCGACTATGGCCTGGATTTCAAGTTCCGCAATACGACGGCGGATTGGATCGCGATCGTCGCCTGGGCCGACGGCTCGTGGGTGCACTTCGAAATTTGGGGGACCAAGCCGAACTGGCGCGTCGAAGTGGACGACCCGGTGGTGACGAACGTGGTCAAGGCCGATCCCACGCCGGTGGTTCGTGAGTCACCGGACCTCGCGCCGGGTGAGCAGGTGGTGGTGGAACGGGCTCGCGACGGGTTCAGCGTCGTGATCCGCCGACGCGTGTACGAGGGCGATCGTCTCATCGACGACCTCACGCTGCGGAGTACGTACCAGCCGTCCCAGAACGTGACGCTCGTTGGACCCCAGCTCTCGCCCACGCCGACCGAAGGCCCCGCTGGGGAACCGGGGCAGTCGACCCCGCAGCCGGAGTCGACACCTGCGACCGGCGAGTCCACGGGGACACCTTCACCGTGAGCGATTCTGTCGTGCCGATGCGTCCACGGCGAAGGGTGTGATGCATGAGGGAGCGCTCCGTTCAGGTCATCGGTCTCTTGCTCGGACTCTCGGTCGGACACTGGGTCGGGAGGCGAACACGGGATCGGGTGATGTCCTGGGAACCGCCAGGGCTGATCGATTGGGCGCAGGCGCGCGAATTGTCGATGCGGTTGGCGGGCGAGGCGCGCCTGACCGCCAGGGAGCGTGACGAAGCGCGGGCGACTTACCGGCGCTTGATCGACGAGCTGGCACCGGCAGTCGCGGCGTACGTCGGAGCGCCTGTTCCGGAGGGAGTCCAGCGCGTCTACGCGTTCGATCGCCTGGATTGGATCGATGCGAACCTCGAGGGTTTCGCAGAGGTGCTCCGGCCCCTCGAGGCACTCGCGCATCTGCCGAGACATCCTTTGGCACGGGCGGGGGCGTTGCTGTGGGCGTATGCGGGTCGTTCCGCAGCGACCGTCGAGGTGGGAATGGCCCTGGGATTGCTCGCGCGCCGCGTCTTAGGTCAGTACGACATCGCAGTCTTGGGTCGGGAGCCGCTGACGACCGGCAAGCTGTACTTCGTGGAACCGAATATTCGTTGGCTGATCCGCACGTGGCGATTGCCAGCGGACGACTTTCGTCGGTGGCTGGTTCTGCACGAGGTGACGCACGCCTTCGAGTTCGAGACGTATCCGTGGTTGCGTGACCATGTCAATGGCTTGCTCCGGCAATGGGTCGAGGCACTCCGCGCCGACGGGAATTTCGGACGTCGCTTGTGGGAAACAGTGCGTGCTGCGAGTCGAGGAGCGGTTGACCGTTCGGCGACCTGGATCGAACTGCTGATGTCACCGGAACAGCGCCGCTTGTTCCGGTCGCTGCAGGCAGTGATGGCGATCGTCGAGGGATACAGCAATTTCGTGATGCGAGCCATCGGTGCGCGTGCGGTCAAAGGCTATGATGTCATCGAACGCCGTTTTGAGGAGCGCGAGCGTGCGCGTACTCCGGCCGAACAACTGTTGCTCCGACTGACAGGGTTGGATATCAAACTCGAACAGTACCGCCGTGGAGAGGCGTTCTGTCGAAGCGTCGCCGAGCACTACGGACCGGAGGCGCTCGCGGTGCTGTGGAGAGGGGCGGAGTTTCTTCCGAGCTTCGAGGAACTGTCGTCCCCCGCGACCTGGTGGCAGCGGGTGCAGCGCGGAGACGCTCGCGATGACGCTCGACCTCATGAAGGTGGTCTCTGAACTGAGACGACTGGTCGCGGTTGCCACGGCTGACCAGTCAAACGACGCGCCAGCGTTTGTCTCGCTTCTCCGCCATTTCGACGATCGAGAGGTTCGCCGGCGCGTGGAGCAGGCACGGACGTCGTGGCTGCTGGCCACCGCCCTGGGCAGCTATTTCGAGCGCCATGGCGCGCCGAGCGTTCCACCCAACTTCGCTTGTGTTGCAACCGATGGTTCGCTCGTCGCCAGCGACCGGCACGGTCCGTTGACGTTCGCCATCGTGAACATCGGTCACTGCGTTTTGGAATATGGGGCTCGTGCGCATGCGCAGCTCGGATCCGAGCCGACGGTTCTTTGGAGGGATGACGACCTGTGGATCGCGGACGGAGCGCGGCGCATTCCGGTCGCTGGTTCGGCGTTGGCGGTGCGCAGAGCTGTGATGGAACTGGAAGCGGCATGGAACTTGGCAACCAAGCAAGACGCGCCGGTCGTCGTCTTGCAAGACGGTACGCTGATTCCCTGGGGTCTCGAGGGGCAGCTCGCACCGGTGGTGTCGTGGGCGCTCGAGCGGTTCGGGGCGGCGTTGGCCACCTTTCGCGAACGCAAGATCCCAGTGGCAGGGTTCATCAGCTACCCCGGATCGCGCGATGTCCTGAACGTTCTCCGCGTGGCAGCGTGTGACTATCCACTCGAGGGTCGGCCGGTCAACTGTGACGACTGCACGCTGCGGGTACAGCGTGGCGAACGACAACGCGCATGCCGGATCGTCCCGGAGCTGACCGATCGGTGGCTCTTTCGGCATTGCGACGAGGTGCGTTTGGAAGCCGGGGAGCGAAGCGGCTGTTACCGAAGTCGGTCCACCATCCTGCAGCATCTGCCCGAGCCGGACCGGATCGTGTTCTTTTACCTGCATACCGGAACCGAGGTCGCACGAGTCGAAGTGCCGCTGTGGGTCGCGGAGGACGAGCAGGTTTTGGCGTTGGTGCACGCCGTGGTGTGGGATCAGTGCCGTCGTGCCCGTGGCTACCCGCTCGCGTTGCAGGAGGCGCACGAGCAAGCGGTGATTCATCAGGACCAACGTCGCCAGATCGAGTCGTTACTCGACCGACTCTTCGCGGAGACAGGAGTCGTGCAGGAGCGGTCAGCGAAGGAGCGCAGCAAGCGTGTGCGCTTCGCGTGAATGGTCGCGGATCGGCGAGGTGGTCGAGACGTCGACCCTTCAGTTCGTCGTCGAGTGCGACGAATTGGACAGCCTACCGGAACTCGGTTCCTTCGTGCGCGTGGAGGGCACAGGCGTCGATGCGGTGTATGGCATCGTGGCCTTCGCGGAGACTGGTACGGTGGATCCTGGGCGACGGGTCGTCCGTCGTGGCTCGACGGATCTGCGCGACCGTGCCTTGTACGAGGCGAATCCCGAGTTGCGCTTCGTCCTTCGCTCGTTGTTCGTGGCGGTCGCAATCGCCTACGAAGCAGCAGGGCGGCTGGTCTACCTCGTGCCTCCCTATCCGCCGCCGCTTCATTATTCGGTCAGCCCCGTGCAGGGGGACGAGATCCGGCGGCTGACCGCGACGCACACCTACTTGGCGATGCTCCTCGATTTCGTTGGGCCGATCCCCTGCGAACAACTCCTCGCTGCACACCTGCTGTACGTGTACCGGGAGCGCCGTTCTGACCGTGATTGGTTGGAACAGGCAGCGCAAGAGATCGCCCGCTTGACCAAGCGTGACCATGATCGCTCGCGGCGGATCCTCCTGACGCTGGAGACTGCTTTGGGGCCCGAGCTCCAAACCTAATGTCGGAAGTGGCGTTCGTCCGTGAGCACCATGGCGAGACCGGCGCGTTCCGCGGCTGCGATGACTTCAGCGTCACGGCGTGATCCCCCCGGTTGGATGATCGCGGTGATTCCAGCAGCGGCAGCAAGTTCGATGCTATCCGGGAAGGGAAAGAAGGCGTCGCTGGCCAACACAGCACCGCGGGCACGCTCCCCCGCTCGCCAGATCGCGAGCCGAACGGCATCGACGCGATTCGGTTGACCGCCACCGATGCCGACCGTCTGTCGATCCCGGGCGAGGACCACCGCGTTGGAATACACGAACGGTACCACTGTCCACGAGAAGGCCAAGTCCTGCCATTCGCGCTGGCTCGGTTGCCGTGACGTCACGACGCGCCACGTGTCGGGCGCTCGGGCGGAGACATCGGGGACTTGCGCGAGCACGACGTTGGCGATGCTCCGCACACTCAGCGGCGGATCGACCCATTCCGGGGCGATGACCAGTCGGAGGGCCTTGCGTCGGCGCAGCCCGTCGGCTGCCTCCTCGTCGATCGCAGGTACGATCACCAGATCGAACAGATGCTGCGCGATGGCACGTGCGGTCGTCGCGTCGACCGGTCGGTTCACGGCGACGATGCCCCCGAACGCGGAGACGGGGTCGGCGTCGAAGGCGCGGGAGAAGGCCTCTTCGATCGTTCCGCCGAGAGCGACCCCGCAGGGAGCAGCGTGTTTGACGATCACGGCAGCCGGTTCCGCGAATCGATGGACGAGTTGCCACGCGATGCTCGCATCGAGCACGTTGTTGTAGGAAAGGTCCAGCCCTCCGGCGGTGCGCCAGCGGTCGATTTGGGACGGGAAGCCGAGGATGCGATAGAGCGCGGCGGCCTGGTGCGGGTTCTCCCCGTAGCGCAGCAACCTGATCCGTTGTAGAGCGAGCGGCAGGAGCTCGGGGAACGGTTCGGTACGAAGGTAGGCGGCGATGTGGGCATCGTACGAGGCGACGTGCGCGAATGCCTTGGCGGCGAGTTCCCGTCGCATGGTCGCGGGGACGGATCGGGGACCTCCCGCTGCGAGCAGGCTGACCACTCGCTCGTAATCATTCGGATCGACGAGCGGTAGGACCCACTGATAATTCTTCGCTGCTGCGCGGAGCAACGCTGGACCGCCGATGTCGATCAGTTCGATCGCCTCGTCCTCTGGCGTCTCGGCCGTCACCTGTCGATCGAACGGATAGAGGTTGACGACGACGAGTTCGATCGGCGCGAATCCATGCTGCCTGAGTTCCGCGAGATCCTCCGGTCGATCATGACGCGCGAGAATTCCCGCATGGATAGCCGGATGCAATGTTTTTACCCGTCCGTGCAAGAGGTGAGGAAAACCGGTGAGTTCATGCACCTCCCGTACCGGGATACCATGCTCACGAATCGCACGTGCCGTTCCACCCGTCGAGACGAGTTCCCAGCCGAGCGATGCCAGCTGTTCCGCCAAGCGGTGAAGGCCAGTTTTGTCGAAGACAGAAAGGAGCGCTCGCATCGACCCTCCTCCTCTCGATTCATGAACGCTGGAGGCGCTCAGAGACGACGAGCAGGTCCTTCCCGAAGACGTCGCGGAAGAGCCCTGCCCGTGCTTGCGCCTTCTCGACTTCGAGGATCGGGAAGGTGGGTGATTCGACGTGGATGGTGACGTAACCGTTCGCGAACTCGACCCGGACGTCCCGGACGACCTGTTGGTGACTCGCGTCCAGCCCCTCGGCGATGCGGAGGATAGCCGCCAGCTGTTCGACCAAACGACGGTACTGCGGCGGGAGCCGTTGAAACTGCGGATGCCTGAGGGATGGTGCAGCGGCCCGGTGGTAGCGAGCGATATTCGCGATGGCCAACTGTTCCGTGCGATCGAATCCCCGCAGGGGAACAGCCATGATCCGATCGAAGCTGTGACGGTGGTGCTCCGACAGGGAGCGGAATTGGCCACAGTCATGCCACAGTGCTGCCGCGGCGAGAAGATCCCGAGCTTCCGGTGGGAAGGTGAATCGACTTTGGAGCTGATCGAACAGCCGCAGTGCCAGAAATGCGACGTGTTCGCTATGTTCGGGATCGGGCGTCTCGATCGCGGCGGCTGACCGTGCGCGTTCCAACGATGGGTCCGCGTGAGCCATCCGCTCTACTCCCTTCTTCGCTGAAGGGTAGTATGCCTGAGTTGCCCGCGTCCTCAGAGGCGATCGATGACCAGTTTGATCGTGGCCCGCAGCGTCTCGACGACACCCACGGCTTGAACGGCGATGGCAGGGTAGCGCGGGGCTCGCATGGGATTCAGGTAACGATCGAGCACTGAGATTGGAAGCGCGCTGGGGAGGTCCATTTTGTTGTATTGGAGTACCAACGGGAACTCGATCGGCCGCTTTCCCTGTTTGATCAGGTTCTGTGCTAGCTCGCGCAGGCTCTGGAGATTGTCGCTCAACCGCTCACGTTGGGCATCTGCGACAAAGACGACACCGTCGGCACCGCTCAAAACGGCGACGCGGGTCTGACGGTACAAGGTCTGGCCTGGAACCGTGTACAGCTGTAGTCGCAGGCGGTAACCGTGGATCGTACCAACGTCCAGGGGCAGGAAGTCGAAAAAGAGGGTTCGCTCCTGTTCGGTATCGATCGAGACGAGGTCGCTTTTCGCGTGCTCGGGGAGCGACCGATGAATGACGTAGAGATTGGTCGTCTTTCCGGAGAGGCCAGGGCCATAGTAGACGATCTTCGCGTGAATTTCCCGCGCAGCAATGTCGATCAAGGCCATCGCAAGCGACCACCGAAACGGGAGCAGTGACTGCTGGCGAGCGAGCCGTATCCGAGCCGAAACTGGACGCTACCGAGCATCGGTCAACACCGCGTCCGCACCGTCTGTGAGACGCACCATGACTCGTGGGGGAACTCGGTCATCGACCTCCCCGATGATCCACCCCTCGCCGAGCTCGCGCTGCAGTTCTTCGATGAAGAAAGGCTCACCGATCACGACGAATCCGATTCCCATGTTGAACACCCGATACATTTCGCTCGTGGGAACCCCACCCCGGCGCTGGAGCTCGATGAACAGTTGTGGAACCGGCCACGCTCGAGCGTCGATCGTCACCCGACAACCAGGCGGCACGATCCGTGCGACGTTCTCGACGATCCCCCCACCAGTGATGTGGGCGAGTCCATGGAGTGCAGGGCTCGTGAGCCACTCGCGCAGGACGGGCAGATAACAGCGATGCGGTTCCAAGAGCAATTCGCCGAGCGAACGCTCTGACCAATCCGGCCTCTCTTGGAGGATCGGGCGGTCGTGCTCAGGCTCCCCCGTCAGACCGAGACAGGCACGTGCGAGCGAATACCCATTGGTATGTAAGCCGGAACTCGGCAGACCGAGTACGAGATCGCCGGGACTCATGCGGCGACCGTCGATGATCTGCTCCGTCGCGACGACTCCGACCATGCAGCCAGCCAGATCGTAGGCGCCGGTTCGATAGATGCCTGGAAGCTGTGCGGTCTCACCGCCGATGAGGGCACAGCCGAGACGCTCGCAGGCAGCGGCCATACCGCGAACGAGTTCCTCCAGGACGCTCTCGTCGAGACTCGCCGCGGCGAAGTAGTCCAAGAAAAAGAGTGGTTGGGCACCACAAGCGAGAAGGTCGTTGGCACTGTGATGGACGAGGTCGACCCCGATCGACTCGTGGCGTCCCAGAACCGAGGCGAGCAGGACCTTGGTTCCCACGCTATCGATGGTGGCGACGAGGGCGAGTGACCGTTCAGTTCCTGGCGCGAGGTAGAACCCGCCGAACAACCCCACTGGACGCAGAACGTTGGGGCCGAAAGTCCGTGCGACGAGTTGTGCGATCCGCTCTTTGGCACCCTGGGCGCGGCGTAAGTCGACGCCGCTTCGGGCATAGGACAACGGGTCCATCGTGTATTCCTTACTGTGGCACGACGATGGTACCGCTCTGTTCCGAACTGGCCTTGAGTCTCCGCACAGCCAAACGCAGGCGACCGAGATTGGCACTGCCGCTCGCGACCAAGACTAAAGCCGTGTCCGGATCGAGCGGCGTGACGAGAACGAGATGACGATCGAACTCGATGATCGCCTGCCGGGGTGTACTCGCGAACTCCTGTCCGAGTGCCTCGAGCATCAACAAGCCGCTGACGGCGTGCGCCGCGATCGCTTCGGCATCGATCGTCGAACCGCTCGCGGTCGCAGCGTCGACGACGAGCCCATCCGTGGTGACGACGAGTGCCGCCTCGAGTCCGTAGTCCTTCTGCAACTGCCGAACGAGTTCACCGAATGTCACGTCGGGTACTCCTCTTCTCGCGCCCTTGCCGCTTACTGCAGATTATCGACCATCGGATCTCCCAGCGCGACAGGAATTTCGTCCCGAGATCGCAGCGGTGAGTGGACGCCGATCGGGGTCATCGAACCATGTAGGGCTCCAACCGGGGTACGAGGAACCGCGGCACACGAGCCTCGATCAGGATACCCTCGCTCCCGTATCGTCGTTCGCTGATCGTCGCTCGTTCTTCGAGCAGGGAGAGAACCCTCATGTCGCGATAGGGGATGTGTACCCGGACCTCGACGATGGTCGCGAGGTCTCTCAACATGGTGGCGATGCGCTGCCGGAGCGTCTCGAGGCCCTGGCCCGTCATGGCTGAGACGAGGACAGCATGCTCGGGCAGGTCGAGGTCTCGGGTCAGCTGTTCAGGATCGATCCCCGGATCGAGGAGATCGATTTTGTTGAGTACGGTGAGTGTGGGGTACTGGCTAGCCCCAAGCTCGCGGAGAACGCGACGCACCGTCGCTGCCTGTTCGGCTGCGCGGGGATGTGTTAGATCGACGACGTGGAGAAGGAGGTGCGCTTCGAGGATCTCTTCCAGCGTCGCACGGAAAGCGGCGACCAATGAAGTCGGCAACTTATGGATGAAGCCAACGGTATCGGTCAAGAGGGCAACTTGTCCGTCGGGAAGGAGCAGCCGACGCGTGGTGGGGTCGAGCGTGGCGAACAGTCGATCCTCGACGACGACGGATGCATTGGTCAACGCATTGAGCAGGGTGGACTTCCCGGCGTTGGTATAGCCGACAAGGGAGACGACGGGTAAACGGCGCTGTCGTCGGCGTTGGCGGTATCGCTCGCGGTGTCGTCGCACCTCGTCCAGCTGGCGTCGGATCAGTGCGATGCGTTCGCGAGCGCGCCGGCGATCGATTTCCAGCTGTGTCTCTCCCGGTCCGCGCAAGCCGACCCCTCCCTGGGTTTGGCGAGAGAGATGGGTCCACATGCGGGTCAGACGCGGTAACCGGTACTCGAGTTGAGCCAGTTCGACTTGCAAACGGCCTTCTCGCGTCTGAGCCCTGCGTGCGAAGATGTCGAGGATGAGGGCAGTTCGATCCAGGATTTTCAGCTGGAGTTTTTCCTCGAGGTGGCGGAGCTGGGCTGGGCTCAACTCGTCGTCCGCGAGGACGACGGTAAACCCCAATTCCTGGCGAAGAGCCACGATTTCGGCCAACTTCCCAGGTCCGACATAATGACGGGGATGGGGATGCGGCAGATGCTGGGTGACGGCTCCGACGACCTCGAGGCCAGCCGACCGGGCGAGCTGGGCAAGCTCGGCGAGAGAGGCGGCGGCATCCCACCCATCTCGTTGCCACTGGACCGCGACCAATAAGGCTCGTTCGGCGTTCGGCGGGGGTGCGAACTCGTTCGTGACGGTTCTCCGCGTGCTCTCAGCTAGTCGGGCGCGCTTCATTCGAGAAGATCGAACAGTCGGCCGACGGTCTACTGAGTAGAAAGGCCACCGCCGTCAGCGACGGAGGTGGCGCCACGCTGGGGAGTAGGGATTCGAACCCCAACTAGCTGATCCAGAGTCAGCCGTCCTACCGTTAGACGACTCCCCAATGCCCGCCGTGAAGTGTATGCCAGAAGGGCAGCCCTTGTCAAGGCTTGCAGATGCTGCCGCACTGCGTTAGCGTTGGGGATAGTGAAGGGCGCAGGATGGGAGGTGTGTTCATGCGGGTGGGATACGATCGGCCGCTGTACATCCTCGCCTTCGACCATCGCAGTTCGTTCGAGGAATTGGCTGCGAAGGCAGGAATCCCGGCGGAGGAACGCGAAGGGAGGATTCGTGAGGCGAAGCGCGTCATCTTCGAAGGGTTCGAGCGAGCGATCGCTCGCGGGGCGCCGCGTGATGCAGCGGGGATTCTCGTCGACGAGCAGTACGGCGCCGAAGTAGCCCGGGCAGCGCGAGAACGCGGATACGTGTTCGCGATGCCGGTCGAGAAGAGTGGACAAAAGGTCTTCGACTTCGAGTACGGGGAACAGTTCGGGGAGCACATACTCGCTTTCGATCCGACGTTCAGTAAGGTTCTGGTGCGTTACAACCCGGACGACGAGCCGGAAACCAAGCGGGTTCAGCTGGAGCGTCTGAAGCGGCTGCACGATTGGTTGCGGGAGCGCGAGCGGATGTTTCTCCTGGAACTGCTCGTGCCAGCGACCAAGGCACAGTTGGAGCGCGTCGGTGGGGATGCCGACCGGTACGACGTGGAAGTCCGACCGCAGTTGACGTTAGAGGCGATCGACGACTTCTATGCAGCGCAGATCGTGCCTGATATCTGGAAGATCGAGGGGCTCGACCGTCGTGAAGATTGTGAGCGAATGGCTGCGAAAGTGCGGAGCGACGGTCGCGAGGCGGTGAGCTGCGTCGTCCTCGGTCGCGGCGCCGATGCTGCCCGCGTCGATCACTGGCTCCGCATGGCCGCTGGCGTTCCAGGCTATGTCGGTTTCGCGATCGGCCGGACGCTCTGGTGGGAAGGAGTGCAAGGGTTCCTCAACGGGTCCTTGACGCGGGAGGCTGCAGCCGACACGATCGCGGCGAACTATCTTAGGGCGATCGATCTCTTCGTGAAAGCAGCGCACCCGTCAGTCGTCTGACGGCGTTTCGCTCGCGGCGCGTTGGGTGCGGGCATCGCGGACGCGGTGCCCGCACTCCGTTCCTCGTTGGCGTTCGCTCGTCTCCATGAAAAACGCCGACCGGAGACGGTCGGCAACGATGTCTTCCGGTGCCGAGGGGCGGGATCGAACCGCCGACACCGTGATTTTCAGTCACGTGCTCTACCAACTGAGCTACCTCGGCTCGGGCCGCGCGGCGGACTCGTGGGCGATAGAGGACTCGAACCTCTGACTTCCACGGTGTAAACGTGGCGCTCTACCAACTGAGCTAATCGCCCGCGAATGGGTGCCGAGGAAGGGATTTGAACCCCCACGCCCTTTCGGGCACTACCCCCTCAAGGTAGCGCGTCTGCCTATTCCGCCACCTCGGCACATCCCTGCCGCCTCGGCAGCACCATAGAGTATAGGCAGACGTGCCGTTCCCTGTCAAGGCGGGAGACGCCCTGCCGCGAACCAGGAGGGTGCCTGCGGAGCAGCCTGCACTGGCCTCCTGAAGCGGCGTCTCGTCTTCAGTCTGTAGCATCACCCTGATCGCCCGCGCTGTGCTCGACGGTCCCATTGCCCGCGTCAACCAGGGAGCGGTGCCCGTCGGGCACGCGCTCCCGCGTCCGACGCGGAGCCGGCTCCCCCCTTGACAACCGCTGGCGGGGGCAGTATCTTGGACAGTGTCCAGAGAAGTGAGGGGCCGGTGACCGACGAACTTGCGCAGCATCGGAAAGCCGAGCTCGTGCAGCGACTGCGGCAGGCGGGTTTGCGTGTGACACAGCCGCGCCTGTGGGTTTTGGATGTCTTGGACCGCGTCTCGGGTCATTGGTCGGCGGACGAAGTGCTGGCTGCGGTCCGAGCACGCGGTGCGCGGCTTTCGCGCGCTACCGTTTACAACGTCATCCACGCACTCGTGTCCTCCGGGCTGGTGATGGTGGCGGACGCTGGCCCCGGCCGGATGCTCCTGGAGTCGGCACGCGTCTGGCACCATCACTTCGTCTGTCGCGATTGTGGCACGGTGATCGACGTTCCGTGTGTGATCGGGGCGAAGCCGTGCTTGCAACCGGCACTTCCAGGAGCTGAGGTGGATGAGGCACAGGTGATTTGGCGTGGACGGTGCCCGCGGTGCGTCGCGCGCTCAGCATCGAGAGGGGGCGAGCATGCGCGGCAGACTTCCTCGCGTACGAGCGCCTCCGCGTCTGATCGCTCGATCGGCGCTTGGACCGGTGGATGACGAACGGAGCAGCAACGAGGGAGGGAGTTGGATGTACCTGCGTATCGATCGACTCCAGATCGAACTGCCACAGCCGAAAGAACCGGATCCCAATGCTGCCGCTGCTGTCCAGGAACTCCTCGGTGGGCGTTTCGGTGAGATGTCCACGCTGATGAATTATACCTATCAGTCGTTCAATTTCCGCGGACGAGACAAACTGCGACCGTACTACGATCTGATCGCGAACATCGCGACCGAGGAACTCGGTCACATCGAGTTGGTCGCTGCAACCGTCAACTTGATGCTGACCGGGACGACGCAACCTGGAGCGCCGGAAACCGCGCCGCTGGCGCCCGGTGTCAATCTGCGCAACACCCATCATTTCATCGCCACGGCGCAGACGGCGTTCGTCGGTAACTCGATGGGTGCCTTCTGGCATGGTGATTACGTGTTCTCTAGCGGCAATCTGGTCCTCGACCTCCTGCACAACTTCTTCCTCGAGTGCGGTGCGCGCTTGCACAAGATCCGTGTCTATGAGATGACGACCAACCCGGTCGCCCGGGAAATGATCGGCTACCTGCTGGTCCGCGGTGGCGTTCATGCGACCGCCTACGCGAAAGCCCTGGAAACGCTCACTGGGGTGCAAGTGTCGAAGTTGCTGCCGATCCCCAACATCGAGAACAGCAAGTTCCCGGAGGCCCGAAAGTACGAGAATCTCGGCGTGCACCGCCGGCTGTACCGATTCAGTCCCGAGGACTACAAGGAGATCGCGAAGATCTGGCGCGGACCCGCACCGGCTGGTGACGGTAACCTCGAGGTGGTGGACGGACCGCCGGCTGGCGGCCCCGTGCCGGACTTGCCCGAAGTGCCGGAAGAGTTCGCTCCCGGGTTGGCACCCGAGGAGATCGCCGAGTTGGCGAAGAAGTTGGCCGCGAGCTGACTCTGCACATGTCACGCTGCTCACCACGCGTCGGGGACCGGCCTGTGCCGGTCCCCTTTTCGGTCATGCCTCGTGGTGCGCCAACGTCAATCGCGCATTCGGAGCGCTTCTTCGTCCGAATCGACCACGCGCAGATGAAGTTCTCGCAACTGCTTTTCGTCGAGAGGAGAGGGTGCGCCGAGCATCAAGTCCTGTGCGCGCTGGTTCTTGGGGAAGGCAATGACTTCCCGCAGCGAGGATTCGCCAGCGAGGATCATGACGGTGCGATCGAGTCCAGGAGCCATCCCACCGTGTGGTGGCGCGCCGTACTCGAACGCACGCAGTAGATGCCCGAATCGACGTTCGATTTCGTCGTCATCGTATCCCATCAGGGCGAAGATCCGGTTCTGGACGTCCCGCCGGTGAATGCGGATGCTTCCGGTTCCGAGTTCGTACCCGTCGGCAACGAGATCGTACGCCTTGGCTCGTACTCTTCCGGTGTCGCTTTCCAGGAGTGCGAGGTCTTCGTCGCGCGGACTCGTGAAGGGGTGATGCATCGCCTCCCATCGGTTTTCCTCAGCGTTCCACTCGAAGAGCGGCGGATCGATGACCCAGCAGAGTGCATGGACGCGTTCATCGATCAGGCGTCGTTCGCGACCGACATGCAGCCGCAGACGGCCGAGTACCGTGCTCGCAATCTGCTCGCGATCGGCGACGAGCAAGAGCAAGTCCCCCGGAACCGCTCCCAGATCTGCAGCGACCCGCACGATCTCGTCCGGACGGAGGAACTTCGCGACTGGAGATCGGGCAGTCAGCTGTCCTTCCTCCTGATGCAGAGCGAGCCAAACAAGGCCCTTCGCGCCGAAGGTCCGCGCGATCTCCGTCAAGCGGTCGAGCTGTGACCGGGGCGCATCGGCGAATCCCGGAACCGCGAAGCCACGGATAACGCCGCCATCGTCGGCCACCGCGCGGAAGACCCCGAAGGAGGTGTGGCGAAACGCATCCGTCACGTCGGCTATCTCGAGGCCGAAACGCAAATCGGGCTTGTCGCTCCCGTACCGCAACATCGCCTCACTGAACGTAAGGCGTGGAAATGGTTTCCGCAGGAGCGGCTTACTCGCGAAGCGCTCGAAGAGCTCGGTATAGAGACCTTCGACGAGTTCGATCACGTCTTCGACGTCGACGAAGGACATCTCGAGGTCGATCTGCGTGAATTCCGGTTGCCGATCAGCTCGCAAGTCCTCGTCACGCATGCACCGCGCGATCTGGTAGTACCGGTCGAATCCAGCCACCATTAGGAGCTGCTTGAGCTGCTGCGGTGACTGCGGCAAGGCATAGAACTGACCCGGAAACAAGCGGCTCGGGACGACATAGTCTCGAGCTCCTTCCGGCGTGCTCTTGATGAGCATCGGCGTCTCGATCTCGACGAAATCGCGTTCTTCGAGATACTGTCGAACGAAGCGCACGACCTGATGTCGGAGCAACAAGTTCCGCTGGAGGCGCGCGCGGCGCAAATCGAGGTACCGGAATTCCAGACGGAGCGACTCGTCGACGTCAGCCTCCTCGGCGATGGGGAACGGCGGTGTTTTCGCCGGATTGAGAATCTCGATGCGATCGGCGAGAACCTCGATCTCGCCTGTCGACAGTGACGGGTTGACGGTACCTTCAGGTCGGGCGACCACTTGGCCAGTGACGGAAAGGACGTATTCTGCACGGATCCGCTCCGCAACCGTGTGGGCTGCGGGAGAGTGCTCGGGATTGGCGACGACTTGCGTGATGCCGTATCGGTCACGGAGATCCAGGAAGATGAGGCCTCCGTGGTCGCGTCGGCGATGTACCCATCCTTTGAGAGTGACGGTCCGGCCGACGTGATCCCGACGGAGGTCGCCGCACGTCGTGTACCTACGTCCGCCAGCGGGCCGAATCGAGGTTACCCCGTCCGTCATCGTATTGCCCCTTTCGCGTCGTGCGAGCCTTTTCGTTCGGTCAGTCAGGGAGTCGATCCGAGGTTCAGCGATGGTTCCACGAGCGACCGCTCGAGATCCTGGGTCCACGTGCGGAGGACTGTCTCCGCATCGTCACCGTAGTCCATCGCTGTGATGACTGCAGCGACGAGCTGATCGACCAGTTGCACGCCGGCACCCGATGCCCGAGTCTGCAGGACTCGTTCGCGCAGCGCGGCAAAGCGTGTCGGAGCGAGACGGCGCATGCGTTCGAGCAGTTCTTGGGCTCGGGTGAGTGCTGGAAGCGTGATCGGGACCACGTGCTCATGACCGGTGCGGCCGCCTCTCTCAGCGGCCTTGATCGCTTCCCACCGTGCGAGCACCGCGTCCGATGAGTCCAGCGACGCGGAGCCGAAGACGTGGGGATGTCGCCGTACCAGTTTTTCGATGATCGCCGCGACGACATCCTCATAGAGAAAGGCCTCCCGCTCTTCGGCGAGTTGGGCGTGCATGATGACCTGCAGCAGTACATCGCCCAGTTCTTCCAGCAGCGCTTCATCGTCTTCGCGATCGATCGCTTCTAGCACTTCGTACGTCTCTTCGAGGAGGTGTCGTTGCAGGGTCCGATGCGTCTGTTCCCGATCCCATGGGCACCCGCCGGGAGCTCGGAGTCGAGCGACGACCTGTTGCAGTGCCTCGGTGACACGACCACGGAGGGGGTCGACCGCGGGTACGTAGACCGCGGTAGTGGCGTCGTAGGGCTGGTGGTCGAGTTCGTGCAACGGAAGGTGAGTGACGCGTGCTTCCTCCGTCCCGGCGTGTCGAATGATGCTTACCTCGTGGGTCGGTGCATACACCCGTTCGAGAGCCAGTTTGGCGTGGGAAGCGAGGACGCGGTCGTACAGCTGTCCCACCAGGACAGGTCGGAGCGGCGAGAGCGGAAGTCGCCCGCTGGCGAAGGGGGCGGCCTCGGCACAGTGCACGAGATCCAGCGCATCGACGATCTGCAAGTTGACAGCGAGAGCATCTACCCCGAGAAGCGGTAAGACGGCATCGACGAAGCTCAAACCCGGGATGATCGCGTACTCGATCCCATGTCGCGGTGCCTCGTCCAGCAGACGACGAACCGTGGCTTCGCCGACGAGAGGATGGCCAGGAACCGCGTAGACGATCGGTCCGCTGCGCGCTTCCGCAAGAATGCGCCCCACGATCCGATCGTACAGCTCCTCGAACGAGGACGCGGCTTCGTACAGGTCGTCGCACGACGCCCAGTCTTCGCAGCCAGGGAACGACGACGCAACCGGGTGCTGCTTGGTTCTCAACAGAACCCGACCCTCCGAGAGGGCGAGAGCAGCCGCGGCCGTCAGGTGGTCCGGCGCACCGGGACCGAGGCCGACGATGGTGAGGCGCGCTGACGACGGCATCGGTCACCGAGGAGACTGGTTGGTGGCATCGCCGCTGAGACTGAGGACTGCGAGGAATGCTTCCTGGGGGATCTCGACGTTTCCGATGCGCTTCATGCGGGCTTTGCCCTCCTTCTGTTTTTCGAGGAGCTTTCGCTTGCGCGTCACATCGCCGCCGTAGCACTTGGCGAGGACATTCTTGCGCAGCGCACGAATGGTCTCCCGGGCGATGACACGACTGCCGATGGCGGCCTGGATGGGAACGTCGAACAACTGGCGCGGGATGAGCGTGCGCAAGCGCTCGACGAGTTCTCGACCGCGAGCGTAGGCCTGATCGCGGTGGCAGATGAGCGAGAGGGCATCGACGCGTCGCCCATGGACGAGGATATCCAGTTTGACCAGGTCACTCGCGCGATACCCGATCAGCTGATAGTCCATCGAGGCGTACCCTTGGGAGCGTGATTTGAGCTGATCGTAGAAGTCCACGATCAATTCAGCCAGCGGTACATCCACGGTCAAGCGGACGCGTTCGTCCCCGAAATACTCCATCTCGACGAGTTCTCCGCGGCGACTCGTCACCAGATCCATGATTCCCCCGAGATAGCGACTGGGGGTCAAAATGGTCGCGCGTGCCCACGGTTCCCGGATTTCCTCGATCTCACCGGCTGGAGGCATTTCCGCAGGGGAGTCGATCAGGATGCTGGTGCCGTCACGCTTGACGATCTCGTACTGAACGCTCGGTGCAGTGGCCAGAAGCTCGAGCTTGTACTCGCGCTCTAGTCGTTCCTGAATGATCTCCATGTGCAGCAAACCGAGGAAGCCGCACCGAAAGCCGAATCCCAGGGCTTCGGACGATTCGGGTTCGAAGACGAGCGCAGCATCGTTGAGTCGCAGTTTGTGCAACGCATCGCGCAGTTCCTCGTAGTCGTCGCTGTTCACGGGATAGAAGCTCGCGAACACCATCGGCTTCACGGGGCGGTACCCAGGCAAGGGTTCACGGGCTGGCCGGTGGAGATGCGTGACCGTGTCACCGACCTGACAATCACGAACTACCTTCAGGCCGGTTGCGACGTATCCGACCTCCCCAGCCGTGAGCGCTGCAACCGGCGTCATCAGCGGTTGGAACTGGCCGAGTTCCAAGAC
Organism: Thermomicrobium sp.; assembly: GCA_025060175.1. GTDB lineage: Bacteria > Chloroflexota > Chloroflexia > Thermomicrobiales > Thermomicrobiaceae > Thermomicrobium. The sequence goes on along the minus strand of JANXBE010000001.1, from coordinate 158,100 downwards.
CTCCGCACTGGCGTTACTCGCCATCATGAGGATCGGGTCATTGGTGTGCAGAGTGCCGTCCACGACACGGATGTATGCGATGACGCCCTTGTACGGGTCGTAGTGCGAGTCGAAAATGAGCGCTCGCAACGGAGCCTGCGGATCGCCGGTGGGCGGTGGTATCCGGTGAACGATCGCTTCGAGGATCTCTTCGATTCCAATTCCTTCTTTCGCGGAGGCGAAGATGACCTCGTCGGCGAGTAGACCGAACTGATCCATCAGATCTTGCGCGACCCGCTCCGGCATGGCGTTCGGGAGATCGATCTTGTTCACGACACCGACGATCGCGAGCCCGAGGTCGATCGCTAAAAGGCCGTGGGCGAGCGTTTGGGCCTCGATCCCTTGTGTCGCGTCGACGACGAGCAACGCGCCTTCGCATGCAGCTAAGGAACGGGAAACTTCGGCCGAAAAGTCGACGTGTCCGGGAGTATCGATCAGGTTCAGGATGTAGGTGTGGCCATCGCGAGCGCGGTAGTGCATGCGCACCGCGCGGGCCTTGATCGTGATGCCCTTTTCGCGCTCGAGGTCCATGGAATCGAGAACTTGCTCGACCATCTCCCGTTCGCTGATCGTGTGGGTGAATTCCAGGAGCCGGTCCGCCAAAGTCGATTTTCCATGGTCGACGTGCGCGATGATGCTGAAGTTGCGGATTCGGTTTTGCTGTGTCATCGACGACTCGTCGCTCCACGTCCGTGACATCACCGATCAAGTATAGCCGTCAGGAGTTGCTTCATCGGCCGACTCATGCTTCGGTGCAGCACGCTGACGACACGGATTGCGTCCGGCTGGCCTACCGCCAGCGCGACCAAGAAATACGAGCCGATCATCGCACCGACGGTGTACAGGAAGACCAAGACCTGCGGCAACGATCGGCCGTGACTCGGATCGGTCACGACAGCTAGGGGTGGAGCGAGCCAAAGGATGGCGATGCTCAACACGGCGAGCGGCGGCAGCAACCTGGTGCCGTCTGCGAGCAGTCGAACGTAGCCGATCGCCGCGTGCCGGCGGAGTAGTTGACCGAGCACCACCATTTCGACCGTGGTGGCGACCGCTAGGCTCAGTGCCAACGCGCGATGGCCGAGCGGTCGAATCAGAAGCAGGCTGAACGCGACGTTGATCGTGACCGCAACCAGCGCCGCGAGAACTGGAGAGCGACTGTCCTTGAACGCATAGGACAGTCGTGTGAGGAGTTCGACGGTAGCATAGGCGAACAGTCCAGGACTGAACCAGCGAAGGGCATCTGCCACTAGCGCTGTCGACACGGCACTGAAGGCACCCACCTGGAAGAGCGTTTGCACGATGCTCTCAGCGAGACCTGCGAACAACACGGTCATCGGCAGGGTGAGAAAGGCGAGCCCGCGCAGGGCCTCCCGAAATGTCCGTTCGAGTTGGTCGAGATCGCCGACCGAGCGATACCGAGTCAGCGTCGGAAACAGGACCGTCGCTGCACTCAACGCGAAGATACCGTGCGGTAACAGGAACAACTGGTACGCGTAATTGAGGGCACCGATGTGCTGTGAACCGATTCGGGATGCGAGGTTCGTGGCGACGAGCAGGTTCGCGTGCAGAGCGACCTGGGCGAGTAAGCGCGGGCCGAGCAACGACAACACGTCCCGAAAACCCGGAACGCGGGTGGTCACGGTCACGCGGAAGCGCCAGCCCATACGATACAGCGGGGCGAGTTGGAACAGGGCATACGCGATCGCCCCGACGAGAACCCCGGTCGCGAGCCCGAAGATTCCGAACGATGGCACCAGGACGACGAGACCGATGATGATGCCGACGTTGTAAAGGATCGGTGCGACTGCCGGCTCCGTGAAACGCGATTCGGACTCGAGCATCGCCTTTGCCGCGGCGCCGATCCCGAGACAGAGTGGCGAAACGATCAGGAGGCGGGTGAGCTGGGCAGCCAAGTGTTGCTCGTCCGGCGCGAGACCGGGCGCGACCAACGACCGAACGATGAGATCGGCCCCGAGAAACGTCAGGCCGGAGGCCACCAGATAGCCAGCGATCGTGAACGAGAGCAGTGCATTGGCCAATCGCCAAGCGGTTCGACGAGCGCCTGATGCGAGAAGTTCACCGTAGACCGGGATGAAGGCTGACCCGAAGGCTCCGCTCATGACGACCAGGAACACGAGGTCGGGTATTCGGAAGGCCGCCACGTACGCGTCGTACTCCGGTGAGGTACCGAACCGCGCAGCGATGAGAATGTCCCGTACCAATCCGAGGACGCGGCTCGTGACGAAGAGCGACGCGACGATCACCGTCGCTCGGGCCAATCGTCGTGTCTCGTAGCCTTCCATCGTCCGATCCTCGACTTCCGGTGGAATCTTACCGGTCGCGAAACGCGATTCTGCCCAGTACCGTGTGCAGCCATGCATGTTAGACTAGGGACGAGTGACGACGCGGTGCTGTCGGTGCGACCGAGGGGGTAAGAGCCTTGCCGAATACCAAATCCGCTGCCAAAGCGCTGCGCCGATCGGAGCGGAGACGGATCCGCAATCGCATGTGGCGGTCGGCCGCGCGAACATTCGTCAAGAAGGCTCGCAAACTGATGGAAGCGGGTGATCTGGAAGCTGCCGCCCGCGCGATCGGCGATGCGATCTCGACGCTCGATCGTGCTGCAGCCAAAGGCGTGATCCACAAGAACAACGCTGCGCGCCGAAAGTCGCGGTTGATGAAGCGGTTCAACGCGCTCGTCAAGGCACGGCTCGAACAGCAAGGGCAGCAGTCCTCAGCGTGAGTCGTGCCGCTGGCGCCACCCGGTCCGATGCCGCGCTCGCTGCCCATGCGTGACGAGGAGGGCAGCGAGCGCGGCATCGCTGTCCGTCACCCGACCCCGCTTCACGCCGACGTCGAGAGAACGGAGTGCGTGCAAGAGGTCTTTCGCCTCGTCGCCGCGGTCCGAGCGGTCGCGTCGTGCCTGCAGGAGACGTCTCAGAGGGATCCCAGTCGCCTCGGCTATCACCGGCGGAGCGAACGGTACGGCTGCGGTTGCGAAAAGCACTTCGCAGTGGCTCGCAAGTTGACCGAGCACCAATTCGACGGGGACACCAGACTCGAGTCTGCGTTCCAGTGCGCGGACGATTCGGTCGAGATGGCCGGCCTGGATGGCGTCGAGGAGTTCCCAGTCCCCACCCTGTTCGTCAGCTGCGACCAATTCCTGCACGACCTCGACCGTGACGACATCAGCTGGATGGACGGCCGTCGCGAGCTTCGCGAGCTCGGTGTCGATCCGAACCAGGTCAACGGACGGAGCGTGGTCGGGTGATGAACTCGCCTCTCGGCCGGGAGAGCGCAGCGCTCCCGGTGCCACAGCGGAGACCAATTCTTCGGCTGCTTCCTGCGACATCGTCACACCGTAGTGAAGGGCACGCTCGCGGATCCATGCGACGAGCTTGGTACCGGTGGGCGGTGTGCACTCGATGAGGCGGAGAGTGTTCCCGAGCGACTCGGTGAGCTGACGAGCTGTCTCCTGGGGGAGCTGCGACTCGACGCTGACGAGATGGCAGGACTCCGGTACTGCCTGCAGCAAGGCGAGCAGCTCGGAGGCCACTCGATTACCGCGTCGATGGGTACTGACGAGACTCTCCACGATGATGAGTCGGCGCTCGCCGAAGAAGGACGGGGTCAGTGCTGCAGCAGCGATGGTAGCAAGCGACGTTTCGGCCGGAAAGCGCGTCGTCGCGAGCCCGTTCGGGTCCTCACTGGTGACGAGTGCCCTCAACCGCTCGTGACGAAGGAACTCACTGGTACCATGGAGAACCGTGATCATGGGCGTCGAGCCTTCCTTGACCACTTCAGTGTACCGTTCGCCGTCGCCCGGCGGTGCAGGGCGCACGCGATCGGCGGTAGCGCTTCGTCCGCTCTCGGGACCGTTGGCGAGCTTCGACCGACGGCCACTCCGACGCGAGGCGAGCTCTTTTCGGTGTCCCCTTCCCTGAGCGTGCGGGAGTGTCGATCTGGGACGCGAGTCGGTGGTACGACGTTGCCGTGACCGCCTCTCGTCTCTGCGATCCGGTCTCTGTTGCTGGGTAGGGACTCCGATTCGGCGTTGCTCTCGCGGCACGGTGCGGACCGATCGTCCGTGCGGGAGGGGATGGGGTCGTGGTAGCCACCGATGGTCCCGAGAGCGTAGCTCCGCAGAAGGTCGCCACTGCTCTTGCGAAGGGATGTCGTTCACGGTACGAACAGTCACTCGAGCGCTCGCAGGCGCGGCTCGGTGAGTCTGTCGAACGGGGCGCTCCGATCGGTCGCGTCAGCGGTCCGGTCCGTTCGAGCAGTGATCGAACTCCGCATCTCCAGGTGGAGATACGGGACGCCGCGATGACGCGAGCATGCGATCCCGTCCGACTGATCCAGGCTGATCGGCGACGGCTCTCGTTCGGCCTGGGCGTTCGCCGTCAACGCTTCGTGTTGGCAGACGAAGTCCCGACCCGCTGACGGACGCCGTGCGCTTAGCCAATGGTCATGTCCGGGAAACCCGTTGCGTACATGGAGACGCACCCGGACGGCGTGCTGAGCCTCGCAAGCGATGGCGTACACCGCTTGCACTCGCGATCATCCCCGCCACTCGGTGATCGCTTGCCTCGGCCGACGTCCGCGACGTGCTCCCGATCCAGCGTTCTCGATCCTGTTCGACCGTTCGGTGTACAGAACTACGCCGATCGTCCCCGCGCGCCGACGGTATCGGTCGGAGGTCCTACTCGCGAAGGACGTGGGAGCTGGCGCTGCGATCATCGATCCTGTCGCGGGCCGAGTCGGGAGACAGGATGCGACGCGGCGCCAGCGCCGGCCGGCATCACAGGGACCGCTTCCTATGGTGTCTGCGTGTCGACACGCGTCGACTGGCGGGGGATCCTCGGTCGTCGTCCGTGACGGGGAGCGTGGCTGGTTCGCGCCGTCGCGGGCGAACACCGTTGGCTCGCTCCGTCGTCCGGGCTGTCGGGTGGCGATGTGCTTGCGATCCCTGGACCGGAGACTGCGCGACCCGTTCTTCGTGGAGGGAACCGCGGGAGCGCGGGGTCGAGCGACCGCGGCACTGCGCTCACGGTTCCTGACCTAACGAGCCGGTGGTTCGCGCGGTCCGAGACGGAGGAAACGCCGGAACCCCGTTCCGCGATCAGGCCGATCGTTCAGCCGCCGGTGTAGCAAGGTGACATCGGAGCGGCACGGCGAATCGGCCACCGCAGGGGGACAGCGCTGACCCGGACCGGTGCCGTTCCGATCTCGTCCTCAGACCTGAAACTCCCGCTGAATCGCAGCCCGGTCTGGGGTCATGGTGACTGGCCTTCGGCAGCCCTCGACTGCTCGTCGAAGGACGAAGAATCGTGAATCTCCGGGTCGTCGCACAGTGACCGGGGTGCTCGTGACGCGGGTCTGCGTCGGCTCGCTCGCTGCGGGTGGAGTCTGGTCCAGCGACGTGATCCGTACGGCGTCCGATTGACTGCCAATCCATCCACGGTACCGAGCGCGCAGGGACATGGTGTGGTTCCTTCGAGTGGGCGCCGACCGCCGATCGCTCGATCGCGAGACGCTCCCCGCAGGAGAACCGTGTGACATGAGCGAACTCGGTGCCCAAGTGCTGACTCGCTCACAGGAGGGTTCTCCGCCTGGTCGCCGGGTAGCATAGCGGTGGCGCTACGATCAGCAGCCCGTCGTGACGCCGATGACGGGTTGCGGAATCGGCCGTCAACCGCGGTGCAGCGATTTACTCTTCGGCAAGAGAGGAGCGAGCAGGGCCAGTTCGTGCGGGAGGACGGTCCGAGTGAGCAGCAGCCCGAAGACGTAGACGAGCACGGTCAAAGGGGAGAGAAGAAACGAGATCCGCGTCAGCAGGACGCCGAGCAGGAGGGCGCACAGGAAGACCAGGAACGGTTTCCACAGGAGTGGACTCCAATCGATTCGCCCGAGGCTGCGTTCGAGCGATCCGCGGAGGAACAGGAACAAGACGACCTCGGTCAACACCGTGACCACCGCGGCAGCCGTGTAACCGAAGAGAGAAACCCCGAGGAGGTTGGCGACGATATTGAACGCGGTCGCAGTTGCGTAGGCAGGTGCGATGTCCCGTTGTCGATCGGTCGCAATCACCGCGTACTGGGTGATGCCGTTCAAGAAGTGCAAGGGAGCGAACCAGATCAAGATCCGCAACGTCTCCGCTGCGGCCGGCAAGAAGGCATGGCCCCCGAGGAGACGGATGAAGAGGGGTGCTGCCAACAGTGTCACCAGCACGACGAGCCAGCTGACGACGATGAGAAACTTGGCCGCGAGTTCGTACGTTCGGCGGAGATCCGAGCCTGACTGGCGGGAGAGCAAGGGGAAGACGGCTAAGACGAAGTAGGAAGGAATGAGCGGTAGCAGGTTGGGGAGCTTGTACGCCGCGTCGTAGATGCCGAGCGCATGACTGCCCGAGAGGGCCTGAATGATGAAGGTATCGACACGGAAAAAGAGGGTGATGAGCAGACCGTTGAGCAGCAGTGGCCACGCTGTTTGGGCGAGTCGACGCAATTCCGAAGCGGTCACGAGCCACTGGATGCGCACGTGCTGCCGCTTCAAGGCGACATGGAAGGCGAACGCGTTACAGAGCGCCGCCGTGACGGCCGCTCCAGCGATGCCGGGGACGCCGAGCCCGTGGCCGAGTGCGAGGACGCCCGTCGCGAATCGGATCAGGTTCGTGAAGACGGTCAGGACGGCGGGCAGATGCATGCGTTCGGTGCCGGTGAAGATCGCGTTCACCGCCTCACTGTAGCTCGCGGGGACGATGGAAAGTGTCAAAAGCAGAATGGCGATAGCGCTCGTCGACGACAGCGACAGCCACCGTTGGCCGAGTAGCACGAAGAGGACAACGAAAGGCAGCGAGAGCGCGAGTACGAGAAGCCGAAACAGCGTCGTGGAGCCGACCAGAGGACCGGCTTGCGCCGGATCTCTCGCGACTTCTCTGGCGGCCAGGATGGAGAGACCGAAATCGGAAAACGTTTTCAGGTACAGCCAGGTGACGGTGGCGATCGCGTACTGCCCGTTTCCTTCGACGCCGAGCAAGCGGAGAGCGATCGCTGCGAACACGAGGTCGACTGCACGGTTCAGGAGCTGCGCTGCCAGGGGAGTAGCAGAGTTGGCAACGATACGACGAAGCTGGTTGTCGACGATACGGTCGATACCGGCCGATCCGACGGAAGCGAACCCGAAGAGGCCGAGGAGGCCACCGCAGAGGAGGCCGATCATCGACCACCGGATGGCGTCCGATCCGAGTGTCCACCCGAACTCAGTCATCAGTCTCCGCAGAGTCGATCGACGCGATACCGCCCCGAATCGGTCGTGCCCTCTGAACTGCTGTAGGTTACGGTCTCTCGCGGGCTACCGCCCGGTAGACGGCGAGATGCTGCGCTGCCGAGCGACTCCAAGTGAAGAACTGCGCCCGAGCTCGAGCGGCACGACGGAGACGGTCTCGAACCGACGAGTCAGTAAGTACGACCGCGAGCGTCTCGGCGAGCGCGTCCGGATCGTCGATCGGGACGAACAGTGCCGCTTCCCCAGCGACCTCGCGATGCGCTGGGAGGTCGGTCGCTACGGTCGGCGTGCCGCACGCCATCGCTTCCAGCAAGGGTAAATTGAACCCCTCGTAGCAGGACGCCGTCACGAATGCGGCAGCCCCGCCGTACAGGGTCGCCAGCAGGGCGTCAGAAACGTGTCGGAACCGGATGAGGTAGCCTCGCTGTTCCGCTTCTCGGAGCTGTCGTTCGATTGGCCCTGCGAGCCATCCTGTCGAGCCGACGACGACGAGACGGAGGTCAGGAAAGCGCGGCAAGAGCGCCCGCACCGCGTCGAGAAGCAGCGGATACCGTTTTCGTGGTTCGACCGTGCCGACGGCAATGACATATGGTTCTCGTAGGCCATGAACAGCGAGCACGGCACGCAGCCGAGCTTGGTCGGTCGGAGCGAATGGAGCTGAGACACCGTGGGGTACGGCGAATACGCGATCCGGATCGAAGTCGTACAACCGCAGGAGATCGTTCCGAACGGCCTCGCTGACGGTAATGACCGCATCCACGCTCTTCAACATGCGCGGTACATTCTGACCCAAGAATGCGACGAGACGAGGATCTCCGCACTCCGGAACCAAACGAAAACTCAAATCGTGGATCGTCACCACGCGTGGGACGCGAGCGGGAGGAACGAGGAAATCCGGCCCGTGAACCACTTCCACTGGGCCGAGCCACAAGTCGATCGGGACCGGAACGCGTGCACGATGCCAGAGACGGGTGAGGTTCGCAGCAGAAAGCGGCAGGGCTCGAGTCGTAACGGTCGGGGGCGGTGTACCGTATCGCTGGTTCCCGGGGTGTCCGTACCAGAGCACCAAATCGTGGCCCAGTCTCAAACGCAGTTCCTGCACCACGGCGCGGACATAGCGACCGATTCCGGCAGGTTGAGAGAGACCCGCTGAGAAGTCGATTGCGACTCGCATCGTCTCAGTTCCTACGCAGGTAATCGGTGAGCCAGAGCGGACCGGCCACGACGAACACGGACCAGTAAGCGACCAGGCGATCGAGCAGTGCGAGGGCGATGGCCTGCTCGGCTGGAAGCCCGAGCACGAGAAGGGTACCAGCGATTCCGAGCTCGACGGCCCCGATCCCGGCTGGCGTCAACGGAATGGTGGTGAGGAGCGCTGCGATGAGTGCGACGAGCAGGGCAAGCGCTAGCCCGAAGTGCAAACCGAGTGCGCGGCTCTCTGCGTACACCCGAAGCCCCTCGAGCGCCCACAGTGGAAGCGTCGTGCCGAGGAGTCGAGCACCCATGCGGACATCGAGTGCCAACGCGCCCGCGAGTGCAGCGATCGGTCGTTGGAGACGCGGGGGAAAGCGGTGGAGCACTCGCGCAGTCCGTCGCAAGGCAATCAGAGCGAGCACAACGAGGATCGAACCGAGGACGGCTGCGAGTTGCAAGAGACGGAGCGAGTCGCTTGGAGGAGAGCCGAGAACCAGGAGTGTCACGAGCGGGAAGAGGCCGCCGAGCACGGCGAAATCGGCAGCGCGTTCGAGGAGGACGGTACCGAACGCCGTACCCAAGGGGGTTCGAAGTCTGCGGTGAGCGAGGTAACAACGGTACAACTCACCGACCTTCGCGGGGATCACGCAGTTGAGGAGCCAGCCGTAGAGATAGGGGAGCAGGAGGAGATGGAGACGAACGGGTGGAGCGCCGTCGGTGGCGCGCGAGAGCAGGAGAGACCAACGCCAGGCCCGAATCGGGAACGATCCGTAGTAGGCGGCGAGCGCTAACGCTACATATCCCAGATCAGCTGAGAAAAGCAGCGCAGCCACCCGCGAAAGTTCGGCGCCGCTCCGCCACCAGAGCACACCGACCACAACCGCGACGAGAACCGAACCCCCGACCAGCCGCGCGAGCCGACGCCCGCTCCAAAAACCGGACCACACTGCCGGCGAGCGAGCTTCGCTGCGAGCCCGGCCGCTCGGAGGCAGCGATTCTCTCGAGCTCACCGTATCCATCGCCTCGATCCAGTGTCGATCCACCTCATAGACGCTCTCCAGGTGAGGGCCCACAGGCTGAACAGCTGGATACTGAGGTGGAGTTCATGCAGATTCTCGACAAGGTTGTGCACCAGCACTGCCGTGGTTGCAGCCAGCGTTCCCAACGCGAGCGAACGATCGAAGGACGAGCGATTGCAACGGAGAACGCGCACGATCATGACGACACCGAGCGCCAGCACAGCTCCATAGGAGACGAACCCCGGAATTCCTAACTCAGCCAACACGTGCAGATAGTAGTTATGCGCGTGTCCGCGCGCGATGCGGAAGAGGGGGTGATGGGAATAGTCGGGAAAGGCCACGCTGAAGTTTCCGGCTCCCACCCCAGTCCAGGGGTGATCCAGGAACATGTCCCAGGCCGCTTGCCAATGGACCATCCGTTCGACCACGGCCCAGTTGCCGCCCGTGAGTTGGACGTCACGAACGTCGAACGGACCGGCCTGCGTGATCAATTGCTGCGTCCGTTCACGGACCGCTGCTGGCAGTGTGTCCCATCCTCCCGCAAGGAGGAACGCCAACAGCACGAATGCTGCCGCTACGGCCAAGCGCCGAACGACGCGCGGACCGAGCAACACCAGGGTACCCAGCCCGGCGAGCGTCCCGACCCATGCCCCCCGAGAGAAGCTCAAGACGATTCCGACCAGACTGACCAGAGCGCCGAACCCGAACAGCACCGCGGTCATCGACACGACGACGAGGGTCCGTCGCGTCGACGCACTCGCCATGAACCCGCGAAGGCGCGTGCGACGATAGCGTCGCGACAGCACGATCGCGTAACGGAGAAACCACAGACTGAGTGCGGCAAGCCAGAATCCTGTCATTTCAAGGTAGCCAGCGAACGGATTCGGCTGTCCGAACGTCCCGTAAGCTCGGTACAGTCCGGCGGCGACAGCGAAACTGGGCGGCGCCAATCCCAGAGCTGCTTGCACCGTCCCGAAACCAACTTCCGCGACCGCTGCGAGAAAGAGACCGTAGCTCAAGAGCGTCGCGGCCTTCCGATTCGCCATCAGGTGGATGACGACGAGAAACGCAAGGAGGGCAGTACTCCAGCGGAAGATGGTGGCGATCCCATAGAGCACATTGGCCGCGACCGTGAGTGACGCAATCTGCACCAGGAGATATGCGGTGAGAGCGACCGCGACCGCCGGAAAGTGGACACGCGACGACCGCACCAGCAACACGATCGGGAAGCCGACGAGTGTGCCAGCTACGAGGAGCTGAGTCAGTGTGATACCGAAACCCGCGACGGGTATCTGCACGACGTCCTGAACTGGAACCGAAAGGATGAGTGCGATCGGAATCGTGACCGGCCAGATCAGGGCCACCGTGCCCGCCATGAGGGCCACGAGCGCGGCTGCCCCAACGGGAAAGGGGATCCAGACGAGGGTCAGGACGCCAGCGAGAGCCAGGAACGGACTGACCCGATCGATCAGGCGAGGCTCGAAACGGACCGCCACCTCATTCATCGGCGGATGCGATTCCCGCGAGACGGTGACGATAGTAACGGATCGTCTCCTGGACTCCCTCTTCGAGCGGTACACGCGGTTCCCAACCGAGCAGCGCTCGCGCACGAGTGATGTCGGGACACCGGCGTATCGGGTCATCGGGGCGCGGTGGTCGGAACACCAGCGGGACGGATCGTCCACACAACCGTTGCACGAGCTCGGCCAACTCTAGAACACTCCTCTCGTCCGGATTGCCGAGATTGACGACCTCGCCGGCGAGTCCGTCCCGTTCCATCAGCAGCCGGAGTCCACGCACCAGGTCCGCTACGTAGCAGAACGAGCGTGTCTGGCGACCGTCTCCATAAATCTCGATCGGTTCACCGTTGAGCGCCCGAGTGATGAAATTCGGCATCACGCGACCGTCGTCCCGATCCATGCGTGGGCCGTAGGTGTTGAAGATGCGCGCGATACGAACGTCGACATGGTAGGTGCGCACGAATTCCATGCTCAACGCTTCTCCGAACCGTTTTCCCTCGTCGTAGCAACTCCTCGGACCGACCGGATTGACGTTGCCGAAGTAGTCTTCGCGCTGCGGATGGACCAACGGATCGCCGTACACTTCCGAGGTGGACGCGAACAAAAAACGGGCCCCGCTCCGGCGAGCCAATTCGAGCAACCTCAGCGTCCCGAGTGAGTTCACGAGCAACGTCTCGATCGGGAAGCGCCGGTATCCGACTGGACTCGCTGGACTCGCGAGATGGTAGATCGCGTCGACCTGCACATCGAGTTCGTCGGTGACGTCGTGGTGCACGAACTGGAATCGAGGGTGGCTCAACAGATGCTCGACGTTGTCGACGCGTCCAGTCGAGAGATTATCGACTGCGATGACCTCGAATCCATCCCCCAAGAGCGATTCACACAGGTGTGAGCCGATGAATCCGGCACCGCCTGTCACCAGCACTCGCACGGCGTCCTCCTCGTATCCACTGCCGCGCTGCGTGCGGTGCGCGGCAACTCAAGTATGACAGCGGCGAGCCAAAAGGCGAGCGCGAGTTCAGGCGCAAAGAACGTCCGGTCCACCCAGCCGTGGACGAAACCACCCAACAGGCTGATGCCGGCTGCCACGCCGAGAGGCCAATGTCGACTGCGACGTACGGCGCGAACGACCAACCAACCAGCGGACCCCAGCACGACGAGTCCAGTCAACCCGAAATGCAACCAGACCTCGAGAACGACATTGTGCGGGTGGCTGGTAAACCGCTCCGGCCACGCTACCGGCTCGACATAGCGGGGAACGTATTGGTAGAGGAATTGATCGATCCCGACGCCCGTGAGCGGACGATCGGCCAGCATGGCGACACTACTCCGCCAAATAGCCAATCGGAGCGAATCGCCCCCAGCGAGGATCCCTGCGCTGAGTCGATCAGGAAACGCCGCGAATCCGAGGATGAGCGAGAAGAGACTGCCGACGAGGAGGGAGACGGCTACACGATATCGTCGCAGTAGCCAAAGTAGCGCAAAGAGCCCAAGCAGGAGGGCGAGCAGCGCGCCACGGGAAAACGTGAGCACCGTCGCGACGCCGGTCACCGCGGCTGCAAGCCACCACCACCGATGATGTCGACCACCGGAGGCGAGCGCGAGGGACAGCGCTGCCAGAGCAGGCCGTTCCAGCGTCAACGCCGCTGCATTGGGATGGGGATAGAAGCCGGTCAGACGACGCACTCCCTCGACGGTCAGTCCCCCACCGACGCTCCACTGCACCAGACAGAGAGCGGCAGCAGCGGCTGCTGCTCCGACCCACACGCGAACCAACCGGCCAGCGTCCTGCTCACTTCTCAGGAACCAAAGAGCCATGCCATAAAAGACGACAGGCTCGACGACGATCCACCGCCAAAAACGAAGACTCTCACGCAGGTGGGTCGGATCAGCGATCGTCCCGAGTGATACAGTCCCGACGGCGAGGATGGCGACAGCCAACGGCACGAATTGTGCTTCCTGCAGCAGTCGTCGAGCCTCTCTGCAGCCACCTTGCAGGGAACCCCTGCGAACGGCTTGCCGTAGACCGTAGACCATGACCCCGCTGGCCGTTGTGAGCAGGGCAACCTCGATGACCGAAAACGCGGCGGGGCCGATCTGGAGCGTCAGCGGTCCAAAGGGGAGCGTCATCGGTACCGCGCTGACGGCTGCTGCCGGTCTCCAAGCGGTGGCTGCAACCATGACCACGAGGAGAACGAGGACCAGCGGGATCGGTACGCCTACAGCGAGCACCGCGAGGCAGACGCATACCAATACCGTCGCGATGCTCGGCTGGTCACGGAGGGAGCTGATGGCCCGCTGTCTCAGCCCTGAGACGGCTGCATCGGACCACATGCGGCCTCTCATGGACCGGCTCCAGCGCGCCACCAACCAAGGGCGTGAACCACCGCACGCCACCATCGAGCGAGGACGACCGTCAGAGCGATGAGGCCCAAGACCACCGGCGGAATGAATGCCCACCAAATGGTCGGACGATCGCGGACGATGATGGCCATGAGGGCGAACTCGCTGGGCCCCTCGTTGCGTATCTCGACCGCGTGCAGACCCGGCACGGCGTTGTTGATCACCGGAAGCGTTTCGATCCGTGCGGAAGACCGTTCGAGATCGAGTATGACCGTAGACGGCGGCCGTGCGCTCCGTGTGCCAACGCTCTCCTCGATACGTACCGAAACAGTGCCGGCATCCGGTCCCGTCCGTGCCACGAGATCCAACTCCGTCCCCACGAAAACGAAGCGGACCCGGTCACCAGCTGCTCGGGTCGACAAGAAGGCGGATCCGCCCACCGTCTGCACGACCCAGTCTCCGATCGTCTCGACCCGAGGGTCGGGTAGTTGTGTCCACCCGGAGCCGAGGGCTGGAGCGGAGAGCGCGGCCATGGAGCCGATCGTTCCCAGCCGGGCTACCAGGCTCAACCACCACGTGAGAAAACCGACAGCCAGGAGGACCTGCAGGGAGGCGTTCACCAGCGATGCGTTCTTCGGTCGAGCGGTATGCTTCCTCTTCGAGGTGCGGTGCTGGACCTGCATCGGGCGCTTCCTCTCACGGGTAGTGTAGCGTGGTCACGAGTGTTCGGTTCGACGGCGAGAAGGGAGGCAGAACGACCATGCGAGCCGAACTGGGTGTTCTCGGTGGGAGCGGGTTGTACCGCATGGACGATCTCGAAGCCGTCGAAGAGATCCATGTCGAGACGCCGTTCGGTCCACCGAGCGACACCATCACGATCGGGACGCTACGCGGCATGCGGGTGGCATTCATCCCCCGTCACGGGCGAGCGCACCAGCACAGCCCAGCTCACGTGCCGGCACGGGCGAATTTCTGGGCCTTCAAAACTCTCGGTGTCCGTTGGGTCATCTCGGTGAGTGCGGTCGGCAGTCTTCGAGAGACGATCCGACCACTCGACTTCGTCGTCCCGGATCAGGTCGTCGACCGCACGGTGCGTCGCACGCGCTCCTTCTTCGAGGAGACCGGTCCGGTGGTTCATGTCGCGTTGGACGAGCCGTTCTGTCCGGAACTGCGACGAGCCCTAGTGCAGGCTGCCGGCGAGGCGGGACCGCGCATTCACGAGAGCGGCACATACGTCTGTATCGAGGGTCCGCAGTTCTCGACCAAGGCGGAGTCGCGACTGTATCGCAGCTGGGGCCTCGACATCATCGGAATGACCGCAATGCCAGAGGTCAGGCTGGCCCGGGAAGCGGAACTCTGTTTCGCCCTCCTCGCGCTCGTGACGGACTATGACGTCTGGCATACCGAGGAAGAGCCGGTCAACGTCGCCGTCGTCCTCGAGCGCCTTCGGCTCAACGTGGAAGCGGCACAACGGACCATCCGTGCGCTGGTCGACCGACTCCCCGGGCTTCCAGGACAGTGTGCGTGTGGCTCGGCACTGCGACACGCGATCGTGACCCGTCCGGAGGCAGTGCCCACCGAAGTCCGTCAGCGGCTGTCGTTGTTGCTGGCCAAGTATCTCCCGGCGTAGCGTGATGACGCGAGCACGATTCACGATACGATGGCTCGAGATGCAGTTGCTGGTGATCCCAGCGTGCGCCTCGTTGGTCGGACTGTTGACGATTTCCTTGGCCCGGGTCGGCGAAACCCGTTGGACGTGGAGTGACCTCGTCGTCAGTCTGCTGTTCATCGGGGTCATCTTCGCGACGAGTTTCTGGCTCGCGCTCCTTCGCGCCGCGGCGGATCAGGTCGTGTTCCCGGTGGTCACCGTCCTCGCTTGCCTCGGGCTTCTCCTCAGTCAACGTCTCGGTCCAGCCATCCAACAGTCCGGTGTCTGGGCATCGCTCGCACAGCGGCAGCTCGCCTATTTCCTGCTCGCGCTCGCCGCCTTGTGGGTAACCGTCGCGGTCGTTCGTTCGTTCCACTGGCTCAAGCGACTCAAGTACACCTGGGCGGTTCTGGCCTCGACCCTGACGGTGGTCACGATGGTCTTCGGTACGGACTTGGGTTCCGGTGCTCGACTCTGGCTCGACTTCGGACCCGTCACGGTTCAACCGGGAGAAGTCGTCAAGGTTCTCCTCGTGTTGTTTCTCGCCGGATACCTGGACGATCATCGCGAGTTGATCGCTGGAACCTATCGAGTCGGCCCGATACCGCTCCCGCCCTTGCCTTATCTGATTCCACTCCTGACGATGTGGGGTATCGCGGTTCTCGCCGTCGTCTTGCAAAACGACCTCGGGAATGCATTGCTCCTGTTCGGAATCTTCCTTGCCATGCTCTATGTCGCCACCCGACGATTCATGTACGTCTTTGGTGGTGGGCTCGCGTTCGCCGCTGCGGTCGTGGCCGCTCTCCGCCTCGTCCCACGCGTCAGCCAGCGCGTACAGATTTGGCTCGATCCGTGGCGGGACCCGACAGGACTCGGGATGCAACCGGTCCAAGCCGATTTGGCGTTCGCTCACGGGCATATTTTCGGCAGCGGATGGGGCTTCGGCTATCCACAGTCCATTCCAGTCGTCGCCACGGATTACGCGTTCGCTGCACTCGGCGAAGAGTTGGGCAGTCTTGGCACGGTGGCGATACTCTCTCTCTACCTGCTCCTGGTGATGCGCGGGTTATCCATTGCGATCCGCATCAGGCACAGCTACGTGCGACTGCTGACGGTGGGCCTCGTCAGCGTCCTCGGGTTGCAGACGTTGATCATTCTTGCGGGTACCGTGCGGCTGCTTCCCTTGACCGGTATCACCCTGCCGTTCATCAGCGCGGGAGGGAGCTCGCTCGTGACGAATTTCATCATGGTCGGCCTGCTGCTGCGGGCGAGCGAACTCGTCAGAGGGTGAGACAGTGAGGCGAAGTCTCTTGCGGTCGACCGCGATCATCGCGTCCCTCATGCTCATCGGCTACGGGGTGGCCGTCACCCAGGATCGTGCCGATCCCCGCTGGCTCGTGCTGCTGGTCGTCATCGCCGGACTGTGGGCGGTCGCCCTCTGGCCGAGTCGACCCTTGGCGCCAGGAGCGCAGGTGATCCTCCACCTCGCATTGGTGTTCGCGGTAGGCTTCGGCCTCGTTACCGTGCAGGTGCTCCGGGCGCACCTCTTGGACCGAGACCGGATCCTCGCCAAAGCGTCGGACCCTGCGTCGGGAGTCATCGACCTCCGCCGCGTTCTTGCGGAACGACGAATCGAACGCGGGCGTATTCTCCTCCGGGATGGGACAGTACTCGCGAGCGATACGGTGGACTCCAGCGGCACTCGGGTCCGCGTGTATCACGAGCAGTACGGCTATGTGGCAGGGTACTACTCGCCGGGACTGTACGGGGCAGCGGGAATCGAGCAGGCTTGGGATGGCCAGCTGTCTGGGCAACGAGCCACTAGCTGGGATGCCTGGTTGGACGGTCTCTTGCATCGAACGAAGCGTGGTCACGATGTGGTTCTGACCGTCGACCCTGCCCTGCAAGCGCTGGGGCAACGGCTCCTCGGAGACCGTGCCGGTGCCGCCGTCCTCCTCGACGCGGACACCGGCGCGGTGCTCGCCCTGGTGTCCAGCCCTGCGTTCGATCCCAACCAGCTCAGTGTTCCGCTGGGTGCCACGGCGGAACAACTCGACCGGGCGCGCCGCTCCT
This sequence comes from Thermomicrobium sp., assembly GCA_025060175.1. Classification (GTDB taxonomy): domain Bacteria; phylum Chloroflexota; class Chloroflexia; order Thermomicrobiales; family Thermomicrobiaceae; genus Thermomicrobium. The sequence continues at coordinate 140,977 of JANXBE010000001.1, read as the reverse complement.
TCGATCGTCTGCAACAGGATGGTCGGGGACCGCTGCTCCTTCGACCGGTTCAAGGACAGTACACCCCCGGCTCGATCTTCAAGACGGTCACGGCCGCTGCCGCATTCGAGTCAGGCATCGCCACCCCCGATTCTCTCTATCGAGACGATGGGGCCATCGTCATCGACTCGCGCGTCATCATCGAACGGAATCGGCCAGATCCGTCGCGCGTTGCCTACAGCTTGCGTGAAGCGTACGGGTATTCGCTCAACGTCGTCTTCGCTCAGGTCGGTCTGCAACTCGGCGGACAACGACTGGAGGAGATGGCTCGGGCAGTCGGTTTCGAGCGAGCGATTCCATTCGATCTACCAGTGGTGCCCAGTCGCATCGCCCGGACGAGCGATTTTCTCGCCAGTCAGGCCGGTCTCGCCGAGACGGCGTTCGGACAGGGCCAACTGCAGGTCACTCCGCTCCAGATGGCTCTCGTGGCGGCAGCGGTGGTACGAGACGGGACGATCCCACGGCCTTATCTTGTGGCGGAAGTCCGAACCCCGGACGGACACGTCGTTTGGCGGCGCACACCGTCCGAATGGCTTCGAGCGTTCGACGGTGCGACCGCAGAAGCGCTCCGTGACCTCATGGTGTGGTCGGTCGAGAACGGCTACGCCCAGCCTGCGCGTATCGAGGGGCTCCGCGTCGGTGGGAAAACAGGCACGGCAGAAGTGGGCGACGCTGCTCCGCATGCCTGGTTCATCGGCTTCGCCGAAGCGGGCGGCCACAGGGTAGCGGTAGCGGTCGTGATCGAACACGGTGGTTCCGGCGTCCAGGTCGCTTTACCGGTCGGGCGAAGTCTCCTCGAAGCAGCGCTTCGCGAGGGGTAAACCCGGACGAACAGGGTGCAGCGTTGGTATACTTGTTCGGGTTGGATGACAGGGGGCGAGATGGCGGTCCTCATCAGTCGACGGGCCTTCGAAGAACTCGTCCGAGAAGCCCTCGACGCACTGCCTCCGTCATTACGGGATGCGTTGGACAATGTCGCCATCGTCATCGAGCGTGAGCCACGGGTGCGGCATCGCCGGATCGCAGGCGTGCGCACGGGGACGCTCTACGGGCTCTACGAGGGCGTCCCGCTGCCGGCGCGAACGGTGGATTACGGTATGGTCACTCCGGATGTGATTACCTTGTTTCAAGGGCCGCTGTGCCGCGCAGCGCGGGATCGTGCTGACCTCGTGCGCCTCGTGCGCGAGACCGTTCTGCACGAACTCGCCCACCATTTCGGACTGGATGACCGGCGCTTGATGGAACTCGGACGCTATTGAGGCGGGAGGCGCTGTGGGTTCCGCTCCGCCGCGGTCCCTGCGGGAGCCAGCACCGGCTGGTGTGATCGATACGCTCGGGCTCGCCTTTACCTTGCTCAACCGCCGTCCCTATCTCGTCCTCATGCTGGTGACGCTCGATGCCGTGTTGTGGTTGGGACCGAGAGTGTCCAGCGCTGAGCTGCTTCGGGTACTGCGGAATACGCTCGCTGCCGCGGGGACACCGACGACCGCACCGTCGATGAGTTGGCCAGCGGTGACCGGAGACTTCGATCTCGCCCTGCTGGCGACCTGGTTCATTCCCAGCCTCGTCGCAGCGTTGGGGCCGCAGTCGTTCGCGATGCCGTACGCTCCGATCGTTTGGCACCTCGGGTTCGTGCCGACGCTCGTCGCGGCAGGCTCGCTCCTGATCATCGGTATCGTCGTCGCGATGGGCTACTGGACGGTTCTGGCCTTCGTAGTCCGTGGCGAGAAGATGAGGGGACAGGTGCTCCTTCGGGCGATCCTGCGGAACTCGATGATGATGGTCGCCTATCTGGGCGTCTTGTGCCTTGGTCTCGTCGGTCTGGCGGTCATACTGACTCCGCTGCTCGCTGCGAGCATGTTGGTCGGTTTGGGTGACGCCGCATTCGCTCTCCTGTCGTTGCTCCTCGCTCTCGCGGGACTCGTCTTCTTCGTCGGCGCGTTTTTCGTCGAAGACGCGATCGTGCTGAGCAACGCTGGGCCTTTTCGCGCGTTCCTCTACAGTGCAGGCATCGTGCGGGTCGCCTTATGGCCGTCTCTGCGGTTCATCGCAGCTCTTTCGATGATTCAAGTAGGCCTCCCGCTCGCGCTGCGGGTTTTCGCCGGCAATCCGCTCGCTGTGCCCTTCGCCTTGATCAGTTATGCCTACGTCGCGACGGGACTCGTGCTGGCCAGTCTCCTCTTTTACCGTGACCGGATCGCTCTCGTTCTCCGACGGAACAGCGTTCGTGTGGGTCGAGTATCAGTCGAGGATGAACGATGACGAAAGCGAGCATGCGGTACGATGCCAGCGCAATCCAGGTCCTCGAGGGGTTAGAGGCAGTACGCCGGCGCCCTGGGATGTACATCGGTTCGACTGATGTCCGCGGTCTGCATCACCTGGTGTACGAAATCGTGGACAACAGTGTCGACGAGGCGTTGGCGGGATTCTGCGATCGGATCGACATCACCATCCACCGGGACGGGACGGTGCGTGTCCGCGACAATGGCCGCGGTATTCCCGTCGATGTGCATCCGAAAGTCGGGAAGTCGGCCCTCGAGGTCATCATGACCACGCTCCACGCCGGGGGAAAATTCGGCGGTGGCGGCTATAAGGTCTCCGGGGGACTGCACGGTGTTGGCGCATCGGTCGTCAATGCCCTTTCCGAGTGGCTCGAGGTGACCGTCCGCCGCGACGGCTCCGTCTACCGCCAACGATACGAACGGGGTATCCCGGTGACGCCGGTGGAACGGATCGGCGATGCCGACCCGAGCGAACACGGAACAGAAACGGTATTCCTGCCTGATCGGCAGATCTTCCGCAGCGTGGATTACCAGGCCGACGTCTTGCTCCAGCGCTTCCGTGAAATCGCCTATCTGAACAGTGGGCTCACGATCCATTTCGTCGATGAGCGGGCGGATCTAGAAATGACATTCTCCTTCGAGGGGGGTATCATTTCATTCGTCCGACACCTCAACAAGCGGAAAGAGGTGTTGCAACCACAGCCGTTCTATGTCAAGAGGGAGCAGAACGGTTGTCTCGTCGAAGTGGCAATTCAGTATACGGATGGATTTGCCGAATCGACTCATGCCTTCGCCAACAACATCAATACCATCGACGGTGGGACACACCTGACGGGGTTCAAGGCTGCTCTGACCCGTGCGATCAACGAATACGCGCGCCGGCACGGGTTGCTCAAAGAAGGTGATCCGAATTTGAGCGGCGAGGATGTCCGGGAGGGTTTGACCGCCATCATTTCGGTCATGCTGCCGGAGCCGCAATTCGAAGGGCAGACCAAGACGAAGCTCGGGAACGCAGAAGTCGCAGGGATCGTACAGTCGATCGTGTACGAGTCGTTCACCAGCTATCTGGAAGACAATCCCCAGATCGCGCGACGGATCATCGAAAAGTGCTTGACCGCGGCGCGAGCACGGGAAGCAGCACGGAAGGCGCGCGAGCTCGTCCAGCGGAAAGGGGCCCTTGACACGTTCAGTTTGCCCGGGAAACTGGCCGACTGCACGGAGCGTGATCCGGCCAAAGCGGAACTCTACATCGTGGAGGGGGATTCGGCTGGTGGTTCGGCCAAGCAAGGCCGTGACCGACGCTTCCAAGCCGTGTTGCCCCTACGGGGCAAGATTCTCAACGTGGAGAAGGCGCGCCTGGACCGCATGCTCCACAACGAAGAGATTCGGGCGCTCATCACTGCCCTGGGGACCGGTATCGGTGACCAGTATGATCGGTCCAAGCTGCGCTACCACCGCGTCATCTTGATGACCGATGCCGATGTCGATGGTGCCCACATCCGAACGTTGCTGCTGACCTTCTTTTTCCGGTATCTCGAGGGACTCATCGTCGACGGCCACCTCTATATCGCGCAGCCACCCCTGTATCGCCTGCAGAGCGGTAAGGAAGTGCATTACGTGTATTCGGACGAGGAGCGCGACGCTATTCTGCACCGTGGTGACGGAAAGACGTGGGATGTCCAGCGGTACAAGGGTCTGGGTGAGATGAATCCCGAGCAACTCTGGGAGACGACGATGGATCCCGCGAGACGGACACTGCTGTTGGTGACGATCGAGGACGCCGTGCGAGCAGACGAGACGTTCAACATGCTCATGGGAACTGCCGTGCCACCGCGCAAACGCTTCCTTCAGGCCCACGCGCGCGAGGTGCGGAACCTCGATATCTGAGCCAGACCATACAACCGGGCCGAGGCGGAACGGCCGCCCCGGCCGAACGAAGCTGTCGGACCGCGACGACCTCTAGCGACCAGCGACCGCTCGCTTCAGCTGAGTCCCCGGACGGAAGCTCGGGCTCCGGCGAGCCGGAATCTCGATCGGTTCGCTCGTTCGCGGATTGCGGCCTCGCCGTCGGGCGCGTTCGCTGACCCGGAACGTTCCGAAGCCGGCAATGCTGACTTCCTCACCCTTGGCGAGGCTGTCCTGGATCGTCTGAAAGACGGCGTTGACGACTGGAGCCACTTGACTCTGCCGCAAGCCCGTCCGCTCGGCGACCGCGCGGATGAGATCGCTCTTGCGCATGGCTAAAACCCCCCTTGCAGGCCTTCCCGATCCCTGATCTCTCCTCGAGATCACCGACACTATAGCATGAATGCCGAATTTTGCAAGAGGGTGCGGCTACCGGAGAATAGTGGTGACGCCAGTGGCCTTCCGGCGTTGTCGCGCAGCCTCGAACAGGATGATCGACCCGGCCACCGCGGCGTTCAGTGATTCCACTCCGCCGCGCAGCGGTATGGCGACGACGTGCGTCGCGAGCTGTCGTACCGCAGGACTCACCCCATGGGCCTCACTGCCGATTGCTAAGACGGACGGTCGTGTCCAATCCACGTCATCGTAGGTCATCGCAGCCCGTGGGTCCGCGACCACGAACTGGTCGGCATGGCGCACCCATGGGGGCAGCTCGTCAGCGACTTCGACGATCGGAAGGTGAAAATGGGCCCCGGCAGCGGCGCGGACGACCTTTCCGTTGTACGGATCGACAGTACCCGGCAGCAGGAACACCGCGTGCGTCCCTGATCCGAGCGCAGAACGGAGCAGGGTACCGAGATTTCCTGGATCTTGCAGGCGGTCGATCACGAGGAAGAGCACCGATTCCCGGGACGGATGACGAAACTCCCGCGACGGATAGGGAAAAATCGCAACGATGCCCTGCGGTGTCACCGTTTCGGTGACCAAACCGAGGACCTCGTCGCTTACTGGTACGACTCTGGCACCCAGACGCTCGGCACGCTGAACGAGACGCGACTGTTCCGCATCGATGCGCTGCGGCGAGTAGAACAGAAGATGCGGCCGAAAACCAGCAGCGAGTGCGTCGGCGATGATCTTCGGTGCTTCCACGACGAATGCCCGTTCGCGCTCGCGCGTCTGACGGTCACGCAGCGAACGGGCGTACGCGACCAGCGGGTGGCGTCGGCTCGTGATCGTTCGCGTCACAGGGCTTGACGGGCCACCGCGACCAATCGTTCGAAGGCGAGCGGATCACGCACGGCCAAATCCGCGAGCATCTTGCGGTCGATTTCGACACCGGCCTGCCGCAGTCCGTGCATCAGATCGCGATACGGGAGACCATGCTGCCGTGCAGCGGCATTGATCCGTACGATCCACAGGCGACGGAAGTCGCGCTTGCGTGCACGCCGGTCACGGTACTGATACCGTAGCGCCTTGAGGACTGCCTCGTTCGCATGACGGTACAGCTTGCTCCGTCCGAGCTGATAACCTTTCGCGAGTTCGAGAATCTTCTTGTGCCGTCGATGCTTCGTCACTCCACGCTTGACGCGAACCATCGCTCTCCCTCTTCGACGCTGTTTGCCAATGTCACCACGCGTAGGGCAGGAGCGGCCTCAGACGGTGCTCGTCTGCGGGATGGACCGGGACCATCTTGTCGAATGACCGCCGGACCCGGGGAGCCTTCTTCAAGCGGTTATGGTTGCGCGCGTTGCGCATGCGCAGAACTTTCCCGGAGCCGGTGATCTTGAACCGTTTGGCCGCTGCCTTCTTGGTCTTCATCTTCGGCATCGTCAGCTCTCCTGCTCTCGTTCCTCAGTCGCCCCGCTCCGCGCAGCCTCGACCCGACCGGGCGCTAAGAACATGACGAGCGTGCGTCCTTCCAAGTGCGGGGCCTGTTCGACGATCGCCTTTGACCCCAGGAGCTCCACCACCTTGTGGAGTACCCGTTCCCCCAGGTCCTGATAGACGATCTCGCGACCGCGAAAGAGAACCGTTACCTTCACTTTCGCCCCGTCCGCGAGGAACTGCTGGATCTGGCGGACTTTGGTCTCGAGATCGTGGGTATCGATCCGTGGTCGGAGGCGAATTTCCTTGACCTCGATCGTCTTTTGGCGCTTGCGCGACTCTCGCTCGCGACGGCTTTCTTCGTACCGATACTTACCGTAGTCCATGATACGGCAGACCGGCGGGACGGCCGTCGGCTGAACCTCGACTAGATCCAATCCTCGTTCGCGTGCGAGCCGAAGCGCCTCCTCGGTGCGGAAGATACCCAGGTGCTGGCCGGTCTCGTCGATCAGGCGGACTTCCGGTACACGGATCCGCTCGTTCACTCGAATCGGTCGTGTCGTACTGATCGTGCCCCTCCTCACCCGCTGGTCAGACCGATTCTCCGCGGAACCACGCCCAGCGTGGCATCCCCGATGGTAACACGCGATCCCTCACCGGTCAACGACGCCACTGCCAGATCAGGACGAGCATAGAGCGTCACGGTTGGGTTCCGATAGACCGGTTGCCATCCCAAGCGTTCGAGGATCATCGCCAGTCGCGTTGCCTGGGGCGTACCCACGACGGTGCAGTTCGGTCCAAGTCCGTCCCGTTCCAACGTCCCGACGTATACGTACGAGACATCGTATCGCTCGAGGAGCCTTGCGACCTGCTGTGGCGTCGGATCCTCGAAAAACTGGCGGAGCTCCCGAGCCCGTTCGCTGAGCGCGGCCAGTTGTTCGATGCTGCCCCTACGCCACTGATATTCGTGACCCTCCCAGCCGAGGATCGTCGGTCGCCCGGTGACCGTCGAGACGCGGGCGTGCGGTAGATCGCCGACTGCTCCGTACGAGCAACCAGGGATTTCCAGCACGACAGCATCGGGAGGAGTCGTCGCGCGAATCCACTTCATCGCTGCAAGTTCGTCCGCGTGGGATTGTCGAAGATACGAGAGTCCGTCGATCCCCTCGAAGCGGGCAAAGCCATCGGTCCATTTCCAGACCGACAGGGGTGGGTACAGCGCTCCAGCCAGCAGCGCGAGGATCACCGGCACGTGAAGGAACCGACGGACCCATCGTGGTCGGCCGTTCGCGGCGGACAGCAGCGGGGCCGGAATCGCGACAGCCTGGAGAACCCAGGCGTCGAACGAAACCTTGAAGACGGTGTTCATCCGATCGCCGAACGCGTCTCGCAGGAAGAGAAACTCGACGGCCAGAAGCCCGGTCCACGCAGCGGTGAGGAGCGGTAACGCGTCGTACCACCGTTCCCCAGCATGTTCCCGACGCCACAAGAGCCAGAGGCTCGCGAGCAGAGGCAGACCGACGAGCACGAGGGCAGGGGTCGCACTCGCCACCGCCAGAACCATCGCGAATCCGACGACAGCGACCATCACCCCGGTGGACAGCCGATGCGTGGTGGCACTGCTCGCGACACGCAGGCCGACCGCTATGGCGCCCGGAAGAAGCAGCGTGCCGTACGCTCGGAGCAGCTCCCCCCATGAGCTCCGTTCCCATACAACGACGCCGACAGTCCGTACGAGCCAGGACAGTCCCGGCACACGGGCGATCGGCCAGGGGAGATCCTGTGGAAGTAGACCATATGACGGAACGTAGTGAACCTGGAACGGCGCGCTCACCGCAATCGCTACCGCACCGAAGACGAGCGCTCCGAACAACCGACTCGACCCGCTCGGCCACGGTCGCGTCACGAAGACGAGAGCAGCGACCAACCCGGCGAGGGGCACTGCCCACGTATTCGTCACCCACAGACAACCGAACAGGACACCGGGCAACACGGCTCCGAGCATGGGACGCTTCTGATCGGGGAACACGGTGAGACTCGCCAAGTACGCGCCCAGGAGCGGGAGCGCGAGCACATGAGGGTGAAGATCCCCTAAAACGAAGGAAAAGGCGGGGAATTCGTTGATCGTCGGCCGTGGTGCGCCGTCCCACGGAAAGCCCGCGTCCACGATGACGCGGGAAGCGTTCCAGCCCGGTCCAGCCCACCAGGACGCGTGCAACGTCCCCAACGGATCGCGGAGGAATTGCCACGCGGTCTGCCAATTGCCGACTCCGACAAGAAGGAGTCCAGCCAACAGCGCAGCCGACCAGCGGAATTGCCCGCCATCCCGAGCCGCCAATCGACCCGCCGTCGCTGTCACCGTCACCAGTGCCCCGGCGAAGAGGGAAGCGAGCGCGAGATTGAACGCCCGTTCTGGCTCGACACCGATCACCTTGGCGACGGCAGCCATCTGGACATAACCAAAAGCGTAATAGTTGATCGGATAGCCGGTGAACCACGGATCGGGCGATGGCAAACGACTGGACCCGATCGAACTGGAGAGGAACGCAAGTTCCATCGGCTTCTCGGTGTACCGAATGGCTGGAGCGTAGGAACGGAAGAGCAGATAGCTCGTGAACGCGAGCGAATGGGCGATGACGAACGGCCAGGTCGATCGCGCGAGTCGGGACAGGGCGGACCAGTCACGTCGGCGCACTATCGATCCCCAACCGAGGAGCGCGACAGCGACCCAGCTGGCGAACAGGGTCCCCCGGCTGAACGGGAGTCCGAAGAGGGTCCCAAGCCACCACACCGGCAGGACGATCAGTGCGACCCCGGCGGCGATTGCGATGACAGCGGCAAGCCGCTCGTCGGTGGAGCGCAGCATGAGTGCCGGGAGAATGGCAAACGCGCACAGCAGCCAGACGACGTGCCAGAGCGACGTCACGAGCAGATCGCTCATCGGTCCTCGTTATTCCGTGTGCGGCGGTAGCACCTCATAGACGATCGTTTGGCCAACGGTCGCGACGCGTCGGAGCACGGTCCCCTCCAACGCGGTGAACGCATGCAGACCTTCCGGTTCGGCATACAACTCGTCCGGTCGGGTCGCTCCGGCGAAACCGGGCTGGATTCGCCAGAGCCGTTCCACTGGTCCCACGATCACGTACTGAACGCGGTAGGCGTACAGCAGTTTCCGCTTCCTCTCGAGATCAGTCGTTTGATACAGTTCACGCACGGCCCACAGTCTCCGGTCGACTGCGTCGCCGAGGGGCGATGCGGCGACCACCCGCTGCCCCTCGACTGCGATCACGGTTCGTTGCTGCCGTTCGTGGCGGTCCCAACCGAGCACGGTGGGAAGCCCCGTAGCACTGGACAGACGCGAACCGTTTCCACGGTAGGGTCCGATCGAAGCTTCCAAGATCACGGGATTGCCGGTCACGTGTTGTCGTAACCACTGGATCACCAGCCAGTCCTCGGTGGTAGGAATCGGCTCGCCGAGGCTGTTCGCGTACGACCCACCGATCATCCACGCGTAGCCATCCAAACTACCGGGAGAGGGAGTGGAGGGCAAGCGGAGGTGCAAGCGGGCCGGTGTGCCCAGTACGGGGTACAGGATGCCGGTACAGCAGATGAGGACCAGGAGAGTCCCCATCACAGCACGACGAGACCAGCCGGACCCGGTGTCGCGGAGCCAGTGCAGAGCACTGACGGCGAGCCCCCAACCGCTCAGCGCGAGCAGTGGCCATGCCGCGAAGTAGAACTTGAAGACGGTATTCATCCGTTCCCAAGGAGAACCGTAGAGATCTTCGACGATGACGAACAGCTCCGCGGCACCGATCAGGCCGACCGCGACGAGCCACAGCGTGACCAGCGGAGCGACTGGATGTCGCCACGACAAGAGTATCCAGATGCCCGCTGGTACAGCGACAGCGAGTAACAGTGCAGCAGCCTGATGCGATGCCCCCAACAGCCCGACCGCTACACCGAGGAGGAGCGAAAACAGCAACACCGCGGTGTTCCCCACCGGGAGACGCATGCCAGCCGTGCCGAGCGCGACGCTCAGGGCGACGACACACAGGAGTGCGGGAAGCCAGAGGTCATTCGGGGCGACCAACCGCGGTGGCTCACCGCGGAGCATCACCCCGCTCCCATAGCCGACCGCGGCCATCCCGAGCGCGCTCAGACCGAGAAGCCAATGTCGCCCCGCGACAGGGACGCGGATCGCGACCAGGGCAAGCGCCGCGAGGGCAAAAAGCAACCCGAAGTGGACCAGCATCTGTTCTGGTGCGCTGCCGGTAGTCGTCGGTCGCACCGTCGTCACCGGGCTGACGAACCGGTCGTAGAAGGGCAGAAAGAGAACCCGAGTCAGAACCGCGGCAGCAACGGCAGTCGCGCTACCGACGGCGAGGAGCCGCCAGCGTACCGGCTGCCGCTGGCTGCGAAAGGCGAAGAGCACGAGCAGCGAAAGCACGAGCGGCAGATCCCAACTGTTCGCTACTGCCGCTGTGCCACCCAGGAGAATGGCGGTACCCAGACGGATCCAGTGGCTGAAACGGTCCATGTGTCCATCGTCCGCAGCCAGAACGAGACCGACCAGAGCCAGCCAGAATGGGAGACTCAGGAGATGGGGATGCACGTCGGCGTAGAGGAACGTGAAGTACGGAAATTCCGTGATCGCGTTGGCAACGACCCGGGAACTCTGCCAAAAGTCGATCGCGATCGATCGTCGAGACAGTACCTGGACGAGTGCGTCCGCATTGCCAGCGAAGAGCGCCCAGCCGAGTGCACCGAACCCCCCGGCGACGATCCAGCGCGTGCGCTCAGTTGACAGCGCGAAGGGCGACGCCCCTCTCGCGACGATGCGGGAAAGGAGCGACATGCCCAACGAGACGACCGTGCCGGCGACCAGTCCGGCAAAGGTTGCCACTGTGAGTTGGAACGCTCGTTCGGGTAAAAGACCGCTGAGCTTCCACAACAATGCGGTGAGGAAGAAACCGTAATAGTAGTAATTCTGAACCCCATCTGCGTACCAAGGGTCATAGGGAGGCATCCAACGGCTTCGAGCGACCGCATTGGCATAGGCCATCTCCATCGGCTTTTCCCCACCGAAGTAGGGATGCCAGAGGTCGGGATAGCGCCAGCGGAGCAGGAGAAAGAATCCGAACGTTCCCCAAAAGGCGAACTCGCTCGCTAACAGGAAAGGCCATCGCGGGCGCCAATCGAGTCGCGCCATCGCGCGGTACCCGAGGCGCCAGATGAGCGCCACGACGATCACGATGACCGGAAGCATCTGTGGCAGTTGGAACGGCGTGACTCGCCAACTGGCAAGGAGCCACATCGGATATGCCAGGCACGCGAGCGCCAACGGCCGCGCCAAGCCGATACCCCGATCCGGGAATCGCCCTGCCACACGAGTCGCGAGCGGCAGTCCAGCGACGAGCAGACCGACCAGGAGAACCATCCACGCCAGCACGGCGGCAGCGTCGGAGGAGAGCCACCGCTCTGCCCACCCGATGTCGTTGGCGACCTCCACTGCTTCCGCTGGGATCCCGAGGAGCGCCTTGTACGCGAGCGGGCGCGCCCGTTGGGAAGCGTAGGGTTGCTGCAGTGCCCACTCGAACAGCAGTTCGAGTTCCTCCTGGCTGAGCGATCGCACCTTTTGGTAGATGCGGACGCGGGGGTGATCATATACCGTGAAGCTTTCGTCCGCAGCCGCGTCATCGAGGCCCAGCGGGCCGAGGCGCGATTCGCGATCGGACTCATAGACCAACCTGAAACCCAGGCGGCCTGTCTCGAGGAGCCGGTAGTACTCGCTCGTGACCGGGTACCGCCAGGGAAGACGCGGGATGGAACCTGCCAAGCGATCCGAAGACAGAACGAGGTAGTCGACCTGCGACAGCGAGGTGGCCAGGTATCGCAACGCCTCCATCGGCGGACGATCGTCGTACCAGCTCAACGTGACGAATCGATACCGCTGATCCGGATCGGTGCCGGGAAGACGCAGCGGTAGCCGATCGTCCCAGTGCTCGACGCCGAGCGTGGCACCAGCTGGAACGTGCGCGTAGATCCACGCCGAAGCTTCGACTCGGGTATGCGGATGACGGTACACGCTCAGGAAAGCCAACGCCCACGCAGCTGTCCCCGCCACGACGAGGATGACGAGCCCTCGCCTAGCGAGGCGAGACCACGCCGGACGGGCGTGCTGCGCGAGGCTGACCATCGCACCGCTTGTGAGGATGGCCAGCGGGGCGACGAGCGGGAGCGAATACCGCAGGTATTTCGTCTCCGCGGTCCACGCGGTGAGCACATACGCGACGATCCACGTCGCCAGCAGGGAGCGCGTCAGCGTGACGGGATCGACGACGACCGCGTGGTGAGCTTGCCGGCGAACGAGGAGGCAGCGGATCATCTGCAGGGTCGCCATCGCCGCCCCGATCACCGCGACGAGTCCCACGGTCGTCAGAGTCGGCCCCAGGCCCCAGCGCCAGAGTTGCACCAGCTGATACACGATCGGCACCGTACCGACGTATTGCCGGGTGTACGGCACATCGAACGCACCGCGCGCGATCTGCCACTCGCGCACGATGTCGACCACCGTGGAGCGAGGATCGAGCACCGTGTACGGCTCGAGGATCGCATAGGTCGCGAGCGTCGTCGCGATCAGGGTGCCCCAGGGAGCCCGTCGCCATCGTCGCAACCACGGGTCGCCGGGTCGGGTGTCGGTCTCGTTCATCCTCGTACGGACACTCCAGAACAGCGCGAGGATGAGGGGGGCGATCAATGGCCACATCGAGACCTTGCAGGCGAGTGCGGCTGCGTACGCTATGCCAGCCACGACAGCCCACCGCCGCGATCCCCGCTCCGCGAGCCGGACAGCAGCCCACAGCGTCACGATGCCGAAGGTCGCTGCCCACGGGTCGACCACGAAGAAGTGGGCTTGCTGGATCGCGATGACGCTGCAGGCGAGAAGGATTCCTGTCACGGCAGAAGCAGTGAAGCCGAACACGCGACGCGCGATCGCCATCGCGAAGGCCAGTCCGATGACGTCGATGACCGCGGTCAGTACTCGGCCACGCAGCGCCAGGGTCCGATAGGGATCGGTCGCACCTGGGGATGCGAGACCCGCCAGTGCGAGCGATCGGTCGACGAGCCAGCTGGTCGTCTCCAGTGCGTAGAGCGGCAAGGTTCCGTAGGCGAACGCTTGCGGCCGTCCATCGGGTCCGACCGCGCGAGGATTCCAGGGGCTCCGAGAAGGAGACGAGAGTTCGCCGATGCGGGCAGGGGCATGGATCCGATCGACAGCGACCATCAGGAGGAAGCGTTCATCCGGATGGAGGAGATGCCACTGATCCCAACCGACGCCGTAGACGCGGAGCACGAGCGCGAGCAGGAGCACCGCTCCCCAGACCACGGTCCGCACGAACCGATGACCGTGTTCGTTGCACTGCTCCTCGACGGGTTGCACGCTGGTGACGAGCGGCTGCCGTACCACGCCATCCACTCCCGACCGGCCAATGATGCCCGACCGTCGCTCTCCATGGTAGGTTTCCCCGGGGTCGCTGGTGCGATGGACGGGAGCGGGTTAGAGTGACAGCGTCGACGCGAATCTTGTTCCTCGGTACTCCGGCGTTCGCTGTTCCTTCGCTGAGGACGCTGGCTGGACAACCAGATATGGAGGTGGTGCTCGTCGTCACGCAACCGGATCGACCGAGTGGGCGGGGTCAACGACTTCGTCCGCCGGCGGTCAAGCACGCCGCCCTCGAATTGAACCTTCCAGTGTACCAACCGCCGTCCCTCCGCTCCCCGGAGGTCACGGAGCGCCTCCTGGCAGCCTCCCCACGCGTCGGGGTGGTCGTGGCCTACGGGGAGTTGATTCCGACGAGTATCCTACGCCTCCTTCCAGCCGGATTCCTGAACGTCCATCCGTCTTTGCTGCCACGCTATCGCGGCGCGAGTCCGATCCAGGCTGCACTCCTGAATGGCGACACGGAGACCGGAGTCACCATCATGCTGCTCACTGCCGAACTGGATGCCGGTCCCATCCTCCGCCAAGTCGCCCTGCCGATCCGCCCCGACGATACCGGTGTGACCCTCGGAACGCGATTGGCGGAAGTGGCAGCGGAGCTTCTACCGCAGACGGTTCGCGACTGGGTAGCTGGCCGGCTCGTGCCTGTCCCCCAGGACGAACGAATGGCAACGTACACACGACCGTTGCGCAAAGCGGACGGGAGGGTGGACTGGACACGGTCGGCCGAGGAGATCGAGCGGGCGATCCGTGCGCTGCAACCGTGGCCGTGTGCGTGGACCACGCTGAGAGGGCGCCGTCTCATCCTGTTGCGGGCGCACCTCGTCGAGGAGCACCAGCGTCTCGCCCCTGGGTGCCTCGCGCCGACCACGACCGATCTGTTGGTTGGTACTGGACAGGGTGTCTTAGCCTTGGATGCAGTACAGGCCGAAGGAAGACGACCGACGAGTGGCCTCGCCTGGTGGCGGGGGGCTCGCATACCGCTCGGAAGCTGCTTCGATGCTTGAGGATGGTGGGCCGACTCGGACTCGGACAACCGTGGCGGATGCACCTGACCTGGTCAGCAGACAGGAGTTGGCACGGCTCCAAGCGGAGCTGGCGCGACGCATCATCGAATCGCCGCTCGAGATTCCTCCACGCACCATCGCTGGCGCTGACGTCCACGTCCGGGGTGACCGTGGGGTCGCGGTCGCGGTGTGCTTCGAGCTGACCGAAGATCCGACAACAGCCCGAGCGCTCGATCCGTTGCCGATCCGCGAAGTCGAGCGAGCGGTCGTGGAAACGACGGTGACCTTGCCGTACGTGCCAGGATTTCTCAGCTTCCGCGAAGCACCAGCGATCATGGCTGCGATCCGCTCTCTGCGTCGACCACCGGATCTCTTACTCGTCGATGGACAAGGGAGAGCACATCCGCGTCGTTGCGGCCTGGCCAGCCATGTCGGGATCCTCTTGGACGTGCCCACGATCGGGGTTGCCAAGTCCCGCCTCTTCGGGCGCTATCGCGAACCCGAGCACGTGCGCGGTGCGTGGACACCGCTCACCGCCGATAGCGAGGTGGTCGGAGCTGCGGTGCGCACGCGCGTGGGGGCCAAACCCATCTTTGTCTCGGTCGGACACCGCATCACGCTGGCCGAGGCGATCCTTTGGGTCGTGCGACTGAGTCGCTACCGACTGCCCGAGCCGATACGCTGGGCGCACCGCTATGCGGAGGAAGCGGTCGCCCACCTCGACGCGACGTCGTAAGCAGGGCAAGCCACGCTGGAAGAGGACGCGCGGGCGGCCGAGGCGGGATCCCAGCGGTCCGATCAGCATGGTCCGCCGCACGCTGTTCGCAGCCTCCATCCGAGGCAGCTCGTCGGCGCCACCGAGCAGCCATCAGCGGGTTGTCCTCCGATACCTTCCGGCGCCCGATCGGACGCTTGCGCGCAGTGCGCTGCCCGAGTGCAGGACGCCACGACGAGAGCGAGCGCGTCGCGACGAGTCGCTCCGGCGCGATCTGGCAGGAGCGGAGCGGCGCGATCCGGTCTCTTGAAGTCCTGCGCATAACAGTCCTTATGCGCAGCATAGCGGTGGACGCCGGCGCAGAGCACTGCCCACGCCTCCCTTCTGCCTCCATCGAAGAGCGAATCCAGCGGGGCGACACATCGCTACCCAACCTGCGACCCCGATGGGCAACGCGCCAGTTCCTGAACCCGCGTGGCGGCGGTGCCGCGGGTCCCGGCGGTTGTCCGTTCCGACGGCGATACCCTAGACTGGCGACGGTCGTCTCGACCGCGCGTGACGGTGGGATGCCAGGGCCGAGACGCCCTCGACTAGGTACGGATCGGTTCGCCAGCGCGCGGCGTGACCCACCAGCCGCGACGCGCGTTCCGTAGTACCGGCGCACGACGCCGACCCGATGGAGTCAGCCGACTGATGTTCTGTCGCCTGCGAACCAGCACGAAGCGAACCCGTGCTGCGATGGCGCGTGCGGCCGACGTCCCGTGGCCGAGCGACTGGCCCGAGCCGTTCGAGGCAGGGACAGCAGGCGGGCGTTCCCGGCGCACGAGCGCAGGATCGTGCCGCCGATGGCCATGCCGACGGATCAGCGTCATCGCCGCAGGCGACTGGGGAGGTCGGTCCTGCGTGCGGAGGCTGCCCGACGATCGGGGCGCACCGGTGTGCCGGCACGGCGATCTTCGCTCGTTCGCCATCGTATGAGCGACGCGCCGGAAACGGGGCGGACATCCGGTGACGGACGTCCGCTCAGCGAGCGGACAGCGACGAGCGTGCTGGGACGAACCTCGTCGGAGGACAGTGGCTGTGCGTGTCCAGCCATACCGATTCGCGTCGTTGGACAGCGCCGGTGTCCCGCACGGTGTAACGCGCCGCGACGCGTCGCTACCCGCTGACGGTGCGATCGGTTGGAACGTCGGGGTGGACGTCGCCCGGCGGAACCGCGTCGTTTGGTGGCGTCGCCTCGGGCTGCCCTTAGCGTTCAGCGTCTTCGCTCGTCAGGTGCACGGCGCCGCCATCTCGGTGGTCACTGCTGCCGACCGCGGGCGCGGTGCCTGTGTACCGGAGACAGCGTTACCGGACACCGATGCGTTGGTGACGACAGAACCGGGCGTGCCGGTCGTCGTTCAGTGTGCCGACTGTGTCCCGCTCCTTTTGTACGCAGCCGATCTCCCGGCGGTCGGCGCGGTTCACGCTGGATGGCGCGGAACGACGCTCCTCGTGGCGCTCCGAACGATCGATCTTCTCGTGCGCCAGTTCGGTGCGTCACCAGTCGCGCTGCGAGTTGCGATCGGCCCCTCGATCGGCCCCTGCTGCTACGAGGTCGGCGATGACGTCGTCGAGCGTTGGCGACACGCCGTCGGGACGATCGGCGAGCGGGCGATCGTGCGCCGGAATGGTCGGATGCATTTCGACCTGTGGGAAGCCAATCGGATGCTGGTACTGGAGGCCGGTGTCCCGCCGCACAACATCGAACTGGCCGGTCGCTGTACCCGCTGTCGACCACGCGAATGGTTTTCGTATCGAGCCGATGGACCGCGTACTGGGATGCAGGCCGCGGTCATCGCCTTGCCCCCGGAAAGGAGCGAGACGGAGTACCGATGATCGATCGAGACCGTTTGGCTGCCAATCTGGAAGCGATCCGTCTCCGCATCGCGCGTGCTGCAGTCCGCGGCGGACGTGATCCGCGTTCCGTTACTGTCGTCGCCGTGACCAAGGGGATCGATCGCGCGACAGTACAGCTCGCGTACGAGTTCGGACTTCGGACATTCGCAGAGAACCGAGTGCAAGAAGCGTGGCACAAATTCGTCTCCGCTCCCCTACCCTCGGACGCGGAGCTGCACCTGATCGGCCACCTGCAGACGAACAAGGTTCGTCAAGCGGTGCGCTTGTTCTCCATGATTCATTCAGTCGACCGTCTTCGCCTCGTCGAAGCACTGGCCCGACGGGCTGAGCAGGAGGAGCGGCGTCTCCCAGTGCTTGTCCAGGTCAACGTCGCCGGGGAAGCGCAGAAACACGGGTGTCGCCCCGACGAAGCCCTCGCCCTCGTTCGAGCCGTGCTGGCAGCGCCGCACTTGGAATTGCGCGGTTTGATGACGATCGGCCCACTGACATCGACGGCGGACGAAATCCGGCAGGTCTTCCGCCGACTACGCGTCTTGCGCGACGAATTGCAGCAACAATGTGGGTGTTCCTTGCCGGAGCTCTCCATGGGTATGTCGAACGACTTCGAGATCGCTGTCGAGGAAGGTGCCACTATGGTACGGATCGGCCGAGCACTCTTCGGAGCGTGAACCATGGAGGTGCACTGCTTCGGTAGTGGAAGCGGCGGAAACGCCTTTTTGCTTCGATCCGATCGGGCAGCCATCCTCGTCGACGCCGGGTTCACGCCGAGCATGCTTCGCCGAGCGTTGCGCGCGTGTGGCGTGCGTGATCACGAACTGTCAGCCATCGTCATCACGCACGAACATCGTGACCACGTCCGCGGGCTGACCGGCCTCTTGCGCTGGCACTCGTGTCCGGTTCTCGCAACCGACGGGACCTTCCGCGCGTTGCGAGTCGACTGGATGCGACGAACGCGACTGGTTGCCGGGCAGAGTCTGGAGGTCGGGGATCTCGTCATCCTCCCGATCGCGACCGCTCACGATGCGAACGAACCGATCGGTTTACGGGTCACCGCACCGCGGGCATCGCTGGCACTCTTCACCGATCTCGGATCGGTGACACCGGAGGTGATCGACGCTCTCCAAACGGCGACACTCGTCGTCCTGGAAGCGAATCACGACCCGATGCTGCTCGCGACAGGACCGTACCCGGCGTGGCTCAAGCGGCGGATCGCCTCACCGGTCGGACACCTCAGTAACGACCAAGCAGCGCACGCTGCCGCCCACCTCAGTCCCGCCGTTCAGATGCTTTGGCTCGCGCACCTCTCGGAAGAGAACAACCGTCCGGAGCTCGCGGTCGGCACCGTGCGGGAACGACTGCGCGACGCAGGCGGCGTGCCGGTCTTTCCGCTACCCCCTCGTGGGCTCGTCACCTGGAAGGCAGGGGCAAGTTCTTGTCCTCTACCGCTCGTGTATCCGATGCCTTCTCCACGCAAAGAGGTGACAGGGTAGTGCCGCAGAGGCACAGGGAAGGGTCTACACTCCCCGCGAACACCCTGTTGCCGACTACGAGTTGACGAGCTGCCGCCGTCTCCGTACAATGGGTACGTACACTGATAGTCCGTTCGCTGGGCGAGAGGGGGGCCCGTGGACTCGCAGACACTGGATTACCAGCGCGTCATCGATGAGGCGCTCCGACTGCTGTACACCCATCATTATCGCCTGATGTCTCGGCTGCTACCCCGCACACTCGAGCGCCTGAACTTCGGTGAAGAGACGCTGATGGCGGAACTCCGGGAGAGCCCGCTCGGGCAGGTGTTGCAACGTCTCGCTGCGGTGGCGCAGGGAAAGCTGGTCGAGCAGCGGGAGCGTATCCTTGAAAACATCGAACTCGTCCTGCAACTGCTGTTCTGGGCCCCTGGCGCGGAGGACTACTCGGTGCCCCGAAGCTTCTGGGAGGGCGAACTCGGGCGTCTCCTCTCCCAGGCCAAGTTTCGAGCCTATGAGCCCAGTGAACTCGTCAGCATCGGCAAGGCGGCACAGGACCTCGGCGTCACCCGCCCGACCATCTACCGTTGGATGGACGATCGAAAACTGGAGTATGTCCGAGACGAGCACTCCGGGCGAACGTTCATCATCCGCCGCGACGTCGAAGAGTTGCGTCGCCAGCTCCAAGAGTCGGCCTGATCGACTCGTCGCACTGCCGTCACGCGCGACTGGCGAGCAGTCTCGGGAGTTCTCCCCGCTCCTCGAGCGTCATGAGCCAGATCAGGTCAGAGCGGGAGACGATGCCGAGCAACTTTCCTTCGTCATCGACGACCGGCACGGGATTGACACGTTTGCGGTACATGAGCGTCGCGAGATCCTCGATGGTGGCCTGTGGTTCGATAGTCAACGCCGGCGACGACATGATGTCCGCTGCCCGGGTCGCCAAGATCTTGCGCAGCTGCGTCTCGTCACCAGTCCCAGGCAGCTTGAAGAACGCGTCGAGAAAGGGAACGTAGAGCGGTGCATTGAAGCTCGCCTCTCGCGCGATGAGATCGAACTCCGTGACGATCCCGATGACGCGCCGTTGTCCATCGATGACCGGGACCCCCGAGATCGCGTGTTCCCACAGGAGTCGCGCGATCTCTCCGATCGACGTGTCCGGCCCGACCGCGACGACGTCCCGTGTCATGAGTGCCGCGACACGGAGTTCTTGCGCCATCACCGTGACCCCTTTCGAACACAGGGCACACCCCGCCCTGGAACGTCATCCTGGTTACGCATCCCAGCCGGCCACGTGCGACACGAGAGTGCGCTCGGGTGACCACCGTGGATCATAGAGGGTGCGCATCACCCGAGGCAAGGCCGCGATGATGTCGCTCGCGAGAAGCGGTAACGTGCCCTTCTCGGCCACAGCAGAGAGCGCAGCTTGGCCAGCGATGTAGACACCGGCACCTGCCGCAGCGCGCGGATCCAATCCTTGCGCAGCCAGACCGGCGATGACCCCGGCGAGCACGTCTCCGCTCCCCGCCGTCGCGAGCGCAGGATGGATCTGCGGCGCGATCAGCACAGTCCCGTCTGGACAGGCCAGCGCCGTATGACCGTACTTGAGGACGACGTGTTGTTGGAAGGTGGTCGCAGCTTCCTTTGCCCATGTCCACGGATCTCTGAGAATCGTCTCGACCTCGACCCTGAGGAGACGAGCCAGTTCACCAGGATGTGGAGTAAGGATCAGCCGTGCCTCCTTCAGCTCTTCCCACCACGTGTCGGTCTTCGCGAGCCAATTCAAGCCATCCGCATCGACGACGGCATACCCTGCGAAGCGTGCGGGGAGGGTCTCTTCGACGACAGAGGCGAAGCCGAGCGCACCGCGTCGCACGCGACCGAGCGCGAACAGATGCCGCACCAGTTCCTCGGCTGGCCGATCCTGCCCGAGCCCTGGTCCCACGAGCAACGCGCGATAGCGCGCTGCGGCGTCACGGACGAGATTCGCCCAGAGTTGTCCAGCACCGACGTCTCCGTCCGGTGCTGGGAGAAAGGTGACCTCCGGCTGGGCAGCCGCGATCGCTGCGACGAGCGACCGGGGCACCGCGAGGGTCACGAGACCGGCACCGACGCGCAACGCAGCGGCAGCTGCCAGTCGTGGTGCTCCGTAATACCCGGGAGCACCGCCGACGAGCAGCAATGCGCCGACTGCCCACTTGTGCGTATCGGCCTCTCGTCGCGGGAGCCACTCCCGTACGTCATCCTCGGCGAGGAGGCCGATGTCACCCTCCTCGAACGGCGGCGTGGGAAGACCGATGTCGACGATCCGGATCACGCCGGTGTACCGAAAGGCGGGGGGGAGATAGGCGCCGATCTTCGGCATACCGAGCATGAGAGTCAAGTCTGCTCGAAAGGCTCTCGGGTCGGCTTGGCCGGTGTCGGCGTCGATTCCTGACGGCACGTCGACCGCAACCAGGAGTGCACCGTGGTGCTGTCGCGCCCGCCAGGCGAGCGCGAAGGCCTGCGCGACCGCCTCGGGGAGCTCCGGTTTACCGCCGAGACCGAAGATCGCGTCAACGATCACGTCGGCGCTGCCGAGCGCCTGGTCCAGTTCTTCACTCCTGAGCCAGCGGCAGCGCGCGAGCGCCTCGTCCTCGACAGGGACGCTTCCGACTGCGGCCCGGTTCCAAGTCCAGAGCGAACAGGCCCAGCCCCGTGCAGCGAGATGAGCTGCCGCGACGAGCCCATCGCCGCCGTTGTTGCCAGGTCCGATCAAGAATACGACATGCCGCGGACGGTCGGCCGGCACGCGAACCAGCGTATCGATCTCCTCGGCAACTGCCCGGCCAGCCCGCGCCATCAAATCGGCGAGAGTCGTTCCCCGACCGATAGCGTCCTCTTCCGCGCGCCGTACCTCCGCGACACGGCACAATCTGTCCATCGCGGTCGCTCCTTCCCTTCACGCTTCATGGTGCGGCACACTCGACGGGGCGAATCGTGCCACGACGACAGCGATCGCCAAGTCGCGCGAGTGTGTTAGCGAGACCGCCACATGCACGAGCCCCAACAGACGCGCCCGTTCGGCGGCTGAGGCGTGCAGTCGAATGACCGGCTTTCCTCGCGCATTGGGAAGCACCTCGATATCCCGCCAGCGAATGCCGCGCACACCCGTGCCGAGCGCCTTCATGGTTGCCTCTTTGGCAGCGAAGCGTGCCGCTAGTTCACTGACTCGTCCCGCGTACCGTTCACGCTCAGCTGGCGAGTAAATGCGCGCCAGAAAACGCTCACCGAATCGGTGGAGTGCACGCTCGATACGCCGGATCTCGATCGCATCTACTCCCACTTCGATCGGCCCTGCTGTATCTGGATCCCACAGCGGCTCAATGACCACGGCCGACCCCCACATAGGTGAAACCGAGGCTGCGTACCTCGTCTGGTTCGTAGATATTGCGCCCGTCGAGGATGATGGGAGTCCGCATCAAATCCCGCACCCGTCGCAAGTCGGCCTGCTTGAACTCGTTCCATGGCGTGGCGATCACGAGTGCGTCAGCGCCGGCGACCGCAGCGTAGGGATCCGTGACGTATTGGGCTTCTGGGATCTCTCGAGCAGCGTTCACGATCGCTGCCGGATCATAAGCCGACACGACGGCTCCACGCTGTAGGAGCATGCGCAAGACGTCGAGGGCCGGTGATTCCCGCACGTCGTCGGTATCCTGCTTGAAGGCCAACCCCCAAAGCGCGATCGGCCGACCGTGCAGGTCACCCAAGAGTTCCGTCAGTTTGCGCACGAACCGTCGCCGCTGATCCTGATTGATTTCCAGGACCGCGTGCAGAAGTTGCGGGTGACACCCGACTTCCTCGGCCATGTAGGCCAAAGCACGAACGTCTTTGGGGAAACAACTGCCACCGAAACCGATGCCGGCTTCCAGGAACAATGGTCCGATCCGCGGATCGTATCCCATTCCTTGGGCGACCACCTTGATGTCCGCCCCGACTTGTTCGCAGATCTGGGCGATTTCATTGATGAAGGAGATGCGGGTGGCCAGAATCGCGTTGGAGGCGTACTTGATCATCTCGGCGCTCCGGCGATCGGTGATGAGCACGGGCGCGTTGAGCACCCGATAAAGGTCGGCGACCCGCTCGGCTGCCTGGCGATCCTCGGCCCCGAGAACGATGCGACTCGGATGGAAGACGTCGTGAAGCGCTGAGCCTTCTCGTAAGAATTCGGGGTTCGTCACGACAGCGAACGAGGCGTCTGCCGGCTTGACGTGCTCGATCAACATGGCAACCAGATCACCCGAGCCGATCGGCATCGTACTCTTGTTCACGATGATGGTCTGTCCACGCAAATGTCGGCCGATCGATTCTGCTGCCGCACGCACGGCTCGCATGTCGGCATCGCCGTCAACCGTCGACGGCGTACCGACACAGATGAAGACGAACTCCGCTTCGGGGATCGCCTCCGCATAGTCACTCGTGAAGCGCAAACGCCCCGCTTCGACGTTGCGCCGCACCAGTTCGTGCAATCCGGGTTCGTAAATCGGTACGACCCCGCGTCGAAGCTTGGCGATCTTTTCGGTATCGATATCGAGGCCCCACACGGTATTGCCGAGATCAGCGAAGGCAGCACCGTAGACGAGACCCACGTATCCGAGCCCAACGATCGTGATCGTTGCCACGGTCACTCCTCTTTCGGATTCCCTTGCCCTCCCTCAACGTCGAATGCTGAAGTCCTCGTAGCTGTCGGTCGGCTCGACCCAGGCGCACTCCACGCGTTCGACCCACGCGCCCGGTGGACCGACGTGGAGCCGCTCCCGCAGTATGCCGAGAGCGTCTCGAGGTCCCTCGGCCCAGACCTCGACCGACCGCCCATCGGGTCGGTTGCGGACCCAACCGACGAGCTGCAGGCGTTCAGCGTGCTCGACCACATAAAACCGGAATCCGACGCCTTGGACACGCCCGAAGACGACGCAGTGCAGCGCTGCTCGGTCGGTCATCCCTCTTCCCCTCGCCTCACCGCATCGCTTTCCCACGCGCCTCCCCGCGCACCCGGTGTATGCGCCACGAAACGTTCCAACGCCGTGCCGAACGTTCCCTCGACGAGGGCTGATCGCATCGTCGCCATCAGGTTCTGCAGGAACCGCAGATTGTGGATGCTCGCCAAACGATACGCGAGCAGCTCCCGGGCTCGAAAGAGATGGTGGAGGTATGCGGCGCTAAAATGTCGACAGGTATAGCAATCGCACTGTTCATCGACCGGGGCCGTCATGCGCTTGAACCGCGCAGCGGTGATATCGATGCGGCCCCCTCGAGTGAACAGCGCACCATGACGAGCCAAGCGTGTCGGCAGGACACAATCGAACAGATCCACCCCGAGGGCAACCGCGCGCCACAGGTCATCCGGCGCTCCGACCCCCATCAGGTACCGGGGGCGATCGTCCGGTAACTCAGCGAGACTCGCCGCCAGCATCGCGTCGAACAGCGTCCGCGGTTCTCCAACGCTCAGACCGCCGATCGCCACCCCATCGACCGGCAGCGAGGCAACGAAGGCTGCACTGGCGCGTCTCCGACGCGTGTCGAAACCTCCCTGAGCGATCCCGAACAAGAAGGGACGCGCATCAGAGCGGAGCAACGCGGTACGCTCCTGATACTGCGCGAGACTCCGCTCCAGCCAGCGATGTGTGCGATCCATCGCTTCACGTTGCCGCTCCTCTGGTTCGCCGAATCCCACGACGTCATCTAGCGGCATCAGGATGTCGGACCCGAAGACGAGTTGGAGATCGATCACCTTTTCTGGGGTCAGCTCGTGCAGGCTCCCATCGATGTGCGAGCGAAACAGGACTCCCCGTTCAGTCACGCGACGCAGCTTGGCCAAGCTGAACACTTGAAAACCACCGGAGTCGGTCAAGATCGGCCCGTCCCAACCCATGAACGAATGCAGTCCCCCGAACAAGTCGATGACGTCAGGCCCCGGTCGCAGCAGTAAGTGATACGTATTGGCCAGGATCATCTCGGCCCCGGTGGCACGAACCTCCTCCGGGGAGAGCGACTTGACGGTCGCTTGGGTCCCGACCGGCATGAAGGCAGGCGTCTGGACGATGCCACGCCGAGTGCGTAGGATGCCTGCTCGGGCTTCCGTGGTTCGGTCGCGAGCGACGATGGTGAACGAATGCATCGTTCGTCCCCCTGCCGCGCAGCACCGCGAGGCCTATCGCATCGGGTATACCATGATCACCCGTCCGGTCGGAGGCTACGGTTGGGACGCGCAGTTCGACGCCTCATCGCCAGCATCCTGGAACTCTTCTACGGGCCGCTCGCTCCGCTCTACCCCGCGCTGACCAAATTCCTTTTTGCTGACGCGTGGCAGGAATGGCAGCGCTCCATCCACCGGTGGATCCCCGCAGCTGGACGGGTCCTCGAACTCGGGTGCGGTCCCGGTGATCTCGCTGCGTTCCTCGCGGAGCGGGGGCACGTGGTGATCGCACTGGATCGCTCGGCAGCGATGGCACGGCTCGCCCGCCGCCGGACGAAAGGAGCGCAACGCGTTCAGGTCGTCCGCGCAGATATGCGCTGGCTTCCCGTGGGGGACAGTACGGTCGACACGGTCGTCACCACGTTTCCGACGGCTGCCTTCCTGGATGATCGCACCAGCCACGAGATAGCGCGTGTACTCCGAGAAGGTGGGCTTCTCATCGCTGTGCTCGCTGGCTGGCCACGGCGGTGGCCACTCTGGATACGACCGTGGATGCCACTGTTGCGCGGTCTGCTCGCAGGCCAGCCGCCGGAAAGCGCGAACCGCGTGCCTGTACCGCAGCACCCGCCATCGTTGACCGGACAAGTGATTCAGTTCGAACACCCGTGCGGAGTACTCTCCATCTGGGTGGCTGAGAAGCGAACGGCGCGCTGGTACCAGGCTCGTTGAAAGTCCCTCGTCCGACCAGCGGCTCAGCGTTCCCACGGCGTCTCTGGCACCTCGTCGGCCGCTCGTTCGTCCCGAAGCAGCTCTTCGATGTCAACGAGGTCTGCCAAGGGATCATCTTTCGTCGGCTCCCGTCTGCCGTTCGTCACCGGCGGCCTGACGGCCGGGGTGGGATCAGCAGCTGGAGCGGGAACCGTGGCGACCGCGGGGGTCGTGACCGGCGCCAACCGTTGATCGGACGTCGCGGTGTGGATGCTCTGTTGGGTCACGGTAGCAACTTCCGTCAGTGCGGCCTGCGTCTCTTGTTGGACACTCAGCACCGACGTTGCGACTTCACTCGTGCTCGTTTGGACCTCTCGGAACGCTTGTTCGAATTCGCTGGTCAGCTCGCGCGTGGCGTTACGGAATTCGCGGACGGCACGGCCGATCGTCATCGCGATCTCGGGTAGCTTCCCTGGGCCGAAAAGGATCAGGGCCAGCATCATGATGACCAGAAGTTCTGGTATGCCCATTCCAAAAATGTCCATGGCACGTCCTCGTCGACTCGCGCCCTGTCGTCCGCTCGAGCGGTGTCGTCACTCCGCAGAGAGGCATCGGACGCCTTGCGGAAGTATAACAGCCATGGCGTCGCCGCTTGGGAGGCTGGCGTGGCGAGAACCGGAACGATCGCGATCGACGCGCGGTTACTCCTCTACCGACGTGGCGGGATCAGCCGTTACGTCCGGTGTCTCAGCGACGCGATCGCCCAACTCCTGCCGACGGCCTCGACAGATCACCGAAGGCTCTTTCGACTCGTCGTCAATCGACCGCTTCCGGATCCGCCGATTCCTGTGCTGCGCGTGCGGACACCTCCACATTACCGGTGGGAGCGCTGGACGCTCGGCTGGGAATTGACTCGAGCGTCGATCCGACTCTTCCATGCGACCGACTTCGTCCTGCCGCGCCTTCCCCGGTTCATCCGTCGCATCGTGACGGTCCACGACCTGGCTTTCTTGGATGCTCCGCATGAGTTGACACCGGAGGCGCAGCGCTATTATCGGCAGACGCTCTGGAGTCTACGGCAGGCAGATCGGATCATCGCGGTCTCGCACGTGACAGCCGATCGGATCGCGATCCATGCTCCGGAGGTCGTCGATCGCGTGCGGGTCATCCACCACGGAGTGGAGCCACGTTGGTTCGCCGCTCACCCAGACCCCGCTCGCCGACTCGCTCCGCTGCTCGGTGCGCAGTGGCTCCACGAGCGGTCGACCCACCATATCTTGCTCGCCGTCGGCACGGTGGAACCGCGCAAACGTTACGATCTGCTCCTCGATGCGTTTCTCGCGACAGTCCCTGTTCTGCCCGCTCGGCCGCTGCTCGTGATCGTTGGACAAGAGGGCTGGAATGCCGGCAACACGATCTCGAGAATCCGCGAACTCGAGCGACGAGGGTCCGTGCGCTGGTTCAGCGATGCTGACGATGACCTGCTCCACGCGCTGTACTCCGTCGCCGCCGCGCTGGTCATCACGAGTCGGGATGAAGGGTTCTGTTTGCCGGCGCTGGAAGCGCTCGCGGCGGGGCTGCCCGTGGTAGCCTTCCCGGTTGGTGCCCTGCCGGAAGTCCTCGGCGAGGCAGCGTTGTTCGTCGCAGAGCAAACCCCTCGGGCGCTATCGCGTGGTCTCGAGACAGCAGTTCTCGACGTTTCGCGGCGGCGCGACGTGATCGAACGTGGTCGTCGACGCGCACGGACCTATGACTGGAGGACGACCGCAGAGCGAACGCTCGCGGTCTACCAGGAGGCACTCGCGGATGACGCAGAACGCGTGGTTGGTGGTCGGCCTCGGTAACCCGGGACCGCGTTACGCTGAGACGCGACACAATATCGGATTCTGGGTCATCGATGCAGTGGCTCAGGAGCTCGGCATAACGCGATTCGAGCGGGGGTTCGACGGCGAGTTCGCGACGACACAGGAGGTGCGCGGCCTCCTCGTGCTCTTGAAGCCGATGACGTACATGAACGTGAGCGGCCGGTCGGTCCGCAAGGCTGTTGAGTGGTACAAGGTACCGATGGAACAGCTTCTGGTCGTCCACGATGACATGGACTTGCCCCTTGGAACCATCCGGCTACGGCTCGGGGGAAGTGCAGCTGGACATCACGGGGTGGAGTCGATCATCCACGAATTGGGCAACGATCGGTTCGTCCGTCTCCGGATCGGGATCGGGCGACCGGCCGAACGACAGGAAGGTCGCACCTATGTGTTGAGTCCATTCGCCACATCCGAACGACCGCTCGCCGAGGCAGTCACGCGGGTAGCTGCCCAGGCGGTCCTCGTTTGGCATCGCGATGGACTCGTCACCGCGATGAACCGCTTCAATGGGCTTCGTCTCGGGGAGACACCCTCATCACTTGCTGATGGGCGTGCCTGACCGCGACAATACGATGGGATCGGTCTGCTCGGGGCTGTCGTACCGTCGGGAGCACGCGGCGCGACCGAAGAAGATCTTCGGTCGCCACCGCTCGGAGACGAGATCGATGCGAGAGTCAACGCGAAGCGACGGTAGGCGCGTCGATCGCGATACCTCCACTACGGCACGGCGGGTCGTCGACGATCGACGTCGAAGAGGATCGGCCGAAGACGGACCATGGAGGAACGGATGGGGATGGATCAGACGCAGAACGAGCGCGGCTACCTGATGCTGTTGATTGGCGACGAGCGCCGGACCTCCGATGCAGCGCTGGGAATCGCGTTGCGTGGAGCAGGACACGGCCTCCGCGTCCACATCATCGAATTTCTGAAGACGGGGCGGGAACGGGGTGAAGTTGCTGCCGTCTCGTTTTTGACGGGAGTCACCTTGTCACAATACGGACTGATCGACATCCGAACGCGACCGGAGGAGCTGCGCGGCCCAGCGATCTCTCCGGATCGATTGCAAGCCGCGTTGCGCGAAGCGCGCGAGCATGTGACGCGGCGGGTCACGAACATTCTGATTCTCGATGGGCTTCTGACACTGGTCGACGAAGGGATGGTAGAGGACACGGCGATCCTGGAGTTCGTCGAGCGGGCTGCTCCCTGGACTGACATCGTCCTGACCGGACGCGCAGCCACACCGAGTCTCCACGAAGCGGCTGACAGCGTCACGCTGATGCAAGTGGTCAAGGTACGCGAGCACGAACCGTTGCGTCGCGGCCTGCACTACTGAAGGGGGAGGCCTCCGAGTATGCACGAGCGACCGATCCGCGTCCTCATCGCGAAGCCTGGTCTCGACGGACATGATCGAGGGGCGAAAGTACTAGCCCGGGCACTCCGGGACGCTGGCATGGAGGTCATCTACACTGGCTTGTTCCAGACGCCGGAGTCGATCGCGCGGACGGCGGTCGATGAAGATGTCGATGTGGTCGGGCTGAGCATCCTTTCCGGCGCGCATAACCAGTTGGTGCCGGAAGTGATCCGCGCATTGAGGGCGCACGGGAAGTCAGACGTGATGATTCTGGTTGGCGGGATCATTCCGGAAGAGGATGTGCCGTTCCTCAAGGCGCAAGGAGTCACGGAAGTTTTCGGGCCCGGAACGGCCCTCGCCGAGATCATTCGCTTCATTCGCACCCATGTTCCACTCGCGGTGCAGCATGGCTGAGAGCTCGACAGAGACGACGTTCGATCGATTACTGGACCGCGTGCGACGGAAGGACCGTTCGGCTCTGGCGCGCGCGATCACCGTGCTCGAACGAGAGCATCGGGCAGAGCGTCTGCTCTCGCTCGGGAGCCGGCGCGCGACGGTCGTTACGGTCGCCGGTCCGCCTGGCGCAGGCAAGAGCACGCTTCTCGGGGCTCTCGCGAAGGAACTAGCGCACCGTGAACTCTCGGTCGCCATTCTCGCCTTCGACCCGGTGAGCCCGAGATCTGGTGGTGCGATTCTGGGGGATCGCGTTCGCATGCTGGAGAGCGCGGAACTTCCGAATGTGTTCGTTCGCTCGCTCGCGGCGCGTGACCCCTCCGGCGCCGGGTCGTCACGCTTGCCAGCGTTGCTCACGTTGCTCGACACGTACGGGTTCGACTTGATCTTTCTAGAAACGGTCGGCGCAGGGCAGGAAGCCTCGCCGCTCGTCCTGCTTGCCGATCTGGTCCTCCTGGTTTTGGTCCCGGGACTGGGCGATTCGGTGCAAACACTCAAGGCCGGGGTGCTCGAGTTCGCCGATGTCCTGGTGGTCAACAAGGCGGACCGTCCTGACGCCGAAGACCTCGTGCGTGATTTGTCCGCGTACTACCGCCTCGTCGCTCCGACCGACCTCGTTCCGCCGATTCTCCAGGTCATCGCGACCCGAGACGTCGGGATCCCAGCAGTGGCCGACGCGCTGCTCGCGGTTCGCCAACGCTATGCCGAAACCGGCATCACCGAGCGACGGCGTCAGGAGCACGCAGTTCGTTGTTGGCAGATCGCTCTGAGCGCCCGTTGCCAACGCGTTCTCGAGGAAGTACTCCGCGAGCGTGCAGCAGAAGCGCCCGACCCGCTGGCGTGGCGGGAGCCAGAACTCTACCGCGAGCTGGCGAGAAGACTTCACCGATTGGCCGACTCGATGGAAACCGAGCGTTCGTAACGCCGCTCAGCAGCGCACCGTCTCGCGATCTTCGCCGCCGCTGCGCCGGCGCCGATGCCGTTATCGACATTGACGACGACCAACCCCGGCGCACAGGTCTGCAACATGCTCTGCAGAGCCGCGACCCCAGCTCCGCCGAAGCCATAGCCGACTGGCGTGGGCAGGCCGATGACCGGCACCTCGACGAGCCCGGCAACCACGCTCGGTAAGACTCCGTCCATCCCGGCGGCGACGATCAGGACGTCCGCATCCCACTGAACTACAAGTTCCTCTAAGGCCGGGACGAGTCGGTGGAGACCGGCAACACCGACATCCTGCACCATGCGCACCGTACAGCCGAGCTCTTCAGCGACGAGTTGCGCTTCCTCCGCTGCAGGTCGATCCGATGCACCGGCCGTCAGAATTCCCACGCGTCCACCATGAGATTCCGGAACGCTCTGCTGCTGGAAGAGCACTAAGGTTCGTCCGGAGGCAGCGCACCGCGTTTCGAGATGGGGATATGCGGAGGCGAGCACCTCTCGCTGACGCGCATCCACTCGACTCACCAGGACACGTCCTCGCCGTTCCAAGAGCGTCCTGACGCTGGCGATGAGTTGGTCGTCGGACTTCCCTTCAGCCAGAACGATTTCTGGCACACCGGTTCTTCCGTACCGTTCGGGATCGACCCACACACCGGGATTCGACCGTCCCATGACGGCCTCGCCCGTCAGCGCGGCTCGCAGGGATCGAAAGGGATCCGATGGCCGTTTCATGTGCACCGAACCTGTTCTGTTTCGTCCAGTACGCTCGCGATCAACGCTGCAACGTCCTGCGTCGTCGAAGCATCCCGACGCAAGAGTAACAGGAACTCGACATTACCCTCAGCACCAGTGATGGGAGATCGAACGAGACCCTCGACCCCGAATCCGAGGTCGAGCGCACCAGCGATGACCTGCTCCAAGACCTGTCGGTGGACAGCGGGGTCACGGACGATGCCGCCTTTCCCGACACGACCGCGACCGGCCTCGAACTGCGGTTTCACGAGTGCGACCACATGGCCGTGAGGACGGAGCACCCGGTGTGCGGCAGGCAGGACGAGCCGGAGCGAGATGAACGAGACGTCGATGGTTACGAGATCGATCGGCTCGGGTAAGCGCTCCAACGTCCGGACGTTGGTCCGCTCCATGACGATCACGCGCGGGTCGCTGCGCAACCGGTAGTGGAGCTGGCCGTACCCCACGTCGATCGCGTAGACGCGCCGTGCACCGTGTTGCAGCAAGGCATCGGTGAAGCCACCCGTCGAAGCACCGAAGTCAGCGCATACCAGATCGGTGACGTCGAGACCGAAGACGCGGAGTGCGAACTCCAACTTTTCGCCACCGCGACTGACGTACCGTGGTTCGCGCGTCAGCCGCAGAGCCGCATCGGGGGGAAGCAGCTCGCCGGGCTTTTCGACACGACGATCGGCGAGCCAGACTCGCCCAGCCATGATCAGTGCACGTGCCTGACTTCGCGTTGCGGCCAGCCCTTGAACGACCAACAACTCGTCAGCACGACATCGTTGCTTGCTCATGTCCGCTGCTGACCTGTCGCTTCTGCCCACGGGTTTCGGATCTGGTGACAATGGCACAGCGCGATCGCAAGCGCATCGGCTGCGTCGTCTGGCTGCGGCACTGACGGCAGCCCCAACAGAAGCTTGATCATCTCTTGGACTTGGCGCTTCCCGGCCCGCCCGTAACCGCCGATGGCCTGCTTGACTTGCGCGGGAGTGTATTCGATGACTGGTAGAGCCATTTGACCGCAAGCCAGGAGCACCACTCCCCGCGCCTGACCGACAGCCATGGCCGTCGTGACGTTGCGGGCAAAGAACAGCTGCTCGAGCACGACCACAGCAGGTCGCCAGTACGCCAGGAGGTGACGCACCTCCTCGTAGAGCAGAACCAATCGTCGTTCTGGAGGCAACTGCGCCGGCGTCTGGATGACACCGTAGGTGATCGCCCGCGGTGCCTCCGGATCGGCGAGAAGCCCATACCCCAGTAACGCCATCCCGGGATCGATGCCGAGAACGGTCATCACGCTCGTGGATTCCCCAACGTCGTCTGCCGTTTCCGGCATTTCGAACATCGGAACGACTGCACTCCGTCGACAATCGCTTGAAATGATAGCAAAATCGCGGTATACTGACCGTTGGAGCATACGCATGATCGCCGCTTCGAGTTCGAGAAGGGACCGTGGGTGAACGGCGGACGAGACTCGCCGAGACCGCTCGCCAGCGAACGGCCGGTATCGTCGATCGTGTTGTGCGCCGACGCTGCGTTGCTGCCGACCGGTGAGTAGGGGCCGAAGTATGGATTCGATGGATCTCCATGCGGCTGACGGAATCTCCGAACCGTTCGTGAGTTCCGATGAAGCACTCTCCGCGTTAACTGACTTCGACGATTCGCCCCTGGACGATCACCTCGGTCTCCTCGAAACTGATGCACCCCTGTCCTCCTCCCGCACCTCGCTGCTTCATCGCCGCACCCGCGACCCGCAAGATCGCCTCGACCTCGATGATGGCATCGGCGTCAGCGATACCGTTCGACTCTATCTGCAGGAAATCGGTGAAACTGCGCTCTTGACACCGCAAGAGGAGGTGTGGCTCGCGCAGCGGATCGAGCGAGGAAAGATCGCCCAAGCTCGCCTGGATCGCGGCGACTACCTGTCCGAAGACGAACGCCAGGCACTGCTCCACGACAAGGAGGATGGGGAACGAGCACGGGCGCACTTGATCCAGGCCAACCTGCGGTTGGTGGTGAGCGTTGCCAAGCGGTACGTCGGCCGCGGTCTTTCGTTCCTGGACCTCATCCAAGAAGGCAATATCGGACTCATGAAGGCCACGGAAAAGTTCGACTATCGGCGGGGCTACAAATTCTCCACCTACGCAACCTGGTGGATTCGGCAAGCGATCACGCGCGCCATCTCCGATCAAAGTCGTACGATTCGGCTGCCCGTGCACGTCGGTGAAACGATCAACCGCATCAAGAAGATGAGTCATCGTCTGCAGCAAATTTTCGAGCGAGAACCGACCCAGCTGGAGATCGCACGCGCCCTCGACATGCCAGAAGAGAAGGTGCGTCAGATCCTGGAGGCAGCGCGCTTGCCGGTCTCGCTCGAGGCTCCGGTCGGACAAGACGGTGATGCCTTTCTCGGTGACTTCATTGAAGACGAAGCGCAACCCTCCCCCATCGACATCGCCTCGCAGCAGCTCCTACGCCAACAACTCGAGGAAGCCCTCAGCCGACTCACCGAGCGTGAGCGACGAATCATCGTCCTACGCTACGGGCTCGAGGATGGTCAGTTCCGCACGCTGGAAGAAGTCGGCCGCGAGTTCGGGATCACGCGAGAACGAATCCGGCAAATCGAAGCCAAGGCGCTCCGCAAGCTCCGTCATCCGAGTTGCAGTCGTCTCTTGCGCGGCTATCTCGATTGACCGAGCGCGCGGAGCACCTCGACCGTCGTGTCAAGTGATGGTCGATGCACGCGGTCAGTTCGCCCTGGCGTGGTAGCGACCGAAGATCAGCACCGCGTTGTGACCGCCGAAACCGAAAGCGTTCGTCATGACGCACCGGAGCGAAGCCTCCCTCGGCTCATTCGGTACGTAGTCCAGGTCGCACTCCGGGTCCGGCTCACGCAGATGCCACGTCGGCGGTATGACTTGGTGCTGGAGCGCCAGGACACAGATCGCGGCTTCCAGCGCCCCAGCGGCACCGAGAAGATGGCCGGTGAGTGCCTTCGTGGAACTGACCGGCGGTACCGCGCTGCGGCTGCCGAAGAGTCGCTTCAAGGCCAGCGTCTCTGCGCTGTCGTTCAATGGGGTGCCCGTGCCGTGCGCGTTGACGTAGTCGATGTCTGCCGTCGTGATACCAGCATCCTCGAGCGCTGCACGCATGGCAGCGGTGGCTCCTGCTCCGTCAGCGCAGGGTTGGACGATGTGGTAGGCGTCGGCTGTCGTGCCGTAGCCGAGCACCTCGGCGAGAATGCGAGCTCCACGCTCCCGCGCGTGATCCTCAGCCTCCAACACGAGAACCGCAGCCCCCTCGGCGATGACGAAGCCGTCTCGTGTCCGGTCGAAAGGACGACTCGCGGTCGCCGGCTCGTCGTTCCGTCTGGACAGTGCCTGCAAAGCCGCGAAACCGGCGATCACCGTTCGCGTCAGCGGGGCCTCGCTTCCACCTGCTATGGCGAGATCGACTCGACCATCTCGGATCATACGCGCGGCCTCCCCGATCGCAGTCGCGCCGCTGGCGCAGGCCGAGAGCGTGGCGAAGTTCGGTCCGCGCGCACCCTGCAAGATGGCCACGTAACCGCTCGCCATGTCAGCCAGGAACATGGGAATCAGAAAGGGGCTCACACGGGCTGCACCCCTGGTCCGAAGCGTCTCTACTCCGGCCTCGAACGTTTCTACCCCACCGAGCGCTGACCCGATCAGCACGGCAGTTCGGTCGCCAAGTTCCGGTGTCAACTCGAGTGCTGCGCCCTCCAGTGCCTGTCGAGTCGCCGCGACAGCGAACTGGATGAACCGATCGGTACGCCGTGCCTCCTTGGGTGGGAGAAACTGCTCGGGCTCGAAAGAGCGAACTTCACCGGCGACACGACTCGGCAGATCGCTCGCATCGACTCGAGTCAGGAGCGACGTTCCGGACCGCCCTTCCAAGAGCGATTTCCACACGCTCTCCGGATCGTGGCCGATAGGTGTAACGAGGCCGAGCCCCGTGACGACGACACTGCGTGGCATCACGGTCAACCCTTCGTCCAAAGCTGGTCCCAGTTGAGGGACTTCGGCGGACGCTCCCCGCGCAACGCGGCGACCAGGTTCTCGGCCGCGAGTTCAGCCATGCGTGACCGAGTGTGCTCACTGGCACTGGCGATATGGGGTGTGACGACAGCGTTCGGACAACGGAGTAAGGGATGTTCCGGAGGAATGGGTTCCGGGTCGGTGACATCGAGACCGGCACCCCACAAGCGACGTTCCTCGAGCGCGCGAACGAGCGCCTGGGTGTCCACCACGGCCCCTCGAGCCGTGTTGATCAGAATGCTGGTGCGCTTCATGAGAGCCAGCTGTGGCGCACCGATCAACCCGCGAGTCGCTGGGGTCAAGGGGACGTGGAGCGTGACAACGTCGCTCTCGCGCAGCAAGTCGTCGAGAGGAACGAACGTCGCCTGCACTGCTTCCTCGACTTCGGCAGGGCGACGTTCGCGGTCGGTGTAGAGGACTCGCATGGAAAAGCCGCGAGCGCGACGCGCCACTGCTTGGCCGATGCGACCGAAACCGACGATACCCAACGTCTTACCGGCGATGTCGAGGCCGAGATAACCGAGGGGTTCCCAAGTCCGCCATCGGCCAGCTCGAACGTCGGCAGCCGCCTCACAGACCCGTCGCGCGACGGCGAAAATCAGCGCCCAGGTGAAGTCCGCCGTCGTTTCTGTCAAGACGTCCGGTGTGGTGCAGACGACGACACCCCGTGCTGTGCAGGCGTGCACGTCGATATTGTCGTAGCCGACCGCCATGTTGCTCACCGCACGGAGGTTCGGGAGAGCTTCCAGCAACGCGGAATCCACACGATCGGTCAGTAACGTCAGCAGGCCGTCTGCGCCGCTTGCGAGGTGGACCAACTCCTCGCGCGTCGGAGGGAGCTCATGCGACCATACGGTAACGTCGAGCCCAGCACGCTCCAGGATGCGCATTCCCTCCTCGGGTATCCGACGAGTGACGGCGACTCGCACCTTGCTTCCCCTTCACACCTGCCACACGCCTCGGGGTGACCCGCGGCCCATTCTACCGGATGGAGTTCTTCGCCTGAACCGGCTGTCCTATCCGTCCGACGTGCGTCCGACCAGCTGCGTGGGGAACTCGTCGGACCAG
Source organism: Thermomicrobium sp. (assembly GCA_025060175.1). Classification (GTDB taxonomy): domain Bacteria; phylum Chloroflexota; class Chloroflexia; order Thermomicrobiales; family Thermomicrobiaceae; genus Thermomicrobium. The sequence goes on along the minus strand of JANXBE010000001.1, from coordinate 104,978 downwards.
GAGTAGCACAATGGCCACCTCGACAGGTGGCCATTGGTGAGCAGCTCCCCGAGCAGGATTCGAACCTGCAACCTTGCGGTTAACAGCCGCCTGCTCTACCGTTGAGCTATCGGGGACCGCCTCTCGGTTGTTCCGCACGGATTGTGCCATAGGTGCGGTCGTGGCGTCAAGGGCGTGTGTCGTTGCGTTGCGGGCTCCCTATCCATCGGGTGTTCCACACGGATATGTCGCACCGCAAGTCAGGCTGACATCCGGCGTCCGTTTCCCTCGCTCTCCGCCCAGCCCGACACACTCATCGGCTGGGACGACCAGTCTTCGCTCACTGCTCCATCCAGCGTCGAAAATTCCACCGCGGGTTCGTGATACACTGCGCTCCGTGGGTTCGTCCTAATTCGCGGGAAAGGTGCGCGCATGCTCGTGCTCACGAAGCAGGACATCTATCGCCTCGTCCCGATGACCTTGGCGATTCAACTCGTCAAGCAGGCCTTCGCCGACCTGTCCGCAGGACGAGCGCAAGTCCCCCTGCGAGTCCCGCTCGAGGTCGCCGAGTACCGAGGTACCACCTTGGTGATGCCAGCCTATGTGCCTTCATCCGGTGGGCTCGGCCTCAAGGTCGTTTCGGTCTTCCCGGACAATCCGAGCCGCCACGCGAAACCGACGATCCACGCCGCAGTCCTCACGCTCGCACCCGAGACCGGTGAACCGTTGGCCCTCCTCGATGGAACGTATTTGACCGCGCTTCGCACCGGCGCTGCGTCAGGAGCTGCCACTGATCTTCTGGCCCGCCCCGATGCACGGACTCTCCTCGTCATCGGCGCCGGCGCCCAGGGGCCTACCCAGGCCTGGGCCGTACTCACCGTGCGTCCGATCGAGAAGATTTTCGTGTACGATCGCGATCCGAGTCAGGTGGCGACCTTCCCTGATCGCGTACGGTCGTTGGTCCCAGACGTCCGAGCTGAGTTCGTTGCTGTCGATGATCTCGCACGGGTCCTGCCGAACGTCGATGTGATCTGTACCGCCACGACCGCTCGTGAACCCCTCTTTGCCGACGAACTCGTTCCGGCAGGAGTACACATCAACGCTATCGGAGCGTTTACCGACGAGATGCAGGAGATCCCGCCGGAGACCGTCGCACGGGCCTACGTCGTCGTCGATTCCGTCGCCGCGGCCCTCGCCGAGGCCGGTGACCTCATCAAACCGCTGCGAGCGGGACTGATCGACCGGTCGCATGTCGAAACGGAGCTCGGTCAGATCGTCAGCGGCGCGAAGCCGGGTCGTACCGCTCCCACCCAGATCACACTCTTCAAATCGGTCGGCAACGCCGTGCAAGACGTAGCGGTGGCGTCCGAGGCGGTTCGCCGAGCTCGCGCGAGCGGCGTCGGAACAGAGATCACGCTCTGACGTCGCGGCAACGACCGACAGCCGATGCCCCGGTTTGCCAGGCCATTGTGCGGCTCGTCTCTTACGGTATCGCCGAGACGGATGCCGTCATAGGACAGACACCAGCCCGACAACGCTGTTCCGTAATGTGCTCGATGAACTCATCGCGGAACCGCTCGAGCATCCCGAGGAGCGGCATCGGCGCCACCTGACCGAGTCCACACAGCGACAGTTCGATGATCTGCTTGCTCGCGTACTGGATCACCTCGAGATCGTCCGGACGACCAAAGCCGTACCGGATGCGGTCGAGGATCTCCACCAGCGCCGGAGTACCCAGCCGACACGGGGTGCATTTTCCACACGACTCGTAACGACTGAAGGCAACCAGATAGCGCGCGAAATCGACGGCACAGACCGACTCGTCGAAGACGACGAAGCCACCCGAGCCCAGCATGGCTCCCGCTGGAGTCAGCGCGTCGAAATCGACCGGAATGTCCAGTTCGTCCTCGCGGAGCGGGCCGGCGGAGACACCCCCGGTCTGGACGCCTTTGAACCGGTAGCCCTCCCGGACGCCGCCGAAGACATCGAAGACGAGCCGATGCATCGACATCCCCAGTTCGATCTCGGCAACACCGAGAAACCGTACCGGTCCTTGCATCGTCACCAGTTTGGTTCCAGTGCTGTCCTTCGTGCCCAGCGTCGCGTACCACGAGCCGCCGTTCCGAACGATCAGTGGGACCGACGCGAACGTCTCGGTGTTATTGAGGACGGTCGGTCGCTTCCACAGCCCCTCTTCGACCGACCGCGGAGGCTTGGTGCGTGGCTGCCCGCGCTGTCCCATGATCGCATACATCAACGCGGAACCTTCACCGCAGATGTATGCGCCCCCTCCGGTTCGGACACGCACGTGGCAGGAAAAGCCGCTCCCGAGGATATCGTCACCCAGAAGACCGAGCGCGTAGGCTTGCTCCACCGCCAGCTGAAACCGTCGGAGAGCCAGCGCATGCTCACCACCGATGTAGTTGTACCCGAATGGTGTTTCGAGCGCGTAGCAACCGATGATCAACCCCTCGAGCACGAGATGTGGATTGGCTTCCAACAACCGTCGATCCTTGAAGACGTTCGGCTCTCCCTCGTGACTGTTGACGACGACGTACTTCGGCCAGGCAGGAGTGCGACGACCACTCTCCCACTTGATCCCCGTCGGGAAGCCTGCTCCGCCGCGACCACGCAGGTTCGATCGCTTCACTTCGTCGACGACTTCCTCGGGGGTCATCTCGAACAACGCCTTCAGCAGGGCACGATACCCGCCGGTCGCGATGTAGTCGTCGATCGACTCGGGGTCGATCACCCCCGCGTGTTCGAGCAACAACCGACGCTGGTGACGCAGAAACGGATGCTGCTGTAACGGGGCGATCCCCTGCCATTCCTCGAACGCTCGGACACCGAGTACTCCCTCCGTCGGCAACTCGCCGCGGCGGAGAGTATCGACGAACTCCGGAACGCGGTCGGTCGTCACCCAGCCATACAAGACCGGGGGTTCCCCGGGCCGCTTGACCTCCACCAACGGTTCGGCGAAACAGAGTCCCATGCAGCCGACTCGTCGCAGCACAGTTGGGATATGTCCATCCGCGAGGAGCAGGGCAAGATGCTGAAACGTCTGCTCAGCCCCCTTCGCGATGCTACATCCGCTGATACCGACCGAGATGACCCAGCTGCGGTCCTCCCATAATGCTTCCCATCGCCGCTGCGCATTGGCTGCGTAGGTTTCGAACGCCGCTCGGTCAGTCAACCGCCCCATCGGCGCCTCCCGCCGCTCCATCGTTCTGCAAGTCATGGAGCAGATGCTCGAAACGTTCCTGCGTCAGATGCGCCAGATACTCATGGTGATCCAACTGCGCGGCGGGAGCCAAGTCACAGACGCCGAGACATCCGTTGAACACGTGGATCGTCACGGAACGGTCCGGCAACGTCCCGCGCCCAACGATCCCACGTTCCCGCTGCAGGTACTCGACGATCTTCCCCGCTCCCGCCACGTGGCATGCCGCACCATGACAGAGCCACAGAAAGTGTCTCCCTGGCGGTTCCGTTTGAAAATCCGCATAGAACGTCAGCAGGCCGTAAACACGGTTGGCCGTCACACCGAGGTGATCCGCAATCAGCTGTGCAGCTGAGGGCGGAACCCACCCGTAGAGCCGTTGGGCTTCCTGACAAGCACCGACGATCAACTCTTGCGCTTCCCGATAGTCGCGCGGTCGATACCGTTCCTCCAGAATGCGTCGCAGCGGTTCCAGATCGGGACCCGTCCACCCGTGCTCGATCAGCTCCATCAGCGTCCTCCTCGCCCCTCGCCACGGGAGCCAGTATACCGCGCCGAATTCCCGGGGATTCTCGGCAGTTTATACTCGTGGAGGAGCTGGAGGGAGTGCGTCACGGTGTTCTGGCTCGATCGTCTCATCGAGGAGCGCATTCGCGCGGCCCAGGAACAAGGTGCCTTCCGAAACTTGCGCGGCGAAGGCCAACCGCTACCCGATGAGCCAGGTTCCCCCAACGAAGCGTGGGCGGCACTTCGAGTGCTGAAGAAGCACGGACTGCTTCCCGATTGGCTGCAACTGCGCAAGGAGATCTCTGCGGAGCGACCGCTCGTCCGGGCAGCGTGGGACGAATACTGGCGCGCGGTCGAAGAGCGCGATTGGAACGATCCGGCCAACCGCGCGCTCCTGCGGCGCCTCGCGTGGCGGTACCGTGAACTCGCACGAGCCCTCAACCGGAAGATCGACGAGCACAATCTCCGCTGCCCTTCCATGGCGCATGAACTCGTGCGGTTCCCTGAGGACATGATCGAACGCGAATGGCGCCGCCGGGGTCTCAATCCCCCCGACCCATCCACCAGGTAACCGCTCCGGGATCAGCTGCGTCCAGGTGTGTAACCGAAGAGGCGTTGGAAGTCACCGTCGAACTGTTCGAGAAAGGCACGCATTTCTTCGACGTCTCGCTCGGAGACTGGCGCACTCGACCGGGTATCGACGACGTCATGCAGCTGCTCCTCGCCGATGACCGCGGCGACGAGGCTCGCCGCCCCGCAGCGCCGACAAGTGAGGCGAAACGCCCAGGTCGTCCGCGTACGACCGAGCGCCTGCAAATCATCGTCCTCGAAACGCTCGCCGCACACCGCGCACCGGTCGATCAGGTTGCGCACGATCGATCTGACGCGATCCCAGCGAGGGTCCATCGGCAGCCTACTTCTTATCTAGGTCGTCGAGGTCCAAGGACTCGATCACTTCGCGAAACACGGAGAGATCTGCCTCGGAGATCGTCTCTTCCGGCTCGACGCGCTCGATCGCTGGCGGTTCGAGTTCGCTCTCGCCTTCCGCCTCTTCGTCGCTTTCGAGCCGCACACCCGCGCGGTCCATGACCGACTCGTCGACGTAGATCGGCACTTTGGCGCGTACCGCCAGCGCAATCGCATCGCTCGGTCGGCTATCGATCTCGATCCGACGGCCGTTCACCGAGAGGACAATCCTCGCGTAGAAGATTTCTTGCGAGAGATCTGTCACTGCCACCTCCCGCACTTCCGCACCCAGTTCACTGATGACCGTTCGCAGCAGGTCGTACGGTAAGGGGCGTGCCGGCGTCATCCCCTGGATGGCCATCGCGATCGCCTCAGCCTCGAATGGCCCGATCCAAATCGGCAGGTGTCGATCACCGTGGACTTCCTTCAACAGGACCACCCGATGCTGGGTCACGAGGCTGACTCGGATGCTGTCCACGACCGTCTCGATCATACCCTGCACCTTCCTCCAGCGGACTCCGATCTCCGTACAGGGCCCCTCCCACCGCACCCGTTGTTCAACTGCGTCCACTCGATTCTACACCTGCCGCCTCGCTACTCCAAGGCATATGCGGGCGTACTCAGCAACTTCGCCTCGTCCGGCGGCCAGTACGTCAACCAAGCCTTCCCGATGATCGCCGACATCGGCACCGCACCGAACACACGAGAGTCGCTCGAATTGTTGCGGTTGTCTCCCATCACGAAGACGTGCCCTGGCTCCACCACGTACTCGTGATTCAGTGTCATGCCGCGCCACATGGTCGGTTCGGTCAGGTACGGCTCGATCAAGCGCTTCCCATTGATGTACACCGATCCGTTGCGTATCTCCACATGCTCGCCCGGTAACCCGATGATCCGCTTCACGTACGGTTCGCTACCCCCACTCGGCGGTCGAAACACCACGATATCGCCACGCGAGGGTTCCCCAAACGGGTACCAGACCCACTGCGCATCCACGTGCACCATCGGCAGAGCACTCAACCACCGTCCGATCGGAACCGCCATGTATGCCCGACGGTTCACCAACAACATTTCTCCGTTGTGCAGCGTGGGCTCCATGCTCGAACCGTCGACGCGATAATTCAGAACGATCCCCCGGATGACCACGAACAAGACGAGCGCGATCAGGAGTGTCTCGGCGATATCCCACCACAACGAGCGGCGCCGCGTCGGCTGCTCCCGTTCATCCGTTCCCGAGCGATCGGACTCGCCGATGAGATGCTTCATCACGCTGATCCTGCCAGTACGTCCTCTCGCAGTCACCTGGGCGCCGATTATATCCCGATCGACCATCGTGATGATCGATCGTCGACCGGGACGATGAGCACCACCACCGCGAGAGCCGTGCCCGTTTTTCCGATCGAGCAGCAGCGGCCCTCGACTCGACCACCGCTGGACGGTCCGTCCTTCTCGACAGTTAGGATTGCACGCCGAGGAGTGTGGCCGCGGCCGGTCACGCCGCCCGCGTTCGCCGGCGGTGTCCGCTCATCGCATCGAGTGACCCGATTCTGATGCGGCGACCCGGCCCAGCGAGCCTTTCGTCGTGACATCGATGGAAGGGAACAGACCTGCACAACCCCAGCGCACGGGGGTTCCTCGTTCGCCTCCCACTGGGAACCACGAGGAGCAAGCAGCTGGTTCTCGCCGGAGTACGGATCACGAACACCGCTTCTTCATCGCGATCTTGTCCCGGTGAGTGATCCGCCCAGGCGCGAGCACCGACCCGACGGCTGTCGCGATCACTGCGCCCACCGCACGGAGGCAATCGCTGCACAACGCCGGACGAGAGAGGACGCGCCGTCGCGGTCAGGCACCACCGGCCCTTCGGGCATACTTCGCGCCCCCTTCCCTCGTCAAGCTCAGGTGACGCAGCGGCAGCTGCCCGCGCGTGAGACACGGGCCGGCGGCCAGTGCCCTTACCGTACACGACGGGATCACCGCCACTGGGAACGTGGCCCCCTATCGCTGACGACCGCTCGCCGTGGACAACGCCACCGCGCTGGTCGTCACCGCTCGTCTCGGGTCTTCGTTACGGGTGACACGGAGGGACACCACTGCTTCATCCGCCTCGCTCTTCGACCGAGGCGTCGACCGACACGTCACGAGTCGCTGCGCGAAACTCTCGAATCGTGCGCCCGATGGCACTGCCGATTTCGGGCAGGCGACCGGCACCGAACACCAGGACGACGATGAGCAGAACGAGAACGAGTTCCTGCCACCCGAACGACGGGAGCAACAAGGGAGACATCAACGTCCTCCTCGTTGAGGGACACGGCACATGAGCTGGAGTATACCGGCCTGTCCCGACCCTCGCTACCCTTCGAGACGATACCAACGAGGAAGCTGCCGAAAGTGGTCCTCGGGAGCGATCAACGGTGAGGCATCGATACCGCCGATGCGATCACTGACGACGAAACAATATCGCGGGTAATACAGGACGATCGCCGGGACGTAGTCGGCGAAGAGGCGCTGGAACTCGACATAGAGCGATCGGCGTTCGGCGCGATCCACGGAGCGACGGGCCTGTTCGAGCAACACGTCCACCGTCCGACTCCGGAAGCCCGTGACGTTCGCGCCGCTCTCCGCCTGGGAGGAATGCCACAGTTCGAACGAGTCTGGATCACCTGACGTCGACATCCAGCCGTAGATCGCAGCAGTGAACTCCCGATCGAGCAGCTGCCGTTCCAGGGTCGACGCCGGCACTGGTTGAACTGTCACCGCGAGCCCGATGGCACTCAGTTGCTGTGCCACCGTCTGAGCGACGGCGACGCGCTGGGGGTCATCGACGTTGACCAACAGCGTGAAGCGAAAGTTCAACCCATCCCGATCCACGACCCCGTCGCCGTCTCGATCCTCCCAACCCGCGTCGCGCAGCAACCGTTTGGCCATCTCGGGATCGGTCCGGTACTCCTGCGCCTGATAGGCCCACGACGTGGGAGGAATCGGACCATTCCCCGGCTCGGCCCCTCCCCGCAAGACGTCACGCACCAGACCCTCGCGGTCGATCGCGAGGGAGATCGCTTGTCGGACACGCACATCGGCGAAAAACTGCGCTTGCCCATTCAGAAACAACGCAGTGAAGCTCGCCAGAAGAGGCGCGTACACACGCGCATGGGTTCCGAGAAGCTGCCGGTTCGGTACAGCACCCCACGGAATAGGCTCCACCGCATCGAGCGCTCCCCGCCGAAAGGCGGCAAGTGCCTCTTCGACCGAATCGAAGAGATGGATCGTGATGCGATCGAAGAGCGGCGTCGGACGGTGGTACCCGTCGAAACGGACGAGCTCGATGACTCCGCCCTGTGGATCGAAGCGGTCGACTCGGTACGGTCCTGTCCCGATCGGCCGGGTAGCGAATGGGCTGCTCGGCACATCCACCGGCAGCGTTCCGGCGAGGACATGCTCCGGCACGATAGGCAGTGCCAGAGCGGTCAGGAATGGAGCGTACGGCTCGGTCAACCGGAAACGAACGGTCCGTGCGTCGATCACCTCGACCCGGACGCTTCTCCAGAAGTCAGCGAGTGCCGGATCACCGGGGAAATCCGGATCCTGTACGAGCCTGATGGTAAAGAGCACATCGCGTGCCGTGACCGGTCGTCCGTCATGCCACACAGCATCGCGACGCAACCGTATCGTGTACTCGAGCCCGTCCTCGCTCACGTGCCAACTGTCCGCGAGTGCCGGCTGGGGAACGCCGCTACCGTCGACCCACACGAGTCCCTCGAACAGCAGGACGGTGAGAGCCCGTTCGGCCGTCGTGTGCACGAGCAGCGGATCGAGCGTTGTGACGGTGCCGATGAGCCCTTGCCGGAACGTCCCTCCAGTCGACACGGCACGAGGTTCCGTCGCGGGCACGGCAGATGGTTGGACTGCACCCGTCGGCGTGGTACGAGTCGCTTCTCCGACGGGATACCAGCGAAAAAGAGCGATCCCGACACTGGCGATCACGAGAACGAGCGAGGTCACGAGCCACACTGGCCACCGACCCCGATGCAGCCAGCGCGTCGTCGGCTGGCGAGACGGTGTCCGGACCAACCGCCCGATCCTCTGCCTCTTGCCCTAGAGCAGCCACTGACCGATGATCGACAGGACGACGAAAACGAACGCAACGCCGATCGCCAGTTGAAACAGCGTCCGTTCGAGGCCACGTCTCGTTCGATAGATGGCCGAGGTATCCCCACCGAAGGCACCGCTAAAGCCCGATGCCTTGCTCTGCAAGAGAATGACCGCCATCAACACCAAGGAGACGAGGATGATCGCTAGGTAGAAGGCCGTCTCCATCTATCGCCTCCTGACTGATCCGCTACTGCAGCGAACCGGTCTCCACACGGCTCGCCGCTCGCACGATCGCACAGAATTGTTCCGCATTCAAGCTCGCACCGCCGACGAGCGCGCCGTCGATGGCAGGTTCCGCGAAGAACGCGGGTGCATTCTGCGCTGTCACGCTGCCACCGTAAAGAATTCGGATGTCCGTCGCGACCGCCCCGAAGCGCTCGACCAACCAGCGTCTGATCCAGGCCGACACCAGCTGTGCGTCCAGCGGAAGAGCCGCCCTCCCCGTACCGATAGCCCAGACTGGTTCATAGGCGATGACGAGCTCGCGGCAGGTATCCGCTGACAGCGGCGCACACGCCATCCGCAACTGTCGCTCGATCACGTCGAGTGTCGCTCCCGCCTCTCGTTCCTCCAGCAGCTCCCCGACACAGAGAATCGGACGCAATCCATGCCGCAGCGCGACGGACACCTTCGCTGCCACGACATCGTCCGTTTCCCCGAACAATCGCCGCCGTTCGCTGTGCCCCACGATCACGTAACGACAGAAGGGCGCGATCATGCATGCCGACACCTCGCCGGTGTACGCCCCCTGCTCGTAGGCGGAACAGTTTTGGGCTCCGAGAATGATTGCGGATCCCTGCAGTCGCTCGGCGAGCGGCACGATCCACGGAAAGGGAGGGAGCAAAGCGACCTCCACCTCCGTCACTTCGCTGCAGGTGCGACGGATCTGCTCCGCGAGTTCCAGCGCCTCCGCGTAGGTCGTATGCATTTTCCAGTTTCCGGCGACGAGCCGCCGACGCGCCCGCCCGATCACCTGCTCTCCTCCATGAGTATCGCCACCCCGGGGAGTTCGCGGCCCTCCAGAAATTCGAGTGTGGCACCGCCACCAGTCGACAAGTGACTGACACGGTCGGCGAGCTCGAGTTCCTGGAGTGCCGCCACGGAGTCACCACCACCGACGAGGGTGAAGCCGGCACACGCAGCCACCGCTTCGGCGACACCGCGTGTTCCCTCCCGAAACTCGGGAACCTCGTAGACCCCCATCGGGCCGTTCCATACCAGCAGCCTGGCTTCGCGGATGACCGACGCATACCGCTGAACCGTCTCGGGACCGATGTCGTAGACGGCTTGCTCGGGGGGAATCGCAGTCACCGCAACGACCCGCCGCTCATTGACCGCACTCAATGCTGGCGCAACGACGACATCGACCGGCAATTCCACCCGAACTCCGCGTTGGGCTGCCGCGACGAGCAGGCGCCGCGCTTCGTCCACTTTGTCCTCTTCGACGAGCGATCGCCCGGTTTCCAGCCCCTGTGCCCGAAGAAACGTGTTGGCCATACCCCCTCCGAGCAGTAGCGCGTCGGCACGGGGGAGCAAATTCTCGATGACTCCGATCTTGTCGGAGATCTTCGCGCCACCCAGAACGACCACGAAGGGCTGCTCCACACTCTCCAAGACGCGCTGCAGCGCCTGTACCTCGCGTTCCATGAGGAAACCCGCAGCAGACGGCAGCTGTTTGGCGACACCGACCACCGACGCGTGCGCTCGGTGCGCGGCGCCGAACGCATCATTGACGTAGCGCTCTGCCAGTGCAGCCAGCGCCGCTGCAAATTCCGGATCGTTCTGCTCCTCACGTGGATCGAAACGAACGTTTTCTAAAAGGCCAATTTCCCCTGGCTGGAGCCGACGCGCCATCTCCTGTGCTTCCGGCCCGATGATGTCCCGCACGTAGCGCACGGATCGCCCCACGATCGCGCTGAGCGCAGCCGCGACCGGACCGAGGCGGAGCTCCTCTCGCACTTGACCCTTCGGGCGCCCCAAATGGGTGCACAGGATGACGCGGGCGCGCTGGTCGAGAAGCCAGTGGATCGTGTCCACCGATGCGCGGATCCGGGTATCGTCCAGGACCCGTCCATCCTTCAGGGGCACGTTGTAATCGACGCGCACTAGGACGCGCCGCTCCCAGACATCGAGATCACGTACCGTGCGCACGCGTCGTGCCATCCAGCCTGACCTGCCTTCCGCGTCCCTACTCTTCGACCAAACAGCCGACCATCATGTAGTAGGCGAGATCAGCGACCCGACAGGAATATCCCCACTCGTTGTCGTACCACGCGACGACCTTCGCCAGCGTGTCCCCGATGACCATGGTGCTCAGGCCATCCACGATCGCCGAACGCGAATCACCACGAAAGTCACTCGAGACGAGCGGTTCCTCGGTATAGCCCAGGATCCCGTTCAACTCGTCTTCGGCTGCCTCGCGGAAGGCCGCATTGATGTCCTCGGCAGTGGCCGGCCGAGCCAGCTCGACCACGAAGTCGATGACGGAGACGGTGGCGACCGGGACACGCATGGCGAACCCGTCGAATTTCCCCTTCAGCTCCGGGAGCACTAATGCAACGGCCCGCGCAGCACCGGTCGTCGTCGGGACGATGTTGGTCGCTGCAGCCCGTGCCCGCCGCAGGTCACGATGCGGCGCATCCAGTAACTGCTGGTCATTCGTGTAGGCGTGAACCGTCGTCATCAGTCCTCGCACGATGCCGAACCGCTCATGGAGTACCTTCGCGACCGGTGCTAAACAATTCGTAGTGCAGGATGCGTTGGACACGATATGATGGCGAGTCGGATCATAGTGGTCCTCGTTCACACCAAGGACGATCGTGATGTCCTCCCCCTTTGCAGGCGCGGTAATGATGACCTTCTTGGCACCAGCCTCCAGATGCGCGCGCGCCTTCTGTGCGTCCGTGAACAGACCGGTCGCCTCGATGACGAGTTCCACCTCGAGGTCTCGCCATGGAATCTTGCCCGGTTCACGTTCCGCGAAGACGCGAACCTCCCGACCATCGATCGTGATCGCGTCGTCGCTTGCCGACACCTCACCATCCCAGGAGCCGTACGTCGAGTCCCACTTGAACAGGTGCGCCAGGGTGGCCGGGGTCGTCAAATCGTTGACGGCAACGACCTCGAGCTCGTCGTCATACCCTTCCAGGATCGCCTTGAGTACCTGTCGACCGATGCGGCCGAAACCGTTGATCCCGATGCGTACCGTCACTGGACTACCCTCCCGCTCCACTACCACCGATCCGCCGCTCATTCACCGCTCATGCCGAGCGGGACGCTCCTCGCTCGCCCTCCGACCGTCGGTTGGGGGGTGCGGTCTCGACCGACCGGTATCTCGCCGCGGCTCGCGGCACGTGCCAGCTCCAACAACGCAGCGGCCAGTTTCGTCGAGTCGTGACGCCACGGCTGATCGCGATTCACGACGTCCCGGAGCACGACCGTCACCGATGCGGCTACCCGATCCAATCCGTCTAAACTCACGCCCGTGACCCCGTGCGCCGCGAGCCGCCGAGTCGGCTCGAGATTCTCGTTGACGAGCATGCAGTCAACGATTCCCTCAGCCCCGTGTCGACGCAATGCCTCCAGGTGATCCACCGCCCGGTAGCCATCGGTCTCACCGCGCTGCGTCGTGACGTTGCAGACGAAGACCTTCAGCGCCGACGACAGGCGGAGCGCCTGGATGACACCATCGACGAGCAGGTTCGGTATGACCGACGTGTAAAGACTCCCCGGTCCGAGGACGATGAGATCCGCGGAGAGGATCGCCAGGAGTGCTGGCTCGTACGCAGTCGGACGATCAGGGTCGAGGAAAACGCGTCGGATCCGACCGCGCTCCCGCGCAATGGCGGACTCCCCGTGGACGATGCGACCGTCGCTGAATTCCGCGCACACCGTGATGTCATCGAGCGTCGACGGCATGACCTGCCCGCGCACGGCAAGGACCCGCGATGACTCGGCCACCGCCCGCTCGAAGCTTCCCGTAATTTGGGTCATGGCCGCGATGAAGAGGTTGCCGAAGCTATGCCCATCGAGCGACGAACCGACTTCTGGAAATCGGTACTGGAACAGGTCACTCATCAGGGGCTCGGCATCAGCGAGCGCGACGAGGCAGTTGCGAATGTCGCCCGGCGGCGGGATATTGAAATCCTGACGCAACCGTCCCGAGCTTCCCCCATCGTCACCCGTGGTCACGATCGCGGTGATGGCTACGTTGTGTGCCTTGAGTCCACGCAGCAAGGTGGAAAGCCCGGTTCCACCGCCGATCGCGACCACCCGGAACTCCGGTGCCTCCGGCCCGAAACGATGGGCGTGAATGATCTCCGCCAGCCCACGACGATCAGCACGGTGGTCGAGGAACGGCGCGAGCAGCGAACGGGACAATTGCCAAAAGCCGACAACCGTCATCGCGCCACCGAGCGACACCATGAGGAGTTCACGATACGGATGCGGAATGAACTGCAGGGTCACCGTCTGCACGAAACCGGACACACGGTGCGGAAAGTCGTAGTTGCGGTAGATCCAGGCGAGCCCCATGGCCAACCCGAGGCTCGTCGTGACGACACCGCAGGTCAGGAGCAGGATCCATCGCTTGATGAACATTCCCGGCCGTAACCAGGTCCGGAGCTTCATCGATCCCCCGTTTCCCGTCCCGCAGCCCCGCCCCAGTATAACAAGCTGGCCGCCCCCGAACGGACACGCCAGCAGTTCTTGCGTCCCGCGCTGCTGACTGCTATACTCTCTATGGTAAACGGAGCGCCCCGGACAAGTGGGCAGTGCCCACTTTAATTTTTGCCTGATCGGCGGCCCACCGGTCAGCGCACCGGAGCGCGGAGGAAAGGGGGCAAGCGACCATGAAGAGTGATCTGTACACTGCGATCGCCCAGATCGCAGCCGAGCGAGGTATCCCGCGCGAGGCTGTGATGGAATCGATCCAGCAAGCGCTGCGGACAGTCTACAAGAAGGCGACCGGCTCCGACGAAGAGGTCGAGATCGAGCTCGACGTGAACGCTGGTCGGATCCGCATCTTCGCCCCGAAGCGAGTCGTCGAGAGGGTTCAGGATCCTTTGACCGAGATTTCGGTGGAAGATGCGCGGAAGATCGATCCGCGGGCGATCGTCGGCGATATCGTTCGCATCGAGCGCCAGCCGACCAACTTCGGTCGCATCGCCGCGCAGACCGCCAAGCAGGTGATCCTGCAGCGCATCCGGGACTTCGAGCGCGATACGATCTATAACGAGTTCATCGACCGGGTCGGGGAGGTTTTGACCGGGACTGTTCAACGTGTCGACGCGAAGGCGGTGATCCTGAGCTTCGGCAAGGCCGAGGCCATCATGCCGGCCCGCGAGCAGATCCCCGGTGAACGATACCGCCCGGGTCAGCGATTGAAGGTCTACCTGCTCGACGTCACCAAGGACACGAAGGGACCGCAGCTGCTCGTGTCGCGGACGCATCCCAACCTCATCAAGCGCCTGCTCGAGCTCGAGGTCCCGGAGGTCGCGAGTGGTGCAGTCGAGGTCATGGCCATCGCACGCGAGCCTGGTCAGCGCTCCAAGGTGGCCGTCGCCGCTCGGCAGGACAAGGTCGATCCGGTGGGCGCCTGCGTCGGTGTCCGCGGGGTTCGCATTCAGAGTATCGTCACCGAGCTGTCGGGCGAAAAGATCGACGTGATCGAATGGTCATCGGATATCCGAACCTTCATCGCCAATGCGCTCAGTCCGGCCAAGCCGATCACCGTCATCCTGAACGAGGACGAGAAGGTTGCGCGCGTCGTTGTCCCTGCGGACCAGATGTCGCAGGCGATCGGCAAGGACGGGCAGAACGCACGCCTCGCCTACAAGTTGACCGGCTGGCGGATCGACATCAAGGATCCTGACTCCTTGAAGGGTGAGGAAGCCTTGCTCGTCCGCGCCGCCACCAGTCTCCCGGAGCTACCGCCTGACCTGATGGCGCTCGGCCGGCAGCCTCGGCTCGTGCGCGCGGATGGGACCATCAGCATCCGCGAGCGCGAGTTCGGTCCGCTGCCCAGCGACCTGGTCATGAAGAGTGTCGACGTCGAAATCGTCAATGGCATCGTCAACGTGTACTACGACCGGGAACTGCGCGCGCGGTACGATTTCGAGACCGGCCGTGAGCTACCATTGACGGATGACGAAACGGCCAGCGTCCGCTAACGGGCGACCGGAGAGGAGACCGTGGCCATGAGCGAGCGTCCCCACGGGACGAAGCGGCGCGGTCCACGCTTGAAGCATCTGCCAGTGCGAACCTGCGTCGCCTGCCGTGCCCAGGACTTCAAGCGTTCGTTCGTGCGGATCGTTCGTACCCCCGACGGGACGCTCGCCATCGATCCGACCGGCAAGCGAAGTGGCCGCGGCGCCTATCTCTGCCGGCGGTTCAGTTGCTGGGAACGCGCTGCGCACACCGATGTCCTGGATCGTGCCCTGCGCCTTCCCGTGCCGGAAACCTTCCGCGTCGAGCTCCTCCGTTGGGCCGATCTACACATCCGCCGGGACGAGTCGCCCGCCCATGACCAACCATGCGACAAGGAGGAACCAGCATGAGCACGAAGGCAAAGAAGCATCCTACCCCGAGAAGCGACCGCCGCCCATCGCCGGTTAGCCGCACCGCTGGAGCTGCGACCTCCATCCGCGGTTCGGTCGAGATCGGCAGTGTCGTCACTGTCGGTGAACTTGCCGAAGCCCTCGGGGTCAGCCCAATCGAACTCATCAAAGCGCTCATCCAGCGCGGCGTGATGGCGAACATCAATCAGCAGATCGACTTCGAGACAGCGGCAGCGGTCGCCGCCCAGTTCGGCGTCGAACTCGTCGAGCGCACTCCAGAGGCCGTGCAGCAGGAGAAGTCGCTTGCCGAAATCGTCCAGCTGAGTGCGCGCGATCCGAACGCCGTCCCACGACCGCCGGTGGTCACGATCATGGGACATGTAGACCACGGAAAGACGAAGCTCTTGGACGCGATTCGCCACACGAACGTCGCTGAAGGCGAAGCGGGCGGCATCACACAGCACATCGGTGCCTACCAGGTCGAGGTCCAGGGGAGGAAGATCACTTTCCTCGATACGCCCGGGCACGAAGCCTTCACGGCGATGCGTGCCCGGGGCGCCCAGGTCACCGACATCGCTGTGCTCGTCGTGGCTGCGGACGACGGGGTGATGCCACAGACACGCGAGGCTGTCGCCCATGCCCGCGCCGCGAACGTCCCGATCATCGTCGCCATCAACAAGATCGATCTCCCGACTGCCAATCCTGCGCGCGTCAAGCAGCAGTTGGCCGAGATCGGAGTCATCCCAGAAGAGTACGGCGGCGACGTTCCTGTCGTCGAAGTGTCGGCGAAGCAGCGGCTCGGCATCGAGGATCTCCTCGAAATGATCCTCTTGGTCGCCGATCTGCACGAACTGAAGGCGAACCCCCACCGCCCAGCTATCGGTGTCATCATCGAGGCGAAAATCGATCAGAAGCGGGGCCCGGTCGCCACCGTACTGGTCCAGACAGGAACGTTGAAGCTCAACGACGTCGTGGTCACGGGGGCAACCTGGGGCCGCATTCGCGCGATGTTCGACGATCGCGGCCGCAAGGTCCGGCGCGCCGAACCATCGATGCCGGTCGAGATTCTCGGGTTGGAGGAAGTCCCGGAGGCGGGAGACTACCTTCAGGTCGTCGAAGACGAACGAACCGCCAAAGAAATCGCCAGCCAGCGGGCGCTGAAGCGCCGCGCTGAGGCGTTGACCGAAGCCCGAGTCGTGAAGCTGGACGAGCTTCAGCGCGGGCTGCAGGCTGGAGAAACGCGAGAACTGCGACTCATCCTCAAGACCGACGTACAGGGCAGCTTGGAGGCGATCCAGAACGCGTTGGCGAAGGTGAACGAGGAACTCCAGGACGTGGGTATCCACGTCGTCCACGCCGCGACGGGCGCGATCTCGGAGTCCGATGTGATGCTCGCAGCCACGACCGGAGCGATCGTCATCGGCTTCAACGTTCGCCCGGATGTCGCCGCACGACGAGCGGCAGAGGCGACCGGCGTCGAAATTCGGTATTACAATATCATTTATCAGCTGCTGGAGGACGTCCGAGCAGCAGTAGCCGGTTTGCTGGCACCGGAGACGCGGGAGGTCGTCGACGGTGTCGCCGAGGTCCGTGACGTCTTCCGGCTTCCCAACCGCACGGTCGCTGCAGGGCTGTACGTCCTGACCGGAAAGGCGGCGCGCAATGCCCGATTGCGCGTCATCCGCGACGGGAAGGTCATTCACGAGGGTACCGTCGCCTCGTTGCGCCGGTTCAAGGAAGACGTCCGGGAAGTCGCTGCCGGCTACGAATGCGGTTTGACCATCGAGAACTTCAACGACATCCGGGTCGGTGATCAGATCGAGTTCTATCACCTCGAGCACGTACCGCGCGGGCGCTGAGGTCCCCTCCGCACCGGCGGCGCCGCGGGAAGGAGGTCGTCCCGGATGCCCAGTTACCGGCAAGAACGACTCGCTGAATTCTTGCGGGACGAGATCAGCTCCATCATTCAGCGCGAACTCCGGGATCCGCGACTCGGGTTCGTCAGCGTCACGCGCGTCGAGATGAGTCCAGACCTACGTCATGCGCGGGTGTTCGTCTCGGTTCTCGGTAGTGCCGAGGAGCAAGAGACGGCGGTGCGGGCACTGCAAGGCGCAGCTGGCTTCATCAAACGCCTCCTCGCGCCGCACCTACACACCCGACACATTCCCGAACTGCACTTCAAACTGGACCGGTCGCTTGAGCATGCCGAGCGAGTGGCACGTCTGCTGTATCAGATCGAACGCGAACGCCAAGCGGAGGCGACAGGAACGAGTCATGACGACGAACGCGGTTGATGTCCATCCCGTCTGCTTTCACGACGCCTGGGAGCTACTCACGAACGCACGGACTCTCCTGATCGCGACCCACGCGAACCCGGACGCCGATGCCGTCGCTTCGGTGTTGGCGCTCCGCTTGGCACTCGCGGACACGACGCCGCAACGCCTGTGCCTGACTGGCGACGGGTCGGTCCCGGGCAACCTTCTCTTCCTGCCCGACGCAGAGACGCTGCTCCGCGACCTGAGCACGGTCGCGGAGCGACCGGATTGCATTGTGCTCGTCGATTGCGCCGATCCCAGCCGTCTCGGTCCTTTCTATCGCCTGCGCTGCGATTGGTTCGACGGGCGGATTCCTCTGGTCAATGTCGATCATCACGTCACGAACAGCCGATTTGGACACGTCGACGTGATCGATAGCACTGCAGCGTCGACGACCGAGATTCTCACACGCTGGTTTGTGACGCTCGGAATTCGCGTGACCCCTGCCATGGCCACCTGTTTGTTGACCGGCATCTACGGTGACACGCTCAGTTTTCAGACGACCAGTACCACCCCGCGGACCTTGGAACTCGCCGCGCTCCTCTTAGGGCTCGGAGCGGAGCACGAACGGATCGTCGACCACCTGTTCCGCCGGAAGCCATCCTCGACCATTCGCCTGTGGGGCGCTGCATTGAGTCGCGTCCGCATCGAGCCGCCGTTGGTTTGGACGGAAGTCACCCAGGAAATGCTCCGCCAGACCGGTGCGAGTCCTCACGAGGGAGAGGGGATCGTCAATTTCTTGACCGGAGCAGAAGGCACGGTAGTCGCCCTGCTCTTCTACGAGCAACTGGATGGATGGCGAGTCAGTCTGCGCTCCGCTGACGCGGCCGTCGATGTGGCGCGACTGTGTCAACGGTACGGCGGCGGAGGACATCCACGGGCGGCTGGCTGCCGGTTACCACCGGGAGCGTCTGCCCGACGCTTGTTCCTCGATGAACTCCGTCACCGCGTGGCTGAACTCCTCGCCGAAGGTTCCCCGGCAGGTCGTTGAATGGTGCACGGCGTCCTATTGCTCGACAAGCCCCGCGGTTGGACATCGCATGACGCCGTCGCGTGGGTGCGACGCCGGCTGCACACACGTGCAGTCGGACACGGCGGAACACTCGACCCTGCTGCCGAAGGCGTGCTCCTCCTGGCGGTCGGCGTGGCGACGCGACTGCTACAATATGCGCTCGAGGCCGACAAGTCATACGTCGCCCACATCGTCCTCGGCGCCGCGACCACGACCGACGACCTGGAAGGGGAACTGTTGGGTGACGTGCCCGAGACGTCGCCGCCGAGCGTCGAGGCGATCCGCCTGGCGCTCGCCGAGTTTCACGGTGTCGTAGCGCAACGTCCCCCGCTGTACTCGTCCATCAAAGTCCGTGGCACACCGGCCCACCGCAAGACTCGAGCAGGTCAGCAGCCAGAGTTGCCACCGAGAACCGTCGAGGTACAGCGGATCGAGCTGCTTCGCTACACCTATCCGGATCTCGTCGTGGCGATCGACTGTCGCAAGGGCTTCTACGTTCGATCGTTCGCGCGCGATCTCGGTCAACGCCTCGGGACACAGGGATATGTGCACGGACTCGTTCGCACCCGCATCGGAGCCTTCGGACTCGACCAGGCCTGGACCATCCGAGATCTCGAAGAATGGCTGTATCCGGAAACGTGGTCGCTCGTCGCACTCCATCCCGACACGTTGGTCGGACATTTGCCGCTCATCGTCGTCCCCGAGTCTCAACTTCCGGCATGGTATCATGGCGCTCCGGTGCGGTCAGCTGCACCGACCGATGCAGAGGTGATCGCCCGTGCTTATGCGCCCGATGGTCTCTGGATCGGGCTCGCACGCTACGATGTCGAGCTGGCTCAATGGCGTCCCGTTCTCGTTCACCGAGCTTGATCGAGGAGACGTGCCGCTCCATGCATTGGATCCTCACCGAGTGGTCTCAGGTACCGCCGCAGCCCCATGTCGTGACCATCGGGAACTTCGATGGGGTACACCGTGGACACCAGTATCTCCTCGAAGCGGTCAAGGCTCGCGCTCGTGACCTGCACGCGCACAGCCTGGTGATCACCTTCGACCCGCTGCCGCCAGAAGTTCTCGCACCGGATCGGGCGCCACGACGGTTGACGCTCACCGAGCACCGTGTACGGTTGATCAGGCAGTGCGGTATCGAGCGCGTGCTCCTGGTCCGTTTCGATCTCGCCTTCGCCTCGCTCAGTGCAGAGGACTTCATCGAACGATTGGCGACTGCCACCCATCCGGTCGAGATCGTCGTCGGTGACGATTTCCACTTCGGTCGTAACCGTTCGGGCAATCCGACCCTTCTGCGTCACCAAGCCCCACGCTACGGATTTCAGGTGTCAGTCGTCAGTCGGGTGGGCCAGGAGTCGACGACGATCTCCTCCACCGCCATCCGCCGCGCCATCGCGGCGGGCGACGTCCGCACGGCCTGGGAACTCCTCGGACGGCCCCATGCCTTGATCGGGAGCGTCATCCCGGGTGCAGGTCGCGGGTCTCAACTCGGCTTCCCGACCGCGAATCTCGCGGTGTTCGATCGCCTCATTCTCCCCGCTGACGGAATCTATGCCACCGTCGCGCGAGTCCGTTCGACCTGGTATCCCGCGATCACGTACGTGGGGAGTCGACCCACTTTTCCCGGAGCTGGCCACGCGACCGAGGTGTATCTGCTGGCCGATGCCGTCCCGCCCCTGCGGGACGAGACACTCACGGTTTACCTCGTCGACCGCTTGCGTCCGGATCAGGCGTTCTCGTCCGTCCACGACCTCATCGAGCAGATGCAGGAGGATGAGCGCCGAGCCCGCCAGCGACTCGCGTCCATCATGGCAGTCTGGCCACCACCCGCAGTCTCGGCCTTGCATGAGCCCTCGGACGAGGAGTTGCCGATCGATGGAACACCAGAGCGAGCGTGAAGTACTCGTCGACCGTCTGCTGACCCGCGGCACCGTCGATGTCGTCGTCCGCGAGCGACTCCGTGCACGGCTGTTGGGTGACCGTCCGCTGCGCGTCAAGCTCGGAGTCGATCCGACGCGTCCAGATATCCATCTCGGCCATTACGTCTGCTTCCGCAAGCTGCGCGAATTTCAGGCGCTCGGGCACCACGTTGTCGTCATCATTGGCGACTGGACGGCCCGTATCGGCGATCCGTCCGGTCGCTCGACGCAGCGTCCGATGTTGACGGCCCAAGAGGTCGCTGCCAATGCACAGACCTATCTCGACCAGTTTTTCAAAGTCGTCGATGTCAACCGAGCCGAAATCGTCTGGCAAAGTACTTGGTTCGGGAAATTCAATCTCGAGGACGTCATTCGCCTGACGAGCAAGTATACGGTGGCCAAACTCCTCACCAGAGAAGATTTTGCCAAGCGCTATGAAGAAGGATCTCCTATCAGCATCACTGAACTTCTCTATCCGCTCCTGCAAGCATATGACTCAGTCGCGATTCAGGCCGATGTCGAGATCGGGGGCACCGACCAGTTGTTCAACTTACTCGTCGGGCGCGATATCATGCGCGAATACGGCCTCGAGCCGCAAGACGTCTTGACGGTACCGCTCCTCGTCGGAACCGATGGCTACCTCAAGATGAGCAAGAGCTACGGAAACTACATCGGGGTCAGCGAGCCCCCGGAGGAAATGTTCGGCAAAATCATGTCCGTGCCTGATCACGTCCTCGGCGACTATCTCCGGCTACTCACCGACCTCCCTGACGAGCAGATCGCGCAGTGGCTCGACGAGATGGCCGCAGGGACGCTCAATCCCCGCGACGTCAAAGAACGGCTCGCCCTCATCATCGTGAGCGACCTGCACTCGCCGCAAGCCGCGGAGCGCGCTCGGGAGTACTTTCATCGAGTCCATCGCCTGCGGGAGGTGCCCGAGGAACTCCCGGAGGTTCCGGTACCACCGCGCGCTCGGGTCATCGACTTCATCGTCCGCGCTGGCTTTGCCCGCTCCAACAACGAAGCACGCCGCCTCATCATGCAAGGCGGCGTGCGCTTGGACGGAGAGCGTCTCGACGATCCCGAGGCGGTGATGGAGCTGTTCGGACCGGCGATCCTCCAAGTCGGTAAGCGACGGTTCGCCCGGCTCCTCCCCTCGGCGCAGGACAGTTAGTCGGACGACGCATCGAAGACGACCACGCTCCGCGCGACGCTTCCGGCCAGCATCGCCTCGAACCCCTCGTTGATCTCCTCGAGCCGGAGACGCCGCGAGATCAGTTCGTCCAGCTTCAGACGACCGGCCCGATAGAGGTCCAGCAGGCGGGGAATGTCACGCGGGAGGTTCGCTGTCCCATAGACGGTTCCTTTGATCGTCTTTTCGCTCCGGAGAAGATCGAGAGGATCGAGCGGAATCGTCGTGCCCATCGGTGCCAATCCAACGACGACCGTCGTCCCCCCTTTCCGTGTAGCCGCATACGCCTGCTGGATCGTGTCCGCCCTCCCGATGACTTCGAACGCGTGATCCACCCCTCGACCCTGCGTGAGGGAACGAACGACCTCCAGGAGATCCTGCTCTCGCGGGTTCACGGTATGCGTCGCCCCGAATTGCCGCGCCCACTCGAGCTTCTGCGCGACGACGTCAGCCCCGATGATCAGGCGAGCTCCAGCGAGCGCCGCCCCCTGAATCACATTGAGACCGACCCCGCCGCAGCCGATCACGAGGACCGTGTCGCCGACTTCGACGCCCGCAGCGAACAACGCTGCACCGACCCCGGTCGTGACACCACAGCCAACGAGCGCAGCGCGGTCGAGCGGAACGTCACTCGGTAGCTTCAAGAGCCCCTGCTCGGGTACCACCGTATACTCGGCAAAGCACGAAACACCGAGAATGTGATGGACGTCCTGGCCATCCCGGTGAAACCGTGTCGTTCCATCGAACATTCGCCCGGTTCGACGGAGTGGGTTGCTGAAATCGCACAGTGCGGGGCGTCCCTCCAGACAGTAGAAGCAGTGACCACAGAAGGCGCGAAAGACGAAGAGAACCGGGTCCCCAGGTTGAAACCGTGTCACGCCCGGCCCCACCGCCTCGACCACCCCCGCCCCCTCGTGACCGGGCACGGCCGGAAGCACTGCCTCGAGGTCCCCCTGCATGTAGTGCAGGTCGCTATGGCACAACCCGGCAGCCACGACGCGCACGAGCACTTCACCGTGCTTCGGCGGATCAACGTCAACCTCCCAGATCTCGAGCGGCTTCCGCACCTCGGTGAGTACCGCAGCCCGAGCCCGCACAGCCGTACTCCTTCCGCTACGCGACCGGCACGAGTATCGCTCGCGGTGCCCAACTCGGTCAATGTGGGGAACGGCCAACCGCGTCCACCGAGGCGCAGCGTGCCCACACCCCGCTTGCCATCGGTGTCGCAGGAAGAGCACCATCACAACCGTCCAGCAGGGAACCCCAGAATGGCGCTGCATCACCGGCTGGGAGACACGATCGCATCCAGGGAGGCTCTCGCGGAATGATCGATGAGGCTCACGCGGAATGATCGATCCCCGAGGCGAGCCTTTGCCTCGGGGATCCGATGGAGCGGGAGACGGGATTCGAACCCGCGACAACCGGCTTGGAAGGCCGGCACTCTACCAGCTGAGTTACTCCCGCGGAGTCGGGGTGAGAGGACTCGAACCTCCGACCTCAGCGTCCCAAACGCCGCGCGCTACCAACTGCGCCACACCCCGCTCTGCTTCCAGTACCATAGTATAGCACGACTGATCGGACGCCTGTCCAGGACGATTCAACGCTGCCTCGGTTGCGCACGCGCTCGTCGCCCGTCCAACCGAACACCACTCGTCGTTCCGTCACGCACTATCCCGTGGGTCTTCGGTGGGCGCAGGCATGCCGACGCTCGACGGCCTCCAGGCAGTCGAGGCGCACCGAACGCGCCCGTTCGACCTCGTCGAGGGTCCGTCGCCGTGCGGCACTACCTCATCGCCGTTGTTGCCCCTCGCGCGGTCGTGGGGCCTCATACGGAACCGGAATGTACTGCACGGACGGACGTCGTTGCATCGCTTGCGGATACAGCTCCATCAGTTGGTAGACCTCTTCTGGTACGCCGACCGTGACGGGTAGGCCGAGCTGGCGCGCTTCATCCGCGTCGATCGGATAGTCGTGCGTCCATTGACCACACGTCAGTGTCTCGGCGATCCGTTGCGCCTCGCTCTCCGGGAGACCGTTCGCCACGAGGATGTTCCGGACCGTCGTAGTGACCTGGCGCATCGCCTTCTCGCTCATATCAGCGAGGATCAGCGTCTGATCGTCGATCTCCTGGATCGGCTTCTCCCGCACCACCCGCAAGACCGACGCTGCTGGATACTGACCGATCTGCGGATCGACCGGGCCGAGCACCGCGTTCTCGTCCATGACGATCTCGTCCGCAGCCAACGCGATCAACGTGCCCCCGGACATCGCATAGTGCGGAACAAAAACGGTCACCTTCCCGCGATGGCGAACCAATGCTGAGGCGATCTGTTCCGCCGCCAAAACGAGCCCGCCAGGTGTATGGACGATGAAATCGATCGGCATCTCGTCCGGCGTCAGGCGGATCGCACGTAACACGGCCTCCGCATCGTCGATGTCGATGTAGCGAGCCAACGGGATACCCAGAAACGAGACGGCTTCTTGGCGATGAATGAGCGTGATCACGCGTGTCCCTCGACGCTGTTCCAGCTGATGGATCAACCGCAGACGACTGGACTCCAACAGCCGTCGCTGCAGGACCGGAGACAGCACGGAAAACAACAGCAGGATCCAAAACAACAATCCCGTTACATCAGCAGGCATTGCGCTCCTCCCCACGCGTGAGTCGTTCGATTGTACCAGTGTCCCCTCCCACCTATACTAGCAGCAGGTACGCGCCACCGAAGGGAGCTCGCGATGGGCCTGATTTCGCGGATGACCACCTTCGTCAAGGTCAAGCTCAGTCGTCTCCTCGATCGTGCCGAAGACCCCCGTGAGACACTCGAGTACGCCTACGAGCGACAGCTTCAACTCCTGCAGGAAGTCCGACGCGGCATCGTCGACGTGACAACCTCCAAACGGCGCCTCGAATTACAGCGTGCGAAGCTGCAAGAATCGCTCGATCGACTGACCGAACAGGCTCGTCAAGCGGTGAGCATGGGTCGCGAGGATCTGGCGCGTCTCGCGCTCGAGCGGAAGGCACTCGCCCAGCAACAAGTGAACGACTTGGACAGGCAGATCCAGACGCTCGAGCAGGAACAGGCGAAACTCGAGCAAGCCGAGATGCGTCTGCGTGCCAAGGTCGAGGCGTTCCGAACGCGGAAGGAAGTCATCAAGGCCCAGTATTCCGCTGCGGAAGCGCAGGTACGGATCAACGAAGCAGTCACGGGGATCTCCGAAGAACTGGCCGACGTCGGTCTCGCGATCGAGCGAGCCGAGCAGAAGACGGAGCAGATGCAAGCGCGTGCCTCCGCCATCGACGAGCTGCTCGCGTCCGGCGCGTTGGAGGATCTCACCGGTACCCGTCAAGACGTGGTCGAGCGTGAGCTCGCCCGCATCAGCGTCAGCGAGTCGGTCGAAGCAGAACTCGCCGCACTTCGGGCGCAGCTAGGCCGCGGGGAGAATCCACAGCCGCTTCCTGAAGGAGGCCAGCGATGATCGTGCGGATCCTCACCGAAGGACAGTATCGCGTCGAGAGCAGTTTGTACGACCGTCTCAATGCACTCGACAACACACTCGTCGAAGCAGTCGCTGCCAGCGACGAGGCGCGTTTCCAGGCGCTCCTCACCGAACTGCTGGACCTCGTACGCCGTCACGGAATCCCTGTTTCACCGGACGAGTTCGTCGAATCGGACGTCATCTTGCCTCCTCCCGATACGACGCTCGAGGAAGCGCGTCACCTCTTCGCGGGTGAAGGGTTGATCCCGGGCTGACCCCGCTGTGGATCGGTGTTCGACGGGTTGAACGACGTCATCAGCGTGGAGCGGACGGGTCCGCTCCGCCCTCGTGCGTGCCGCCGGGTAGCAGAGTATCGAACCCTCCAGACGCGGCCCGAGCGGCACTTCACGTGCGCAGCAGCAGGTTCGTCGTGGGACACCGGTAAGCAGTTTCCCCGTCCCCCCGGAGTCCAGCGGTGCGGCCGAGCACCGATTTACAGTGGTAGATCCCACAACGCGTACCACATTTCGGGTCGGCGCTCTACTGGCAGTTCGCGCTCCAGCACCGCGACCATCCGCATTTCCATGGCCTCGTCTCGTCGCCGACCACCCTGCGGAGCGAACGGCGTGAATTTGCCCAGTTTGAACTGATAGACCCAGTAGAAGGGCCGCCCCTCACGATCATCGAAGCGAAACACCGCTGCCAGCAACTGCTCCCCGAAGCCGTGCTCGATCAAGATTTGGCTCGCACCATGGAGCGTCGTGACGAGATCCGCAAAATCCGGATCTTCCAGGATGACCCACCGATAGCGGTACGCGTCTGTCCAGAGCCGGTAGGAACTCTTCGTTTCAGCCACGGCGATCTCGAGAATCCCCTGCAGCTCCTCCTGCGCTCGCTCGAAATAGACCGACTCCATCGGCTTGAAGACGAGTCCCGCGATCGGCCGCGGAGCAAGACCGAGCTGCGCCTCCATCGTGACAGCCGCCGTGCTAATCGCGATCAGCCCATCGATTCGCGATGGGGCTGGCTGGGCCGCACGACCGAGGAGAATGTCGAGGAGGCGCTTCATGCGAGCCCCTCCAGTTGCCGCTGCAGTTGTTCGAGTCGACGTACCCGCTCGGCAACTGGAGGATGCGTGGACAAGAGTGCCAAGAGGCTCTCCGTACGCACTGGCGGGATGATGAAGAAGGCCGCCATCTCCTCCACTTCGCGGAGATCGCGACTCGGAATTCGGCTGATCTGCCCGCTGATCTTCAGCAGCGCAGACGCGAGTGCGAGTGGTCGCCCAGTCAGGATGCCGGCCATCCGATCCGCGACGTACTCCCGATAGCGCGAGAGCGCGAGCAGAAGCAACTGCCCGACCACCCACACGACCAGCGAAACGAGGAACGCGAGAGCGAGACCACCACCGCGGCGATCGCGACTCGATCGGCCACTCCCGCCCCAGAGCAGCATGCGAAACACGAGCTGCGCCACCACGACGAAAAAACCCGCGATCGTCATCACCAGTACGTCACGATTGCGCACGTGGGCGATCTCGTGTGCCAATACCGCCTCCAGCTCCTCGTCTCCGAGGAGTTCGAGCAGTCCACGGGTGACCACTACCGTCGACGACCGGATCCCCCTCCCGATCGCGAACGCATTGGGCATCGGTGTCTCGATAAGACCGACACGCACGCGCGGAATGCCGGCCAAGGCAGCTACCCGTTCGACGAGATCCTGGACCCGTGGAAGTTCATCCGGCTGCAGAATCCGGGCCCCGACACTCCGCAACGCCAGTGGCTCAGCGAGCAACAACTGAAACACCGCGAAGGTAACCGCGACGACCAGGACCGTGACAGCATCGACTCCGCTCCAGATCATGGCGGTCAGAAATACGACATACAGGAGAACCAGTCCCCCGAGGACCAGCACCATTCGTGTGGTCAAACCGGGATCGTGCACCCATTTTTCGATCCGCCGCACCGAGTACACGGTTTCGTCCTCCCGCCTGTCGACCCGCGGAGGCGATTATACTGCTCCCTGATGGACGCCAGTTCGTGCTGGCACCACTTCGGAGGTGGCAGATCGTTGGTGACACCGCGCTCCTCGTGGCCGCGACAGCTGCTCGTCCACCGACGCCGTGTGACCGAGATCGCCGGCATCCTCTCCCGACACGGACTCGCCTGGCTGCTTGACCAGCTCGGCATACCACTCCAGCCTCGCCCGAAGCACGCACCCGGCTCCCATCCCGTACCGGTACCGGTCCGACTGCGCCTCGCACTGGAAGAACTCGGCCCGACCTTCATCAAGCTGGGCCAAATCCTCTCTACCCGCCCCGACCTGCTGCCCCCTCCCTACATCGAACAGCTCGCCTTGCTCCGTGATCGCCTTCCACCGGTTCCGGTCGAGCAAATCATCGCTGAAATCGAACGGAGCTTCGGACGCCCGCTCGAGGAACTCTACACACGCTTCGATCCCGTACCGATCGCGTCCGCGTCGATCGGGCAAGTCCATGCCGCAACGCTTCCGACCGGCACGTCGGTGATCGTGAAAGTGCGGAAGCCCGGGATCGCCGACGTCATCGAGGAAGATCTCGCGCTCCTGCGCGACCTCGCCGCTACTGCCACTCGCCGCAGTCAACTCGCCCGCCTCTACGACCTCACGGGACTCGTCGACGAGTTCGCGTGGACGATCCGGAGCGAACTCGACTATCGCCGAGAGGGACGCAATGCGGACCGTTTTCGCATCCTACTCCGCGATCGTCCCGACATCGTCATCCCGCGCGTCTTCTGGCACCGCACCACGGACACGGTGCTCACCATGCGTCGGATCGAGGGCATTCCGATCGATCGTGTCGATGAACTCGACCGTGCCGGGATCGACCGCACGGATCTCGCGCTCCGCGCAGCACGGTTCGTCCTCGATTGCGTGCTGGTCCATGGCTTCTTTCACGCCGATCCACATCCGGGGAACTTCGCTGTCCTGCCCGACGGGCGCATCGTGGTCTATGACTTCGGCATGGTCGGTCGACTCGACCCCGGGTACCGTGCGGAACTGCTCGACGCCTTGATCGCATTGGTGAGAAACGACCTAGATGCGCTGATCGATAGCCTCAGCCGACTCGGCATCGTCCGTCACGAAGCCGACCGCCCCGCCCTCCGCCGCGAGCTGCAACACCTCGTCGATCGCTATCTCGGCCTCTCGCTCGGCGAATACCGCATGGGGGAAATCGCCGAGGATTTCTTCCGCCTGATCCGTCGGTGGCGCCTCACGCTACCGCCGGAACTGAGTCTGCTCATGAAGACGCTCTCCATGCATGAGGGAGTTGGCCAACGACTCGATCCCCAGTTCCGCCCTTTCCAGATCGCAGAACCATACGTCCGCAGGTTGATTGTCGAGCGGTACCTCCCTGCGTCCTGGTTCCCGCATCTGCTGCGCATGGCAGAAGACGGAGCGCGACAGGCCGTCGAGCTGCCGCGCCGCGTCGACCGTCTCTTGCGGCGGATCGAACAGGCTGAACTGGAAGTCACTATGCACCTCGCGGAATTACCGGAGGCGACTCACCAGCTCAACGCGCTCGTCAATCGACTCATCATCGCCATCCTACTCGCCGCCGCAGCCATCAGTTTCAGTCTGCTCCTGAATGTCTGGCATCCAGCGTGGTTCGTCAGCTGGGCTGGTCCGTTGCTCGCACTGGGATTAGCCAGTATCGTGATCGCGACCCTCGTCGTGGCCTGGCAGTTGTGGCGAAATCGTTAGATCACATCCTCGTTCTGCCCGTCAACATCCTCGCGGGGCTCCCCCGCCTCTTCGCCGAGTCGTTCCAATACCCGCTCCGGGTCCTCGCCACGCTCCAAATCCTGGATCGCCCGTTCCAATGGTTCGTCGAGCGGCTCGCCGGTTTCTGCGCTCATCTGTCGCATCCACCGCGCCAACTCGCGTGGGTCCTCTGTCTCTGGAAGATCAGGCAGCTCCGCATCGTCCTCATCACCCCAGCGTTCCGCATCCTCCGACAAACCTCCCCCGTCGCTCTCATCCCAATCGGTCAGGCCCGAACCCGCTTCCCGGCCCGACCGGCGCACGACGACGCGCGAGACGAGTCGATCCACTTCGCTGGCCCCGCACTGCGGACAGCTCTCCGGATCACGAGCGGACTGGATCGAGCGGAAGAAGCGGGTAAAGCGACGTCGGCACGACCGACACCGATACTCGTAGAGTGGCATCGTCCGACTCCTCCGTGCTGAACCTGGCGAATCGTCTCAGGGAAGATGGGGTTCCTCATGCCCACGCTGGGCCCCTGTCGAGAGCGGCCTCGCGCGTGCCAGCCATGAGAGAACGACCAACCCTGCAACACCCGCCACCATGAGGGTGACGAACTTGTACACGGGTGCCGGCATCAGCAATGACAAGGCACCGAAGACCGAGGAGATGACGACGAACGCCCCGACGATGCGTCGCTGGGACCAACCGAGGTCGAGCAGCCGATGGTGCAGGTGACCTCGGTCCGCCTCCATCGGTGAGCGCCCATTCCACAGTCGATACACGATCAGCCAGGCGACGTCGAGAATCGGCACCCAGAGCACCAGGAGTGCAGTAGCGATCTTCGCGCCGCCGATGATAGCCAAGATCGCAAGCGTATACCCGAGCAGCATCGCACCCGAGTCACCCATCATGATCCGCGCTGGATGCCAATTGAACAGCAGGAACCCGCCGACTGCGCCGAGTAACGCAGCTGCCAGCAAGGAGATCGTGAACTGTGGATTACCAGGAGGACGGAAAAACGTGTGCACGAACAGAACGAGCGCTGCAATCAGCGTGACCGAGCCGGCCAGACCGTCAAGTCCGTCGAGAAAGTTGACCGTGTTCATCATCCCGACGATCCAGAAGATCGTCGCTGGAATCGCGATCAGCAGCGGCAGAACCACGACCCCGCCGAAGGGACTATTGAACTGTTCGATCACCAGCCCGTGGTCCGGACCGCGCAGTCGCGGCAGTACCGCCACGGACGCGCCCACGATCTGCCACGCGAGCTTCGCCCGCGGCGAGAGACCGATGAGATCGTCGTAGAGATGCGCCGCCAGAATCAACGAGGCACCGAGGACCAGCAGCAGAATCCGTTCCACCTCGACCGGAAAACGTTCGACAGGGAGGGCGAACGTCACCGCGAGCCCACTCAGAAAACCGACGAACATGGCCAACCCGCCGATTCGCGGAACCGGTTTCGTGTGCACCCATCGTGGCTCGGTGGGATACGCCAAGAGATCGAATTTTCGCGCGACCACGATCACGCGCGGGATGAGGGCTGCAGTGACGAACCCCGCGACGGCGAACGTCGCAACGGCGATCGCTGCTCGCTCGAGGATCATGGGTTCCCTCGGATCCGCGCCCCCACTCGTTCACGCGCCCACGTCATCTGCAGCGGTCGTCACGCCGATCGTAACTCCCGGCACCGGGAACTGTGAAGCCAGCTCTGCTACTTGCGCGCGGACCCGCTCCTTGACGACCGGATCATCCGGTGCACGCAGTACCTGCGCGATCAACCGAGCCGTGAGACGCATCTCGTCAGGACCGAAGCCGCGAGTCGTCATCGCCGGCGTTCCAATCCGGATACCGCTGGTCTGCGTCGCCGGTCGCTCATCGTTCGGAATCGCATTCTTGTTGACGGTAATACCGACCTCGTCGAGCGCCTGCTCAGCCTTCCGACCGCTGATCCCGAGGGGTCGGAGATCGACGAGCAGAAGATGATTGTCCGTCCCTCCGGACACGAGCCGGAGACCTTCCGTTTCGAGCGTCTCCGCCAGAACGCGCGCATTCTCGAGCACTCGCTCGATGTACACACGGAAGGAGGGCTCGAGTGCCTCACCGAACGCGACCGCTTTCCCGGCGATCACATGCATGAGCGGCCCACCTTGAGTCCCGGGAAATACAGCCTTGTCGACGGCCTCCGCGAACTCGGCATCGCAGAGAATCATGCCTCCCCGTGGCCCACGCAGCGTCTTGTGCGTCGTCGTGGTGACCAGCTGGGCGACGCCGACGGGAGTGGGATGGAGACCGACGGCGACGATCCCGGCGATGTGGGCGATGTCAGCGAGCACCAACGCGCCGACCGTGTCGGCGATCTCGCGAAACCGCGCGAAATCGATGACCCGTGGATAGGCACTCGCGCCAGTGATGATGAGACGCGGCCGCACCTCGCGAGCGATCCGCCAGACGGCGTCGTAATCGATCCGCTCCGTCGCACTGTCGACGCCGTACGAGAATGCCGCGAACCATCGTCCGGAGACGTTGACCTTCGCGCCATGGGAGAGATGACCCCCATGCTGCAGATTCATGCCCAGGATTCGGTCTCCGGGCTTCAACACGGCGAACATCGCCGCCAGGTTCGCCTGTGCTCCGGAGTGCGGTTGGACGTTCACGTGCGCGGCCCCGAAGAGGCGCTTCGCTCGCTCGATGGCCAATTCCTCCACGCGATCGACGCACTCGCAGCCACCGTAGTACCGACGAGCTGGGTATCCCTCCGCATATTTGTTCGTCAGCACCGAACCGACAGCAGCCAGGACTGCCGGACTCGTGAAGTTCTCCGAGGCGATCAGCTCGATCGTTCGACTCTGACGTCGTTCCTCGCACGCGATCGCAGCCGCAACTTCCGGATCCCAATCCCACAGACGCTCGTCCATCTGGGCCATTCTCCCCTCACGCCTCACCCGTCGCGATCGACCCCCGAACTCAGGACTCCCGCTCCCACGCCGGGGCGGAACGTTTCCGTTCCCGAAAAACCAATTCGATCGGGGTACCCAAGAACCCGTACCGCGCGCGCAGGCGGTTTTCCAAGTACCGCCGATAGGAAAAGTGCACGAGCTCCGGACGGTTACAGAAGAACACGAACGTCGGTGGATGCACCGCTGGCTGGGTCACATAGTAGAACTTCACCCACTTTCCCGGTTTCGTCGGCGGTGGATGGTGCGCAACCGCCTCGCGGAGAAACTCGTTCAGCTCCGCCGTTGGGATCCTTCGCGATCGCTCCGCAACGACGATCAAGGCGAGGTCGACGACTTGTTCGACGTTCTTGCCCGTCAGAGCGGAGACGAAAACGAGGGGCGCCCACGAGACGAAGTCCAGGAAACTTCGGGCGTCTTCCTCGAACGCCTCGCGGGCGCCTTCCATGTGTTCGAACAAGTCCCATTTGTTGACCGCGATGACGATCCCCTTCTTTGCATCCAGCACTTTGCCGGCGACGGCCTGGTCCTGATGCGTGAATGGTTCACTCGCGTCGATCACGAGGATGGCCACATCTGCCCGTTCCAAGGCCCGTTCCGCTCGCAACACACTGTACCGCTCGATACCGCGTTCGATTCTTCCAGGTCGCCGTATCCCGGCGGTATCGATCAGCACGATCGGTTGTCCTTTCCAAACCACCTCGGTATCGACCGCATCGCGAGTCGTCCCCGGTATGGGGGAGACGATTTGCCGTGGCTGACCGAGGATTGCGTTCAGCAAGGCGGACTTCCCCACGTTCGGTCGACCAACGATCGCGATTTTGGGCGCTTCGGCCGCGATCGGTGCGCGCTCGCTTTCCCGACTCGGTAACAGCGCCGCGATCGCGTCGAGCAGGTCTGCAATGCCGCGTCCGTGGAATGCAGAGATCGGAATGGGATCACCGAGTCCGAACTCGTAGAACTGCAGCGCCTGCAGCTCCTGTGCGGGTGAGTCGACTTTGTTGGCGACGAGCACCACCGGCTTCGCGGATCGGCGAAGGAATTCAGCAACCTCCCAGTCTCCCGCTGTCGAGCCCGTCGCGGCATCGACGACGAAAATGACGACGTCCGCTTCCTGGATCGCTAACTCCGCTTGCGCCCGAATCGCCTCGACGAGTTCGCGCTCGGACGACCGTGCGATCTCCTCTTCGGTCAGGAGCCCACCCGTATCGAAGAGCCCGAACCGCAGTCCGTTCCACTCGACGACCCCATACAACCGGTCACGCGTCGTCCCGGGAACCGCCTCGACGACGGCCCGCCGCTGTCGCAAGAGGCGGTTGAACAGTGTCGACTTTCCGACGTTCGGACGCCCAACGATCGCGACCTGCGGCAGTGCCATCGACCCCTTCTCCACACAGAGAAAACCCGGATGCACGCCGTGCGCATCCGGGTCCCATTGTGCCTTACCAACCAGACGCACGCCGACTCAACTGCCGTAGTCCCGTAGTGCATCCACGAGTGCGTCGATGTGCGCGCGAGTCGTCAACTCCGTCGCGCAGAGCAACAGCAAATCGTCCTGCCCCGGCACCACGTCGCCGAGCGCTAAGCCACCGATGATCCCGCGCTCCAAGAGAAACGCGTTGATCGCATGCGGATCGTGAGGACAACGGACGACGAACTCGTTGAAGAACGGCCCTTCGCCAACGAGATGCCAACCCGGTAAGGACGTCACCTGTCGTGCGAGATAGTGTGCCTTGTGATAGCAGAGCGTCGCCACGGTCCGCAAACCGGACTTCCCCATCGTCGAGAGATACACGGTCGCCGCGAGCGCCATCAATCCTTGGTTCGTGCAAATGTTCGACGTCGCCTTCTCCCGACGGATATGTTGCTCGCGGGTCTGCAACACCATCACGAAGCCACGCTTCCCCTCACGGTCGACCGTTGCACCGATGAGTCGCCCGGGCAAATGCCGCACCAACTCCATTCGGGTCGCGAGCAGACCGAGCGCCGGTCCGCCGAACGACTGTGGAATTCCGAGGCACTGCCCTTCACCCGTCACGACATCCGCGCCCAACTCCCCCGGTGGCCGCAGCAAGCCGAGCGCGATGGGATAGGTCGACACCACGAGCCGCGCGCCCACCGCGTGCGCACCTGCAGCCAGCGCTGCCAAGTCCTCGATCCGACCATAGAAGTTCGGATACTGCACGACCAGACACGCGGTCGATTCGTCCAGGAACGGCTCCACCTCCTGCGGCGTCGTCCGCAGGCTCGCCGGTACAGGCACCTCGCGCACAACGACCGGGAGGCCGCGGGTGTAGGTCCGTAACACGCTGCGGTAGTGCGGATGGACAGTACCACTCACCACGACCGTCGTACGACCACGCGGCGGTGACACGCACAGGAGCGCGCCCTCCGCCAGCGCGGTCGCACCGTCGTACATGGACGCGTTCGCGACCTCCATCCCGGTCAGTGCACAGACCAGTGATTGGAACTCATAGATCGCCTGCAGCGTGCCCTGGGAAACCTCGGGCTGATACGGCGTGTAGGCTGTATAGAACTCCCCACGCCACAGGATCTGTTCGACCACTGCCGGGACGTAATGGTTATACGATCCTGCTCCGAGAAAGGTCGGCGTCGTCGCTAACGACCGGTTGCGGAGCGAGAGTGCCAGTAGTTCCTGGAAGACCTCCGCTTCCCCGACCGCAGCCGGGAGCCGGAGTTCCGGGAACCGATAGGATGCCGGGATCGTGTCGAACAATCGTTCGACGCTGTCGACACCGATAGCCCGGAGCATCGCATCCCGGTCTTCCGGCGTATGCGGTGAAAAGACCATCCCGGCCCCCTCGTCAGTTGATCAGGCCATCGCGGCAGTCTCCGCGAGATACGCGCGGTACGCCTCGGCATCCATCAACCGGTCGACCTCGCTCGGATCTGCCAATTTGATCTTGACGAACCACGCCTCGTCGTACGGGCTCTTGTTGACCAGTTCAGGAGCGTTCACCACTGGTTTGTTCGCCTCGACCACCTCGCCCGTGACCGGTGCATAGATGTCCGATGCTGCCTTGACCGACTCGATGACGCCCATCGATTCCCCAGCCGTGACACTCGTCCCCGGTTCCGGAAGTTCCAAATACGTGATATCACCGAGTTCCGACTGCGCGAAATCGGTAACACCAACGACCGCGATGTCTCCCTCCACACGCACCCATTCGTGCGTCCGCGTGTACCGCAACCCGTCCCGTACCTCCACCATCGATCATTCCTTCCTTTCCAGTTGATCCCTACTGCCCTTCGCGGCTCGGCCACGCACCGCGTCGATAGAACGGCAACGGGACCTGGATGGCGCGGACACCCCTGCCGCGGATGACGACCTCGAACTCGCGACCGATACCGACCGCCGCGCTCTCGACCAGCGCCATCCCGATCACCGTGCCGAGCGTCGGCGAGGCGGTTCCGCTAGTCACCGTTCCGATGACCCGACCGGCCAAGCGTACTTCGTACCCGTGCCGGGGAATCCCCCCGCGCTCGATGACTTGGAAACCAACCAATTTCCGCGGGATTCCCATCCGCCGCTGCTGCTCCAACGCTTCACGCCCGATGAACGGCCCCTTCTCGAATTTGACCACCCACCCGAGCCCCGCCTCGAGCGGCGTAATGTCAGGTCCGAGTTCGTGCCCATACAACGGAAGACCTGCCTCGAGACGAAGGGTATCCCGAGCGCCGAGACCCACTGGAACCACACCGTGCGGTCGACCAGCCTCGAGAAGACGATCCCACAACGTGACCGTCGCCTCGAGTGGACAATACAACTCGAAACCATCTTCACCGGTATACCCGGTTCGAGCGACGAGCGTCGGCACTCCAGCGACCGTGGTCCGCACGACGTCAAACGACCGCACCGTCGACAAGTCGGTTGCCGTTTCGCTTTGCAGGACTGCCTCTGCTCGTGGTCCCTGCACAGCCAGCATGCCGGTCCGCGGGGATATGTCCTCGATCTCGACCGCCCACCGCCGGCCCTCGGTCCGCTGCCGAGTGAGCCACTCCACGTCCTTGTCCACATTCGCCGCGTTGACGACGACGAGGTAGCCGTCCTCGTCGGGCCATCGATAGAGCATGACGTCGTCAACGACGCCGCCGTGGGGATACAGCAGCATTGAGTACTGCGCACGACCTGGACGGAGAGTACCGACATCGTTGACGGTCACGTGCTGGAGAAACGCCTCCGCCTCCGCGCCACGCACGACGATCTGTCCCATGTGCCCGAGGTCGAACAGCCCCGCCCGTTGACGGACTGCTCGATGCTCAGCGACGATTCCCTCGTATTGAACCGGCATCAGCCAACCGGCGAACTCGATGAACCTCGCCCCGAGCGCACGGTGTCGTTCGATGAGAACCGTTACTCGCGGTGCCACCGGTCTTGCGCTCCCTTCGGCTGCGGTCGCGCACAGTCGGATCGTTGACCGTCGCCCCTTTCGGTCGCACCGTCGGCCATGCGCCCTGCAGTCTCTCAAGATGAGCGCACGCTGGCAAGTTCCTGCACTCGACTTCCCCGCCGTAGGAGCCGCTCCGGTGGAACAGGGACCGGGTAGCGCCCCGTCAAACACGCCGCACAGAAGCGCTGACGTGGTAATCCGATGGCTCGGAACAGCCCGTCCAGCGAGAGGTAGCCGATCGAATCCGCACCGATCGCTCGGCCGATCTCCTCGACCGACAGTCGCGCCGCGATCAATTCGTCCCGGGTCGCCATATCGACCCCCAGATAGCAGGGCCATCGGATCGGTGGTGAGTGGACCCGCATGTGCACTTCACGCGCCCCGTTCTGGCGCAGAAGTTCGACGATGGGCCGACTGGTGGTTCCACGCACGATCGTGTCGTCCACCAGAACGACCCGCTTGCCCTCCAGCACCTCGGGGAGCGCGTTGAACTTCAGTTTCACTCCTTGCTCGCGCAAGCGTTGATCCGGCTGAATGAACGTTCGTCCGATGTACCGGTTCTTGATCAACGCTTCGGCATACGGGATGCCTGACGCCAGGGAGTAGCCGATCGCGGCTGGCACCGCCGAGTCCGGAAGGGGAACGATGAGATCGGCATCCGCCGGATGCTCTCGCCAGAGCTCTGCGCCCATCCGCTGCCGCACCACGTGCAGGCGCTGCCCCATGATCGCGCTGTCTGGACGGGCGAAGTAGATGAACTCGAAGACGCACATCGCGTGTTCCGGTCGTGGGACGGGATCGGGGTACGCCGCAACACCCTCCCGATCGATCACGACGATCTCACCCGGTTCGATCTCGCGCACGAACTCGGCCCCGATGGTGGCGAGCGCGCACGTCTCGGAC
This sequence comes from Thermomicrobium sp., assembly GCA_025060175.1. Classification (GTDB taxonomy): domain Bacteria; phylum Chloroflexota; class Chloroflexia; order Thermomicrobiales; family Thermomicrobiaceae; genus Thermomicrobium. The sequence continues at coordinate 67,663 of JANXBE010000001.1, read as the reverse complement.
GCGATCACCCAGCCAGTATCCAGCCGCCCGAGACAGAGCGGCCGGATGCCTAACGGATCCCGCACCCCGATCAACGCGTCCTGCGTGAGGATCGCCAAGCTGTAAGCGCCCACCATTCGTGCCATAGCAGTGCGGATGCGTTCCGCCCAATCGCGCCCCGTCGAGCGGAGAATGGTCCACGCCAGCGCTTCCGTGTCTGTGGTACTCTCGAGCGGGATTCCAGCCTCGAGCAGCTCCCGCCGCAGGTCGTCACCATTCACCAGGTTCCCGTTGTGCGAGACGGCGATCGCCTCGTCTCCCCAACGGACCAGAAACGGTCCCGCGTTGACTGGGATGCTGCTTCCTGTCGTCGAGTACCGGGTATGGCCGATGGCCACAAATCCCTGCAACCGACGTAAGTCCTCCTCCGTGAAAGCGCTACTGACCAACCCCATCCGACGGCTGAGGAAAAACGATCGCCCATCGCTCGTCGCGATACCCGCGCTCTCCTGGCCACGATGCTGCAACGCGTACAGACCGAAGAACGTCAGGCGCGCCACGTCCTCACCGGGGGCGTAGATGCCGAAGACGCCGCAGGCTTCACGCGGACCACCGCCATCAGTCACACAGCACCTCGCCCGTTCTGATCCACCCTCACGCTCCGAGTCTACCACGTCGTCGTACGGACACTGTCTCACATCCGACGGAGACCCCTCCGCCACGCCTCCGCGAGCGCACCGAGTGGATGATCGAGGAGTCCGTCCACGACCAATCGCTCCCCACCGAGACGGCCGAACTCGTAGATCGGCACGCCATGGGCGTGCGCCAACGCGAGGAGCGTGCCCTCGGCGCCGAACGGCACCTGAACGAGCACGCGCGAGGCAGCCTCCCCGAACACCGTCTCATCGAGCCGACCGTTTGCCTCCAACAACGGGTCGATCCGGAACCGCCCGCCGATCCCACCCACTATGCAACTCTCGGCGACCGCCACGAGCAACCCGCCTTCACTGCAATCGTGGGCCGCAAGCACGATCCCACGGTGGATCGCATCCCGCACCAGCACCTGGACACGTCGCTCGAGTTCCAAGTCCAAGGCAGGCGGTGTACCACCCACGATGCCGAAGCGGTGAGCGAGATACTCGCTCGCTCCCAGCGTCGCTCGCTGTGGCCCCAGGAGAAAGACCACGCCTTCCCCGGCAAAACCCATGCCGACGCGCCGGTGCACGTCTTCCAGTCTGCCGACGACCCCCACGACCGGCGTCGGTGGGATCGATCGTCCCTCTGTTTCGTTGTAGAGACTGACGTTGCCGCTGACCACCGGCACCCCGAGAGCCTCACACGCTTCAGCCATGCCCTCGATCGCTTGCACCAACTGGTAGTAGACTTCGGGCCGTTCCGGATTCCCGAAATTCAAACAGTCGGTGATCGCCAGCGGCTCCGCTCCCACGCAGCTCACGTTCCGCGTCGCCTCCGCCACCGCATGCTGCGCCCCGAGACGAGGATCGAGCAAGCAATAGCGTGGGTTGCAGTCAGTCTTGACCGCGATCCCGAAACGATGCCCTTTCACGCGCAGCACCGCTGCTTCGCCCTGCCCAGGCGCCAGCACCGTATTGGTCATGATCGTATGATCGTACGTTCGGTAAATCGGTTGGCGGGACGCGATATTCGGTGAACGCAACAGCTGCTCCAAGACGGCACCGACGTCGCGTGCCTCGAGATCCGGCAAGCTCCTCGGATCGAACGAGCGCCGAGCGCGGATCTCGTCTGCCTCGCGAGCCTCGCGAACGTACGTCGGACACCAGTCCGTCAGGAGCTGCACCGGGAGTTCGGCGACCGTCTTCCCGTCCTCGAGCACTCGCAAGCAGCCATCGTCCGTCACGCGTCCCACGACGACCGCATGGAGATCCCAGCGGTGAAAGATCGCGAGCACCCGTTCCAGTCCCTCCGGACGAACGACGAGCAGCATCCGCTCTTGGCTCTCCGAGAGCATCACCTCGTAGGGCGTCATCCCCGCTTCGCGTCGCGGCACCGCTGTGACCTCCAGCTCGATCCCAGTGCCACCACGCGCAGCGATCTCAGCACTCGCGCTCGTCAAGCCGGCGGCCCCGAGGTCTTGCATCGCCACGACCACCCCGGTGCCCAGTACCTCGAGACACGCTTCCAGCAATAACTTCTCCAGGAACGGGTTCCCCACTTGCACTACTCCACGATGCGATCGTTCTGGATCCTCCACTGACGCGAATGTCGCACCGTGGATGCCGTCGCGGCCGGTATCGGCCCCAACCAGCACCACGAGGTTTCCCACGCCCGAGGCTCTCGCACGAACGAGCGCCTCGCGCTGGGCGATCCCGACGCACATCGCATTCACGAGCGGATTCTGCCGATACTCCGACATGAAAAAGACGTCTCCCGCGACGGTCGGAATCCCGAGGCAGTTGCCGTACCAACCGATGCCCCCGACGACCCCATGGAAGAGATATTGCTGTCGCGCCTCCTCCAGCGGTCCGAACCGAAGCGAATCCACCAGGGCGATCGGCCGCGCTCCCATCGCGAAGATGTCGCGCACGATCCCGCCCACACCGGTAGCCGCCCCTTGGAACGGCTCCACCGCGCTGGGATGGTTGTGCGACTCGATCTTCAGGACGACGACCAAGCCGTCACCGAGTTCCACAGCACCAGCATTCTCACCTGGTCCCTGGACAACGTGCGGACCGCTCGTCGGAAACCGACGTAACAGCGGGCGCGAGTGCTTGTACCCGCAGTGCTCGCTCCACAGCGCACCGATCATCCCGAGTTCCAAGCGATTCGGCTCCCGACCGAGCAACTCGACCGCTCGGCGGTACTCTTCCGCAGTCAGTGCGACTTCACGCAGCAGTTCGGGTGTGACTGTCATCCGTGCACCGATCCCCATGCTTCAACGGACACCGCGACTGCGCGCCAATGTCAGTCCGACATCGAGCACCGATGCGAGGATCCGCAATCCATCGTCGCCACCGACCAATCGATCGAAGGCGCGCTCGGGATGCGGCATCAGACCCACCACGTTCCCCCGCCCGTTGCAGACACCGGCGATGTTGGCGATCGATCCGTTCGGGTTCGCGTCCGCCGTGACGCGCCCATCAGCGGTGACGTACCGAAAGACGATCTGGCCAGCGCGCTCCAGTTCCTTGAGTGTCGTCTCATCGACGTAATACCGCCCCTCCCCGTGCGCGATCGGCAATCGCAGGAGTTCTCCGGGGACGAGCCGCTGTGTCCACGGTGTCCGCGTCTGTTCCACCCGTACCCAGACCCAGTCGCAAACGAACTCCAGCGAGGCATTGCGCAAGAGAGCGCCAGGGAGGAGGTGGGCTTCCGTCAGGATCTGGAACCCGTTACAGATCCCGAGCACCGGTTTCCCTGCTTCCGCTTCCCGCGCAACGGCTTCCATTACCGGCGCGAAGCGAGCGATCGCGCCCGCGCGGAGGTAATCACCGTACGAGAAGCCACCGGGAATCAGCAAACAGTCATAGGACGACAGGTCGGTCTCCGTATGCCAGACGAGTTCCGCCGGCTGGCCGAGCCCCATGCGGACCGCCATGAGCGCGTCGTGGTCCCCATTGCTTCCGGGGAAAGTCACGATTCCGAAACGCATGACGGATCCCCCTGACACCCTCAGGCCGGCTCGATGACGAACCGATAGTCTTCAACGACCGGATTGGCGAGGAGCTGCTCGCACATCGAGGCCACCCGCCGCTCGGCCGTTTCGGCGTCAGCGGCCCGCAACCACAGTTGCACGTACCGCCCCACCCGGACGTCTTCGACCTCGTCATACCCGAGCCGTCGTAATCCGTCTCGGACCGCGAGCCCTTGCGGATCGTTCACGCTCGGCCGCAAAGAGACGAAGACTTCGGCTCGCCAGCGTCCTGTCTCCTTCACACAGACCTCCTCACTCGACATCGACCTCGAGATACGGCACCGGCCGTCCCGTCAAACGCCGGTATGCCTCTCGATACTTCTGCGCTGTCTTTTCGACGACGTCCGGCGGTAAGGGTGGCCCTGGTGGCTGCTTGTTCCAACCGCTTGCCATCAACCAGTCGCGCACGAACTGCTTGTCGAAGGACGGCTGGGAGCGCCCCGGCTCGTACCGTTCAGCGTCCCAGAAGCGCGAACTGTCCGGAGTGAGCAGCTCGTCGATGACAGCGAGCTCTCCACCGATCCAACCGAACTCCAATTTGGTGTCCGCGATGATGACGCCGCGCTCGCGTGCATACGCCTCCGCCGCGACATAGATCGCAAGCGTCTGCTCCCGCAACCGGGCAGCGAGTCCTGGTCCCACCCGCGCGACCAGCTCCTCGAAGGTGATGTTCTCGTCGTGTCCGGTATCCGACTTGATCGCCGGGGTAAAGAGCGGTTCCGGTAACCGATCGCTCTCCCGCAGGCCGGCTGGCAAGCGGATGCCACTGACCTCGCCGCGCTCCTGGTATTCCACCCACGCCGAGCCTGCCAGATACCCGCGCGCGACACACTCGATCGGAATCCGCTCCGCCTTCTGGACGAGCATCGACCGACCCTCCAGTAGAGCGCGGTACGGTCGGAACGACTCAGGCAGCCGAGTGGTCAGATAGTGCGTACGGACACGCCCCCCGAACCACTCGAACCAGAAGGCGGAGAGCTGGGTCAGAACGATTCCCTTGCCAGGAATCCCCGTCGGGAGAACGACGTCGAACGCCGAAATGCGGTCCGTCGCGACCAAGAGCAGGCGGTCACCGAGATCGAAGGCCTCCCGCACCTTACCACGACGAAAAACCGGAAGCTGCGGCAATTCGACGGTCAGGACGACCGGCACGTCCGTCGTCACGAATCGGCAACCCTTACCTTCTCATCAACCGGCAAACCGACACGCTCGAACGCTTGGTTCACGTAGCGGAGATAGGGCTCCAGGTCGAAGATCTCATCGATCCGATCCGGGGAGAGCACCAGCTGGACCTCCGGATCCGCCCGGAGAAGGTCGCGCAACGGAACCGCGCGTTCCCAAGCCTCACGAGTCAAGCGCTGCACCAAGCGATATGCCCGTTGTCGATCCATCCCAGCCTCGACGAGCGTCAGCATCGCGCGTTGGGAGAAGATCGCACCATACGTCGCATCCAGATTGGCCCGCATACGCTCCGGGTAGACCACCCAGTCGCGGACGATCTCCGTCATCGAGGTCAGCATGAAGTCCAGTGCGATGCACGCATCCGGGAGGATCACCCGCTCGACCGAGCTGTGACTGATGTCCCGCTCGTGCCACAGCACCACGTTCTCCAACGCGGCGTGCACATAGCTCCGGAGCAACCGCGCCAGGCCAGTGATCCGTTCGCTTTCGTGCGGGTTCCGCTTGTGCGGCATGGCGGAGGAACCCATGTTGCTCGGATCGAACGGCTCTTCCACCTCGCGCACTTCGGTTCGCTGCAAGTGTCGGATTTCGGTGGCGAATCGATCGAGCGTGGCACCGATGCCTGCCAACGTGGCGACGAATGCCGCATGCCGGTCGCGGCCGACGACTTGCGTCGAGACAGGGTCGACGCGCAACCCGAGTCGGGTCAGGACCGCCTCTTCGATCTCCGGTGGCACGTGGGCATGCGTTCCGACGGCACCGGAGATCTTCCCTACCCGTACCTCTTCACGCGCTCGCTCCAACCGTTCCCGTTGTCGCAAGAGTTCCGCGTACCAGCCCGCGAGCTTGAACCCGAACGTGATCGGCTCGGCATGCACGCCGTGGGTACGTCCGATCATCACCGTCCAACGATGACGAACCGCCTGTTCCGCGACGGCCGCTGCGAGGTCGTCCAGGTCACGAAGAAGTACGTCGCTCGCCTCCACGAGCTGCAGCGCGAGCGCGGTGTCGATGACGTCGGAACTGGTCAGTCCCAGGTGGAAATACCGTCCGGCCTCTTCGCCGATCGATTCGACCGTGGCACGGATGAACGCGATGACATCATGATCGACTTCCGCTTCGATTTCCCGCATGCGAGCCAGGTCGCACCGCGCGGTCCGGATCCGCTCCAACGCGTCGGCAGGCACGACGCCATGCTCTGCCCACGCTTCAGCGACGGCGATCTCGACGCGTAACCAGAGCTCGATCTTGTGCTCTTCGCCCCACAGGCGACCCATCTCGGGTCGCGTATAGCGTGGAATCATCCGACAGATATCCCTCGACTCACTGACATCGTCGCGACTCACTCCGAGGACGGGGCGCATGCCACTCGAACGCACCGGAGCAGCACGCCGCGTGCTCACCTGGGGGTAGTTTACCGCTTCGCCCCCTCTCGTCGTTGGTCGTTTGCGGAAGTCCTGGGCACTATGGTACAGTCGGCCCGTTCGGGAGGCGGAACGAGCGGGGTCGCGGTTCGTTGTCGTAGCGCCTGGACTCGTCGGTGGAGGTGGCGAGTCGACGAGGTGGAGACTGATCGAACTCTTCGGCGGATGGTCTCCCGGCTCGCACGGTCGTGACGGTGAGAGCAAAACCGGTGGGTGACTGCCGGGACAAAGGCTCACCGAGGTGCCCCCGCTCAGGCAGTCTCGCTCCCTGTGCCAACCGCCTCTCCTCGGGGCAGAGACGGGTCGGATGCGGCCATCGTGCCCGCATCCCCCTGAGATCGTGCGCGGGTCGAAGCGCGCGAACCGAAGGGAGGTTTCGCTACGCATGTGCGGTATTTTCGGGTTCGTGTCAGCGACGGGCCTTCCCGTGCGCGCCGTCGTCGACGCGCTGCGGACCCTCGAGTACCGTGGATACGACTCTTGGGGCATCGCGTATTCGAACGACGAGCGCCTCATCGTGTACAAACAGGCAGGGCGGCTTCCAGGCGAAGTGCCATCGTTACCGAGCACCAGCGTCGCGCTCGGTCACACGCGCTGGGCCACGCATGGCGGCGTCTCCGACGAGAACGCGCATCCGCATCTGGACTGCACTGAAACGCTCGCCGTCGTCCACAACGGCATCATCGAGAACTATCACCCGCTGCGCCAGGCCTTGGAGGCGACAGGTCATCGCTTCCGAAGTACCACCGACAGCGAGATCTTCGCACATCTCCTCGAGGAACTTCTGCGGCGGAGCGAACGCGAAGCGCACGGTGCGACCCCCGTCGAATCGGAGATGCGCGTGGTCACTGCTGTCCGTCACGCCTTCGAGCGCATCAGGGGACTGAACGCATTCATCATCATGCACCGTCCCTCCCGCCAACTGGTCGCCATCAAGTCCACGTCACCGTTGGTCATCGGAATCGGCCGGGCAGGCGTCTTCGTCTCGTCGGATGCCATCGCGCTGGTCGGTCACGCTGAACGGATCTACTATCTCCGGGACGACGACGTCGCGCTGCTCAGTGCGGAGGGTCCACGCCTGTTCGACCGATGCACCGGCGAACCACGCCCGATTCGCTGGGAACCTCTCACCGTGCACCCAGCGGACACATCGCTCGGCGGCTATCCGCACTACTTGATCAAGGAGATCCATGAGCAACCGCGCGTCATCGAGCGGATCCTGCGGGAACGGCTCGAGAGTGCTCATGAACTGGCCGAGCTGATCGCGAAGTCCTACGGGACGTTCCTCGTCGGCTGCGGCACGGCTGGGTACGCCGCCCTCTGTGGCAGTTATCTCTTCTCGCGTATCGCTCGGCGACACGTCAACGCTGTCATCGCGTCAGAATTCAAGTATCAGGAACACTTCCTCACCGATCGCTCGCTCGTGATCGCCTTGACGCAGAGCGGTGAAACGGTCGATGTCATCGAAGCGGTCCAAGCCGCCAAACGCCGAGGGGCAACGGTCGCTGCACTCGTCAACGTGATGGGGTCAACGGTGTCCCGTCTCGCTGACTTCGCGGTTCCTCTCTCCGCAGGCCCCGAACAGAGCGTCCTTTCGACCAAAGCGTACACTGCGAAACTCGCGATTCTGTTGCTGGCAGCGCATTTCCTGAACGGGAGCGAGCACGTCGGTCTGGATGTCCTCTGGCGTGCCGTCGAGGGGATGGAGGTCGCGCTGGCCCCAGCGACGCTGGATCGGATCCGAGCGGTCGCCGACCGCTTGGTCGCAGCCGAGCATTGTTACGTCATCGGCCGTGGCCTGTCGTATCCGACCGCACTCGAGGCCGCTCTGAAAATCAAGGAAGCGACGTATATCCATGCCGAGGGCTTCGCGGGAGGAGAACTGAAACACGGCGTCATCGCCCTGATCGAGGACGGTAGCCCGTGTCTGGTTTTCTCGCCGCTCGATGAAACGCGCCCGGACATCCTTTCCGGCGCCATGGAAGTGCGCAGCCGCGGCGGTTGGATCGTCGGTATCTCGCCGGAACCGGACGAGGCGTTTGATGTCCACGTTCCGGTCGCCGACGTCGGTGATGCGTCACCGCTGGTGTCGATCGTTCCGGCCCAACTGCTCGCATACGAGCTGGCCGTCCGCCGGGGATTCGATCCAGATAGACCGCGCAACCTCGCAAAGAGCGTCACCGTCAAGTGAGGGATGCCTGTGTTGTTGGTCGATACGCACTGCCACCTGGATCTCCCGGCGTTCGATGCTGACCGCCACGCGGTGCTCGAGCGAGCCCGGGCAGCCGGCATTCGCGGCTTCGTGTTGATCGGCTTCTCCCCCGACTCTTGGGATCGGGCTCTCGCACTTGCTGAGCGGACAGCAGGCATGGTAGTCGCACTCGGCGTCCACCCGAACGAAGCTGACTGCTTCGACCAGGCCACCGAACGACGATTGCGGACACTGGCACGTCATCCGCTCGTCCGAGCGATCGGTGAGATCGGCCTCGACTTCTATCGGCAAGCGGTCGATCCCGCTGTCCAACAACGCGTGCTCCGCCGGCAACTCGAGTTAGCGCGAGAACTCGAACTTCCGATCGTCCTCCACCAGCGGCACGCCGAACAGGAACTCCTCGCGATGTTGGAAAGCTGCCAGCCTCCACATGCCGGAGTGATGCATTGTTTTACAGGTAGTCCGACGACTGCTGCCGCCTTTCTCGACCTCGGTCTTCACCTCGGTATCGGCGGGGTCGTGACCTTTCCCAACGCGGAACCCCTACGACGCACCGTCCGCGAGGCACCCCTCGGCCGACTGGTTCTGGAGACCGACGCACCGTACCTGGCACCCGTGCCGTACCGTGGTCAGCGGAACGAACCGGCATTTCTGCGCGCCATCCTCTCGGTCGTCGCGAGACTCCGAGGAGCGCCGGAAACAGCGATCGCAGCGCAGACGACGGACAATGCGCGGCAGTTGTTCCGGCTGTCGTCGGTCCTCCCTCCTGCCGATACTGAGAGTGCGTTCACCGCACATGGGCCACGTCCCGTTGAGGAGGACCGGCGATGAGCACTCGACGCATCGTCCTCGCGACGACGAATCCGGGCAAGATCGCCGAGTTGCGGAGACTCTTGCCACCCTGCATCGAGGTCGTGTCCGCAGGCGAGCTCGGTCTCTCGCTGCCGCCCGAGACCGGCGAGACCTTCGCGGAGAACGCGCTCATCAAGGCCCGGGCCGCTGCTCGAGCGAGTGGCCTCGTCGCACTAGCCGACGACTCGGGACTGGAAGTGGATGCGTTGGGTGGTCGACCAGGCGTGCACTCTGCTCGTTACGCCGGTGAGCATGCCTCGGACGAGGAAAACGTCCAGCGCTTGCTGGCGGAATTGGCATCCGTATCCCCTGAACGGCGAACGGCTCGCTTTCGCGCGGTCATCGCGCTCGTCCATCCGGACGGCCAGGAAGCGCTGGCGGAAGGGGTAGTCGAGGGAACGATCGTCGACCGACCGCAGGGGCAATCGGGCTTCGGCTACGACCCGATCTTCCGACCGCTGGGTCACGATCGCACCTTCGCCGAGATGACGACAGACGAAAAGAACCGTCTCAGTCACCGCGCCCGAGCGCTGGAGCACGCAGTGGTGATTCTCGATCAGTGGCTCCGGTGCTCCACCAGCGACACAGGGCTCCGTGGAGAACATCGAGGTCCCGATGAGTCACCAGCGACATCACCTGCGACCTGAACGGCAAACCATCCCGAGCGCACTGCCCCTCGTCGCGATCACCGGCACGCGCGGCAAATCGACCGTCGCGTGGCTGCTCTACCGCATGGCTCGAGCCCATCGCCTGGCAGCCGGTCTGTGGTGTACCAGCGGCGTGTATATCGATGACCAGCAGCTCGCCGGTGAACTCAAACCCTGGGCCGCGATCGTACGAGCACTCAGCGTCGGAGATCTCGATGTCGCGATCCAGGAACTCGAGCCTCCGGTCGTCGCATCGGTCGGACTGCCCGAGGCGACGTACGAACTCGCTGCCATCACGACGCTCTGTGGGAACGACGAGACGTGCATGATCGCTCCTGCAGTTCGCTCCGCGCCCCGTGCACATGAGATCGTCGTTCGAGCCGTTCATCCTGGAGGAACGCTGGTTTTGAACGCCGACGATCCCGCGGTGCTTCAGCTGGCCACACGCAGGACCGGCCGCGTGGTCCTCTTCGGTCTCCATCCAGAAAATCCAGCCATTCGACGTTGCCGGGCAACTGGCGCCCCCGCGATCTGGTACTCCAACGGGTCGATCGTGACCAACCGCGCGCTGCTCCACTACGGCTCCCGTTCCGCTCCAGCAGCGACACTGCAACCAACGGAGGCAGCAGCGACATCCCGACCTGGAGCGGACGAACCCTCGCCTCGTCCGGGGACGAATCACCGCACGACGATCCCGAGCGAGGTTCCTCTCCTCCAGGTGCAGGAGATCCCCTGTACCCTCGAGGGAGCACTCACATTCCAGATTCAGAACGTCATGTGTGCCACCGCTCTCGCCCTTGCGCTCGGCATACCTCCCTCCACCATCCGCGCCGTCACCAGTCGCTTCGTGCCCTCTCCCGCGGTGTTGCCCGGATCCTGCAACCTCGTTCCCATCTGCGGTCGCGAGGTCCTCATCGACGGTGCTCGCTACCCGTGGATGCTTCGACCCCTGATCAGAGGAATCCGACAGCGGAAGCCACGGAAGACGTTCGTCCTCACGCACGATTTTCCGTGGCTCTCGGAAGACGAGCTGCGAGAAGTCGGACGCATCCTCGGCAGAGTACGCGGGATGATCGTCGCCTACGGACTCTCGTCCGACGATCGGCTGCGCACGCTTAGCGAGGGGATCGCCCACAATGTCCTACCGCCAGTTGTGGTTACGCAACCTGCTGTGGAGCAGGCGCTCCGCTCGGTGCTGAACCTGGCACGGGCGGGCGACGTGTGCCTCGTCCTGGCCAGTAATCCCGAGGGAGTGATCAGGCTGCTCAGTCGTCTCGGTGCGGAGGGTCGTTGACCGCCGCCATCAGGCCGCGACCGGAACTCCAGCGGTCGTCCGCTCCTCGACCCAGACCGCACCGTCTCCCAATTCCGCGGTCAGAATCCGAACCACTTCCTCGCACCAGTCGACGAGCAACCGCGTCGCGAGGACGACTTCACCGTGTTCCAACGGCAGGTGAATGCACAACCGATACTCGCCCGGAAACTGGTCGAGCAGGTCTCGGAGCCGATGCATCCGCTCGATATCCTGCTCGACATCCCCACTGACGGGAAGACGCACGTGAACCACGCGGGCCGAGTCGGTAGCGTCTCTGAGAAGGTCACGCGGATCCTGCAGAGACTGCGCGACCAGCTGCAGTTCGTCGCTCCGCTGTTCGACTTTCGCCTGAAGCAAGACGATCGCGTCCTCGGTGATCAGGTCCCGCGCCGCTTCGTAGACATCCGGGAACGCGACCACTTCGACCGAACCAGAGCGATCCTCGACCTGCAGTACGGCCATGACCCGTCCGGTCCGCGTCGTCAGTTTGCGGTAACCGCTGATCAGCACGAGCAACTCGACCGTCTGCCCGACCGAGTCCTCGTCCAGTTCCGCGACTTGGACGATGTCCCGCTGGCGGAGCAGCGGCACGAAGTCGTCCAACGGATGCGCACTTAGGTAGACGCCGAGCAGCTCACGTTCCCACGCCAACAACGTCCTGCGCGGGATATCCGGGGGATCGACAGCCGGTCGTGCGAATTGCAGGGGACTACCCTGCTCCCGCGTGACACCTGCGAACAGATCCATCTGCCCGCGCCGCAATGCCCGCTGCCGTGCTTGCGCCGCCTGAATCGCCCCCTCCAGCTGAGCCAACAGGATCTTGCGCTCTCCGAGTGCGTCGAACGCTCCACACTTGATCAGGCTCTCGACCGCACGGCGATTGACGAGCGACCAGTCCACCGACTCACAGAAGTGCTCGAAACTGTGAAAGCGCCCCTCGGGTTGTGCGGCTCGGCTCTGCAAGATCGCCTCGATCGCCGCTTCGCCCACATGTTTGACCATGGCCAGCCCAAAACGGATTCCCTTCCCACCATCCGGCATTGCCTCCACCGTGAACGTCGCCTCGCTGCGATTGACATCCGGGGGCAACACCGGAATACCCAGCTGCTGGCATTCCGCGAGCGCTGCGGCGATCCGCTTGACGGTTCCGGACGGGTGACTGGGCGCATTGCGGAGCACAGCGGTCATGTATTCGACCGGATAATGCGCCTTCAGGAAGGCCGTCTGATAGGACACGACTGCATACGACGTCGCGTGGGCCTTGTTGAAGGCGTATCCCGCGAACGGTTCGATGAGATTGAAGATGCGCTCAGCATCCTCTTCGCTGTAACCGTTGGCCTTCGCGCCGGCAATGAACCGCTCGCGTTCGGCGCGCATCTTTTCGGGAATTTTCTTGCCCATCGCCTTCCGCATGATATCCGCTTCGCCAAGGGTGTACCCGGCGAACTTGCGGGCGATGAGCAACACCTGATCCTGGTACACGATGATGCCGTAGGTCTCGTCCAAGATTTCCGCGAGGTCGGGGTGCGGATACTGGATCGGCTCCAGACCGTGCTTCGCTCGACAATAGGCAGGGATATGTTGCATCGGACCTGGTCGATACAGCGCGATCATCGCCGCGAGCTCCGCCACGGAAGCTGGACGCAGTTCGCGGATGTAGCGACGCATCCCCGCACTCTCGAGCTGGAAAACGCCGAATGTCCGTCCCTCGCTCAACAGGCGGAACGTCAGCGGATCATTCAGCGGAATCCGTTTGAGGTCGATCTCGATACCGTGCGTCTGGCGCACGATCTCGACGGCATCGGCCAAGATCGTCAAATTGGCGAGACCGAGGAAATCCATCTTCAGGAGGCCGATCTCGGCCACCGTCTCCATCGGAAATTGCGTCGTCGGTAACGCCCCCTCTTCCGCACGGGCTGGTCGCTGGAGCGGCACGTGCTCGACCAGCGGCGAGGCCGAAATGACAACCCCAGCCGCATGCGTTCCTGCGTGGCGGGCGATTCCCTCCAATTTCCGCGCGTTGTCAATCAGTTCGCGCGACCGCGGATCGTTTTCGTACAGCTGCCGTAACTCAGGGCTCTCTTGAAGCGCACGCTCCAGCGTCATATTGACCCCCGCGGGGATCAAGCGTGCGATCCGATCGACTTCCGCGTGCGCCCATCCCATCGCTCGTCCGACATCGCGGATGGCTGCCTTCGCCCCCATCGTCCCGAAGGTGATGATCTGTGCCACGTGCTCGGCACCATATTTGCGAGCCACATACTCGATCACCTCGTGACGACGGTCATCGGCAAAGTCCATGTCGATATCCGGCATCTCGCGACGCTCGGGGTTCAGGAAGCGTTCGAAGACCAACCGATTGGCTAACGGATCGACATCGGTGATGCCGAGCGCGTACAGGACGATGCTCGCTGCTGCACTCCCGCGGACACCGTACAGAATCCCTCGTTGCTTCGCGAATTCCGCGAAGTCGCGAACGATCAACATGTAGCTCGAAAATCCCGTTTGACGAATGACGTCCAGTTCGTACTCGAGGCGTCGCCGCACCTCCTCGGTCACCACTGGATACCGACGATGAATCCCTTCCTCGCACAAGGCAGCTAGATACTCGTCCGCGGTCATGCCGGGGGGGATACCTGGATCCGGAAGATGCAAACGTCCGAACTCCACGGTGACGTCGCACCGCTCCGCGATACGGACGGTGTTCCAAAGCGCCTCCGGTACCTCGTCCCCGAAGAGGTTCCACATCTCGTCCGGGCGCTTGAAGTACAGCTGATCCGATTGCACACGCATCCGCTTCGGATCGTCGAGCGTGGAATTGGTCTGAATGCAGATGAGCAGATCCTGGATACTCGCATCGTCACGCTCGAGGTAATGCACGTCGTTGGTCACGACGAGCGGGAGTCGCAGCGCTCGGGCGAGTTCGACCAATTCCTTGTTGACCCGACGCTGTTCTGGTAGTCCGTGATCTTGTAGCTCGACAAAAAACCGGTCGCTACCGAACAGCTCTCGCAAGCGAGCCGCCCAAGACCGCGCGGTCTCGCGGTCACCCTGAAGCAGGTGGTGTGCAAGCGGTCCTCCAAGACAAGCCGACGTCGCGATCAGTCCGTCGCTGTGTTCAGCGAGCATCGCCATGTCGATGCGGGGCTTGTAGTAGAACCCTTCTAGGCTCGCCCGCGTCGCGAGTTTGAGCAAGTTCTTGTATCCACGCTCGTTTTCAGCGAGGAGGAGGAGATGGTAGATCGTCTTGTCCCGGTCGTACACCGTTCGCGGTGCCAGGTAGGCTTCCATACCGATGATCGGATGGAGTCCTTCCGCCTTCGCCGCTTTGTACCAATCGATGATTCCGTAGAGTACGCCATGGTCTGAGATCCCCACGTGCTCGATCCCGGTGGCGCGCGCCCGCGCCATGTACTCCGGGATCCGTCCGACCCCGTCGAGGAGCGAGAATTCCGTGTGCAAGTGCAGATGCGCGAACGGTCGCGACACTGCCGCCCCCTCCGTCGAGCGAGCCTGACACCCCGCGAGGAGGTCAACGACTCCTGACCGCGGTGCGCTTTCACACGCTTAAGCGTACCCAAACACCCAACGGCTCCGTCTGCGCATCGGTGCTCCGGAACAGCCGTCAGGCGGTCTGCCCGGACCAGCGTGCATTCCATCGCCGCTCGCTGGGCAGACTGTCCGCCACCTCACCGCTCGAACCGACGCCGACGAGGGCCCGCTTGAACTGGCGCACGACCAGCGCCAGAAGCTGGCGCAGATCCTCGCGCACAGCATCCGGCACGTCGCGGCGTTGCAACAGCTCGACCACTTCACTCAAGACGGGTTCGTCAGTGAAGAGGTGCTCAGCCTGCTCCGGCAGGAACCCAGCCGCCGCGAGCAGCGAGTCACGCTCGGCCGAAGTCAGCTCGAGCGCCTCCGCCAGTCGCACGATCGCTTCGCGGGTCGGAGCGCGTCGCCCGCTTTCCAAGCGCGACACGTAGCTGTGATCGAAACCGGCACGCTGCGCCAGTCGACTCTGCGACAGACGCGCCGACTCGCGGTACCGCTTCAGCAGTTCACCGAAGAACAGGACCGGCTCGCTCGCCATTGCCCTCACCTTTCTGCTTTCGGCGAATTCGCCGCGCGCATACGGTGCCACCCCGACACGCGCATCATACGCCATCCGTGCCCAGCCGTCAACCCCTTTCCACCTTGTCCACAGTGGTGTGCCATAGCGGCACGACAGGGGAGGCGGAAGGGAGCCATGCCCTCTATGCGACAGTGTAAAGACAGCAAAGTGACACTGAGTGAAGAGCTATACTGCGTCCGGTCGCGACGGCGCGCTCGAGCCCAGCGCCAGCGCACGGCACGCGGTGCAGGCAGATGGCTCGCCTGGCTCCAAGACGACGGAGGGACAACCGTGCACGAGCAGGAGGACCGAATCGCCGAGTGGACCGTGCTCGAACTCATCGAGCGAATACGACGACCGCGCTACCGCTGCGGCGGCGGTGTCGCGGCCTGTCTCACGTTGGCTCAGGCCGCTGCCTTGGGTGACCTCGTGCGGCGGGCTGCCCACCGGCACCTCGAACAATCGCAGACCCACGAGTTGGCAATCGGTTTGGCATCGGTCATCGAGCAGGCGCTCGCCCGTGCCGACCTCGACCGTGCGGTGCTCCACGACCTGCTCTCGACGTTCCAACCGACGATTCCCACGGGAGACCGAGAGTCGGTGGTCGAACGAGCCACGATGGTTCCCCTGCAAACGGCGGACCTCGCTCTCCAACTGCTGGAAACGTTGAACCGCTTGGCTCCGAGCGTGCCGCCCTTCGCCGCTTCCGATCTCGTGGCGGCCAGAGCCCTCGCCCGGGCCAGCGTGGAGGCCGCGCTCGCGATGGCCCAAGCCAACTTGTCCCTTCTCCCACCTCACCGAGCAGCGGCGTTCGCGGACGGTATCCAGCGCCGTCTCGTCCAGTTGCGGTCCATTCTTGAATGAGGCGCCTCGAGCGCAGGATGCGTCCTCGTCGCTCGGTCGCTGCGGTGCACCGAGCGCGCTGTCAGCTGTCGACGCCGTCGCTGAAAGCAGCAACCGGAGGTGATGGATGCCGGCACGTCCCTTGACTGGAGCACCGGTCGTTTCCCAGTTGCACGACAAGATCCGGTCCCTTCTCGCATCCCTTCCATCCGGCACCGCTCGTCCTACCCTCGCGCTGTTGATCCCCGGCGACCCCTCGGCCCTCGCCTACGCCCGCACTATCCGCAAGCAATTCCGCTCGCTCGAGCTGGAAGTGCGTGAATTTACGCTGGAAGACTGCTTGGACATTCCGTCCTTTGTCACACTGATCAAGCAACTCGAGTCAGACCACTCGGTCACGGGCATCTTAGCGCTCCAACCACTACCGTCCGCGATCGACCGGCACACGCTCTCGCACACGATGCCACCGACCAAGGACGTCGACGGCGTCTCCTTCGAGCAGCAAGGACGATTGGCTGTCGGCCGACCACACATCGCTCCCAGCACGCCCCTCGGCGGCCTCATCCTCCTCCGACACTACGGGGTGGACATCGCCGGCAAACATGCGGTGGTCATCGGCCGTAGTCCTGTGGTCGGCCGCCCGCTCGCTCTCCTTCTATTGGCTGCCGATGCGACCGTCACGATCTGCCACAGCCGGACAACAAACCTGGCCGCTCTGACTCGTCAAGCCGACCTCGTCTTCGCCGCTGTGGGCCATCCGGGGCTCGTGACGCCGGACATGGTCAAGCCCGGCGCCGTCGTCGTCGACTTCGGGGTGACAGTGGTCGAAGGACGCGTCGTGGGCGACGTGCATCCCGCAGTCGCCGATGTCGCGGCCGCACTCACGCCGGTTCCCGGGGGCACCGGTCCCGTCACTACGGCGGTTCTCGCCTGCAATCTTCTGCGACTCGCTGGTCTCTGGACGGGGGATGACGTGTGACCACCACCACACGATGGTCCGCACGCACGGCAGCCCACCCTCGTCGGGAACCGTCACGCTTCCGACACCCCTTCCGCACGGCACCCGAACCACGCTCCGTTGGCCGCCGTGTGCGCCGGTCGCAGCTAGTGAGCGCCCTCCTCCGCACCCTGTTCTCGCCAGGCGGCGTGCCGGTTCCACCGGCGCGTCCCACGCCGAGCTGTATGGACACGACGCCGCGATCGGTCCTACGTATCTGCACCATCGCGGTGCTGCTCGCGTTCCACTGCACTCTGACCAACTGCCACGAGGCATGCGGCCGGCCCGAGTAGACTTGGTCAGGCCGACAGTGGAGATGCACGCATGGACGTCACGACTGCGGACATCGTTCGGGCACTCGCCCTCTGGCTCCCCGCCGGGACACTCGGTCCCTATCTCGGGAGTCGGCTCACCGGTGCGGACCAGCGCACCGCGTTCCTCGAGGCCATCATCTTCGCTCTGGGGGGTCTGCTCGTCTATCCCACGCTCCTCGGGCTCGTCACCGCCCGATTCATCGATTGGCAGGCCACGTCGATCCCCGTCGAATCGCTGTTCGTGGGCGGCTTCCTCTGTGCTACCGTGACGCTGATCCTGATGAGACGAGCAGCGCATCGCCTCCGAGCTGGATCGCGCTCGCGGCGATGGACGTCTTTCCGATGAGGAAGCGGTGCAGTCAGAGGCGCTGGTAGTCTTCCAACGGAATGACGAAGACCGTCGCGGCGGCGCTCGTCAGCGCGCCCGCGGGTGCATCCTGACGCGCCCGAGTTCGAGCATGGGCTCGGATCAGTTCCAGTACGGTATCGACGTCGGAATCCTCGACACCGATCAGCAGGGTGGTATTACCGCGCCGGAGAAATCCGCCGGTACTCGCAAGGCGCGTCGCCCGAAATTGGCGCTCTAGAAGCGCCTCGACGATCGCGTCGGCATCCTCGTTTTGAACCACTGCGATCAGGAGTTTCATGTCTGCTCTCGGCCCTCTGAACACCCCACACGGTCGACCGCAGTATAACGGGGCGATCCCGGCGTTGCAATGACGGCAGTGTTGCGCCCACGGTCCTCCACCACGTTCCCGGCGCTGAACCAGACGGGTCGACACACTCCTTCCTGTGGCTTTGGCCCCCTGGGGGTCTGCGGTGGGAGTCGAGCGCTGCGGGGCTGCCTGTCAGCCTACGGCCTGGGTGCACATCCATCGCCACGGTAGTGTCGGCCCGGCGCGAAAGCGAGCCCGACAACCGCGCCTTCCCGCGATTCCACACACTGCTGTCGGTCTCGCGGCTCTCCCCAGAGCCTGAACCGCCACGGGCTCACTCGTGCTCGGGTTGCCGACGCGGACGACCCCGGTCACTCTCCCTTCCCGTCCGCTGCGCATCCAAATAGCTCTGGAGCAGTAGGGCAGCAGCTACCGCATCGACCACCTGACGGCGTCTTCCCCGCCGAAGCCCAGCGGCGGTCAAGGCACGGTCAGCCGCGGTGCTGGTCAACCGCTCGTCCCACCACACAATCGGACAGGAGAGATGCGGCCGGAGTGCTTCCACGAATCGTCGCGTCTCAGCAGCCTGTGCGCCTTCCTGCCCACGCATGGTCATCGGCAGTCCGACCACGACGACGGTCGGAGCGTAGCGCTCGACCAGTTTGACGATCGCCTCTGGCCCCTCACGGTTCAAATCGATCGTCGTCAGCGGGCTCGCGATGAGCCCCAGTTCGTCGCTGATCGCGACCCCGACACGTCGGCCGCCGACGTCCAATCCCAGTGCCCGCCCCCGTTGCTCGATCTTCTCAGTCATCGACGACCACCTGGATACGCGATGCCCGATCCGGCAAGCGAGCAGGCCACCAAGACGGCCAGACCTGGATCTGGACGGCCGCGACTCCAGGGATCGATCGCAGACGTGCCAGTGCTTCCCCGACACCCTCGCCGGCGATCTCTTCCCGCACTGCCCGCAGTTCGGTCTCGGGAGGAACGACTCGAACCTGCGCCGTCGCCTCGACTCTCCACGTGTTCGCACCGATCGCCTCTGGTTCGCCGAAACGTAACGTGTTGCCGAGAAATACTTCATCCCCCTGCGTGGATCGCGCCAGCCGGCGTGCTGCCTCCTCCTGTGCTGCCCGATGCACCGCTTCAGGGGCATAGGTCAGTGCCGAGACCGTCAGCGTACCCCGGGCAACCACCCGATCGCTCTCCGCGTTCTCGGGCTGCGAGAACTCTACGTCCAGGGAACCGAGCCGGATACTGTCGTCGATGAGCACCTCTCCCTCCCGCAGCGCCCCCTGGAGCGCTGACCGGATTCGTTCCCGCAGCGCCCGCTCGACGTCTTCCCGGAGTGCCTCGAGATCCGCTTTCGTCACGAACCGCACCGTACGCACCGTGCCACCTGTGATCGCTGCGACGTTGCGGTAGAGGATCTGGGTCGCCAATCGCCCGCTCACCGTTCCGACCTCGGCATTCCCCACCGGGCCTGGGACAGTCGCCACGACCGGAGCCTCCGCCACCCCGAACGCCTGAGTTCCGAACGGGTCCGCAGCCGGCACGACGATATCGGTCGTGAGGCGATAGCGCACGCTGTTCGCACCAGAGAGTTCGGTTCCAGCTGGAATCGCCACCGCCTCGGTCGCCGCATTGACGAAACGCACCACACCGCTCGCAAACCCGTCCGGAACCTGCTTCTCCCCAGTCGCGTCACGCTCAGCCTCCACTCGCACCACGGTGGTCACACGCCGAGTCGGGACCGTCCAATCGACGTTCCCCTCGGCAATCCCATACGTCAAGCTGAGCTTGCGCTCCCGGACTATTGGGGTAATGTGCACGGTCGCAGAAGGAACCGTCACCGCTGCAGCGAGGACGATCGAGGCCGTCGCCAGCAGCGCGGCGCAGATACGCAACACCCAACGGATCGACCGCATCCGCTCGAGGCGCCCCACCGGGCGCGACCGGTGCTCCCGCCGAACAGCCCATCCGGCATCCACGTCCCCGGGAGCGACACTCGTCGACCGGGAATCGGGACGGGGAGGAGCGATCCGCCGCAGCAGGCTCGCTGGTGCCTGCGCACGCCCCCTCGACGGGACGTAGGTCGCGAGGTCGGCCGTCTGCTCCACGCACGATGAGTCGATGGGTCCGTCAGCGGGCGAGCCATCACGCTGCGTCGACGACCCGCGGCTCCGACGAGGTCGCTGTTCCTCGGACACCCCCGATCCGGCAATCGGTCGCCACACCACAGCACCTCCCAGCGTCACCGTTCGTCGCGGTGCGGCGAGTGACGGCGTTCCGGTCGGGTCAACGGGTCATCTCGCCGCGAAGCTGACGCTCAGCTTCAGCACGCGCCACCGCGAGCGCTTCGTCGAGTCGCGAGGCATCAGCCCCACCGCCCTGCGCCACGTCAGGACGCCCACCGCCTCGCCCTCCGAGCACCGGAGCCGCGACTTGCACCACTCGTCCTGCGTGGACACCGCGCTCCACCGCATCGCGGGTCGCCATCGCCAGAATGGTGGGGCGATCATCGATCGCCGTACCCAGAATGACCACCCCGGAACCGATGCGCTCCCGCAACCGGTCTCCCAGTCGACGGAGCACATCGAGCGAGGAGACTTCGATGCGCGTACTGATGATGCGGAAGCCGTCGACGCGATCAGCCGCCTCGACCAGAGGTGCCACCCGCTCGACAGCCAGTTCCGCCGACAGACGCGCGATCTCCCGTTCCTGCTCGCGGATGAGCTGCTGGAACCGTCCCACCTGCTCCGGTAGTCGTTCCACGGGAACGTGCAGCAACTGGGCCGCTTCCGTCGCCAGATCCACCATCCGGCGAGCTGCCCGCACAGCTGCCGGACCGGTGACTGCTTCGATACGCCGGATGCCACTGGCCACACTCGTTTCGTCGAGGATCAGGAAATAGCCGATCTCGCCGGTGTGTCGCACGTGGGTGCCACCGCAAAGTTCCGTACTGAACTCTGCGATGGAGACCACTCGAACGATCTCCCCGTATTTCTCTCCGAACAGTGCGATGGCGCCCTGCGCCAGCGCCTCGCGCAGCGGTCGGTGCGCTACCTCGACTGGCTGGTCTCGGACGATCTGTTCGTTGACGAGTTCCTCGATCTCGCGAAGCTGAGCAGGGCGCACCGCCTCCTGATGCGCGAAATCGAACCGGAGCCGATCGGGAGCGACCAGTGACCCCGCTTGGGCAGCGTGCGCTCCGAGCACCCGGCGCAGCGCCGCGTGCAACAGATGCGTCGCCGTATGGTTCCGGCGGATCGCCGCCCGTCGGTCGGCATCGACCATCGCAAACACGCGCTGCCCGACTCGGATGTACCCTTCGCGCACTTTGCCCCGGTGGACGATCAGGTCGGGCGTCGGACGCTGGGTATCCTGCACCATGAAGACCCCTGTTTCTGCACGCAGTTCCCCTGTATCACCCACCTGCCCGCCTGACTCGCCATAGAAGGGCGTCCGGTCGAGTATGACTTCGACTTCCTCCCCAGCCAGGGCTTCCTGACGTCGCTCGTCGATCCCGAGAATGCCCAACACCTCGGCTTCGCTCGAGAGCTGCTCGTAGCCGACGAACTCTGTGGGTCGGCCAGCGAACTGGGCATAGAATGCCGCGCGCTGGCGCTGCGTATCGGCGAAACGCCCCATGCTGACTCGGCTCGCCTGACGTTGTCGTTCCAGAGCTCGCTGGAATCCCTCGCGGTCGACCGTCAGACCAGCCTCTCGCGCGAGCTCTTCCGTGAGTTCCAACGGAAAGCCGAACGTATCGTAGAGTCGGAACGCCTCGTCCCCGGGAATGACCCGCTCACCGGAACGCTGCACCTCGTCTACCACGGTCTCGAAACGCGCCAAGCCCGTCGCTAACGTGCGCTGGAAGTGCTCCTCCTCGTGCGCAATCACGCGATGGATCCGCTCCCGCTGCTCTGCGAGGTTCGGGTAATAGAGCGAGAACAATTCGATCACGACGTCCGCGAGTCGTCCGAGGAAGGGACGCTCGATGCCGAGCAGCCGCCCATGCCGCACGGCCCGTCGGAGTACGCGACGCAGCACGTAGCCGCGTCCCTCGTTGCTCGGAAAAACACCATCACCGACCAGGAAGACGACACCGCGGGCGTGATCAGCCATGACGCGCAACGAACGATCGACGCGCCTGTCCTCCTTGTACCGGACACCGGCAATCGACGCTGCCTCCGTCAAAATCGGATAGAAGAGGTCCGTCTCGAAGACGGAATCCACCCCCTGCATGATGAGCGAGATCCGTTCGAGTCCCATGCCGGTGTCGATATTCTTCCGTGGCAACGGCCGCTGCGTGCCATCGGCTTCGCGATAGAACTCCATGAACACGAGGTTCCAGGTCTCCAGGAAGCGACCACAGTCGCATCCTGGTCCGCAGGTCGGCCGTCCGCAGCCGAATTCAGGGCCTCGGTCGTAGTGGATCTCCGAGTCCGGTCCATTCGGTCCGGTCGCCCCGACCGGCCCCCACCAGTTGTCTTCCAACGTGAAGATCCGCTCAGGAGGCACTCCGATCACGTCGCGCCAGTACTGGTAGGAAAACGCATCGTCCGGATGCACCGTGGGATACCAGCGCTCCGCGGGAATGCCTAAACGCTCGGTCAGGAACTCCCACGCCCAGCTGATCGCCTCCGCTTTGAAGTAGTCGCCGACCGAGAAATTGCCCAACATCTCGAAGAAGGTCAGGTGACTCTCGTCACCGACCTCGTCGATGTCGACGGTTCGAAAGCACTTCTGGATCGAGGTCAACCGCGTGTGCGGCGGGCGTTCCAGGCCGAGAAAGAACGGCACCATTTGCTGCATTCCGGCCGTCGTCAAGAGAACGGTCGGGTCAGTCGGGATCAGCGACGAACTCGGAACCTGGACGTGTCCCCGTTCGGCGAAGAACTCCACGAAGGCACGGCGGATATCGCTGCTCTTCATGTCGCTCGAACTCCCAACCCTCCGGCTCGCTCGAGCCGTCATCGACACTCCCGCTGCGGCATGCACTCGCGAATCACGATTCTAGCGGAGAGCAGCATCCGCCTCCATGCCTCAGTGTACGTACAGTAGTATCGTCCGTACACTTCACCGCGTCAAGTGGCAGGTCGAGCGAGTCACCACA
This sequence comes from Thermomicrobium sp., assembly GCA_025060175.1. Classification (GTDB taxonomy): domain Bacteria; phylum Chloroflexota; class Chloroflexia; order Thermomicrobiales; family Thermomicrobiaceae; genus Thermomicrobium. Next base: position 44,336 of record JANXBE010000001.1, on the reverse strand, counting down.
TTCCCGGGTGTCGCCGCTCAGCGCATGGACGGCCCCGGTCCTCCGTGGTCAGTGACGACCGAGGGGAACCACACGCCGCCAGACGCGAGCGCTCCTTCCCTCGGCGTGGGCGTACCGAGAACCCCCCGTCAACCGACGACGGGTACCGCCAGCGCATCGGTGGCGCTGGCCGTGACGATGCCACCCCACGCGCAGTCCTCGCACTGCGACGGAGCCTGCCTCGGACGGTACAGAGCGCGGATGACACGAATGAGGCGCGACTCGAGCATCCGTACCCCGATGCGCTCGATCCGCCTTCGTCCTGCCGAGCACTGATCGCGAACGCTCTGCCGTGACGCCACATGTCCCCAGGAACCGCGATCTGCGTGGCCGCGTGCAGCAGCGAGGCACGCTTCCGCGGTAACCGCCGTCCGGTCTGACCTCACGCTGCCTCTCGCGCACGGGACCGGCGCAGGCGCTCTGGTCGCCGTCGCTCGACCGTCGATGACTCGATACTCCCTGCGAGCACCTGTTTCGCGCTACCGTTCGTCTCCATCCTGAGGAAACCCCGCCGACTTTCGGAAAGAGCGACGCAGTCCTCGGAGCGGTAAGCGGAGTGACGTCGGACGGGTTCACGACGACACCGGATCGGGCCGTCGTGTTTCCAACTTGGTATGCTGCAGCAGCGCGGCGAGAAAGCCGCTCCGAAGCGGAGTAGAGGAACGACGGTGGAACGAGAGGCCGTTTTCGTCCTCTTCCTCTCGGTCACGAGCCTGTCCATTCTCCTCGGTTTCGTCGCCGCGCGGCTCCGTCAGCCGGTGGTGATGGGGTATCTCCTGGCTGGACTCGTGCTCGGCCGGATCCTGGAACACCGGGATCCGAGTCTGGTCCAGGCCTTCGCGGACTTCGGCGTGACGTTTCTGATGTTCTCGCTCGGTGTGCAATTCTCCTTCCGCGAACTCGTCGAACTGCGCCAGACGGTCGCTCGCGGTGGCGCGTTACAGATCGGCATCACGCTTGTGGCGGCATTCGCAGTCTACTGGGCCATCGGGTTGCCACCAGCACAGGCCTTCGTACTGGCCGAGCTCTCAGCCATTTCGAGTTCCGTGATCGGTTTTACCCTCATGGAGCTGCGAGGCACGCTCGCGCAACCGGCCGCCCGACCGACGGCCGCGATCCTTCTCGCGCAGGACATCGCCGTCGTTCCGCTCGTTGCCATCATTCCTGCGCTCACCGCATCGGACTGGACGGAGATCGCCCTGCCACTCGGTCGCTCACTCGGCATCGCTGCGCTGGCGCTCTTGGCGATCACTGTTCTCGGGGTCCGAGTCGTGCCGCGCGTGCTCTTTCTGGTGGCGCGCAGCGGTTCGCGCGAATTGTTCCTCCTCGCCGTCGTCCTTCTCGCGTTCGGAACCGCTGTCGCGAGCGAATGGGCCGGTCTCTCTTTCGCGCTTGGAGCGTTCCTGGCTGGCATCGTCGTCTCCGAATCGGAGTTTTCCTACCAGGTGCTCGGCGGTGTGTTACCGCTGCGTGATGTTTTCGGCATCATGTTCTTCGCTGGTCTCGGTCTCCTCGCCGATCCAATCGGCCTCCTCGACGCCTGGCCGATCGCCCTCACGATTCTTGTGGTCGTGACGGTCGTCAAGGGGTTCATCGCTGCAGCGGTCGTCACAGCACTCGGCTACCCACCCGGGATCGCGCTGCGGGCCGGGGCCTTCCTCGCCCAGATCGGTGAGTTCTCGTTCGTCCTGGGTCTACTCGGTCTGCAATTCGGGATCCTGGACACAGCAGTTTACAACGCCATGATCGGGGCAGCCATCGGATCGCTCCTGCTCAACACCGTTCTCCTCGCCATGACCGAGCGCGCACGGTGGCTCCTCGAGCTGCCCCTGCGCCTGTTCGCTCGACAGCCAGTCCTGCGGGAAGCCGATGCGAGCGTTCCCTCCCGCCAGTATCGGATGCACGTGGTGATCGCCGGCTACGGGAGGGCCGGTCGAGAGGTCGGCCGGGTTCTTCAGCGGAGGCGCTTCCGGTACATCGTCATCGACCGCGATCCGGTTTTGGTGCGCGAACTGCGCCGACGAGGAATCGAGACGGTGTACGGAGATGTGGCCAACGAGCAGGTGCTGCTCGCCGCCGGCACGCCGACCGCGCGCGTCTTCGTCGTCGCGGTTCCCGACGCCTTCGCTGCCGAGACAGCGGTTCGTCTGGCGCGGGCTTTGAATCCGTCCCTCGATATCATCGCGCGCGCCGACCGGCGTGCCTTCGTGACCCGCCTCGTGGAAGCCGGGGCAACCGAGGTCGTCCATCCCAGCTTCGAGGCTGGACTCGAAATGGTGCGGCACACACTCCATCGACTGGGCATCGGCATGCAGGAGATCCAGGCGATCATCGCTGCTCGTCGTGTCGACTATTATGAGGAGGAGGCACGAGTCAGCGAGTGACCGAGACACTGCGCCAGTCCGCGGCTCCCGTCCCGCGACCCGTCGAACGGCTTCGTGTACGCTCGCGGCGGCCGCCCAGCCTGCGCTCGACACTGTGCTGCGTGCTCACCGAGCCTTGTCGGAGGCAGACGCTGCGTGGTATACTGGTGCCTGCGAGCGTTGGAACGCTCGACGGGCCGAAGTGGCGGAACTGGCAGACGCGCTACGTTCAGGGCGTAGTGGGGGCGAACCCCGTGGGAGTTCAAATCTCCCCTTCGGCACCGCCGGTCCGGTGAGGCACGTCCTCACCGTGAGCGATGTCGGGCAGGGCGGTCGCTGGCATCCTACGGGATGCCAGAGGAAAGTCCGAGCTGCAGAGAGCAGGGTGCCTGGCGTGAAGCCAGGGCAGCGGTGACCGGCGCCGCTGACAGTCCAGAACGGCACGTCGGTTTCCGAGCGCCGACGTGAGAGCAACAGAGACGACGACCGGACAGTGTCCGGGGTGAAAAGGGCAATCCTCCCCGCAGCAATCTCCGACCGGGCCGCGATGAGGTTGCTCGCCCAGGCCCGAGGTTGAGAGCAGTCGCGGAGGTGACGAGGCGACCGTCCGTGCGCCGCACGGGCGAGAGAGATGACCGCCACGAACAGAACTCGGCTTACTCGCTCGACATCGCTCGTCCTTCACGGTGCCTCTAGCTCAATTGGCAGAGCGCTGGACTGTGGATCCAGTGGTTACGGGTTCGAGCCCCGTGAGGCACCCCGCCCCGGTTGCTCGCCGGGGCTTTCTCATTGCGACCTGCTCGGCGGACAGCACGCCGCTCATCGCTCGGGGCACTCCCAGGCACGTCGACGGCCTCTCGGCTCCCTTCAGACGCTTCCCGCCTCACCATGGTCGTCAGCTGACTCCGGCGGTCACGGCCAACCGCGACACCGACCGATCCCCGACTCTCCTGACCGCGAGCGGGATCGCTGCGCCTCGGGGAGCACGCCCCCCGTTCCCTCAGCTCGGACGTTTCGACACGCCCGAAGGATGCGATGGCACCCGACGGCATGCTCGGACTCAGTGTCCGAGCCGTTCCGGAACGGCGGCCTTCGGGCGGAGCAGTCGGTGCTACGGTGCGCGGTCAGAAGCGTGATCCGTCGCCCTGTGCGGTACCCGACGCGCCGACCCGCGGTGCGCTCGCAGCCGAGCGCACTCCGCTCCGATGAGGCACCGAGATCGCGCTGGAGAAAGGACGGTGACGATCCGCTCGTACGGTATCATCCACCGCAAAGAGGATGGAGCATGCCCGATGGCCGACGCGACTCGACCGATCATCGATCCGGAGTTTCTCGCGCTACTGGCCTGTCCCGCTTGTCACGGGGAACTCGAGCTGCGTGACGATCGGCTCGCCTGTGTCCGGTGTCGCCGCCGTTATCGGATCGAAGACGGTATTCCGATCCTCCTGATCGACGAAGCCGAGCTCCCACCTGAGGTCAGGAGCTGACATCCGAACGGGTGTTCGCGCCGTGCTATACTCCCCTCGGACGAGGGTGGTGCGATGAGCGAACCCCGATTCGTCTCACCGGAAGCGAGCACAAGCGAACAGTCCATCGAAGAATCACTTCGCCCGCGACGCTTGGTCGAGTACATCGGCCAGGACCGCGTCAAGGAGAGTCTGACGATCGCCATCCGCGCAGCGCGAGAACGAAACGAACCGTTGGATCATCTGCTCTTCTATGGACCACCGGGTCTCGGCAAGACAACCCTTGCCGGCATCATCGCAGCCGAGATGGGCGTCAATTTCCGCATTACGAGCGGTCCGGCTATCGAGCGACCAGGTGACCTCGTCTCCATCCTGACCAATCTCCGACCTGGGGACGTCCTGTTCATCGACGAGATCCACCGGCTCAATCGGCTCGTGGAAGAGGTTCTGTACCCCGCCATGGAAGATTTCGCTGTCGATCTCGTCATCGGCAAGGGACCCGCCGCGAGAAGCGTCCGTCTCTCTTTACCGCGTTTCACGCTCGTCGGCGCAACGACTCGCCTTGCCCTCCTCACCTCGCCGCTGCGCGATCGCTTCGGAGCTACCTATCGCTTGGATTTCTACGATCTCCCAGCCCTGTGCGCGATCGTGCAGCGGGCCGCCCGCATCCTGCAGGTTCCGATCACGCAGGAGGGAGCCGAAGAGATCGCACGGCGAGGACGCGGGACACCACGGATCGCCATTCGCCTCTTGAAACGAGTCCGCGACTATGCGCAGGTCATGGGAGACGGCTGCATCGACGCGGACCTGGCCCGTACGGCGCTCGATCGTATGGCCATCGATGCCTACGGGCTGGATGACATCGACCGGCTCATTCTCCGAACGCTCGTGCAGAAGTTCGACGGTGGTCCGGTGGGCATCCAAACCCTGGCCGCCGCAACGAGCGAAGAGGCAGACACCATCGAGACCGTCTACGAGCCGTATCTCCTGCAACTCGGCTTCCTGCAGCGCACACCGCGCGGGCGCGTCGCCACCCGCCGGGCGTACGAGCATTTGGGTGTACCCTATCCGGCCGACCGAGCGGTGGTCCAGGGGACGCTCGAGGGGTTCGTCGAGGTACCGGTCAACGATGGCTGAGGAACTCGCCTTTTCATTGGACGAGTACGCATACGAGCTTCCCGAAGAGCTGATCGCACAGGAACCGATCGAGCCACGCGACGCTGCGCGCCTCATGGTCGTGCGACGAGCGACGGGCACGTTCGAGCATCGCGTCTTCCGGGAACTTCCGTCGCTCCTCGACCCCGGTGACCTCCTCGTCATCAACGATTCACGGGTCTTACCCGCTCGGCTCTTCGGCAAGCGAAAGACCGGTGGGAACGTCGAAATTCTGCTGGTGCAGCCCCTCGAGGGCACGACCGTGTGGCTCGCCCTCGCGCGACCAGCACGCAAACTCCAGCCTGGTGAGACGATCGACGTCCTGCCGCGTGAGAGCGAGAGCGTCCAGCCCGCACCACTGCGGATCTGCGAACGGCGAACCGGTGGCTCGGTCGTCGTCGAACTCAGCCCGAGCATCACTGCGCGGTTGGAGGCGTACGGGCATGTCCCACTCCCTCCGTACATCCGGGCACCGCTCCGCGACCCGGAACGCTACCAGACGGTCTATGCGACGCACCCTGGTTCGGTCGCGGCACCGACGGCTGGACTCCACTTCACCGAACGCCTCCTCGCCGAACTGCGCCAGCGAGGCATCGGCATCACCTCGTTGACGCTGCATGTTGGAATCGGTACCTTCAAGCCGATCGAGGTTCACGATGTGCGGCAACACATGATGCACGCCGAGTGGTACCGCGTGCCGGCTGAAACAGTTGCTCGCATCCTCGAGGCGCGCCGGAGCGGCCATCGGATCGTCGCGGTCGGAACGACAGCGGCGCGGACGTTGGAGTCCATTCACGAGGCGCTCGCACAGGGAGCGGTCCGCGAGTTGACTGGATGGACCGATCTCTATATCTATCCCGGGTACCAGTGGCGAGTCGTCGACGCCCTGATCACGAACTTTCACCTCCCACGGAGTACGCTCATCCTCCTCGTGTCCAGTTTCGCCGGACGAGAATTGATCCTCCGGGCGTATCGCGAAGCAGTTCGCGAACGCTACCGCTTCTATAGCTTCGGTGACGCGATGTTGATCCTCTGAACCCGGGGCGCGTCGCACCCTCGCGGCCGCACCGTGATACAGCGCTCGACGTCGGCAGCCGGATACCCTGGGCACTCCGCTCCTGCAGCAACAGGCGCACAACCGCCGAGACGAAAGGGGACCGGTCGGCAGCGTACGGTCCGCATCGGTCATCGATCCGTCGTGCTCGCCATCCGACCACGATGCCGCCAGGGTGCCCTTGCAGCGTCTCTCGATGACCTCCCCGCGCCTCCCGGCCGGCGTCTGGTCATGGGCGTTGCGTCGTTCGTTGCTCGAAGCATCCCTCGGGAGCGCCTGTGACGGTCGCGGCGAGCGCAGCGAATACCAGCGTGGCGGCACTCGAGTCGAACCGATGCCGCGGGAGCCGCTCACGGTTCATGTCCCTCCTCCACGCTGACGTTCGCCATGGGAAGATGCACGTGCCCGGAGAGTCCTCCCGGTCGAGTCGGATGGATCACCGCGCGCGCATCAGGGGCCGACTCGCCGTGGGCGTCGATCACGCGGCGCCGCCCTCGCCCGGCGCGTCGATGCGTTCGCTCTCGTCTCGTGCTGGACCAGAATCAGCAGTCGCCCCGTAGCCCCGCGGCTGCCAGGTCAGACCACCCGCCGCTCCGATCCCCTCGTTCAGGCGGCTTCGTGGACGTGCCGCCGCTGCCGAAGCATCTCGATGAACGTCGAGGCATCCTGCCGACCCAAGCCCTCGAGCCCGGTGCCGAACTGTTCGCGAACCTGAGCTTCCAACTCATCCTCTGTCATGCCGAGACGACGCGCCATGTCACGTACGTATTCGAGCTGCCGCGGTGTCGCTCGTCCGCTCGCCCCTCGTCGCCTTGCGAGTCGACCACTCTCGATCGGCGCGTCGACGACACGGTGATCGGCTGCTCCGAACTCGAAGTCAGGGCAGAACTGCGTTCCATATCCGAGTGCAGCTAACGCGCGTCCGAGTGCCTTCGTCTCAGCCTTTTCGAGATAGTCGACGAAGTCATCAGCGGACTCGCTTCCCCACCCGGTCGCCGAACCGCCGCCCGGTATCCGCACGCGGGCACGGAAGATCGCGACGCCGTCCGCATGGTGCATGAGCTCGGTTTCGATCTCCCCGTCCGGGTGATCCGTCCTGAACCACAGCAGGCGCCACTTCACTTCCAGGTAGTCGTTGCCGTTCACTTTCGTCAAAAACTTCGAGGGGTCGAACCCCGGTCGCTCTGTCCGCTCGGTCGCCATCGTTCACTCCTCTCGAGTCGAACATCCGTGCTAATCATACTCGAGATCCCGGTCCGCCCCAAACGCCCCCTCACCCCTCTCTATCTCGTCGCCAGCCGTCGCGGAGTGGTCGCTGAGCCTGGTACCTGCGCGTGCGACGGTCAGCGTCGTCGCCGAACGGAGCCGGAGGCGATTGTCGGCGAGGGGCGTGGTCTCCGACGATCGCAGCCGCGTCCCATCGATCGACGCCACCGCGGCCGTATCGGAACCCGGCAGACCGAGCAAGCGACGCGTTGCGGCCAAGGACGTGGTCGAGACTCGACCGGTAGGCTGGTATAATACCATCCGAGAGTGTGTACGAACACCCGGGAGGAGCGATTCGTGCAGTTGCGGTGCCACCAGGCCGAACTCGAGCGAGCGCTGCATCAAGTATCCCGCGCAGTTGCCCGGCGGTCGACGCTCCCCATCTTGAGCAACCTGCTTCTCGTTGCGGCTGACAACACGCTCCGCGTCACGGCAACCAATCTCGAGATCGCGCTCAGCGTCGTATGTCCTGCCGAGGTCCTCGAGCCGGGTCAGCTGAGCGTCCGCGCTGACGTGTTCTCCGAGTTCGTCGGCAGCCTGCCTCGACAAGACCTGACCCTGGTCGCTTCTCCTGGGCAAACGGATCTCCGCGTCACCTGTGGTACCTCGAAGGCACGAATCCCCGGACTCCCTGCAGAGGACTTCCCCACCATCGCGCGGATCGGCGAGCAACCACCGACAGCCACCATCGGCACCGAGGATCTGCGTGAGGCGGTGAGCCAAGTCGTTTTCGCTGCTGCCACCGACGATAGCCGGCCGGTCCTCGCTGGTGTACTCCTGGAGTTCAGGGGCCAGGAACTCACGTTCGCTGCAGCCGATGGCTTTCGGCTCTCGGTCCGCACCGTGTCGCTCGCGCAACCGCCGGCGGCAGACCTGGCGGTCATCGTACCCGCGAAGGCACTCGGAGAACTCGCCCGTGTCCTCTCCGACGGCGACGAGACCGTTGCTCTCCTCGTCACCCCGAACCGCAGCCAACTGCTCGCTCGCAGCGGACGCTTCGAATTTCTCTCGCGGTTGATCGATGGGAGCTTTCCGGAGTTCCGCCAGATCATTCCCAAGCAATGGCGCACTCGCGTCACGGTCGACCGGGAAACCTTTCTGGCAGCGGCCCGTCGAGCCAAGATTTTCGCACAGTCCAACAACGAGGTCGTGAAACTGCAGTTCGTCCCTGGCGACTCCGAACTCGACCCCGGTTCGCTGATCGTGTCGGCACAGGCCGCCGATGCCGGCGAGACCGAGGACGTGCTCCCGGCCCGCGTCGACGGGCCGGAGGCCACCATCGCCTTCAACGGTCGGTACCTGACGGATATCCTCTCCGTCGTGAAGGCGACCGAAATCGCGATCGAGATGACGTCACCCAACGCCGCCGGGGTCTTCCGGCCCGTCTCCGACGAGTCGTTCGTCCACGTCGTCATGCCCATGGTCATCGGCACCGCGTAAGGTCGATCGACGGACTCCGCGACGCAACCGGCCACCCGTTGCACCCTGTTCGTCGATGAGGCAATGACACATGCAGATCCGTAGGCTCGAGCTGGAAGAGTTTCGTTGCTTCCGGCACTTGCAGCTCGACTGGGCTCCGACTGGTCTCCGTCTCGTCGGCTCGAACGGTGCGGGCAAGACCAGCCTGGTGGAAGCCCTCTACCTCTTGGCCACGACGAAGTCGTTCCGCGTGTCGAGCGAGCGCAATCTCATCAACCTGACGAGCGGACGCGAACTCGGGCTGCCGCCGTACGCGCGCCTCGTCGGTCACCTGGAGACATCCACCGGTCGCCATACCCTGGAGATCACGCTGCTCGCCGAGCGCGCTGATGCCTCCGTGAGCAAACGCTACCGGCGTGACGGTCGGGCGGTTCGAGCGCTCGACTTCGTGGGGACACTACGCGTCGTCCTCTTCTCGCCGGAGGACATCGAACTCGTTTCGGGAAGTCCTCACGTTCGTCGTCGCTTTCTCGACATCCTCTTGTCGACGATCGATCCGGCCTACCTCCGCTCGCTCGCTCACTACTCCCGTTGTCTCGAGCAACGGAACAGTCTTCTCAAGCAACTGCAGAGCCAGGATCGGCGAACCATCGAGGAACAGCTGGCATTCTGGGATGAGCAGATTATCACCTACGGGACGTACCTGATCGTCGCGCGGTTACGCTTCGTCACCACCTGGGCGCGGGACCTGACGACCGAGTTCAGTCGGCTCACTGCGCGACCACGGACACTGACCGCTCGCTACCAATCCAGTATTCCGCTCCCCGAGTCGATCGCCGGGGAAGTCTGCGAGCTTCCCGCCGCGGAAGCGCAAGCACTGGTCGGCCTCCGGTATCGACAGTCCATCGAGGAGTCCCGTCTGGATGAACTGCGTCGCGGAAACACCCTCGTCGGTCCGCATCGCGACGACCTCCAGTGGATCCTGGACGGCGAGCTGCTCGCCGTTATCGGTTCCCGAGGAGTGCAGCGCCTAGCAGTCATCGCCGCAAAGTTGGCGGAGATCCGAGCGATTCACCGCGCGACGGCGGACTGGCCGCTGCTCCTGCTCGACGACGCGCTGTCCGAGCTGGACCATGACCATCGACGGCGGTTACTCCTGTCACTCGCGACGATCCCTGCCCAAAAACTGCTCACTGCCGCCGATCCCTCGACCTTGCACGACCACACCCTCGCCTCGCTGCCGCTCGCGCGGCTGGTGGACGGGCACATCGAGTTCGACGATCCCCGAGTGACCGTGGGGCAGGGATGACACGCCGCTGGCCACGCCGTGGCCAGCAACCGACGCTCCGTCCGCGCCAGCGCGAGCAGCCAGCTCACTGCTCCGCAGGACGCTCGACGACCATCGCGATCCCCATTCCGCCCCCGATGCACAACGCCGCTGCACCCCGTCGGCCGCCCGTTCTGCGCAAGGCGTGCACCAGCGTCACCAGGATACGCGCCCCACTCGCACCGATGGGATGACCGAGAGCGATCGCACCGCCCGCAATGTTCAGTCGGTCGGGGTCGAGACCGAGCTCGCGCTGCACCGCGAGCACTTGGACTGCGAAGGCCTCGTTGACTTCGTAGAGATCGAGGTCTCCGACCGTCAGGGCAGCCCGTTCGAGCGCTCGCCGCAGTGCCGGGATCGGTCCGAGGCCCATGAATCTCGGCGGCACTCCTGCCCATGCCCACGAACGGATGACGGCCAACGGCTCGATCCCGAGTTCTCGGGCACGACCCTGTTCCATGACGACGACTGCAGCCGCTCCGTCGTTGATCCCCGAGGCATTCCCTGGGGTCACCGTCCCCTCCGGATCGAAAGCCGGTCGGAGTTTCGCGAGCGTCTCGAGCGTCGTCTCTGGTCGCACGTGCTCGTCGCGTTCAACGATGGTCGTTCCCTGCTTCCCGCTGACCTCCACGGGCACGATTTCCTCAGCGAACGCCCCCTTCATCCAGGCCTGTGCCGCGCGCTGCTGGCTCTCGAGCGCATAGCGATCCTGCTCTTCTCGCCCGATACCGTAGGCACGCGCGATGTTTTCCGCCGTGATCCCCATGTGGCAGCTCTCGAACGCGTCCGTGAGGCCATCCGAGAGCATCGAGTCCACCAACGTTCCGTGCCCCAGACGGTATCCGAAGCGTGCCTCCGCGAGCAGATACGGGGCTTGCGACATGCTTTCCATGCCACCGGCCACGACGATCGCCGCTTCGCCGAGCATGATCGCTTGTGCCGCCATCGCGACGGCGCGAAGCCCTGAGCCACAGACCATATTGATCGTCATCGCAGGCACGCGATCCGGCAAACCAGCCGTGAGTGCTGCCCGCCGAGCTGGGTTCATCCCCTGTCCAGCCTGGAGGACATTGCCGAGCAGCACTTCGTCGACCGATGCCGGATCGACAGCACACCGACGGAGCGCCTCCCGGATCACCACCGCGCCGAGACGCCAGGCTGGAATGTCCTTCAGACTACCACCGAACCTGCCGATGGGAGTTCGCACTGCACTGACGATGACCGGTGTCGGCATTCCGAACCTCACAATCGCTGCAGACAGACGGTAGACACGAGAAACGGCGGAGCCGCTCGGCTCCGCCGTCCATTGTGACGCAGCGCGTCGCTCTCACGCCTGCTCGCCGTGCTCCGCGATCCACAAGCGCTTGATCTCCTCCACGACCGACGGATCGGTGAGCGTCGTCGTGTCACCGAGCACACGACCTTCAGCGATATCGCGCAGCAAACGCCGCATGATCTTCGCGCTGCGAGTCTTCGGGAGATCGGCGACGAAGATCACACGCTCCGGTCGGGCGATCGCACCGATCGTTTCGGCCACGTGACGCCGCAATTCCTCACCGAGCTCGTCACTCGGTGAATACCCTGCACGAACGCTGACGAAGGCGACCGGCACCTGTCCCTTGATGTCGTGGTGCACTCCGATCACCGCCGCCTCGGCAACCGCCGGGTGCGAGACGAGAGCGCTCTCGAGCTCCATCGTTCCCAGACGGTGCCCAGCGACGTTGAGGACATCGTCCACTCGTCCGAGGATCCAGAAGTACCCGTCCTCGTCGCGCTTTGCACCGTCACCTGTGACATAGATCGACGGGCCATACTTCGAGAAGTACGTCTTCACGTATCGCTCCGGGTCACCCCAGAGCGTGCGCGATATCGACGGCCACGGCCGCCGAATCACCAAGTACCCCCCCTGACCGGTCGGAACCGGCTGCCCGGTGTCATCCAAGATGTCCGGTTCGATACTCGGGAACGGAACCGTCGCCGACCCTGGCTTCGTCGCCGTAATTCCAGGAAGCGGTGCGATCAGAATCATCCCCGTCTCCGTCTGCCACCAGGTGTCGACGATCGGGCACCGCCCGCCACCGATGTGCTCGTGATACCACATCCACGCCTCTGGATTGATCGGTTCACCGACCGTCCCGAGCAGGCGCAGGCTAGAGAGATCGTGTCGCGCTGGGTACTCGGGCCCCCAGCGCATGAACTGGCGGATGGCCGTCGGTGAGCTATACAGAATCGTGACATGTCGTCGTTCGACGATGTCCCAAAAGCGGTCCCTGTCCGGCCAATCCGGTGACCCTTCGTACATGACGATCGTGGCACCGTTCGACAGCGGTCCGTAGACGATGTAACTGTGTCCGGTCACCCACCCGATGTCAGCCGTACACCAGTAGACATCATCCGGCTTCAAGTCGAAGACCCACTTCGCCGTGATGTAGACACCAGTCAAGTACCCACCCGTGGTATGCAGCTGCCCCTTTGGCTTTCCCGTCGTTCCTGACGTGTAGAGGATAAAGAGCGGATGTTCGCTCTCCAACGACTCGGGGGGACAGACACGCTCACGGACCGCTGCCAACGCCTCATGCCACCAGCGATCGCGTCCCGCCTGCATCGTGATCGGCTGCGCTTCCCCGATGCGCCGGACGACCAACACCTTCTCGACAGACGGACAACGCTCGAGGGCCCGATCAGCGGTCTCCTTGAGGGGAACCACCCGACCACGTCGATAGCCACCGTCGGCGGTGATCAGGAGCTTCGCTTGACAGTCGATGATCCGATCCGCCAGCGCGTCGGCGCTGAATCCTCCGAAGACGACCGAATGGACGGCCCCGATGCGAGCGCACGCGAGCATGGCGATCGGCAATTCCGGGATCATCGGGAGATAGATCGCCACACGGTCGCCCTTCTGGACACCGAGCGACCGGAGTGCCAGAGCTGCCCGGTTCACCTCGCGGTAGAGGTCTTGATACGTCAAGATACGCTCGTCACCCGGTTCCCCTTCCCAGATGATGGCGGCCTTCGTCCGCCGACCAGCGCGGAGATGACGGTCCACGCAGTTGACCGACGCGTTGAGCTTGCCCCCGACGAACCACTTGACCCAGGGAGGAGTCCATTCCATCACGGTGTGCCAGGGCTCGTCCCAGTCGAGCTCGCGCGCGATCGTCGCCCAGAAACCCTCGGGATCACGCCGCGCCCGCTCGTAAATCCCTGGGTCATTGATGTTCGCTTGCGCCGCGAAGTCGGGTGGCGGCGGAAAACGCCGGGTTTCGACGAGGAGCCCCTCGATAGCTCCGACGGCACTCGCTCCGAGCTCGTCCGGCATCTGCGTCTCCCTTCGTTCCGTCGAACGCCGAAGCGGGTTTCGTTGAACGAGCGTGTCTGTTCCGTAGTGTAATCAGCTGACGAGCACCGCACAAGCGCCACGATCGACAGGTTGGCAACCACGAGACAGCGGCGACAGCTCCCGATCCCACTCCGGTGCGCGGATGCTCACCGAGGCCTCGGCCGATTCGCTTTCCCAGTGCCCTCCGACTCGTGACAGGCTTCACCAGCCTGGGTAGAATAGCGCCGGGCTCCTGGCCGTTCGCGCGCCCGGAGCGACAGGGGATGTGCTGCGGGGAAGGAACGGGACGCGTGAAGAAGACCAGAGCGATCCGGCTCCGGCGCTCCTGGGTATCAGTCATCTCCTTGATCGGACTCGCCTCCTCGACGAGTGGTTGCGGCGTCATCGGCGGGAAGATCGCCTCGACGTCCGACCCGGCTGGTGACCAGGCTCGTCACATCTGGGATCTCTTCGTCGTACCGGTCTGGTGGCTCTCGGTCGCGGTCTTCCTCCTCGTGACCGTTTGGATGCTCCTGAACATCGTCCTCTTCCGGCGCAAGCCCGGCGATACGCGGATCCCTGCACAAGTGCATGGCAATCCCCGCCTCGAGATCGCCTGGACGCTCATTCCAGCAATCATTCTGGCGCTGATCGCGATTCCGTCGACGCGCCTCGTCTTCCAGCTGAACCGGGATCCTGGCCCGGGAAGCAACGCCTTGCGCGTCCAGGTGATCGGGCACCAGTGGTGGTGGGAGTTCCGGTACCCTGAGTTCGGGATCGTCACGGCCGGAGACCTCCACCTCGTCGTCGATCGTCCAGTCGTTCTCTCGATCACTTCACAAGATGTCATTCACTCGTTCTGGCCTCCGCGTCTTGCAGGCAAAGTCGATGCGATTCCTGGGCGCGAGAACACCCTCGTCTTCACGCCGGAAGAGACCGGGGTGTTTTACGGTCAGTGCGCTGAACTGTGCGGCGCTCAACACGCCCACATGCAGTTTCGCGTCGTCGTGCACTCTCAACAGGAATTCGACGCCTGGGTGGACAAGCACCGCCGACCGGCACCCGATCCAGCCCCGGGTACGCTTGCGGCGACCGGTAAGCAGCTGTTCGAAGGTGCGGCAGGCTGCGCCGGTTGTCACAGCATGAATCCCACCTACGACCCGTCGACGCCGATCAACAAGATTCTCGCCGTCGGGCCGAACTTGGCGTACTTCTCCGAGCGACAGACCGTGGCCGCCTTCCTGCCGAACACGCCGGAGAATCTGCATCGGTGGATCGCCGAGACCGAAGCCGTCAAGCCGTATTCGATCATGGCGGAAAAGTGGTGGAAGATCCGCGCCCAGCAGAACCAATTGCTCACCCCGGAAGAGGTGGACGCCATCGTCGCGTACCTGCGTTCGCAGTAGAATGTCGAGAGGAACCTCGAGAGAGCAGCGCTGCGGTGGGGAGTGTCGAGCTGCGGTTCGTGGCAGGTGAGAAGACCCGAATGCGCCACGCGATGAGACGCCGCGCTGACAGGACGGTGCAGGAGGACACCGATGGCTGAGGCAGCGATTCGACTCGAGCAGGCTGGTTACCGACGCTCCGCGGTGGTCGAGTGGTTGACGACGGTCGACCACAAGAAGATCGGCCTTCTGTACTACTGGACATCCATCATCTATCTCCTGCTCGCAGGGTTGTTGGCGCTCCTGATGCGCATCCAGCTCGCGCAACCCGATATGCACTTCCTCGGTCCGAAGACGTACAACGAAATCATGACCATGCATGGCACGATGATGATTTTCGCCGTGGCCATGCCGCTGAACGCGGCCTTCTTCAACATCGTAGTGCCGTTGATGATCGGTGCGCGGGACGTCGCCTTCCCACGCCTCAATGCCTTCTCCTACTGGTCGTTCCTCTTCGGCTCTCTCCTTCTGTGGTCGAGTTTCCTCTTCGGCCATGCGCCTGACGCAGGATGGACTGGGTATGCCAACTTGTCCAGCAGCCGACTCTACTCGGCTGGGCCGGGCCTGGACTTCTGGAATCTCGGTCTGCAAGTGCTGGGTATCAGCTCGATCGCCGGTGCGCTCAACTTCTTCGTGACGATCGTGAACATGCGCGCACCGGGCATGACCTTGATGCGCATGCCGGTCTACGTTTGGATGGTCCTGATCACTGCGATCCTGATCCTGCTCGCCTTCCCCTCTTTGACGGTCGGACTCTTCGTGATCATGTTCGACCGCTACTTCGATACGCTCTTCCTCAACCCGGTACACGGCGGTGACCCGGTCATCTGGCAACACCTGTTCTGGATCTTCGGTCATCCCGAGGTCTACATCCTGGTCTTGCCCCCGATGGGAATCATCTCGGAGATCCTTCCGACCTTCTCGCGTAAGCCATTGTTCGGTGCTCCCTTCGTCATCTTCGCTGGTATCGCGATCGCCTTCCTGAGCTTCTTCGTCTGGGCTCACCACATGTTCACGGTCGGTCTCGGCCCGGTTCCCAATGCGCTGTTCGCCGCGTCGACGATGTTGATCGGTATTCCGACGGGCGTGAAAGTGTTCAACTGGCTCGCGACGATGTGGGGCGGCTCCATCGACTTCAAGGCGCCGATGAAGTTCGCCTCCGCCGCCGTGTGGCTCCTCATGATCGGCGGCGTCACTGGCGTCATGCACGCGACGGTGCCCCTGGACTATCAGCAGCACGATTCGTACTTCATCGTCGCCCACTTCCACTACGTCATCTTCGGTGTCATCGTGATGGCGCTCCTCGGCGCCACCTACTACTGGTTCCCGAAGATGTACGGTCGTCTCTTGGACGAGCGGCTCGGCAGTCTTCACTTCTGGCTCACGTTCCTCGGTATGAACCTCACCTTCTTCCCGATGCACTTCGTGGGCCTCGACGGCATGCCGCGGCGCTACTTCACCTACTCGGCCGAGACCGGGTGGGGCACCTGGAATATGGTCATCACCGTCGGTGCCTTCGTCCTCGGGCTCGCCCAGGTCGTGCTCTTGCTCAACGTGCTGAAGACGATGCGGCGGCCTGCAGACGCGCCTGCCGATCCGTGGGACGGCCGGACGCTCGAGTGGACGATTCCGTCTCCGCCACCCGCCTACAACTTCGCGGTCATCCCGACTGTGCGCGGTAGCGATGCGTTCTGGCTGGAGAAGTACGGCGACGGTCATCACGACGCTGCTGCGACCGACATCTCCGAGCGCCGCAAGCCAGCAACGTTCCACCAGGACAATCCAGGTCACGGGCTTCCAGCTGGGGTCCATCTCCCCAAGCCGTCCTGGTGGCCAATGATCGTGTCCGCTGGGTTGACTGCCATGGCAGCGGGCATGGTCATGCACGGTACTGAAACGCTGGGATCGCTCGGATTCCCGGTCGTCGGCCTGGGAGCGCTCGTGGTGTTCTTCGGACTGCTCGGCTGGCACTTCGAGCCGGCGATCGAGCACGAAGAGGCGCACGTCTCGTGAGTGAGTTCTGGGCTGGGAGGGGTTGGCGGATCTTCTACTGCCCTGCCCGAGTCTGACTGGCAGGATGAACGAGGAGGACGGAGTGTGAACATGGGAGGGGTGCCGGAGTGAGCCACTCGCACGCGCAGGCGCAGCCGGTCGGTGAACACACCACCACCGGTATCTCCCACAACCGGTTGATGATGTGGACGTTTCTCGCCAGCGACTGCATGTTCTTCGGCTCGCTGATCTGGGTCTACTTCGCGTATCGCGGTCGGTATTTCGAGCCCCCCTATCCGCGCGACGTCTTGGATATTCCGTACACTTCGGTGTCTGCGGCCGTCCTCCTGCTCTCCAGCTTCTCGATCGTGATGGCACTGACCGCACTCGAGCGCGCCGACATGCGTGGGTTCCGAGGCTGGTTGCTCGGAACCATCCTGCTTGGCGCCCTCTTCCTCGGTGGGCAATACTACGAATTCATCACCTTTTACCATGAGGGGTTGACGCTGACCGCGAATCTGTTCGGTACGACCTTCTTCGTCCTCACCGGCTTTCACGGTACGCACGTCTTCATCGGTGTGGTTTGGCTCCTGGTTCAGTGGCTCCTGTCCTATTTCGGCAAGCTGACGCCAGCTCATGTTGAACGCTTCTTCGTGACCACGCTGTACTGGCACTTCGTCGACATCGTCTGGATCATCATCTTCATGCTGGTGTATCTGATGCCCTATTGAATCGGTCGGTGGACGGCGAGGCTTGCGAAGGGAGCGCGCGATGCACGAGCGACCGGCTGCCGAGGCACACCCAGGGCCAGCCACCTGGATCCGTATTCTCGTCTTGCTCACCATCGCGACTGTCCTGGAGGTACTGACTTACGTGTTCGAGTCGTCTCTGGGCGTTCTCACTGCACCGATTCTGATCCTGTTCGCGATCGTGAAGTTCGTTTTGGTCGTCGCGTACTATATGCATCTCAAGTTCGATAATCGACTGTTGACCGGAATCTTTGTGTGGGGTATGGTCATCGCGGTCAGCATCTTCGCTGCGATGGCCGCCATCTATCACATTTACGGCCAGCCGCTGCTGACACCGTAGTGACGGCGCAAACGATCGTCTTGTGTCGCTCCGGCCACGATGGTACCGTCTGGCCGGAGCATCTGTCTGAAGGTTTGTCCTCGGCCTTGTCGAGAATGCTCCTCGAGTGGAGGAGTCGGTGGGACTTGCGACTGACGAGGGAGGGGTGACGACACGATGGAGAATCTCACGCTCTATCTGGCGCTGGCTTCAGCCGTCCTTGCGCTCGTGTACGGCGCGGCGCTGATTCGCTGGGTGCTAGCGCAGCCACGAGGAGACCAGCGCATGCAGGCGATCGCACTCGCGATCCAGGAGGGCGCTGAGGCGTACATGCGGCGGCAGTACAGTCTGGTCGCGATCGTCGCGCTCATCGTCGCCGTCATCCTCGGTCTGGCGGTGGATTGGACCACTGCGATCGGGTTTCTGGTCGGAGCGATCGCTTCCGGACTCGCCGGTTTCATCGGAATGTCGATCGCCGTTCGCGCCAACGTTCGGACCGCTGAGGCGGCGAAGCGTGGCTTGGAGCGCGCCCTCGACGTCGCCTTTCGAGGCGGGGCTGTGACTGGTCTTCTCGTGGCTGGTCTCGGCTTGCTGGCTGTGACCGCGTTCTATCTCGTGACGCGGAGCGTCACGGGGCTCGTCGGTCTGGGTTTCGGTGGCAGCTTGATTTCCGTGTTCGCTCGGATCGGTGGCGGCATCTACACGAAAGCTGCAGACGTCGGCGCCGACCTCGTCGGCAAGGTCGAAGCCGGCATTCCGGAGGATGATCCACGTAACCCCGCAGTGATCGCTGACAACGTCGGCGACAACGTGGGTGATTGCGCCGGGATGGCAGCCGACCTGTTCGAAACCTATGCGGTCACCGCGATCGCCGCCATGCTTCTGGGTCATCTGGTCTTCGATACCGAAGTCGCCGTCGTCTACCCACTCGCGCTCGGTGCCGTGTCTATCCTCGCCTCGATCGTCGGCACTTTTTTCGTCCGCCTCGACGCGAGCCGCTCGATCATGCGCGCGCTCTACAAGGGCGTGATCGCATCGATGCTGCTCGCAGCGATCCTCTTTTATCCGGTCACCGCCTGGCTCATGGCCGACAACCCGGTCATCACGGATGGCCCGATCTCCCTGTTCGGCCTCACAGTCTCGCTGTCGGCCACCGCCAAGCTCTGGTTGAGTGCGCTCGTCGGTCTCATCGTCACCATCGGGATGGTCGTGTTCACGGAATACTTCACGTCCGAAAAGTACAGTCCGGTCAAGCGGATCGCCACCGCGTCGGAGACTGGTCACGCCACCAACATCATCAGCGGCCTCGCAGTCTCGATGCAGGCGACGTTCCCGCCCATCGTCCTCATCGCGCTCGCCATCTATGTCGCGTACAACCTGACGGTCAGCCCCGCCTCGCCCCACAGTGGACTCTACGGTCTGGCAGTCGCTGCCATGGCGATGCTCTCGATGACCGGCATGATCGTGGCGGTCGATTCGTTCGGTCCGATCACCGACAATGCTGGGGGCATTGCCGAAATGGCTGAACTGCCCGATGACGTGCGGAACGTCACCGATCCGCTCGATGCCGTCGGCAATACGACCAAAGCGGTCACCAAGGCGTATGCGATCGGCTCGGCTGGACTAGCCGCGCTGGTTCTCTTCGCATCGTACTATCTGGAGCTGGCGCAGCAGCTGGCATTCGAACTGTCCAATCCGCGCGTCGTGATCGGTATCTTCGTGGGCGCGGCGTTACCGTACTTCTTCGCGAGTTTCCTGATGGAAGCAGTGGGCAAGGCCGGCGGTGCCGTCGTGCAGGAAGTCCGACGCCAGTTCCGAGAGATTCCAGGCCTCTTGGAAGGACGGGCCCGACCGGAGTACGGACGCGCCGTGGACATCGTCACCCGTGAAGCGCTCCGTCAGATGCTCGTGCCAGTGCTGATCACGGTCCTGACGCCGATCGTCGTGGCGGCACTGCTCGGCAAGGAGGGGCTCGGTGGATTGTTGATGGGCTCCATCGTGACCGGCTTGTTCGTCGCCATTTCCATGACGACCGGTGGCGCAGCATGGGACAACGCGAAGAAATTCATCGAATCCGGTGCCCATGGTGGTAAAGGGAGTTTTGCCCATCAGGCAGCCGTCACCGGAGACACGGTCGGCGACCCATACAAAGACACGGCTGGTCCAGCCATCAATCCGATGATCAAGGTGGTCAATATCGTCGCGCTACTCGTCGTGAAGGCATTCGGCTGGGGCTGACACTCCTGTACTCTCGCGGTGCGGACGGAGCCGTTTCGGGGTCGGTCCGCCGAAACGGCTCCGATCGTTCGGCCCACAGCCGCCGCACGCACCGCGCAGAAGCGTGCGAGCGTTGCCGTCCTCCGCACCGCCCCTCCGCCGGCGAGAAGCAACCTTTCCCTCCGAAGAGCGCACCATCGGGCGGCTCCACGACGTGGTCGCGTTTCCAACGCGGTACACCCTACCGGACACGCCTCGGCGCCTCGCGAGCGGGGCGACGAGGCGCTTTCTCCTGCTGCGGAAAGCCCTGCCGCGTGCGGACTCGCCCACACCAGTGCTCCATCTGACCCCACGACGAGCCGCATGGACGCCACCGTTACTCGGCGTGGTCTGCGCCACGTTCGGCACGAGGCCGAATCCGAAGGACGGCTCGCACCAGCCGCGGGCGCAAGATCTCTCTCCATGCGCGACTGACGAGCCGGACCTCTTCCGGACTCGGTGTGCGTCGACCGTACCGTTCGCGCACGTAGAGACGAGCGAGACTCTCGGCCGCTCGACGGGTACCCGGGACGACACGCCCGACTTCCCAGGCGAACTCGAGCGGCGTCATGCTGTCTCGACGACGAACGCCTGCCACGCTTGCCAGTCGCTGGAAGCGCGCGAAGAGACGGGCTGTCGGCGAGAGACGCCACGTTCCCCAGACCCACCAGAGGCCGAGGGCCGCGCCGACACCCACCAGGACGATCAGCACAGTGGAGAGAACGAGGGTTCGCACTGTGCCCTGACCCATTCCCGACCCCGCCGCGGCGCTTCCAACGGCGCCCGCTCCTTCGGCCCGTTCCAGACCTGGCGGAAGCAGCCCGAACCGTTCGTCGGTCGGCAAATTGACACCGAGCGACGGATCCAGTGGCAAGAGATCGTCCTGGCCTGGGATGGTGCCGCGCTGCATCGGCGGTCGCGAGGATGTAGGTTCGAACGGAATCCAGCCGTACCCCGGAAAGAACACCTCCACCCATGCGTGGGCATTGCGGTCCCGATAGACGAATCCGCCCAACTCGCTGTCGTACTCGTCGCTCGGATAGTACCCCACCGCGACGCGTGCCGGGATCCCGACTGCACGGAGCAGCACCGCCATGCTCGAGGCATAGAACGTGCAGTAGCCCTCCGGTCGCAAGAAGAGTATCGTGTCGACCGCATCGAGGCCGCTGGGGATCGGTGCAGCCTCGTTGTAGGTAATGCGCTCCCGAACGAACGCTTCGATCGTGCTCGCGATGTCGTACGCGTTCGATCGCCCCGCCGCCAGGGACGCTGCCAGTTCCCTCGTCCGCTGCGTCACGGTCTCCGGAAGCTGGGTATAGCGCTGGTAGAGATCCTGGGGGTAGACGCCGTATGGGGTAACGACCACGTGGGCACCGTCATCCGCCGTCTGCCCACTTTCGTGACCAGCGGCGCGCAACTGGTCAGGCGTCGCGCGACTGACAGCAGTCACGATATCGTAGGCGAGACCACGGCTCATCCCCTCGGACGGGAAGACTGCCTCGAGGTCCGCGTAATCGGGTAACCGCCCGCGATAGGCGATCCTGGAGATACGGAAGCTCCCTTGCCCATCTGCCTCCCACCACAATGTGACTTCGATCCCTCGATCCGCGAGCTGCTGCAACGTACGATCGAGCTGCGGGAGGGCCGGCGAACCAGCCATGAACCACCAAAACCATGGTCGGTCGCGGTATGGATCCGGGGTGGGAGTCAGCTCCCCCTGACCGACCCGCTCCGGGGGCCTGAACTCCAGGTCACGCACCAGATCGATCAACGCTCGCAGTTCGATCGGAACCTCTTCCCGCTGCGTCGTGCGCACATCGAGCGTTCGCCATCGCTCGCTCTCGCTCCAGCCGTAGAGGGCTCGTACCGGAATGCTGAAGGCAACAGGATCGCCCGTGACCGGGAGCGCAGGACCACGCGCTTGCAGGACCTCGATGTGATAACGGAGCGTCTCCCGCTCACGGCCGCTCCTCTCGGTTTTCGGCAATTCCTCGTCATGCGCGAACTCGACGAGGGGAACCGGCTGACTCGGAGCCGCCGTCTCCGACGAGGATGAGTCGGATTGGGACGACTCGACTGCCTCGGGCACCGCGCTCGATCGCCAACCTCGACCGGTGTACGTATCGTAGGTTCGCACCGTCAAGTAGGCGGCGTTGTTCGCGGCGAGGACCAAGACCGGCTCATCACTCAGCCGCAACGGGCCACCGATCTCGAAGCGGTCGCCGAAGCTCGCATACCCGCCCGACCCGCCTCCGCTCCCTCCTGGACCACGGATCGAGGGGAACCACTGCGCCAGCGTGTCTCGAACCTCCATCCAGGGACCACGTGCTGGCTGCAGCGCCGCGGCAACCCGGCTCGAGTGGGTATTGAACGGCACGATCCATCCGAAAAGCAGAACGCCGACCGAAAGCCAGGCGAGAATCCACAACGATTGCCAGGCGACCGTGCCGTTGAAGATCAGCCCCATCCGCTGCCAGCGCTGCATCCGCTGGACGAAGAGCACGCGACCGACGATCCATAAGTCCAACAGAATGACGAGCGCAACGAACAGGGTAGAAACGTGGCGCGAATAACCCGCATTCAGCAGCACCACCGTCGTCGGCAGGAACACGCTGACCCAAGGGTGAGAGTGACGAACGAGCAACCATGTCGCAAGATAGCCGACCAGAAAGTGCGCGATCGCCATGAGCAGCAGGAAGAGATAGAAGTCCTCCGCACGTGTCCCCGCTTGGACTGCGGAAAACCACCGCTCCCAACGGACCCAAAGGAAGGCGAGCTTCTCTCTCCACCCCCCCAGCTGATCGCTCAACAATCCCTGTAAGAGCCAGAGAATCCCGGCACTACCCAGGACAGCAGCAGATGGATGCGCCGCCCATTCAGGGAGAGCCAGCACGCGTCCCAAGACGTATGCCAGACACGTGCCGAGCATGATCGCACGGACGGTCACGATCAAGCCGTCCGACCAATCGGCTCGATACGTCGAATAACCTGCCAGAAGGTGCAGCGCCACCAGCGCCGAGAAGGCGAACCAGCCGACCTCCGGCGTGAGCCGTCTCGACAGGAATCGCCACATCATCGCCCCCTAATGCCCAGCTGCGAGCTGTCCAGAGGGAACGGCCAAAGCACGGCGCAGATCGTCCCCACACTTGACCAGCACGAAGGGAACCCCCAGTACCGTCAACTCGCTGGCCACCAGAAGCGAGTTCCCGGTACCTCCGAACGTGCTCGGCTCCACGATGATCGCGAGACTCCGTACCGATCGGATCGTGAGTTCGGCGAGCGCTCGCACCCACTCCTCATCCGTCGAGGGGGTGACCACGATCAACGTCGTCTGTTTGCCGACGCGCGCCTGCTCGCCGAGCAATACCGCGTGGAGGGGCGTCGTACCGTCCGCACGGAATACCGCTAGCAGCTCCAGGATCTTGAGCAGATGGCGAGCGCCTCGATCCACTGGCAAGACGACTGGAGTGGCGGCGGACGCGATCAACCCGACCGCCCGATTCTGGTCCAAGAAATAGCGCGCAAGCGAGGCGACGATCGTCACAGCGTACTCTTCTGTCGAGTCTAGGACAGCTTGAACCCCACTCGGGTCGGTGTTCTCCGAGAAGCCAGCACCGCGGTACACGTGGTGGCGGCTATCGCCGTCCAGGACGAGCCACACGTCGGAACTCGGATCGAGTTCGAACTCCTTGACCATCAACTGGCCGGTCCGAGCCGAAGCGCTCCACGCGATGCGGTTGAAGCTATCGCCCGGCACATACTGGCGCACGCCAGCGACGTTCGGCGTCACGAACGGCGTGCGCTTCTGTAGTGCGTTCCCGCCCGGCAGCTCGCCCGCCGGCAAGCGAACCGTCGTCAGGTCGACGAGGGCCGGATAGACGACGAGTTCTTGGGTCGCGGGAACCACGACGCGTCGCTCGAACAGCCCGAACGGGTCGGTCGCCCGCAGAACCATCGGCCCCAACCGGAACCGCCCCCGTTGGGTGCACTGGGTTTTGGCACGCCAACTCATGCCGGACTGACCAGCGAGACTGACGACGCGACTCAAGCGATGGCCAGGCAGATCGGAGTGATCGATGACCTCGACCCACAACTTCGCCAGGCGGCTGCGGTTCTCGATGTGCACCTGCTCGATGAGGAGGTCGCCCACGTGCGCCCGGTCACTGGCCGTACGGCGTGTCACGACCAGACCGTTGAGCGCCAGGCGGCTCCATACGAACGAAAGACCGAGCAAGGTCAGTAGCACGACGAACAGCTTGTCGAAGACGACCCAGCGGTTCAGCTGTGAGAGGATGGCGACGATTCCGACGATGACGACGACTCGGATCCAGATCATCACGATCCACCGAACGGGATGCGGCGGCGAGTGACCGTTTCCCCACTGGAACCACCGAGGGGTCGCGCTCCCGGCACCGGCACGCTCGCGACCACTTCGCGTACGATCGCTCGCGCATCGACGTGTCGCATCCGTGCCGCCGGATTGACGATGATCCGATGCGCGAGCGTCGGTTCAGCCAATTCCTTGATGTCGTCAGGGATCACGTAGTCGCGCCCTTGCATCGCTGCCCAAGCCCGCGCGGCGTTGTAGAGCGCGAGCGAACCGCGAGGACCCGCACCCAAGTACACGTCTTCATGCCGACGTGTCGCCTCGACGAGAGAGACGATGTACTCCTTCAACAGGTCGTCGACGTAGACGCGGCGCACTTGATCCTGCGCCGCGCGCAGTTCCTCCAACGTCGCTACCTGTCCCAGTCGCTCTAACGGATGTTCGTAATGCTGACGACTCAACATTTCGATCTCACCCCGACGGCTCGGATAGCCCAGCGAGAGGCGGATCAGAAAGCGGTCCAGCTGCGCTTCAGGCAACGGAAACGTACCTTCGTACTCGATCGGATTCTCGGTCGCCAAAACCACGAACGGATCCGGTAACGGATGAGTCACCCCGTCAACCGTCACTTGTCCCTCTTCCATCGCTTCCAGCAATGCTGATTGGGTCTTCGGTGTGGCTCGATTGATTTCATCCGCGAGGACGATGTGCGCTACGACCGGCCCTGGGCGGTACTCGAAACGTCCTGACTGCTGGTTGTACACGTTGACGCCGGTAATGTCGGACGGTAGAAGATCAGGCGTGAACTGGATCCGCTTGAACGTCGAACCGATGCTCCGCGCGATCGCCTTCGCCAACACGGTCTTGCCGACGCCAGGGACGTCCTCGATCAGGACGTGACCGCGACAGAGCAGAGCGACCAGAACCAACCGAACCTCTCGCCCCTTCCCGACGATCACGCGTTCCACGTTTTCGGCGATGCGTTCGGAGAGCGTTCGTACCATCTCCACGGTGGTCATCGTCACCCCATCCCAACAGCGAAACGGGCCGCGCGTCTGGACCGTGCAGCGACCGCGACGCGTTCATGCCTTGATTCCCCGCCTACCCGTCCGAGAGCACACGAAAGCACGCGAATTATAGCAAGCTGCGAGTTCACCATTCGTCGTCCTCACTCCCAAGCGTAGCGGCCCTCCCTAAGAGTTCCCTGAGATGCGAGTGCAACGCCGGCATATAATCGCTCCGACGAAGAGAGGATGCGCTGCCTATGGACGATGCTCGTCCCCGTCTCGTGCTGGTCGATGGGCACGGACTCGCCTACCGTGCGTATCACGCGCTTCCCCCTACCCTCGCGACCAGCAGCGGAGAGCCCACGCACGTCGTTTTTGGCTTCACGAGCATGTTACTCGAGGTACTGCACGACTTCGCCCCGGACTACGTGGTCGTGTGCTTCGACAGTGGACGCAGTTTTCGACACGACCTCTATCGGGACTACAAGGCGCACCGTCCCGAGACGCCCGATGACCTCAAACACCAGCTGGGACGCATTCGGGAATTGCTCGAGGCGCTCCGGATCCCGATCGTCGTTCGCGAGGGCTACGAGGCCGACGATCTGATCGGCACCCTCGCCCAACAGGCGGTCGAACAGGGACTCGAAGTCCTGATCGTGACAGGCGATACCGACCTGTTGCAGCTGGTTGACGAGCACGTGCGGGTGATCCTGCCCGGACGGCAGCGATTCGGTGACTATCGCGTCTATGATCGCCAAGCGGTCGTCGAACGATACGGCTTTCCACCGGAACGCCTTCCCGAGTACAAGGCGCTCGTCGGTGACCCCTCCGATAATATCCCTGGCGTCCCAGGCATCGGTGAAAAGACTGCAACCCGCTTGCTCCAATGCTTTCCCTCTTTGGAGGCGATGCTGGAGCGGATCGAGGACGTGAACCCACCGCGAGTCCGCGACGCGCTTCGCGCAGCGAGTACGACGCTGATCGCGAGTCGACAGCTCGCCACGATCGTCCGCGATGCAGACGTCACACTCGACCTCGACCGCGCTCGATTCGGTGAATTCGACCGCGAACGAGTACTCACCTTGTTTCGAACGCTCGAGTTTCGCAGTCTCGTCCCACGTCTCCCGCAGCCAAGAAAAGGCGTTGCGGTTCCGCAACCGCAGTCACGGCGACGCACCGTCCTCACCGAGTCGGATCTGGCGGAACTCGTCCAAGACCTCGAACGATGCCACGCGTTCGCGCTGGACGTCGAGACGACCGCGGTCCACCCGATGTACGCAGAGCTCGTGGGCCTCGCCATCGCCACCGCCCCGGATCGGAGCTATTACATCCCGCTCGGGCATACCACCGGAGACGCGCAGCTCCCACGGGACACGGTCGTGCACGCGCTTGCCCGCTTCACGCGCACCGCGAAGCCCCAGCGCTATGCCCATCATGGAAAGTACGACGCTCTGGTTCTCGAACGTGCCGGGTTTCCCCGACCGCGCATCGATTTCGACACGATGATCGCAGCGTACCTTCTCGGGGAAACGTCCGTCGGCCTCAAAGAGCTTGCATTCACCAAGCTCGGTTGGGAGATGCAAGACATCGTCGAGCTGATCGGTCGCGGGAAACGCCAACGAACGATGGATCGAGCGGAAATCGCTCGTGTCACCGACTATGCCTGTGCCGACGTCGAGGCCACCTTCCGACTGGTCGACGTATTGCATCCGCAGCTCGCGATGCAGAACCAGCTCCAGCTCTTTACGGAGATCGAATTGCCGTTGATCGATGTGCTCATCGACATGGAACGAGCCGGTATCGCGATCGACGTTCCGTACCTGCACCGGCTGTCGGCCGAAATGGACGGTCAACTCCGGTCGCTCGAACGGCGCATCTACGAACTCGCCGGCCACCCCTTCAACATCAATTCGCCCCACCAACTTAGCGCGGTCCTGTTCGATGACCTGCGGCTTCCCCGCGGGAAACGAACCAAGACCGGCTACTCCGTGTCCCAGGAGGTCCTCGAGGAACTCCGGGACGCTCATCCGATCATCGACGCGATCCTCGAATACCGACAACTCTTGAAACTCAAATCGACGTACGTCGACGCCTTGCCCCGTGCTGTCCATCCGGAGACGGGACGCGTGCACACGATCTTCCATCAGACCGTAGCCGCGACCGGACGTTTGAGTTCCTCCGACCCGAACCTGCAGAACATTCCTGCCCGTGGTGAACTCGGTCTCGCCGTGCGCCGCGCGTTCGTCGCTGACAATCGACCAGCGTCTCGGATCGCGGCTGAACCGATTCTCCTCCTCTCCGCCGACTATTCGCAGATCGAATTGCGGCTCATGGCGCACTTCAGCCAAGATCCAGCGCTGCTTCGCGCGTTCGCCGAGGGACAGGACATCCACGCTGCAACGGCCGCAGAGGTGTTCGGGGTTCCGCTCGAGGCGGTGACGCCGGACATGCGCCGAATCGCGAAAGTCGTCAATTTCGGCATCATGTATGGGATGCAAGCATACGGGCTGGCCCGCGATACCGGAATGAGTCGCCAGGAGGCCCAACGATTCATCGACGCCTACTTCCAGCGGTTTCCTGGAGTGGCACGGTACTTGGACGAAACCAAACGGCGGGCTGCCGCGGTGGGGTATGTCGAGACGCTGTTCGGTCGGCGCCGGTACATTCCGGAGATCAACTCCACGAACCCAGCTCGTCGGCAAGCGGCTGAGCGCATGGCGGTGAATATGCCCCTGCAAGGAACCGCTGCTGACATCATGAAGTTGGCGATGATCCGTGTCCATCGCTCGCTCGCCGACCAAAGCCTGCGTAGTCGTCTCCTACTGCAAGTGCATGACGAACTCGTGTTGGAAGTGCCGGAATCGGAGCTGCACCTCGTCGCGCATCTCGTCGTTTCGGCGATGCGCAGCGTCGTGTCCTTGACCGTACCGCTCGAAGTGGAAACGAAAGCCGGGCCGAATTGGGCCGACCTTGAGCCGCTTTATATCAGACTCTCCTACTAGGAGTTGCTCAACGTGCCTCCCTCGACTACAATTCCGAGCGTGAACGCGACGGCGTTGAGACGCCGAGGAGGGGTGGTCGATGCCGATCTACGAGTACGCATGTGCGAGTTGTGGGCACCGTTTTGAAGTCAAGCAACGGTTCTCCGATGAACCAGTCGCCACGTGCCCGAAGTGTGGACAGACCGTCCGTCGGCTGCTCTTCCCCGCCGGGATCATCTTCAAGGGCTCCGGTTTCTATATCACCGACTACAAACGCAGCACGAGTGGCGACGGGAAAAGCGAGAGCAAATCGGAGGCTGTTTCCTCGACCTCCAACAAGGACTGAATCGCTCCGGGAGCGCAGGGCGGGCGATCGGTCGATCGCCCGCCCTTTTCGTCATCCGCTCCGGTTCGGGTATCCTCGTATGAAAACCGCATCGTGCGGCGTGGTGAGAGGAACGTATCGATGGCTTTGTACGTGACCAATACCCTGAGTCGGGAGAAGGAACGCTTCGAACCACTCGAGCCTGGTCACGTCCGGATGTACGTCTGCGGGCCCACCGTGTACGCGGATGCGCACATCGGCCATGCCATGTCAGCCATCGTCTTCGATATGATCCGACGCTACCTCGAGTATTCCGGCTACCGCGTGACGTTCGCCATGAACTTCACTGACGTGGATGACAAGATCATCCAGCGTGCCGCCACGCTCGGTATTCCACCGACCGAGCTCGCTGAACAGCTCATCGATGCCTGGCTGGACGAAACCGCAGCACTGAACATCAAGCCAGCGACGATCTATCCGCGCGCGACGCACGAGATTCCCACGATCATCGCGATGGTCGAAGGGCTACTCCGCAAAGGCCATGCCTACGTTGTCGACGGCGATGTCTATTTCCGGATCCTCTCGTTTCCTGAATACGGGAAACTGTCGCATCGTACCCTGGACGAGATGCTCGCCGGTGCTCGTGTAGAGGTGGATCCACGCAAGGAACACCCGATGGACTTTGCCCTCTGGAAGCGGGCGAAACCAGGCGAGCCGGCCTGGGAAAGTCCCTGGGGGGCCGGGAGACCGGGCTGGCACATCGAATGCAGTGCCATGATCTACCGACACCTCGGGGACCAGATCGATATCCACGGCGGTGGTGCTGATCTCATATTCCCGCACCACGAGAACGAAATCGCCCAGTCGGAAGCGTTCACTGGTAAGAAGCCGTTCGTCCGCTACTGGCTGCACAACGGCCTGTTGCAACTCGGCGGCGAAAAGATGAG
Source organism: Thermomicrobium sp. (assembly GCA_025060175.1). Classification (GTDB taxonomy): domain Bacteria; phylum Chloroflexota; class Chloroflexia; order Thermomicrobiales; family Thermomicrobiaceae; genus Thermomicrobium. The sequence goes on along the minus strand of JANXBE010000001.1, from coordinate 14,583 downwards.
TAAATCGATCGGCAATCTGATCACCATCCGCGAGTTGCTGGCCCAAGGCGGGGCTGGTCCGTTTCGCCTGTTGGTCCTCAGTTCCCACTATCGGAGCCCCCTCACGTTCACGGCGGAGGCTTTCGAGGCTGCGTCGCGCGGGTTCGAACGGCTTCGCCAGGCACTCCGTGGCGCCGATGTGGACGCTCCACCCCGTCCCGACCACGCCCTGGCGACACTCGCCGACCAGACGCGGCAGAGCTTCCGTGACACGATGGACGACGACTTCAATACGCCCGCAGCCCTGGCGCGACTCTTCGAACTGGCCCGTGCCATTAACCGCGCCCGTGCCGCCGAGGAGTCGCTCGTCGCGATCCGGTATGCGCAAGCGACGCTTCGCGAGCTCGCGAGCGTCCTCGGCTTCCGGTTCGATGACCATCCATCGCACCAGCACGCAGCCGAACCGTTCGTCGAACTTCTCCTCGACGTGCGTGACCGTCTGCGCGCCGACAAGCAGTGGCCATTGGCCGACCTCATCCGCAGTCGCCTGAACGAACTCGGCGTGGTGGTCGAGGACACACCGTCCGGGACGACCTGGCACTGGGCATGAGGCGGCTGCAACCGGGACGAGTCAGCGAATTCCTCTATGGACGCAATGCCGTCGCGGAGGCCCTGCGCGGTCGACGACGTCATCGGCGGATGCTCGTTGCCGCTGGCCTCGAGAGTCAGTCACGCATCGCCACGTTGATCGACCAGGCACGGGCACGCGGCGTGCCGGTGCAGGTGGTGTCCCGCGCCGAACTCGATCGCATCGTCGGTCCGGTCAACCACCAGGGTGTCGTTCTGGAGACGAGTCCCTATCCGTACGTGCCACTGGACGACGTGTGCGTCACCGATCCCACCAGCATCGTCCTCGTACTCGATCACGTGCAAGACCCGCAAAACATCGCGACGCTCTTGCGAACAGCCGAGGCGGTCGGAGTTCAGGGGGTGATTCTTCCGGAGAGACGCGCAGCCCCGATCAGCCCCGCAGTCGTCAACGCGTCGGCCGGAGCGGTCGAGCATGTGCGGGTCGCACTCGTGACCAACCTCGGGCGAGCCGTGGACGATCTCCGCGAACGTGGCTTTTGGATCATCGCATTGGAAGCAGGAGCGCAAGCACAATCGCTGTTCGCAGCGCCGCTCCCGCTTCCCCTCGCCTTACTCGTCGGGTCCGAGGGGCGGGGACTCTCGCCGGTGCTCCTCCAACGCGCCGATGTCCGCGTGATGATTCCGATGTTCGGCCGCGTCACCTCGCTCAACGCCGCAGTCGCCGGCTCGATCGCTCTTTACGAGGTCGTCCGGCGCCTGTTGTCCGAAGCGGAATGACGAGCGGGGAAAGGGAGCGGTGCAACCGACGATGCCGATCGTCGCCGCTCTGCTACGCCGCGTCCGCGAGCAGCGCGTCGCGCTTACGCCCTGCTCGTCGCGGACCGCCCCGATTCTTGTAGGCGGTCAGTACCGAGCCAGCGTCCTTCTGCAGAATGATCGTGAGCCCATCGAGATGCTCGACCCAACTGCCGAGCCACCGGTGGCGCTTGACTTCGTGCTTGCCGAAGAACACCACGAAACACTCTGGTCCCTGAAAGACCCGCCCATGCTCGATGGCGAACTCGAGGTGTTCGATCCGGATCGCACGTTGTGCACAACGCTCGACCGCATGCTCCGTGAGTCGAAGGACTTTCCCGACGATGGGTACACTCCTTTCCACCCGCGATTGCACCGCCTTTCCCCGCGAAGGACGACAATTATACCATAACTGATCGTCATGTGACAACGATCTGGCCGATCCGCCTCGTTCCCGGACGGGAGCCGAGTTCCGCCTCCGCACCCTCGGAACGCAGCTGCGAGCGAGTCGGCGATCGGCCAAAGGACGGCTGAGGCGTGGCAGCCATCGTCGACCGACGATTGGCTCCCGTGGCGGCGCTCCTCGGGTCGCGGTCGAGAGAAACCGGCGTCCGCTTTGTGGACCACAGTACGGGACATCCCCCCCTGCCCGACTTCCGCTCTCCACCGTCGCGATCGACGTCTGCCGACCGCACGACTTCCACAACCGACGACGGTCTGCGCCTCGAAGTGGCCCTGTCCAGTAACGATCGCGCGCTGCGCCATACCACTCGAGGACAACCCGCCGTCACTGCCAAACAGGCAAAATTGCGATCCTCGTCAGCTGCTCGGTATAGTTGACTGGGTAGTCTCTTGGGTGTACGAACACCCCTGGGCTCGAGAGCCAGAAACGGGAGAGAGGCGATGAAGGTCGTTCTGCTCCGCGATGTCCCCAACGTCGGGCAAGCCGGGACGGTCCACGAGGTTTCGGACGGTTTCGCACGCAACTATTTGATCCCGCGGCGGCTCGCGGAACCGGCCACGCCGGAGCGTGTAGCGGTCGCAGAGGCACGGCTCGCGGCGCAGCGCCGGAAAGTCGAGAAGGCGGAGCGAGCCCTGCGTGACCTGGCGCAGCGCCTCGAGGGGCTGCGCGTGGTGATTCCAGCGCGAGTCGGGGAGAGCGGACGTCTCTACGGATCGATCACTGCACGTGATATTGCCGAACGGGTTAGCCGGCTCGTGGGACACGAGATCGATCGGCGGGCCGTCGAACTCACGGACCCGATCCGTTCGCTCGGCGAGCACCGCGTCTCCATCCATCTCGTCGGTCGTCTTCGCCCCACGGTCATCGTCGAGGTCGTGCCGGAGGAATCGTCCGAGCAGAGCCAGTGAGCGGGGGACACCATGGCAAGCACGGCTGCTGAGGCGACGGAACGGTTACCGCCCCACAACATCGAGGCCGAGCAAGCCGTGCTGGGCAGTCTCCTGATCGACCGCGATGCGATCATTCGCGTCGCGTCCTTTTTGCGTCCCGACGATTTCTTCCGGGGTAGTCACAGCATCATCTACGAAGCGCTCCTCGATCTGTATAACCGTCGCGTGCCGGCCGATTTCGTCACCGTCGTCGACGAGCTCGAACGAACTGGCCGACTCGAGGACGCCGGCGGTGTGGCCTACCTCACCGAGCTGCTGAGCGTCGTGCCGAGTGCTGTCCATGTCGAGTATTACGCGCGGATCGTCGAGCGCACGGCGACACTGCGGCGTCTCATCGGCGCTGGCACGGAGATCGTGCGTCTGGGCTTCGACGAGCGCATCGATGCGGACGAGGCGATCGAACGAGCGGAGCGGCTCGTCTTCGATGTGTCCCAGCGCCGCGCGAGCCGCGACTTCGTTTCGGTCGGTCAGGTCTTGGAGCAATTCTTCGAAAAGCTTGATTACATTCAGCACCATCGCGGCGAGGTGATCGGTGTCCCGACCGGCTTCGCTGACCTCGACAAGCTCACCGGGGGGCTGCAGCGTTCCGATCTCATCATCCTGGCAGCCCGACCCTCGGTCGGGAAGACATCGTTTCAGTTGAGCATCGCCCACCATGCTGCGGTCAAGGCAGGGAAGGTCGTCGGGCTCTTCAGCCTCGAGATGTCGGCCGAACAGCTCGTACAACGACTGCTGGCCATGGAAACCGGGATCGATACACACCGGTTACGGCTGGGCTACATCGAGGAACACGAGTGGGACGCGATCTCCCGTGCCTTCGGTCGCCTCGCTGAGGCGAAGATCTTCATCGACGATACGCCAGGCATCAGCGTTATGGAGCTTCGGAGCAAGGCCCGACGACTCATGGCGGAGCATGGACTCGACCTCGTCATCGTGGACTATTTGCAACTCATGCATGCTCGTCGTGCCGAAAATCGTGTCCAAGAGATTTCCGAAATCTCTCGTGGACTCAAGGCACTGGCACGCGAACTCAACGTCCCGGTTCTGGCCCTCTCCCAACTATCGCGCGCTGTCGAAACGCGCACCGATCATCGGCCCCTCCTGAGTGATCTCCGGGAGAGCGGAAGCCTCGAGCAGGACGCCGATGTCGTCATCTTCATCTATCGCGATGAGATCTACAATCCGGACACCGATCGCCGCGGGATCGCCGAGATCATCGTCGCCAAGCATCGGAACGGTCCGACCGATACGGTTCACCTTCGCTTCTTCGAGCGCACGGCGCGTTTCGCCGACCTCGAACTCTATCGAGAGCCGGGGACCTGAGCGGGAGCGACAGGATGGATGCCAAGCTGCTGTCGGAAAGTTCGTACTGTCTCCCGGTCGAGCTGGCAGATCGCTTGGTGACCGCGGCACACGACCTCGACACGGTCAAAGTCGTGTTGACGGTCGCTCGTCTCACGGCACGCGCCGGTGCGTCAGCGGTTCCGTTGGCGACACTGTCCGCTGACCCTGGACTACGACGGGCTCTACGGCCTCGTGGCACGGACCGTGACCCGGAATCGGAACTCCTCCGTGCCGTCAACGTGGCAGTCGCTCGCGGATTCCTCGTGCTACTCCGAACGACGAACCAGCGCGGGACGACGACCGACTGGGTCGCACTCGCGACGCCGGAAACGATCGCGCTCGCTCGTCGCGCTCCCGTCTCCTTGTTGCCCACTCGCCAGGGGGCGGTCGAGCGCGTCACCGTCGAACGGCCGAATGCGTTCGCACTCTATGAACAGAATATCGGCCCCTTGACGCCGTTGATCGCCGAGCAGCTGGCCGACGCGTTGGAACAGTTTCCCGCCTCCTGGGTTGAGGCAGCCATCACCGAAGCGGTACACTACGGACGCCGCAACTGGCGCTATATCCAGCGGATCCTCGAACGATGGGCGACCGAAGGGCGGCACGATGAAGCCCATTCGCGAGATCAACGCGCTCGTCAACTCGATCCGGAGAAATACCTCCGGGGTAAATACGCCCCGCTCTTCAACGACCCAGAATGACTCCTCGGCAGGGGCATCCCTCGCCCCAGGGACCCAAGACGGCTGCCCAATTTGTCGCGGCGCTGGCTACCTCCGGTTGGACGTCCCGGTCGGTCATCCCAATTTCGGACGTATCATCCCCTGCGAGTGCAAGATCCGCGAGCGCGAGTCGAAGCTCCTTCGCCAATACCTCGAGCTGAGTGGCCTCGAGCAACTCGAAGATTGGACCTTCGAAAGCTTCGATCCTTCGGTACCTGGAGTCGGCGATGCGTATCGGATCGCTCTCGAGTACGCACGCAACCCCGACGGCTGGCTGCTCCTGATGGGTGGATTCGGGTGCGGCAAGACGCACCTGGCTGCCGCGATCGCAAACTATGTCCTGCACCATCAGCGTCTGCTACCGCTCTTCACCGTCGTTCCCGATCTCCTCGACTATCTCCGCGCGACCTTCGCACCAGACCGGAGCGAGAGCTACGACACCCGGTTCGAACAAGTCCGGAACGCCGGATTACTCGTCCTCGACGATCTCGGGACCGAACACACCACACCGTGGGCGACCGAGAAGCTCTTCCAGATCATCAACTACCGATACAATCAGCGTAAGCCGACGGTCATCACCACGAACCGCGACCTCGACGATCTGGACGAGCGCATCCGATCGCGGTTGTGTGACCGCGCGATCTGTCGCGCCGTCTTCATTCGAGCCGGAGACTACCGTTTGCGTCGCTCCCGACTACCGCAGTGATGGGACTCCAACTCCGTCACTCGTCTGCCGTTCTTTGTCAGTAGGGACCGCAACGCCGGGCGGGTGAGCGTCCCTCGACTTGGCCGCGAGCGATAGGACGCACGCATGGTGTCGGCGACGAAAGCAGCCATTCTCCGGTACTGGGAACTCGAGCATCTGTCTCTACCAACACTCGACCGCCTCCCTCTATGGGCTCGACGCGGTGCATGGGGATGCGTGCTCGATGGACTCCTGGAGGCGATCGCCACGACACCCGACTTTCCCGCTCCATATCTCGCGCTCGCCCTGTTCAATCTGCTGCAAGACCGCCCGCAGCAGGCCCGGCTCCTCTGGCGATCGATCCAACGGCGGAACGCGTTGGAACCGAATTGGAGCGGCCCGACCGAATCGAGTGCCCTCTCGTGGCTCCTCGATCCTGACCTCGACTCCCTACCCGACCTCGGCCAGCGCCTCCTCGCCGGGCTAGCGCCAGTGCGACGCGCGTTTCTGCCTCTCGTTGTGCACCGGCTAGCCGAGAACGGTGCACGCGCAGTCGCGCGCGAGCTCGCCGCCGAGTGGTTCGCGCGCTTTCCGCTCGAACCGGAGTCTTGGTGGTGTCTCGCCACACTCGCGCTCGAAACTCCCGACGAAGGACTTCTGCATCACCTGCTGACCGCTCCTCCACCGAGCAGCGAATTGCCAACGCCCTGGCAGCGAGCGACCGCGCTCAAGCTCGCCGCAGCTGCTCCGGAGCCGCTCTGCTGGAGCATGCTCCACGCTGTGCTCGAGCCCCTCCGCCGAAACGCGATCGAACCGAGCGAAGTTCGCCACCTCAAGAGTCTCGCCGCGACCGAGTATCTCCACAAGCCATCGCCCCGCACGCTCCTGCTCGCGCTCCTCGTCGGGGACGATTCCGTCGATCTCGCGCCACTCGCGCAACACTTGTTGTCTGTCCCAACGCCGCATTCACCGGTCGAACGTCACCTCGTCGCGCTGCTCGCCGTCCGATGGATTCCGCCGACCTCCGTCACGCCAGAAATCGAGACCCTACTCCTTGAACTGTTCGCGTCGATCGCGGCCGCCGAGAAGTCCACCGAGGTCGCTCGTGCGTTGCTCCCGACCATCGAACCCCTCTCGATCGTCGAGTACGCACTCTGTGTCAGCAGTGAACGGTTGTCCCAACGAGCCCTCTCGCTGCTTCATGCGCTTCAACCGACGCTGCCGGAACTCCTCGAATTGGCACACCGATTGGACCTCGTGGGCCACACCAGGGCGGCGATCCAAGTCGCGCGGCTCGCAGCGCAGCTGTGCCGCCTCCGCAACGACCGCCCAGGGTTACTCCGGACGCTGCGGGCACTGGTCCAACTGGATCCTCACGACCGGGAAGCGCTCGAGTTCCTGGTCACGACGGACACCCGAGCTGGACAACCGACCAGAGCGATCGATACGCTCCTCGCGACGGCCCAACGAGCAGCGAGCCGCGGAGATCGAGCAGCGGAGCGCATGCTGCTCGAACGGGCCGCCGCTCTGGCTGAACTCGCCGATGATCGCACCCGTCTCGCGCTCGTTGCCGAAATGCTGGCTGAGACCGATCCGACGAACCCGGCCCGCCATATCGCCGCCGCGACCGCTCTCCTGCGTGCTGGTCAACCGGATCGCGCTCGACACCAGCTGTGGACAGCGATCCAGACCGCATTACAGGCGCGTCGCCTGGACGAAGCGCTCGTGGCGGCCGAACAACTCGCGGCCCTCGACCCCGCCGATGCGGCAGCCCGCGCGCAGCTCGAGGATCTCCGGGCGCTCCATCGCCGTCTCACAGCCCGGACAGAGACGGTGCCGTAGTCGGCATCTGACTAGGAGACCGTGCGGCACGAGTCCAGCGCCGCGTTCCCGGAACGAGAAGGGATGGTAGAATTCGCACGGCACGCAGGCGTGGCGAGTCGCAGGGACGAATCGTGATGGCGAACCTGCCCTGGATCTTCACCCGCATCGACCTGCGGGCGGTGGTGGACATTCTGTCCGTCGCACTGATTTTCTACTGGCTTCTCTGGGTAATCCAGGGGACACGAGCGGCACAACTGGTTCGCGGCCTCGTGATTCTGATCGTGGCGGTCGTCGGCGCAGCCAATCTCCTCCAGCTGCAAGCACTCAACTGGCTGTTGAGCCAAGCGCTCCCTGCCCTCATTATCGCCATACCGGTCGTGTTCCAACCCGAGTTGCGTCGAGCTCTCGAACGGTTGGGGCACACCAGCGCGTGGTTGCGGACGCCCTTGAGCGGCCACGAGCCACAGACCGAGGAGACGATCGAGGAAGTGACGCGTGCGGTCACCCAGCTCGCCCGTTTCCGGTACGGAGCGCTCATCGTCATCGAACGGGAAACTGGGCTCCAGGACTATGCCGACCGGGGGATCCCGCTCGACGCCACGCTGACGCAACAGCTTCTCGTCAACATCTTCTTCCCGAACTCGCCGCTGCACGACGGGGCAGTCATCATCCGCGGCAATCGGATCCTGGCCGCGGGGTGTGTCTTGCCGCTGAGCGAGAATCTCTCTGACGTGCAACTGGGCACCCGCCACCGCGCCGGTGTCGGCATCACGGAAGAATCGGATGCCGTGGCGATCATCGTCTCCGAGGAAACCGGCCAGATTTCCCTGGCAGTCAATGGCCGTCTGTATCGCAACATGGATGCGGAACGACTCCGTCGGACACTGCGCGTCTTGCTGCATCTGGACGAAACGACCCGCCGACGCTTTTCGTCGGTCCTGAGTCGCTCCTTCCGCGAGGAACCGACCGACGCTCCGGCTATGAAGGAGTCAGCGAGTGGCTCGACTCGTGAGGACGCGCGAGCTTCTGCGTCACGGTTGGGATAACCTGAAGCCAGCGTTGCGACGGGAGAACGTCGCTCGCTTCGTGATCGCGCTCGTCCTCGCCTTCGGTCTGTGGGCCTGGGTCGAGGCCAGCAATGATCCAGAAGTGCAGCGAACGATCTCCAACATCCCTGTCATTCCCCAGGACCTGCCTGATGATCTCGTTATTGTGAGTGATCTTCCCACTGTTACGGTGCGCATCCAAGGAGCACAGAGCCGCGTCCAGGCTTTGGAGAGCGGAGCCATCCAAGCGACAGTCGACCTGCACGATGTCGAGGCACCGGGTATCTACACGCGCCGTGTCCGTATCCGGCTCCCGAGCCGTCTCCGTACCCTCGAGGTGATCCCACCCGACGTGACGATACAGGTCGACCGTCGAGTCGAGCGCTCCGGTGTACCGGTTGTGGTCGTCCTACCCACTGACCTGCCGCCGAACGTGCACGTGCTTTCGACCCGCGCCGACCCTTCCACGGTCGTTATCCGCGGACCAGAACGACGCGTCGAAGCGGTGGCACGGGTCACCGCACCCGTCGAGGTGTCCGGTCGGAACGAAAGTTTTCAGGACACGGTCTCTCTCGTCCCGGTGGATAGCAACGGCATCGTCGTCCCAGGCATCGTGATCGAACCCTCGACCGCAACCGTTGCCGTCGACCTCCGTGTACGCGGTCAGGTGCGTCGCGTCATCCCTACCGTGGTCGGGGCAGACCGCCTCGCGCCCGGTTATGAGCTGGCAGGCCCACCGACCGTTTTCCCGACCGACGAGGTCGTTGTCGAAGGACCGGAATCCGCTCTCGCGGCGATCCCGTACCTGACTACCACGCCGATCGACGTCTCAGGCTGGAGCGAGCCACGAATCCTCTGGGACGTTCCTCTCGACACGAGCCGCCTGCCTGCGGGAGTCACCGTCGATCCAAAGACGGTCAACGTCTCGGTACAGATACGACGGACGGAAGAGACCAGAACACTCCAGGGTATTCCCGTGACTGCGTTGAACATTCGCCCTGGCACGGTCGTGGAACTCTCTCCCGCGACGGTCGAGCTGGAGATCAGCGGCTCCAGCGCTGTCCTGCAGCAGCTCCAGCCCAGTGACATCCTCGTCTTCGTCGACCTCGAGAACGCCGACGCGGGGATCTACCAATTGCCGGTCCGCGTCACCCTACCGGCCGGGGTCCAGTACCAACGCGTCGTACCGGAGATCGTTCAGGTGACCGTGCGCACGCCAGCGACGCCCGTACCGACTGCGACACCGTAAGCGCCGAAACGCCACCGTCACGCCCGGTGGTGATGCCGATACACTCCTCGAACCGCCGCTCCGTGCCGCGGCCCGGAATGGCGCGGCGCACCACCGGCTCGTACCGCCCCGCACGGGAGGAATTCACGCGCGGGGCTCACCGAGTCGACCGCCGCTCTCCAACTGCTGCGCGAGGAGAATGGCCTCCGCGATTTCGCGCATCGACTTTCGGCTATCCATGCTGAGACGGCGCATGCGCTGAAACGCCTCAGCCTCGCTCAGCCCGTGCATCTGCATGAGCACGCCCTTGGCACGCTCGATCAACTTGCGCGCCTCCAGTGCCTCCTGCAGTTCGACTACCTGCCGTTCCAACCGCTGGAGTTCACCGAACCGTGCCAGCGCGAGCTCGATGACCGGCATGATCTCGCTCTCGCGGAAGGGCTTCACGAGATAGCCCGCGACACCAGCGCGGCGCGCCCGCTCGACCAGCTCCCGCTCGCTGTAGGCCGTGAGCAGAACGACCGGGGCCAATCGTTCCCGATAGAGCGTCTCGGCAGCGCCGATGCCGTCTACTTCCGGCATCTTGATATCGAGAATGACGAGATCCGGTTTGAGTTTCCGCGCGAGTTCAACCGCGGTACGACCGTCGGCGGCCTCTCCGACGACGTCATACCCCAGCGAGGTCAGGAGCTCGCGCAGATCGAGCCGGATGATCGGCTCATCGTCAGCGATGAGAATACGGATCGGCGACCCTGTGACTGACACCGTCGTCATTCCTCGGAAAGGGAGAGCCGCACCTCGAGGTGCGGCCCCGAGAGTCGGGGCGAGAGGATTTGAACCTCCGACCTCCGGTACCCCATACCGGTGCGCTACCGGGCTGCGCCACGCCCCGAAGTTCGACCGCAGTATAGCACAGGGTACGGGCGGGCGCCAGCTCCAGACCTGACGCCCGCCCCATCCAGCTATTTGATGTCCACCTTCGCTCCGACCGCCTCCAGCTTGGCCTTGATCGACTCTGCCTCAGCCTTCGGCACGCCTTGCTTGACCGGCTTCGGGGCCGCTTCCACGAGATCCTTCGCTTCCTTCAGACCGAGCTGCGTCAGCTCGCGTACGACCTTGATCACCTGGATCTTATTCGGCCCCACGTCGCTCAGGATCACGTCGAATTCCGTCTTCTCCTCTTCCGCCGGAGCAGCTGCCGGTGCTGCCCCAGCCGCCGGCGCGGCAGCGACGGCGACGGGAGCCGCGGTGACACCGAAGCGCTCCTCCAGCGCCTTGACGAGCTGCGACAACTCCAGTACCGTCATCTGCTCGATCGCTTGAATGATCTCCTCGAGCTTCTCCTGTCCGACCGCCATTTCCACCCTTCCTCCTGTCAACCACGACCGAGACCGACCACTCGTTCACGCTGCTTCCGTTGAACTCGGCCCCTCTAACTGCCGAGCACGAGCCTGGAGCACATAGAGAAGGCCCCGGATCGGACCACTCAGAACCGAGACCAGTCCATAGAGCGGCGCCTGGAGCCCACCCACGACCTTCGCCAGGAGCTCTTCCCGTGGCGGTAGCGTCGCGAGCGCCTCGACGTCAGCCGCGCTCAACAACTGATCTCCCAGCAACGCTCCCTTGACGGTCAAGATACGCGACTGCCGAGCGAACTCGACCGTCAACTTCGCTGCGACGACCGGATCACCGGTCGAGTGGACCAGGGCTGTCGGTCCCTCGAGGAGGGACACGATGTTGGTCTTCCCGACCCGCTCTGCCGCGATCCGCGTCAGCGTGTTCTTCACGACCCGGACATTCGCCTGCTGCTCCTGGAGGCGTCGCCGAAAGGTCGTCAGATCAGCGACGTTGAGTCCACGGTAGTCGGTAAGAATCGCGACACTCGCAGATCGCAGGATGTCGCTGATCTCGTCGATTTGACGAGCCTTTTCAGGCGTCGGCACGAGCACCTCCTTCCATCGAAAACCCCCTGCGCATGCGCAGGGGGTCCAGCGGTCCTCTCGGTGACCGTCACACTACCACCCCGCGCCTCGGCTGGATGATTAAGCGCTGCGCGCCCCAGCGGTCATCGGCGCGGCATCGATTTACCCCGGAGTGTATCACTTGACGAACGAGCGTGCCTCCTCGAGTGTCGTCGCCACGTCCAAGGGAATGCCTGGTCCCATGGTCGGCGCGATCGTCATCGAGCGAAAGAACTGCCCTTTTACGGCAGCTGGTCGCGCACGAGCGATCGCGTCCACCGCCACATACAAGTTCTCAAGCAACTGTTGCTCGTTGAAACGCTTGCGCCCAATCCGGATGTGGATGTTGCCGGTACGGTCGTTGCGGAACTCCACACGACCAGCCTTGATCTCCCGAATCACGGCTGGCAGATCCTCGGGATTGCGGACGACAGTCCCCGTCCGAGGATTGGGCATCAGGCCACGGCGCCCCAAGATTCGGCCTAACGGGCCGACCTTCCCCATCTGATCGGCCATCGCGATCGCAGCGTCGAACTCGAGCCAGCCTCCCTCGATCTCCCGGATCAGATCATCGACACCCACGTAGTCCGCACCCGCTTCCGAGGCCACGCGCGCCGCCTCACCGACCGCGAACACGAGCACCCGTGGAGTGCGGCCAGTGCCATGGGGCAACGTGACCGTACCACGCACGTTCTGGTCAGCTTGACGCGGATCGATCGTCAACTTGATGTGCAGGTCGACGCTCTCGTCGAACGCGGCGTGCGCGACCTGTTTGACGAGCCCGACCGCCTCCCGCGGCGGATACCGTCGGGTCACGTCGACCAGTTTGAGCGCTTCCAGATACTTCTTGCCATGCTTCGGCATCGTACTCGCCCCCTCGTGGTTCGCTCGGAGCCGGATGCTCCTCCCACGCGATTCGCTCAGCCGACGACCTCGATGCCCATGCTCCGGGCGGTCCCCTCGATCATGCGGATCGCTGCATCCAGATCCCGCGCGTTCAGATCCGGCAACTTCAACTGCGCGATTTCGCGGATCTGTTCGCGCGTGACACGCCCGACCTTCTGCCGCTTGGGATCGTTCGCGCCCTTGTCAACCCCCGCGGCGCGCCGGAGGAGGTCGGCCGCCGGTGGGGTCTTGAGCACGAAGGTGAACGAACGATCCTCGTAGATGGTGACGACGACCGGGATGATCTGTCCGGCAAGGTGAGCAGTCTTCTCGTTGTACTCCTTGACGAAGTTCATGATGGGAACACCGTGCTGCCCGAGTGCGGGACCGACCGGGGGCGCCGGGGTTGCCTTGCCGGCGGGCAACTGCAGTTTGACGATCGCTTTGACCTTTTTGGCCACGGTTTCGTTCCTCCCGCTTCTGGGCGAATCAGGCCATCCTGCGCTGGCGCCACATAGGCGCAGTCGGACTACGTTTCTCGTTCGACCTGCAGGAAATCGAGCGTCACTGGCGTTTCCCGGCCGAAGAAGGACACCAGGACACGCACCTTGCCCTTCTCGTTGTCGACCTCGTCGACGACACCGCGGAAATCGGTAAACGGCCCATCGATGATACGAACCACATCACCCGGCAGCAACGTCATCCGCACCTTGGGCTGCTCCACCTTCGCGCCACGGATGATCGCCTCCGCCTCCGCGCGATCCAGTGGAACCGGGCGGTTGCCGACGCCCACGAAACCCGTCACACCCGGCGTATTTCGGACCACGTGCCATGATTCGTCATCGAGAATCATGCGCACGAGCACATACCCGGGGAACACCTTGCGTTGCACCGTGTGCCGCTGACCGCCCCGAATCTCGATTTCCTCTTGCGTGGGAATCACGACCTCGAAAACCTTGTCCGCGACATCCATCGTCTCCACACGGTGCAGGAGATTCTGGCGGACCTTGTTCTCGTACCCCGAATAGGTATGCAGCACGTACCATTCCCCGGGCTGCTCTGCCTCTTGCACTGCGCCGCGCTTCTGTGCAAGGCGTTCCCGAAGTGACCGCGGCATAGTCTTCACAACCCCCCAAGAAGCTGCCAGAGCCGCACGAACAACGCGTCCACCGCCCCAAGGATGGCCCCAAGCACTGCCGCTAATCCGATCACGAGCAAGGTCAACTTGCGCGTCGTTTCTCGATCGGGCCAGGTGATCTTGCGCCATTCGGCTCGCAGGTCAGCCATGAGTCGACGGAGGGCAGCAAGCCGACCCGATTTCGGCTTCGCCGGACGATCCTGGACCTTGGCTTGCCCACCGGCGCGGACTGGACTGTGCGCTTTCGTCGTCATGCTTCCATCCCGTCGCTCAGCCACGGCGCCGACCCTCACGCGAAAAAGGGGCGAGCCGCCCGGCTCAACCCCTCCGGACATTCGGCCGGGGCTCGTGAACGACCGGGAAACTCGGCAGGGCCGGAGGGACTCGAACCCCCAACCTGCGGTTTTGGAGACCGCTGCTCTGCCACTTGAGCTACGACCCTGTACAGCCCCGGCCGACCGCTCGTCAGCGCGTCTCGCGATGCGTCTGGTGCTGACGACACCGCGGACAGTATTTGCGGAGCTCGAGCCGCCCCGGATCGTTCCGACGGTTCTTCTCGGTCACGTAGTTCCGTTCCCGGCAGACCGTGCACTCCAGCGTGATGATGATCCGGTCGGCCTTCGCTTTCTTCGCCATGATACCACAGCTCCCAGCTCGTTTGCCAGTCGACTACCTCATCGCACGATCTTGGTGACGACGCCGGCGCCGACCGTCCGTCCACCTTCCCGGATCGCAAACCGCGACCCCTCCTCCAGCGCCACCGGCTTGTCCAGCACCACCCGCAGCCGCACATTGTCCCCCGGCATCACCATCTCGACCCCCGCCGGCAGCCCCGCTACTTCCCCCGTCACGTCCGTCGTCCGAATGTAAAACTGCGGCCGATACCCCGCAAAGACCGGCGTGTGCCGCCCCCCCTCCTCCTTCGACAGCACGTACACCTCCGCCTCAAACTCCACCTGCGGCGTAATCGCCCCC
>JANXBE010000019.1 GCA_025060175.1 Thermomicrobium sp. | reverse complement strand
CTGTCGTCAACGCATCGGCCGGCGCCGTCGAGCACTTGCAGGTCTCCGTCGTGACGAATCTCGCTCGGGCCGTCGACGAGCTCCGCGAAGGCGGGTACTGGGCGATCGCGCTCGAACCGGGAGAGCGTGCGCAGCCCCTGTTCGTCGCCCCGCTCCCGCGGCCGCTCCTCCTCATGGTCGGATCGGAAGGCCGTGGCCTGTCCCCGATTCTGGTACGGCGAGCCGACGTGCAGGTGATGATCCCGATGTTCGGCCGCGTCACCTCGCTCAACGCCGCTGTGGCTGGGTCGATCGCCCTCTACGAAATCGTCCGACGGGAGCTGACCGCGGAGCCCAACACAGGGTAACCCTGCAGGGCAACGATGGGGACGACGCTCGACCGGCCGTGCCCGAGCAATCGGACTCGAGGACAGCCTCGCGCCGGCGGCGAGCCTGCCGGAGGCCGGGAGGAGTTCCTCTCACCCCGTCGGCACCGAGTGACCGGCGACGTCCAGCGTGGCGATCGTTCCCGCGAGATGCTCGCCCCGACCGACCGCCGCTCGGTAGCGGGCGACTCGCATCGCGCCGACAACAACACAGCCGGACTC
>JANXBE010000018.1:413-641 GCA_025060175.1 Thermomicrobium sp. | reverse complement strand
CAAGCTCAGATAACTTTGTTAATTTTCTAAGAGCGGCTCTACCCGTCTTCAGAGATCTTATTCCGACCTTGAGTTCTAGATTTGGAATAACCTGGCATAGATCGGCGTTTCCAGCCCTTTCACCTATGCCGTTAACCGTTACCTGAACGTGGGTTGACCCGGAGAGCACGGCCATTATCGTATTAGCGACGGCGTTCCCAGAGTCATTATGCATGTGAACACCGATCG
>JANXBE010000018.1:0-403 GCA_025060175.1 Thermomicrobium sp. | reverse complement strand
TCTTACTGACTATCTCTGCGACCTCGTGTGGTAAACATCCACCATTGGTATCAGCGAGCACGAGGGTCCTCGCATGGGCCTCTTCCGCGGTTTTCAATACTTGGATTGCATATTGTGGATTATCCTTATAGCCGTCGAAGAAGTGCTCAGCATCGAAGATTACTTCAACGCCATGGGAACGCAGATATTCTATGCTATCCACGATGATTGAAAGATTTTCCTCCAACGATGTTTTCAACACTTCTTTCACGTGTAGGCTCCAGCCTTTCCCAACGAGGACCGCCAAATTAAAGCCAGAGTCTATGACGCTGTTGAGGTTCTCGTCCTTTGAAGCAGATCCACTCTTCCTCCTCGTCATCGTGAAGACGGCTATTTCAGAGTTCTTGAAGGTCTCCATCGCCAA
>JANXBE010000017.1 GCA_025060175.1 Thermomicrobium sp. | reverse complement strand
CGCAGCGAACTTGTTGTCGTGCGGTGGAATGACCGTGCCGAAATACTCTCGCACCAGGTCGGGATACTCGCGCACAGCCGTGTCGGTGTCCACAAAAATAACCCCCTTCTCCTCCCATTGACGAGCAAGGTTGTGGTACACCACCTCCGAGTCATACTGCGCCCCGACCCCTGCAAGGAACTTGCGCTCCCATTCGGGAATGCCCAGGCGTTCGAAGGTGCGCTTGATATCCTCGGGCACCTCGTCCCAGCTGCGCCCGCGGCGCTCGGTAGGCTTGATGTAGTAGACGATCTCGTCGAAGTTCAGTGCCGACAGATCAGGTCCCCAAGTGGGCATCGGCTTGCTGATGAAAATCTCGTAGGCACGCAGGCGGAAGTCGCGCATCCACTTGGGTTCGCCCTTCTCATAGGAAATCTGCTCCACCACGCGGCGGCTCAGCCCCCGTCCCGTCTGGAACACGGGCTGAATCGTGTCGTAGAAGCCGTACTTGCGAATGTAGTCTTCACCAATCTTCAATACCTCATGCTGTGCCATCGTTTATCCCTCCTGTGCCACGCCCGCCAGCTCGCCGCGCACCCAGTCATAGCCCCGCTCCTCCAGTTGCAGCGCCAGCTCGGGTCCGCCAGAGCGCACCACCCGCCCGTCCACCATCACATGCACATAGTCGGGCGTGATGTAGTTCAGAATGCGCTGATAGTGC
>JANXBE010000016.1 GCA_025060175.1 Thermomicrobium sp. | reverse complement strand
GACTGTGCTGCGGTACTGCGATCGCCATGCTCTGCCCCCACGGCTCTCGTCAACGCCGGATCGAAAACCGGTGTTCCCGTGCCATCGGTGTTCGCGGCCCGCGGCACGGGTGGTGTCACCGCCGTTCGGGGACGGGGCGAGCGGGGTCACTCGACCGGTTGGTGGAGCACTTCTTCCAAGAGCCGTCGCGCGACCGCTGGGTTGGCGCGTCCACCGAGGGCCCGATTGACCTGGCCGAGGAGGAAACCGATGGCCGCCGTCTTCCCCTTGCGGTAGTCAGCGACTGCTTTCGGATGTTCGGCGACGACGCGCTCGACCACCTCGCGCAGGTGCGCTTCATCGCTGACTTGTGCTAACCCGCGCTCGGCGACCAGCGTCTCCGGGTCGGTTCCCGTCTCGCTGACCGTCACCAAGAGTTCCTTGGCGGTGAGCAGACTGATGGTTCCACGCCGAACCAGGTCGATGAGCTGTCGCAGCTGGCGTGGTTGCACCCCGACCTCGGAGATGCTACGGCCACGCTCGCGCATCAGCGCGAACAGCTCGCCGGTGATCCAGTTCGCGACCTCGCGTGCCACCGTACGGTCGCCAGCGACACATGCCTCGAAGTAGTCCGCGACTGCTCGCTCTTCGGTGAGGAGCATCGCCTCTTGCGGCCCGAGACCGTACTCGGCCTGTAACCGCTCCCAGCGGGCCAGCGGGAGCTCCGGCATGGCCGCGCGGATGCGGGCGAGATCGTCCTCAGTCAAGAAGATCGGCGGCAGGTCCGGTTCAGGAAAGTAGCGATAGTCGTCCGGGTATTCCTTCGCCCGTTGCGTGACCGTGATGCCGCGATCTTCGAGCCACCCGCGCGTCTCCTGCACGAGGCGCTCACCGCGTCGAATGGCAGCCCGTTGGCGAGCTTCCTCGTAGGTGAGCGCACGCTCGACCGAGCGGAAGCTGTTGAGATTCTTGATCTCGCTCTTCGGCCACTGCTGCTGACCGTCCGGCGTCCGTTGGGAGATATTGGCGTCACACCGGAAGGCACCCTCTTCCATATTGCCGGTGGAGACTCCGAGGTAACGCAAGACCTGTCGTAATGCCATCAGGAAGAGCCGTGCTTCCTCCGGGGAGCGCAGATCCGGTTCGGTGACGATTTCGATGAGCGGCACCCCGGACCGGTTCATGTCGACCAAGCTATAGCTTTCGCTGCCTACGGTCCGATGCACGAGACGCGCCGTGTCCTCTTCCAGGTGCACACGCCGAATGCGAACGCGGCGGCGCTGACCATCGACGAGGAACTCGAGCGCGCCGTCGACGCAGAGCGGCAGGTCGTACTGCGAGATCTGATAGCCCTTCGGGAGGTCCGGATAGATGTAGTTCTTGCGGTCGAACTTGCTGTAGGGAGGGATGCGGCAGCCCAGGGCGAGTCCGGTCATGACGGTCATCTCGACCGCTCGGCGATTGATGACGGGGAGCGCGCCGGGAAGACCGAGGCACACTGGGCAGGTATGGGTATTGGGTGGAGCACCTGCATAGTCGGCCGAGCAACCACAGAACATCTTCGATTTGGTCAAGAGCTGGGCGTGGACCTCCAGCCCGATGACCGTCTCCAGTTCCACAGCCGCCTCCATCCTGCTCCCGGCGGCGAGTATAGCATCCGTTCCGGAACGGCCAGCCGGGGGCGAGCGCGTCCGTGGTAAGATCAGGTTGGTGCGGGCCGACGAAGGCCGCAGTCTCTGCGCACGTGGGTTCCCGAAAGGGGACGCTCCTCATGACAGCCACGACCGAAACCCGCCTCGTCACGGTGACGATCGACGGAAAGCCGTACACGGTACCCGAGGGATTGACCATCTTGGAGGCGTGCCGGATGGTCGGCATCGAGGTGCCGAACCTCTGCTATCAGCCGCTCCTCCGCCCCTGGGGCTCGTGCCGGATCTGTACGGTGGAGATCTTGGGTCGACGCGGCGGACTCGTCGAGTCCTGTGCCGCGCAGGTGCGGGACGGCATGGAGATCGCGACCAAGTCGCCTGCCTGCGAGGCTGCCCGACGGTTCGTGCTCCAGCTCTATCTGATCGACCATGCGCTCGATTGCCCCACCTGTGACAAGTCCGGTGAATGTTATTTGCAGGATAACACCTATTACCACAATGTCCATGAGAATCCCTTCCGACGTCCCAAGTTGGCCCGACCGTACAAACACCTCAGCCAGTACATCGACTACAAGTGGGAGCGCTGTATTCTCTGTGCGCGCTGTACCCGTGTCTGCGACGAGATGATCGGGGTCACCGCGATCGAGGTCTTGCGTCGCGGACTCGAGGGGGAGATCGGTAGTGCGTGGGATGTCGATCTCGAGCAGACGACCTGTACCTCGTGTGGGATGTGCATCGCGGTCTGTCCGGTCGGTGCTCTCACCGACCGACGGTTCGCGCACCATCCATGGGAGCTCGATGCGACGGAGACGATCTGTGGCTTCTGCGACGTCGGCTGCACGCTCAACGTGGAGCACACCCGTGGACTCGTGCGGCGCGTGACGCATCTCTGGGAGCGCGGTGTCAACTACGGCTACACCTGCGTCCGCGGGAAGTGGGGCTACGAGCAGGTGCAGCACCCGGCCCGCTTGGAGCGCGCCTACGTCCGCCAGGGCGGTGAGCTGGTGCCGGTGACGCTCGCGGAGGCGCTGGATCGGGCTGCCGAGCTCTTGCGGCCGTACCACGGTCCCGCTTTCGCTCTCCTGGCTGCACCGGATCGGACGAACGAGGAGCTGTATGTTCTGCAGCGGTTCGCTCGCCAAGTCATGGGCTCGCCTAACGTCGAGCGGCTCGCGACTCCTGCCCAGCGCGCGGTGGATGGTGCGCTGACTGCCTCGTTCGGATTGCCCGCGAGCACGAACTCGATGCAAGAAGTGTTCACCGACACGGCCTGTCTTCTGGTCGTGGGGCCGAACATCGGACGAGCGGCGCCGGTGGCGAGCTACTGGCACGCCTGGGCCAAGCAGTATCGCGAGACGACGCTGGTCGTCGTCAGTCCCGATGAGTTTCCGCTCTTCCGCCGTGCCGACGTCTGGCTCCGCATCCGACCCGGTTCGGAG
The DNA here is from genome assembly GCA_025060175.1 of Thermomicrobium sp. GTDB lineage: Bacteria > Chloroflexota > Chloroflexia > Thermomicrobiales > Thermomicrobiaceae > Thermomicrobium. The sequence continues at coordinate 3,762 of JANXBE010000016.1, read as the reverse complement.
GCGCTGGTGCTCGCGGCGATGGCCCGCATCATCCGCGACCGTGGGTTGGCGACGCCGGTGCCGGAGGCAGCGGGGTTGGACGCGTTCTTGGCCTCGCTCGAAGCGGTCGATCCGGCCGCTGCTGCCGAGACGGCTGGTGTCGAACTCGCTGCGCTCGAGCGAGCGGCCGTGCTCTACGCGACCGGTGGTCGGGGGAGCGGAGCCGCTCCCTTCCCACCGAGCCAGATCCAGCACACGCTCGCCCACGCCGGAGGTGCCGACGTGACCGTTGCAGCGTTGCGGATCAATGATCTCGCGCTGCTCACCGGCAACGTCGGTCGAGCGGGCGGTGGGGTGATCGCCTTCCGGGGGCCAGCGAATGCGCAGGGCGCACTGGATGTCGGGTGTCACCCTGCGTGGTGGCCAGGCTATCGCTCGGCTGGCGATCCCGCTGCGCGAACGGAACTCGCAGCGCTCTGGGCCGAAACGGGGGGGAACGGAACCGGGACCTGCGAACTCCCGGAGGGACGAGGGCTGGCGTTCGAGGAACTCGTGGCAGCGATCGAGCAGGGAGCGGTGCGTGCGCTCTATCTCGCTGCGGCGAGCCATCCCTTCGCGCCACCGGTCGACGAGCGCTTGCTGGCAGCGCTCGAGCGGTTGGACGTGTTGATCGTCGAGGACTGTTTCCCGAGTCCGTTCGTCGAGCGTGCCCACGTCGTGCTGCCGGTGGTGATGTTCATGGAACAGGACGGCACGATGACGAACGCAGACCGCTCGGTCCAGCGGTTGCGCCGAGCGGTCGATCCACCAGGCGAGGCACGGCCGGGCTGGCAGATCGTCCAGGAGCTCGCGCGGCGCCTGGGATACCACTGGCAGCGGCGGCACGCGGTGCAGGTCTTCCAGGAGCTGGTGCGGGCAGTGCCGGTCTACCGAGGGATCGCCTTTCCGCGGCTCGAACGTGGGCCACTGGCGTGGCCGGTGCAGCCGGGTACGAGGATCCCGCGCCAGGTGCTCCGCCTCGGCGAAAACGTGCCCGGTGGCGGTTGGGCCGTCTGGATGGGGAACGGGTTGGCGGTCAGCGAGGCTTGGTTGCGGGTGGACGCACCGCCGCTCTCCGGGCAGCTCCGCTTCCATCCGCTATGACGCCGCGCGACGAGGAGGCGAACCGTGGTCGTCCAGGACATCCGCGGCTTTCTGGTGACCCTGCGACATTTCTTCCAGCGGCCGGTAACCATCCAGTATCCGGAGCAGAAGCGGGAACAAGCGCCGCGTTTTCGTGGCCTGCCAGCCTTGCGGTCCGATCCGGAGACGGGTGAGGCGCTCTGTGTCGCCTGCGGCCTCTGTGCGCGGATCTGTCCGACGAGTTGCTTGGAGATGCACGTCGTTCCCTCCGAGGAGGGAGACCGAGAACTGGGCGAGTTCATCCTGCGCGCTGGTCGCTGCATGTTCTGTGGCCTCTGTGCCCAGGTCTGCCCAGTCGACGCCATCACGATGAGCGGCGAGTACGAGCAGTCGGTGCTCGACCGAGAAGGCCTGATCTACGTGAAGACGGAGCTCGCGGCGATCGGATCGCAACGACCGAGTTGGTGGGAAGCGGACGGTGGTCTGGGACCAGAGCGGTGAGGACGGGGACGGAAAGGCGAGCGCGATGACGGTACGGACTGTGCGTGTGGAACGAGATTCGCTCGGTGAGGTCGAAGTGCCCGCCGAGGCGCTCTACGGAGCGCAGACTGCGCGGGCGGTGCGTAACTTCCCGATCAGTGGATTGCGGCCGCATCCTGACCTGATCGTCGCGACGGCTCAGGTGAAGTTGGCAGCCGCGCGGGTCAATTACCGTGCTGGACGCCTGACGAGCGAACAGGCGCAGGCGATCGAGCAGGCTGCGCAGGAGATCATCGAGGGGCAGTGGCACGACCACTTCGTGGTCGATCCCTATCAGGCCGGTGCTGGTACCTCGCACAACATGAACACCAATGAGGTCATCGCCAACCGGGCGAACGAACTCCTGGGTGGGCGACGCGGCGAGTATCGACCGGTCCATCCCAACGACCATGTGAACCTGGGGCAGTCCTCGAACGACGTCATCCCGACAGCTGGACGACTGGCCCTGCTCCGCGCGACGCCGAAGCTCGTCGAGGCGTTCCGCAACTTGGCCGATGCCTTCTGTCGAAAGGCCCAGGAGTTCGGTGACCTGACCAAGACCGGCCGCACGCACCTCCAGGATGCCGTGCCGGTTCGTCTCGGCGACGAGTTCACAGGCTATGGCGCAGCGATGCGCCGGGCAGCCGACCGAATCGCCGAGGCTCGGCTGGCATTGACGGAAATCAATCTCGGGGCGACCGCGCTGGGGACCGGGATCAACGCGTTCCCGGGATATCGTGCGCAGGTCGCGGAGGAGCTGAGCCGGATCACCGGGTTCCCGCTGCGGCCAGCGCGGAATACCTTCGAGATCACGCAGAGTCATGCCGATTTCGCCCATCTCTCCGGTGCGATCCGCAACGCTGCGCTGGAGGTGATCCGCGTCGCGAGCGATATCCGACTGCTCGGCTCGGGACCGCGGGCTGGGCTCGGTGAACTGATCCTGCCGCCAGTGCAGCCCGGCTCGTCGATCATGCCGGGGAAGGTCAATCCGTCGATCGCCGAGATGGTCAACATGGTCGCCTTCCAAGTGGTGGGGTACGACCACGCAGTCTCGCTCGGCGTGCTTTCCGGGCAGCTGGATCTCAACGTGTGGACGCCCCTCATCGTGTACAACCTGCTGTGGGCGACCGATATCCTGACCAACGCATTGGAGGTCTTCCGCACTCGTTGCATCGAAGGGCTCCGAGCCAACGAGGTGCGGCTCGCCGAACTCGCGCACGGTAGCATCGCGTTGGCGACCATCCTGACTCCTCGCATCGGCTATCTCAAGGCGGCTGAGATCGCCAAGAAAGCGTGGGAGACTGGCAAGACGGTTCGCGACGTCGTCGTCGAGGAGGGTGTGCTCTCGCCGGAGGAAGCCGATGAGGTGCTCGATCCGGTCACGATGGCGCTCCCCCAGGATCCGGACGCCAACCAGTGCTGAACGCGCGGGAGACGATGGCTGGGCGCGCGCGTTCCACCGATCCCTCGACTCCGTCGCGACCTGGTCGGTCGTCGGGTCGGATCGTCTCGGTAGGGGAGGAGCGGCGAGATGGCACGCGAGTATCCGTTCTACTGTGCTGGTACATGGCGAACCTCACCGAATCGGCTCGAGATCCGGAGCCCGTACAACGACGAGATCGTCGGCATCACCTTCAATGCTGGCGACCAGGACTTCGAGGATGCGGTGACCGCCGCGCAGCGGGCGTTCGAGGTCACGCGTCGTCTCCAGAGTTACGAACGGGCGGAGATCCTGCTGCGTCTCGCCGATGGGCTGCGACGTCGGCAGGACGAGTTCGCGCAGCTGATCGCACGAGAGGCGGGCAAGCCGATCCGCGACGCACGAGTCGAGGTGCAACGGGGTATCTTCACGCTGACGACAGCAGCCGAAGAGGCGAAGCGGATCGGTGGCGAAGTGATCCCGCTCGACCTGATGGCCTATAGCCAGGGGCGCTTCGGCTTCACGCGGCGCTTCCCGATCGGTCCGATCGCCGGGATTTCCCCGTTCAACTTCCCGCTCAATCTCGCCTTGCACAAGATCGCACCGGCGCTCGCCTCCGGCAACACGATCGTCCTCAAGCCTCCGAGTCGCGATCCGTTGACGATGCTCACCTTCGCCGAGTTGCTCGACGAGGCTGGCGTCCCGAAGGGGGCGGTCAGCAT
>JANXBE010000015.1 GCA_025060175.1 Thermomicrobium sp. | reverse complement strand
GCTGTCGCTGCTGAGCGGTCCGGCGGGACAGGTAATTCGTACGAAGTTCTGCATACCGCCGTGACGTACGTGCTCGATCGCGAGGGTCGTCTCGTCTTCTTGGTTCGCGATGAGGCGCTCGAGCCGGAGCGGTTCGCCACGCTGCTCGAGCGCCTCCTGACTTCCTGACGCCTTCGTCACTCGGAGATCTCGCTGGCGAACTCGTTCTCCGTCTCGGTCAACGACTCGTCGATGATCGCGACGATGCGATCCAGTTCCTCGTACGTGACGACGAGCGGCGGAGCCACGTGGACGATCTCCCAGACCCTCGTCAAGAGTCCTTTCTCGTTCATGCGCCGCTCGAGCGCCTTGATGAAGGCGCTGTTGCGAGGCCACTTTTCTTTCGTCGTCTTGCTCTTCACGAGTTCGATCCCGCACATCAGTCCGAGACCGCGGACGTCACCCACGGTGGGATGACGCAGCAAGCCCTTCAACTGCTCCAACAGATACGCTCCCTTTTCCGCACTGTGCCGGACGAGTTCCTCACGTTCCAAGATCTCCAAGTTCTTGAGCGCAGCTGCAGCGGCCACGGCGTGCCCGCCGAAGGTCAACAGGTGCCCGAGCGGGATCTCCTTGTGCTGCCGGAAAATCTCGAATACGCTGTCACGCACCGCCACGGCCCCCATCGGTGCATAGCCGGAGGTGATCCCCTTGGCCATCGTCATCAGATCCGGCACGACCCCGAAGTGTTCGGTCGCGAACAACCGCCCGGTACGGCCGAACCCATTGATGACTTCGTCCATGATCAGGAGAACCCCGTACTTGTCACAGATCTCGCGAAGCCGTTGCCAGTATTTCGGTGAGGGGATGTGGACGCCGTTCGAGGTCGAGATCGGTTCGCCGATCACCGCTGCGACCGTCTCCGGATCTTGATAGACGATCTCCTGCTCGACGTAGTTGGCACACATGAGGTCGCCCTCTTCGCCCTCCAAGCCGAAGTCGTTGCGGTAGCGGTTCGGCGAGGGGACGTAAAAGACACCATACATGAATGGTCCAAAAAACTTTTCGTTCCGGGATTGCGTGAGCGTCATCGCGCCGTAGGTCATCCCGTGATAACTGCCCCGACGCGCGATGATCTTGTAACGCTTGGGGTAACCACGCATCGCCTGGACTTGCTTGGCGATCTTGATCGCGCTCTCGACCGCCTCCGATCCGCCGGAGCAGAAAAAGACGCGATTGAGGTCACCGGGAAGGCGAACAGCCAGCTCGTGCGCCAAGCGGACGGTCGGCACCGTCGTATGGTTCGCTGAGGAAACGTAGGCGATTTTCGCCGCTTGTTCGGCCATGACCTCCGCGATTTCCCGACGCCCGTGACCGACATTGACGACCCACAACCCGGAGAGCCCGTCGATGTACTGCCGACCGTAAACATCGACGAGCGTGCTGCCGGAGGCACGATCGAAGACCCGGAATCCCCGTTCTTCCGCCAACCGAATCCACTCGGCCGAATGGATCCAGACGTGCTTCAGGGCCTCTTCCTCGAAGTCGGGTGCCGTGCGCGGCTCCGGGTGGATCGTCGTGATGCCCTCGCTCATACGTTACCCCCGAACATGCCTGGACGACAGACTGTCATCGCGCCGCATCGGTGGGTTCGCTCCTGTTGCGCGCAATACCACCGATCCGCACAGATGCAGTCTCTCATAGGTGAGCGAAGTCGACAAGGGAGCGCACAACACGACCTGATCGGCACGATTCGCCCTTCATCCGGTCGGCATCGCCCCAGCCGAGCGGCGCGCAGGGCGCTCTGCCGGTCAGCACGCTTGTCCACCGCGTGGCCACTCTCGCCATCGTCGCCGAATCGCTCGCATCCTACTCCTGTCCAGGTGACTGCCGCAAACGCTCGGACTCTACAGGCGAGATAGCCGCCCACGGCAGAAAGGAACGGCGCCGCCGTCTGGCTAAACCATACCCCTGGCAGCATCTGCCCGCTGTCGCCGAACGAGCCGGTCCCGAGCACCCTGACCCGGAATCCTCCAGAGGACCGCAACGAACACCACGAGCGGCTCGTTTCCTAGCTCCCGTCGCAGGGTCCTCTCCCCGCTCCTCCCCAGCTGACAGACAATGAACCGCCACCGTGCACGCCGGGCACGGCAGCAGCACCGTCTCGCGAACCACCCGCCGTCACCGACCACCCTCGGGCCGCTACTCCCCAGCGGCAGTCTTCGCCACCAGTGATCGCGTCGCCCCCCCCGAACACGAGCACCGGGTGTGAACGGAACCGCCACCGCCCGTTGCGCGCCGCACTGGCGACATCGTTCACGGCTCAAAAGAGACCGTCACAGGGGCTTGCGGTGGGCGAGTCCACCTGCTATAGTAGGCGGCTGAGGTCCTCGAGGAGGCAGCCCGCGCAACGGTGCGCGTGCGACGGAGGAGGGACTCTCGATGGCTGCAACGGGGCGGCACTGGCTCGTCCGAACCCACGATCCGGCACTGCATTCGGTTCTTTTCCTCATCTCCAGCGTGATCAGGCAGTCGACGCCTCAGCGGTCTTCGACGAGGGCGCGCTGAGCGTTCGCGCTCCCCGACGCCCGGCTCGCGATGGCCGCGGTCGTGACCGGGGGTGACACGTTCCCAGTCGTCCGAGCGTCAGTCGATCCAGCGTGAGCACGAGCGCTCTCGGTGGCGGAGAGCGGCGACCTCGACGAAGAGGAAGGAGACAGCGAGACGATGGCGCACCCAAGCAGCGAGGAACAGTTCCAGCGGTTCCCCCTGTATCGGCCGGAGTACGAGCATGACGCCTGCGGTACGGGTTTCGTCGCTGACTTGCATGGCAGGGCGAGCCACGAGATCGTCCGCTACGCCTTGGAAGCGGTCGTGAACCTGACTCACCGCGGCGCGGTTTCGGCCGACGCGAAGACCGGTGACGGAGCGGGCATCACGGTCCAGCTGCCGCGGAAACTCCTCGTCCGAGAGCTCGCACGGCTGTTCGGAGCGACCGTTGACCCCGAGCGTCTGGCAGCCGGGCTCGTCTTCCTTCCCCACGATGATGTCGCCGCAGCAGCCCGGTGCAAGGCCGAACTGACGGCAGCGCTCCACCAGCAGGACATTCCCGACGTCTGGTGGCGCCAGGTTCCCGTCGACCCAGCGGTCCTGGGCCAACAAGCTCGCCAGACGATGCCGCGTATCGAACAGGTGATCGCCGCTCGCCCGAACGGTGTCGACACGATGGAGTTCGAGCGGCGCCTCTATGTGGCACGTCGTCGCGCCGAGCGCACCGCCAAAGAACTCGGCATCCGCGCCTTCTTCGTGCCCTCCCTGTCCTGCCGGACCATCGTCTACAAGGGGCTCTTCGTCGCACGCGATCTGGCCGCGTTCTACCATGATCTGCAAGACCCGCTCATGGAAAGCGCGCTCGCGCTCTTCCACCAGCGGTACAGCACCAACACCTTCCCAACCTGGCAGTTGGCGCAGCCGTTCCGTCGCATCGCGCACAACGGCGAGATCAATACCCTCCAAGGCAACCGGAACTGGATGCGTGCGCGGGAACCGGAGTTGTCCTCGCCGCTCTGGGGCGACCGGCTCGTCGAGATCCTTCCGCTCATCGACCCGGAAGGCTCGGATTCGATGAGCCTCGACCAGGTCCTCGAGCTTCTGGAACTCTCCGGTCGTGACATCGTGCACGCGGTTGCCATGCTCATTCCGGAAGCATGGGAACAGATGCTGGATCTCGCACCTGAGGTACGTGCGTTCTTCGATTACCATGCAGGGCTCATGGAGCCTTGGGATGGTCCGGCAGCGATCGCATTCACGGATGGCCGCGTGGCTGGCGCAGTCCTGGATCGCAACGGCTTGCGTCCAGCTCGGTATTCCATCACTGCCGACGGACTGGTCGTCTTGGCGAGCGAAACGGGCGTCATCGATCTCTCGTCCCGTCAGGTGATCGAACGCGGTCGCTTGGGTCCCGGTCAGATGCTCGTGGCCGACACCCAGACCGGAACCGTTTATCGGAATGCGGAGATCAAGGCGCTTCTGGCACAGCAGCGCCCGTACGGCGAGTGGCTGACCCAGCGCCGGCTCACTCTGGGTATCGGTCCGCTCCGAGGAAACGGGTACGAATCGGACGAGCGTGATTGGCTACGGCGCCAGGTAGCCTTCGGCTTCACCGCTGAAGATCAGCGGTTGGTCGTCCACCCGATGGCGGTCGAGTGCAAGGAACCGCTCTGGTCGATGGGTGACGACACGCCGCTCGCCGTTCTCTCCGAGTTCCCACGCCCCCTGGCGCACTTCTTCCGGCAGCGCTTCGCGCAGGTGACCAATCCGCCGATCGATTCCCTCCGCGAGAAGCTGGTCATGTCCCTCGATGTGTACCTCGGTCCGCGGCCAAGTCTCCTCACCGAGACACCCGACCACGCCCGGCTGCTCCACCTCAGCAGTCCTTTCCTCCTCGAGCACCAGCTGGCAGCGCTCGCGCACCATCCGGTGTTGAAGGCGCGGACACTCCACGCCGTGTTCCCGATCGCGGACGGTGCGACTGGCCTCGAACAAGCGCTCAATGCGCTGCTGCACGCGGCCGAGCGAGCGATCGACGACGGCGCGTCGCTTCTCATCTTGAGTGACCGGGGAGTCGATGCTGCCCACGCACCGATCCCCATGCCCCTCGCCGTCGGTGCAGTCCACCACCATTTGATCCGCGTCGGCCGGCGCATGCGTGCTTCGATCGTCTGCGACACGGGCGACGTCTGGGACGTGCACCAGGCCGCGGTCCTGATCGGTTACGGTGCAGCCGCAGTGCATCCCTACCTCGCCCTCCACGTCGCGCGGAGCTTCGCGGGGAGTCGCGGCGCAGAACAGCTCGATGGCGATGACCTGGCCAAGCGCTACGTGAAGCAACTGGAATATGGCCTTCTCAAGATCATGTCGAAGATGGGCATCTCCACGCTCGCCAGTTACCAAGGTGCCCAGTTGTTCGAGATCCTCGGGCTCGCTTCCCACGTCGTCGACCGGTTCTTCACCGGCACCCCATCGCGCCTGGGCGGTCTGGACCTCGCTGGTCTCGCCGAACGAGTGCTCCAGCGCCATGCCGCCGCCTTCGCGAACGAGCTGGACCGACTACCGGACTGGGGCGTCGTCCGCTTCCGCAAGGACGGTGAGTATCATGCTTTCAGTCCCACCAATGTCCGCGCGCTGCAGCAAGCCGCCCAAACCGGAGACCGGGCAGCGTATCGCCAATACGTGCAGCTGGTACAAGACCGACGTCCGATGGCGTTGCGGGATCTCCTCACGGTTCGTCCTACGAGCCCGATTCCGCTGGACGAGGTCGAGCCGGTCGAGGAGATCCGCAAGCGCTTCGTTGTGACCGCGATGTCGCTCGGCGCGCTCTCCCCGGAAGCGCACCGCACGTTGGCGATCGCGATGAACCGCATCGGCGCGCGCTCCAACTGTGGTGAGGGAGGGGAAGATCCGGATTGGTATTACGAATCCGGGACGGACGTTCCACACAACAAGATCAAGCAGGTGGCGAGTGCTCGCTTCGGCGTGACCGCCGAATATCTCGTGCGGGCCGATGAATTGGAGATCAAGATCGCCCAGGGTTCGAAACCAGGCGAAGGCGGCCAACTTCCGGCGCACAAGGTCACTGCACTCATCGCCCGCTTCCGCCACGCGATTCCGGGCATCCAGCTTATTTCGCCGCCACCGCACCACGACATCTACAGCATCGAGGATCTCGCACAGCTGATCTACGACCTCAAGATGGTCAATCCGCGTGCTCGCGTCGGTGTCAAGCTGGTCGCCGAAGCCGGGGTCGGGACGATCGCCGCTGGTGTCGCCAAGGCGCATGCCGACTACATTCTCATCAGTGGCCACAGCGGTGGCACTGGTGCGTCACCGCTCTCCTCCATCAAGTACGCTGGTGTTCCGTGGGAACTCGGACTAGCCGAAACGCAGCAGACGCTGGTACTGAACGATTTGCGCAGTCGCGTGCGTCTGCGCACCGACGGTGGCCTACAGACAGCACGCGATATCATCATCGCCACCTTGCTCGGCGCCGAAGAGTTCGGGTTCGGGTCTGCCGCGCTCGTCGCGATCGGGTGCGACATGGCTCGCCAGTGTCACCTCAATACTTGTCCGACGGGCATCGCGACGCAGCGCGAGGATCTGCGCAAGCGGTTCACCGGCACTCCCGAACATGTGATCAACTACTTTACGCTCTTGGCCGAAGAGGTGCGGGAATACTTGGCGCAGCTCGGGGCACGTCGGCTCGATGATCTCGTCGGACGGGTCGAACTGCTGACCGTGCTCGACCGCCTCGAGGGAGCCGCCGCCACGCTGGATCTCCGTCCACTGTTGGCTGCGCCGAGCGATCCGAGTGCGCCTCGGCGTTGCCTTCACGAACGGAACATCTTCCATGACCTCAGCGGACCAGCGCTGGACGAATGGTTGCTGGAGGAGGCACGGCCGGCATTCGAACGACGTGAGCCGGTTCGCATCTCGACTCCCGTACGCAACCACCACCGCGCGGTCGGTGGTCGACTCGCAGGGGCACTCGCATTGCACTTCGGTCGAGAGCGCGCCCCTGATGACCTCATCACCGTCGAACTGACAGGCCAGGCCGGGCAGAGCTTCGGCGCTTGGTGCTGGCACGGCTTGACCCTGCTCTTGAACGGTGAAGCCAACGACTACGTCGGCAAGGGGATGGGTGGTGGCACGATCGTCGTGCGCTCGCCCGAGCCGCCAGTCGATGCCACTCGACCGCACGTGCTCGTCGGCAACACCGTCCTCTACGGGGCAACCGGCGGCGAACTCTTCGTCGCGGGTCAAGCCGGAGAGCGTTTCGCCGTGCGCAACTCCGGGGCGGTCGCCGTCGTCGAAGGAGTCGGCGATCACGGCTGCGAGTACATGACCGGCGGTGTCGTCGTCGTTCTCGGCCCCACAGGGCGTAACTTCGCCGCGGGTATGACGAACGGTCTCGCCTACGTCTTCGATCCGGACGGGGTCTTCCCGAGCCGACTCAACCGCGAATACGTCCAACTCGAACAGCTGAGCGAGGAAGACGACGAACGATTGCGATCCCTCATCACCAAACATCTCGCCTTGACCGGAAGCCAGCGTGCCCGCGAAATCCTGGAACGCTGGCCGGAGTTCCGCAGCGCCTTCTGGAAGGTCGTCCCCCACCCACCGATCGAGGCGGCCGACGAGCGGCCGACACGGCGGGTGCGCGAACGACCGGTCGAGGCCCCAGCCGTTGCAGACTGACCTCCCATCCATCCCATGCCGCAACCAGCCCGCGGGGAAACCTCCGCGGGCTGGTTGGTGGGTGGGGATAGGTCGGACTGCCATGTCACGCGACCGGAGTGACCGCCGCTTCATCGCGTTCCCCGGTCCGAATCCGATAGACCCGCTCGACCGGCAAAACGAAGATCTTCCCGTCCCCGACCTGACCAGTGCGAGCCGCCTCGAGAATTGCCCGCACGGTCGGTTCGACGAAGTGATCGGACACGCCGATATCCAGTCTGACCTTGGGGGCGAGTTCCATCTTCACGGTGGTGCCGCGGTACGTCTCCACCTGCTCGGTCTCACCGCCGTGGCCCTGCGCTGCCGAGATGGTGAGACCGCGCACCTCCGCTCGGAAGAGAGCCTCGAGCACGTCGTTGAGCTTCTCGGGTCGGATGATGGCGACGATCAGCTTCATGCGCTCCCCCCAACCCGCTCGACCTTCGCCTCTGCGCGGGTCGCCCGCTCCGCCTGACGCGCGGTCGGCAACAACAGCACCGCACCCTCGCCGCTCGTGTAGGCCTGTTCCCCGTGTTCGCTCACGTCCAGTCCCGTGCGTTCGGCAAGATCCGACACCCGGAGTGCCGCGAAGAGCGCGATGACTCGCAAAATGACGAAGGTTCCAACCGCGGTGTATGCAGCGACCGCCAACACAGCGACTGCTTGCACGACGACTTGCATCGGATTCCCGAACAAGAGACCATCGGTCACACCGTTCCAGGACTCCTGCGCGAACACGCCGGTCAGGATCGCACCGGTCAGACCTCCGACACCGTGCGCGGCCAGGACATCCAAGGAGTCGTCCAGACGAGTGCGCACACGCCAAACCAGTGCGAAGTAGCTGGGAAATGCCGCCAACGCGCCGAGTGCGATCGCGGAGAGGGGTGCAACGAATCCCGCCGCGGGTGTGATCGCGACTAGGCCCACGACGATCGCTGTCGCGACGCCCACGGCGGTGGCCTTGCCGGTCCGCACGAAGTCGAGGATCATCCAGACGAGCGCCGTCGCCATCGGGGCGAGCATCGTGTTCGCGAACGCCAGCGCGGCCGACTCGTTGGCTGCGAGTGCACTCCCGGCGTTGAACCCGAACCATCCGAGCCACAGGAGCGCTGCTCCCAGCAGCGTGAACGGAATGTGATGCGGAAGGATCGCTTGCCGCCCATAGTCCCGCCGTTGTCCGAGTACGAGGGCCGCGACGGCCGCTGCCATGCCCGCATTCACGTGCACGACCGTCCCGCCGGCGAAGTCGAGCGCTCCGAGATCCGCGAGCCAGCCTCCACCCCAGACCCAGTGCGCCACCGGAGCGTAGATGAGGATGGCCCACACGGCGAGAAAAACGAGATAGGGACCGAACCGCATCCGCTCGACCAATGCCCCGCTGATCAGTGCCGCCGTGATGATCGCGAAGGTTCCTTGGAAACACATGAAGAGGACGTGCGGGATTTGTCCTTGCGCACCCAGGTCGACCCCGCGCAACAAGGCATAGGACAGATCACCGATGATCGGCCACCCTGGAGTAAACGCAAGGGAATACCCAACGATGGCCCAAACGAGTCCCACCACGGCCACGGCGGCGAAACTCATCATCAACGTGTTCAAAACGTTCTTCGATCGCACGAGGCCGCCATAGAAGAACCCCAGCGCGGGGGTCATCAAGAGAACGAGCGCAGTCGAGATCAGCATCCACGCGATCGCACCCTCGCTCATCGTCGAGCTCCCTTCGCTGCATCGGCGCAGCCAACGACCACTCCACGGGCACGAACTGACGAGATCGCGGTGCGTTCCGGTGGCTCGCGCGTTCGGCGTCGGTCTCGTCCGCCCATCTCCGCACACCCCCTTCTCTTCGTGCAGGGTAGCGAAACGACTACCCGATGACTCGGGCAACGCGTGCAAAGGAGCTCGTCCGAATTGTGCAACGGGCACAACAGTCCACTGCGTCTCCGCATGCGGTAGGACGATCGGTGTTGCAGAGCCACAGGACAGCAGAGCCGCTCCTCGACCGCGCATGGCTATCGCGAGAGGGTTGCCTGCATCCAGTCCCACTGCTGTCGTCGTCGCAGTCACCACCCACACCAGCAGCGTGCTCTCGTCGGGTCCTCACGCGCGAGGCCGAGATCGGCACGTTCGGACGCGCCGTCCTCAG
>JANXBE010000014.1 GCA_025060175.1 Thermomicrobium sp. | reverse complement strand
CGCCCCGTCGACGCGAACGCCCAAAGCGCGCGCCGCGGCGGACGCTCGGTGAGACCGGCTGCCGAACGCCTCGCGTCGGCAGCAGCGACGCACGACTGACCGCTGCACGCACGGTCCCTCCCGCGAACGAGCGGAGAGCCAGCAACGCGTCGGCTCCCGACTGGCGCGACCGACTGGACAGCCTTCGGCAGCCAGGCGCCACGGCACTGCGCTCTTCGCTCCGGGGTCGTCCCGCACGGCGCATCGTGTGCGCCCCACGCGCAGTCCGCTCGCCCGAGCGCGTCACCGCCGACTGGACCGGCGCGCAGCATCTCGAGCACGTCCCAGCGCGCTGCGGACAACGGCCAGGCCGCTCGTGTTCCCGCTGGCGACTCGGCCCCCATCGGGATACGATCTGTCGGACTGACCGCGTACTGCCAGATGGCTCGTCACTCGACACCGACTCGCCACCCTCCGCAGGAGCGCACGCGTCTCAGGCAGGCCGCCACGGCAGGCTTCGAGCGGCCCTTTCCCCGGTAGGGGCGCGATTCATCGCGCTCGTTACCTTCGGCATCCCTTGCTCCCGATTGACACCGGTCAGCTCGCTTACCATCAGCGCTGACCGTCACCCGAGGAGCGTCACGATTCAGCCGGCCCATCGCCGCTCGGCACCCGTTCGGTCGCACGCGCGTCGCGATACGCTCCAGTGCATTGCCTCCTGCGCTGATCGATCGTCCTCATCGCGCCCAGTGCGTACCTAGAGCGGTCGCTCACGCTGCCTCGTAGCATCAGGACGCGGCACGTGGGCTCCCGTATCGACGCGCTCGTCTTCATGGACGAGTCAGCACGGCCAGATCAGGACGATCGCACCAGACCGCGTCCGAGCATCCGAACCAACGCACATCGCCTCCACCGGAGTCGGCGCTGCTGCGCCCACTGGTCACCCTCCGACCCCGGTCCGCCGGCCTGGACAGACGCTCCACTCACCGCGACGGATCGGCATCGAGCCGCTCCGTGCCGTCAGCAACCGTGCTTTTCGTTCGCCCAGCCCCCTTCCCGCCTCGGTTGCTCCCAGCTATCCTCGAGATCGGACGGGTGACAGGCGAGGGGGACCACCATGCACATCGAACTGGGCCGAGCAGTCATGAGTCGGGATGGCAAGCGCGTGGGCACGGTCGACCAACTGGTGCTCGACCCGGAGACCCGTGAAGTCCGTGCCGTGATCGTCCATCGGGGCTTTCTGCTCACCGAAGACCGTATCGTCGACCGGCAACTCATCGACGCGGTCGCTCCGGACGGCACCGTGTGGCTGTCGCTGGACGCGACACACGTGCATGACCTCCCCTTGTTCGTCGAGGCGGAGTTCGTACGCCTGACCGGAGAAGAAGCTGCGACCCTTCCCTATGTCTGGCCCTCCAGCGGCGCCTTGGGGCCGATCCCGCTCCTCTGGAGTACCCCGACGAGCGGCATGCCGATTCCCGATCTCGCCGCTGCCCCCTACGATCCCAGCGGGGGGACGCTGCCGAGTTCTGTGGCGCCGACCACCCCAGCGGTCACGGTCGAGAGCAGTCTTCCCGCGGAGGCTGTTCGGATCGACCGCGGCACGTCCGTCATCGCGAGCGACGGCGAGCGCCTCGGTCGCGTCGAGCACGTCCATCTCAACGACGATGGGGAAATCGTCAGCCTCGCGGTCGATCCGGGCCTGTTCGGCGGCCAACCGCTCCATGTCCCTGCCGAATGGATCGCCGAGGTCACCGAGGAGGCCGTTCGCCTGACGGTCGACGCGGCCACCGCCCGTCGGGGCAAGCGGTAGACCGACTTATCCTATACCGAGCGGTGTCACCCAGCAGCCGCCGGGGCAGGGCACCCGTGAACCTGAGCCCGGCAGGCGCTGCTCACCCGCGTGGCGTCCACGCACGCAGGACGGTGTCGAGGTAGGTGCGCACGAGACCGCGTCGGAGCTCGGCGTGCAACGACTGGTTGCGGTAGGTCCGGAGACAGGCGTAACAGCTCCCGTCGGGCCCGCAGCCGCACCGACCGTCGACTCGCTCGTACGCGCTCTCGAGAACCTTCCGCAAGACGCTCGGCTCGCCGAGTCGGGCCACCACGCCCCCGCCACCCGGAACGTCATCGAACAGTACCACCGCCGGCACTGTCCTGCCGTAGACCGGCGAGCCACCGACTTCCGTCGGAGGCACGTCGAGGACCGAACTCACCCCCGCCACGAGCGCAGCCACGAGCCCATGGCTCAGGGCCACCATGTCCTTCGTCTCGGGTGCGATCAGGAAGTCGAGCCGTACCACGTCCGTGAGGAAACTGTGTCCCAGTCCGCAGCGCAGGATCTGTCCGCTGCACGGTCGACCATCGCGAGCGCGGTGCTCCCCCCGCCGCTGACGGTCCTCGATCGCTGTCCCGCATCGGAAGCAGATGTGAAATCCATTCCCATGCGATCCCTGGACGAGGGCGACGATGGGACGTCGCGTCACCGCCGAGACTCGGAGACACGGTGGATCACCGAACTCCGCCGCTGTCGCGAATCCGTCACTATGAGCGACGAAATAGCTCGCGAAGAGCGGCGGCCGAGCCCGTGACGAGGCTCGCTTGACCCCATCCCGCGGGACGAAGAACCCGAAGATCGGCTGGACGTACTCTCCCCAGAGACCCTCGCAGCCACAGGGGAGGACGAGTGCACTCTCCGGTGCAGCGTACTCGGCTTCGACATAGCTTCCGTGTTTGTGGCACAGGCGATAGCGACGCCGCGGCAGTCCCCGCTCGGGGACCGTCTTCAGCCCTCCGGAACGCAATTCCCGCTTGTTCGCGATCACCGCTTGTCCTGGCGCATACTCGCCGATCGCCAACCGCAAGTCACGGTTCAGCTCCACGCCGCACTTCTGGTCAGGCACCGTCAGCTCGACCACGTCGACCGGGAAACCGTACTTCGGGATGACCGCTTTTCGCGAGAGAAACGAGAGGACGTCCTCTCGCGCGATCGTCTGCGCTCGCTCTTTGGCCCACTGGGCGTCCTGGTACTTCCTCTCGGTCCAGGCTGCATCTTCGAATGACCGCACCGTGCGATAGTCCTCCCCAACCTCCGCCACCGCCCGGGAGAGGACACCGTCGTCCGCGGTCACGTTCGCGAGCCAGTCCTGCGAGGACGCTTCGCTCCGGCCCAAGATAGCGCATAGCTCTTCGGTGAGTGCCGACTCGTGCATGGCGATGAAGTCACCCAAATCGTGGAGCAGTGTCGGGCTCTCACAATCACCTCCGAGCAGGGCCTCGACATGCGAGAATCGCTTACCGAAAGTTCGAAAAAAGCGAGAAAAGACCACGGCGTTGACGTGCCGTTGCACGACACGCTCGCTCGGTGCACTCGGCAGACGCGTCCGGGTCTGTCCGCTGAGCAGGCGCCCTGGTTCGAAGAAGTGATAGAGATCGTGCGGCCGATTCCGACAAAACGTGACGACGAGTCCCGGACGCTGGCGCCGCCCGACGCGACCAGCCCGCTGGGTGTAGTTGAACGGCTCGGGCGGCACGTTGCGTAAGAAGACCGCATCGATGTCGCCCAGATCGACACCGAGCTCGAACGTCGTCGAGCAGCTCAGAACGTGGAGATCACCCGTGCTGAAGCGGACCTGATACTGTCTCGCCTGCTCCGAGGTCAGCTGCGCCGTGTGCTCCTCGACAAGGAACCGTTTCGGCACGTTCGCCTGACGATAGACGGTGCGATAGAAGTTCTCCTCGCCGAACGGATCCGCCACGAGTTCCAGATGCCCAGGGCAACGATAGCGGGGACACACTCCACCGGCCAGCAGCGGAGCTGAGCGGCCGCAGCAGTCACAGCGGTACACTGGCCGCTCGGGACGCCACGGTACCAGTCGCAGCCAGCGCGGATCGAGCTGCCGACCCTTTCCTTGCTCGAGAACGAGGAGATGCTCCCGTTCTTGCCGTTGGCGTTCGATGAGCCAGTCCCAGGCCTGGCGCAACCAATCGCTCGCCGCGGCCCGCAGCTGCACCTCGTCACGAGGATCAGTAGTCCTCTTGAGTAGCCGCACCAGGTACTCGACCCGGCGATTCGGTCGACCTTGCTCCACTCCGTCCCAGCTCACGAACTCCTTCTTCGCGTCGGGTGAGCCGATGCGGACGTACTTGGGGGTCAGCTGTTCGCTACTTCGCAATCCTTCGTCCAAGAGTTCGATTGCCAGGGCCGCGTGAGGCACCAGTGTTAGGAGAAGGGTCTCCAACACCTCTATCGCTCGATCCCGATCGAGCCTGAGCGCGCGAGCGAGTTCCTCTGGGAGGTCCTGCAACCACGGGCAAGCGAGGCGCCAGAATGCGAGCCCTGCCGACGCAAGCGACCGACTGTCGTCGCTATTGACTAGCTCGTTGAGTATCGCTTCCCAGACGTGCTTCTTTCGTTCGCGGGGCGAGGCGGTCGACGGCGTTCCGAGCACCTCCGTCGAGCCAGCACGGAGACTGTCGGAGAGATCCTGGAGCGACAGACCCTCTCGGCACTCTTCGTCGGACGCACGCTCCAACACCTTGACGATCGCTCGCCGCACGGCCTGTTCTAGCGCCCATTGATCCAGCCGCACCGCGAAATACGCCGCGTCCTGACGTCCGTCAGCGAACGTCAACAGTTTCTGTCTCTCCGGTGGGAGCATCTCGAGGAGCGTCGTCGCGATGACCGCCTGCGGCCATTCTCCGCCATAGACGATCTCGCGGACCGGGTCGGACGCCCGTGATCCGCACGCCAGGCAGTAGCGAAGTTCGCCCTTTTCGAAGTCATGCGCCTCCTTGTCGTAGCGGACGAGGAGCATCTGGTCACGCTCGACGCAGCAGAGAGTTCCCACTGCCGCGAGCTTGCCACACTTGGGACACAAGGAATGCGTCGCTTCACTCTCGCTTTCCGTCGGCAAGAGGTAATGGATAGCGAACCCAGGACTGGCATAATCGCGGTTCGCCGGCGCAAACGAAGACCGGTTCACGTTTCCCACGAGGTAGTGCTGCCCACAGGTGCGACACAGCGCGAGCTCGAATGCTTTTCCTGACGGATCGCTCGCGTTGAACAGGGTCACCGATTTGTGTGGCACGAACCGAACGTAGGCCCCTTCGAGACCCCGCACGAAGACGTGGAACCGCAGCGCCGCCAGCGGCGGTCCCGCTGGCCATCTTTCCGGGTCGGCGAGCTGCTCGAGCAGTTGGAGTAGCCGATCTCGCGCGCCATCGTCGCCGTCGGGGAAGACTCGCCGAGTGACCTCCGGGAGCGAGACCGGCCCGTCCGCGAGGGCTTCTTCCAGACGCCGCACCTGCTCCTGGAATGCTCGATCCGACGATGCGACCGCATCGAGGAAACGCTCCCGCTCGCCGAGAATCACATCGTCCGGCGAGAACGGCTCCCCGAACAAGCGGCTCGCGAACTCCGCCGCTTCACGCCGCGCGTCCGGACCACTGAAAAGCGTTGCGCTCGTCGCGATACACTGGAAGCTTCCCCTGCTCCCACCTTGGCGCAACCGCTCCTTCAAGCGAGCCAACAGTAGCGCCAGTTCTTGACCGCGCACTCCGGCATAGGTATGTGCCTCGTCGACGACGAGGAAGCGCCACGTCCGACCGCTCCCGTCGTCGAAGAACGGACTATCGTACGGGCGAATCAGTAAGTACTCGAGCATCGAGTAGTTCGTGATCAGGATATGCGGTGGCGTCCGTCGCATCTCGGATCGGTAGACCAACTCGCCATGGACCACGCGGTCTCCGTCACGGATCGTGTGGGGTTCGCGGCGTTCCTCCCAGGCGGAGGCCGATCGTTGCTCGTCCCGCTCGTCCTGTGGCGTCTCGCCGGTGTATTGCCCGAAGGTGAAGCGAAAGGTTGCGTTCCGTTCCTTGAGGACGCGCGCGATCTCCGCTAGTCGCTCCCGTTGGTCGAACGCTAAGGCGTTCATCGGATAGAGGATCAGCGCGCGAATCCCTGGACCGAGCGTGCCGCGCACATGCTCCAGCCACAGGTGAAGCAGAATCGGAAGGAGAAAAGCCTCGGTCTTGCCGCTTCCCGTCCCCGTCGCGACCACGACGTTGTGCCCCTCCCACACCCGCCGTAGTGCCTCTTCCTGATGGAGGTAGAGCGGGCGATCGCCACGGACAGCTGTCAGAAACGCAGGTTCAGGCTTCCTTCCAACGAGTTCCTGGAGTACGGCATCCAGCCGTGCACCGCGCCGGTACGGAGGCGAGAGTTCGAGGTACGGCTCACGTACGAGATCGAGCGATGCCAGAGCCTCCGCGAACGACGTACGGAGTTCTGGGTCGCGAAACCAGAACTCAGTCAGGAGAAAGCTCCGATACGCTTGCAGCAGCCGCTCGCTGATCCGGATCACCGTCGGTTCCCGTTCCATCGACCCTCCTCGTAGCATCACACGTACCCGACAAGAGCCCCGAGGTGTTTCTGCCGGAGATGCGTTCGCTGGTTTTCTTCACGCAGCTCCGCTCCACAGACCCGGCACCGCCACCACCGCCCGTACAGCGCAGCCATCATCCGCTCTAACGCACCTCGCTCCAGCACGCGAAAGCTGAGCTGGACCGGCCCGCCTTTGGCCTCTCGTCGGGCGGCTCCGCATTCAGTCTCCTGGTGCCGGATGACCCCAGACTGAGCACTTTCAAGGCCACTATCCAAAAATAGTTTATTGCAATACAAACACTGACATGCACGATCTGATAGTACTATGTACTGTATCTCGACTGCTACCTCGATTGGTGTCTCGACGAAGATACTGGAATGATGCTCTGTTACGATATGTTCGAAAACCTCTTCCTCCGTGGCGAAGACGGCTCGGCACGAACGGCACTGGGCTCGAATCACCAGCTGCGCGACTCGTCTCGATAGACCGTCAGCACCGATCAACCGCAGTTCATACTCCCCGCACGCCTCCTCGACCAAACCACTGAGCGTGCGCAGCGGAAACCGCGCTGGGGATCGCTTGGCGCCTACCCGCCAATGAACCAGTCCTCGTCCACAGTGGAATCCCAATTCTAGGATGCTCGGACGGAAGTGCGGAGGCAACCAGATCCAGAGGCTTTTCGACGAGGTCGCTCGGCAATCGCTCAAGGTAAGGCTGAGTGGCTGGCAGCCCCATCGCTCGCTCGGTGGCGGTTCATCGTTGTCACCGTCATCGAGAACGAAGAACGTGCGTCCCAACTCGACGCCGATCACGACCGAGTGACCGTTCGGAGCCACCACTCGCCAATGCAGGAGATCCCACAGTGCATGACTCGACTGACGCTGCTCCGGGCGGATCACAAAGCACGGTAGTCCTCTCTCTTCGTTTACCTCGAGTAGATGCTCCACTGGCCGAGCGCTGTAACCGGACTCCAAGTCGAACGTCACTTTCACTCGACCATCTGGGAGCGCCTCTCGCCTCACCTGTCGGAGACCGACGATCAATCGCAAGTCATCGCTTCCGAGGAGTTGGCCGTCAGCATCGTAACAGCGCACCGCGAATCGTCCAGCACCGAGTGCTAGCAGCTCCTCCCGAACCTCGCTCGGCATCGCTTCTTCGCTCCGATGCATCGTGAAGCTTCTCGTCCACGTAGGTCGCTCCGGTCTCCCCTCCAGGCGCAAGACGATCTTGACAGGTGTCGCACGAAAACCGAGCAGTCGTAACCGGGGCGGTTCCCGAAAGACACGGTAACGCTCGCAGAGGCCCGGAACACGCTGTCCGATGAAATCGAGGAAGACTGACCCCGTACTCAGGTGGTGTGTCGTACCGCGAAACACTACGGACACCGGTTGAGTGCGTTCGAAAGCCAACAGGTACGCGACCCATCCTTCCAGTTCGAGCGGCTCGGGGTCGAGCCGCTGCGGTCCGCTGATCGTCGCATCCCGCGGAACGACCAGGAGATACTCTCGTCCGTTCGACAAGAGGCTCTCCGCGATTCCCTCGGAAATCTCCTGCAGGCGGAAGAGCATGTACGGCTCGGCACCGATCCTGTAGACAACGCGCTCTCCCGTGGGAAACAACAGCGTCACCTCGCCGACGGTCTGGAGCGTGATGAACGAGTCCACGAGACTCACCGATGCCAAGCGCATGCCGTTCTGCCAGCACTCGATTCCGTCAGCGGGCACTTCCAGACCCAGTCGCCACTGCTGACCGAAGAGCCGACATTTCAGCAGCACCCCTTCGTTCCGCTGCTCGGGCGACTCTGGTCGAACGCGTTCCGGCCGCCGGGACGCTGCAGTCACTTCACGATGCCACCGGCCTCCTCGCAGTTCCGGCGGTCGACGGCATCGCGCCTCTCGCCCGGTCTCCGACGAGCGCGGACTCGGGACGCTGCTCTGCCCCTGGTCAGACCAGCCCGGGTCACGATTCCCTGCCCTAGGTGCCGGTAGTGGGATGGCCACTTCAGCAGTTGACGAGGTCGGAGGCGCTGCGTCGAAGACCCGATGGCTCTCGTTTTCGCTGCCCATGAACTCGCCGATGCCGGAGCAGCTGGAAGCAGTCTCCAAGTCCCAAACAACCGAAGGACTCCCGTCGACAGTCGACGGTATCGACCCGACAGGGGTAGCATCGTGATCGACCACCGAAAGATCGTTGGCTGTCCACCGCAACCGATCGTACCGGAGCGGAGACCGAAAGATCCTACGGAGCAGGGTCGCAACGGTCTCACACAGCCACCTGAAGACGCCAAAAGAACTCATGGGAACGCACCCTCGACCAATCTCTGATGAGCTCGTCGGACACGCAGCCCAACACCGACTCTCCGTGAGCTATCGACCGATAGCCGAACGCGTTGTAGCTCTTCCTGACAGCCGCCCCCACGACCTGTAGGGCACCGGAATGCAGCGCGCCGACCAGGCGACGTCCTCGCGCGACGGCTACTGCACGGGTACACTCCCCAGTTGCGTGGCACTGGACCACACGCAAACGACCGACTCGATGACTTGACAGTATACGGATGTACTCCAACGGGGCGAATCCGACAGCGCCGGAGGCTGGGGCTGGAAGCTCATCCGGAGAGTAGTCCAGAGGGTCATCTGGTCGGCACGCGGGCTCGCGGAACCGGACCTGCGTTATGGCACCCGGGTCAACAGAGGTCGATTAACTCCGCACGATGCGATGCCACCAAGTGATCACGCTGCTGCTCGCGAGTCACCTCGGTTCCGCACAGGCGACAGCGCCACCTCTCCCCGACCAGAGCACGTGCGATCTCCCTCGGGTCGTGTTGGTCAACAGTGAGAATTCGGAAGCGATCCTGCACCGGGCCATCACCGGCATCCTGACGCGCTCGCTCGCACTCGGACTGCTGGTGCTGATGGAGCGACGTGTTCGCATTGTCGTACCCATCATCGGGAAAGCCCTTGTCACAATATCGACATTGATATACCGTCTTGGGTAGATGTCTGCCAGATATCTCGAACCACTCCAGAGGATCTATTTCCTGGAATAATTCTGCAATATGACATACATGTATATGATGCCACATCGTTTCTATCTTTTCGAATTCTCGCCCACAGAGGCTACATGTAGCCATCAGCTGCAGCGTGCCGATTCTCCAGACCAACTCCTCGGTAGGACGGAGCACGATCGCGAATCGTCCCGGGAGTTCTTCGCGAAGATGCTCGAGTTCTCTGAGCGGTATCTCGACCAGCTTCCTTCGACGGCGAAACCGCCGGATCCGCTCGACGCGCCCGTCCTCAGCCTGGAGTTCGAGTACCAACTGCCCCTGTAAGGTCTGCGGTACCCAAACCCACAGTCTCTTCGGCGACACCGCGCGCAGGTCGGCGCGTGTGAGCAGGACCGGTTCGACACCCCAGTCTGCCGCAGCAGGTGGATCCGCCGACTCGCCACAGGCCGAGACGACGCGCTCCAGGTCGACGCCGATGAGGACCGAGCACCGGCTCGGTGCGATCAATCGCCACTCGACCAGGTCCCAGAACTCCCGACGCGCCTGTCGTTGATCAGGGCGCACCGTGAAGACGACAGCCCCTTCCTCGTGCTCCATCGCGAGATCCATCCCGTACGGCTCGATGATGTAGCCAGCCTCGAGGTCGAACGCCACTTTGACGCGGTCCACCGATCGCTCGACGATCCGTACCTCCCGCAATCCGGCCGCGAACCGGAAGTCGCCGCTCACGACTAGCCGCTGCTGCGCATCGTACGCCCGAACCGAGAACCGTCCTGCGCCGATGCGTCGCAGATCCTCCTGCACCGCTGCCGGCAATGCCGACCCAGGGCCATCGACCGGAAACGACCAGACGAACGGCTGGTCATCCGCTGGCCGTTCCCTGCGTATGATCAGCTGCACGATCGCATCCGCATTCTCGCCTGACCAGTTCACGACTGGAGGATCCGCGAACACACGATACTGGTCAGCGACACCGACGACACGGCGACCATCGAAGTGCAATGTCGGCTCCGCGGAACGCCGCGTGTCGATCCCGTACTTCTCCCTGAGCCTGCGGGCGTGGTCCTCTTCGGCCGTGAACAAGTAGGCTCGCCAACCCTCGAGCGCGACTCCCTCCACCGAGACATCGTCGAACCCTTCGAGAACTCGCTCCTTCGCGAGCAGCAGATACTGGAGCCCCACCTCGATGCTGTCGGCCTCCACGCCGTCTCGTGGGCTCAGCAAAAGGAACAAGACTATGTCCCGCGGCAGCACCGGGTGGGCGGTCTCTCCCTCTGCATCGAGGATCACCACATCATCGTCGAGCGACGCCAGAGGATAGAACGGGTCGACGATGCTGGCCGGTTGAAGTTCCACGTCTCCCTGCAGGAGGATGACATCCTCGCGAGTCGGCTCTAGGCCGAGGACCCAGTGCATCCCCTCCAGTCGGCACCGCAGGAGGAACGGCTCGTCCCCGACCTGGCGCGTCTT
>JANXBE010000013.1 GCA_025060175.1 Thermomicrobium sp. | reverse complement strand
GCAGCTCGCGCGCCTCCGCTTTCTTCATTGGTTGGTGAGCACGGGTCGGCTGCTCGGGGATACGGAACGACCACCGGCCGAGTACGCAGCGGCATCCTGAGGGTCCTCCCTCGGCACGCTGGGTTCTCGTATGCTCTGCTCGGACAGGGCAGACAGCGAGGACGAGCTGTCCGGTAGGGGGTGTGGGTGCGGGAAGCATCGGAACTCGAGCAGCTCCGTCAGCAAGTCTGGTCGACCCTGGACCGGACGCCGGAACGAACGCTGTGCCATACCGTGCCGGTTCCGAGACGTGTCCTCGCGCTTCGGGCCGTTGCGGTGCTGCACCGCTGGCTCGTGGTCAGCCGGACGCCTGATCGGCTGGGTGCTCTCGCGGCGGCGTGCGCGCGGCTGGCGAGGGTTCCCGCGGTGCTCGCCCATCGGATCGAAGGGATCGATGGGCAGGCCGTGAGGATCGCGCTGTTGACGGCCGGACTGGAGCAAGACGCAGTACGGGCACTCGTCGCGTGGGCGCTGAAGGACATGGGAAGACCAGCGGGGTTCGAGTTGCTCGAGCGGGGGGAAGCGGCGCAGGACGATGCCGATTTACGGTGACCTAGCCGACCTGCCCCTGCATCTCCTCCTCCAGGCGTTGATCCGTGCCGGTCAGACCGGTCGCCTCGTCTTGCGGACTCGGGTCGAGGAAGTCACGCTCGTGCTCGACCGCGGGCGCCTCGCAGCGGTGTCCAGCAGCGATACGCAGTTGCGTATCGGACAGAGACTCCTGCAACTCGGTGAGATCAGCGAAGAGCAACTCGAGCAAGCACTGGCGCTACAGACCGTCGTCCCCGGTCGGCGGCTGGGTCGACTCCTCGTGGAACTCGGGTTCGTGACGCACCAGCAGGTGAAACGGGCCCTCGCCAGTCAATTCGAGGAGGCGCTCGTCCGGTTGCTGACCGCCCCGGATGCGACCTTCGCCTTCGACCCAGAGCCTGCGCTCGTGCCGGATGACGAGTCGGTCCTCGATGACGCACCAGTGACGAAACTGATCCTCAATGCGATTCGCCGCGCAGACGAGGCTACCACACCGATCGAGGTGGTGAGTCGGGTACCCGAGCGATCCCTCTTGGATCGGCTCGCTCCCGAGGAGCGGGAGGTGTTGATCGCTCTCCTGGAGGGCGGTCGGACAGTGCGGCACGTTGCGCAGATGACTGGCCTCGGGGAGGAGGTCGTGGTGGGGATCGTCGGTCGATTGCGAACGCTCGGGCTCGTCCGCTGAGCGGGTCAGGGCAGTTGGATGTCGCGGCGAACGGGGGGAACGCAGGCGTCAACGGAAAACGGGCTGTGCTCGACGCTGTGGCACGAGCGCTCGTGACACGGCGCGAACGTCACTGGGCGTGTCGCCAATCGACGCGAGCCGAGGGCGCGGCGCGACGCGGTGCCGGTCGGACTTCGACGGGGGTCGTCATCGCTGACCGCGCAGGAGGACCACGCCGAGCACGGTCGCTCCGGCGCGCACGAGCTGTTCTTTGGCCTGCTGGGCGGCGGTCCTCGGCGTCACGCCGCTGCGGACGACCAGGAGGACACCGTCGACCGTCCCAGCGACGGTGAGCGCATCGCCGAAGACCGGAAGCGGTGGAGCGTGCACGACGACTCGTTCGGCGAGGTCGCGAAGCTTCTGGAGGTGCCCGAGAGCGAGCGCCCGTCCCAGGCGGTCCGCCGGATTCGTTCCGGGAGGCAGGGCACCAGCCGGGAGGATCGCGAGCTCCGGGAGTGACGTGCGGTACACGGGGGCGTCGCGATCGGCCGCGTTCTCGAGCCACTCTGCGAGCCCACCCGTGATGGTCTGCGTCGCGAGCCGCTGGAGTGACGGGTTTCGCAAATCGGCATCGACGAGGAGCGTGCGTTCACCAGCGACCGCGAAGGTGGCTGCGAGGTTGGCCGCGACCGTCGCAGAGTCGGCCGCGTCACGGCCGATACCGCAGACGAGGATCGTGGATGGCGGGGGTGCGGTTGTCGATCCCGAACGAAGCATAGCCCGCAAGGCGCGGTACGCTTCGGCTGCTGGCGAAAGCGGTGCATCGACGACGAGCAATTCCGTCATGGGTTCCTCCATGCGTGACGAACGACGATTTCGCGGGATCGCGAAAGCTGCCAACACCGGCAGGTTCAAGGCGCGGGTCGTATCGCGTCCCGTGCGGAGGACGTCCTCGAAGTACTCGATCCCGAAGGTGACGAGCACACCGAAGACGAGTCCGAGGACGAGCGCTGCCGCAGTGTTCAAGCGGGTGCGCGGCCCGATCGGCGTCCGGGGCGGCTGTGGCGTCTCCAATTTGATCACGCTGACCGTTCCTTGAATCCGCTGACCCAGCGGATCGCGGAACTGCTCGAGGATCCGTCGGTTCTCGGCGACCGACTGGGCGACGAAGGCATCAGCGAGCGCGTTGGCGACACGAGCTGCACGGACCGGATCGGTGTCGGTCACGACGAGTTGCACGATGTTGCTGTCCTGGTTCCGAGCGAGTGCGAGGCTCCCGAGAACCCGGCCCGGATCGTCCTCGACGCCGGCCTGCTCCAGCGCCCGCGCGACGAAGTCAGCGTTGCGGATCAAATCCTGGTAGGAGGCAAGCCGGTTCTTGGCGTAGAGATCCAGCCAGTAGTCGGGCGGCTGGGCGATCGCCATCAGTCGGACGCTGACTTGGTAGGTGGGTGGTTGATTCCGGCTGTAGCCGTAGGCGATGAGTGCTGCGACGAGCGCAGCGAGCAGCACCACCCACCACCGACGAAGGACGATCGACAGGTACTCCTCAGGACGCACGGCGCTTCCTCTCGGATCCCATCGGGACGACGGCGAGGACCGGCACGCCCAGAGCGCGTCGGATGTCCTCTGGATCGTGGAGGGCATCGGCCAGGTAATCGGCCAGGAAGGCGAGGAAGATGCCGAACGCCACGGCGAGCAAGAGCTGGACAGCCCAGATGAGGCGGGTGCGCGCGGTGTCAGCGACAGCGTCCCGTGGTTCGTTCACGACCTGGACGATAACCTGGCGGTCGGGATCCGTAAAGCCGAAGTACTGCGTGCCCCGTTCACGCAACAGGTCGACGGCACTGCGCGCGATGGCAGTGGCTCGGGAGGCGTCGTTGGCCGTGACGGAGAGGAGCACCGCTCGGTTCCGACGCCTGACGTCGATGCTCGCCTGGACCTGGTGTGGCGCGAGCGCGGTGCCGAGGAGTTCGCTGGCCCGCTGCGCGACATCGCGCGCGAAGACGTTGCCGCGGATCACCTCCGTGAAGTCGTCGACGGTATATTCGTTCGTCAGGTAGAGGTAGTACTCGTCGTACCGATAGACATCGCTCGGCACTTCTTGGGGGAAGCGGGTCACGACGACACTGGCGGTCGCGGTGTATCGCGGCTGGTACTGGAGTGCCTGCACGGCGATGGCGACCAGAGCCAGCGCTGGGACGAGTGCCACCAGCCACCGCCGACGCCAGAGGATCGTCAAGTACGCTCTCAGTTCCATGGCACGAGTACCTCCTCGCGCGGCCGAGCTGAGAACCGAGCGGCGAGCTGGGCATCCACGAAGGCTGCGAAGGCCCTCTTGAAGCGCTCCGGCCGGAACTGTTCAGCATGTGCCCGGATGACGCTGGGATCGAAATGGAGCGTCTCGAAACGCCGTAGGGCGGCGACGATCGAGGCGACGGACTGCTCGGGAAAGTGGACACCAGTGACGCCGTCGATGACCGTTTCGAGTGCGCCGCCGCGCGCGAAGGCGATGGCCGGACGGCCGCTCGCTTGGACTTCGACTTGGGCGATACCGAAGTCGTCTTCGGCTGGAAAGATGGCTGCCCGGCAACGCGCATAGAGCGCGAACTTCTCGTCCTCGCTCACGGCGCCGAGGAACTGGACGGTCGGTCCGGCCAGGCGTTCCAAGGCGGGTCGCGCTCGTCCGTCCCCGATGACCTTCAGGGGCAGGCGGAGATGGTTGACTGCCTCGATTACGAGGTCGAGCCGCTTGTAGTGCACGAGGCGTGAGACCAGGAGGAAGTAATCACCGACCTCGTGTGGCGGAGCGACGTGGGCTCGGTCGACAGCGACCGGGGGGTGGATGACCGTTGCCTCGCGACCCCAGAACCGGCGAATCCGATCGGCGACCGTATGAGAGTTCGCGACGATGGCGTGGATCGCCTGCGCTGTTCGACGATCCCACCGCCGGAGCCAGGCGATGAACGGACCGAGCAACCAGCGGAGCGAGCGCGGGAGTTCTTCCCGGTCGGCATACTCTCGGAAATTCCAGGCGAAACGCATCGGGCTGTGACAGTAACAGACATGGAGCGTCTGCCGGGCGTGCACCCGTACGCCTTTGGCGAACGCACTCGACGAACTGACGACCAGGGTGTAGCCGTCGAGACGGAGCTGGGAGAACGCGAGCGGGTAGAGCGGCAGGTACACCTGGTGGCGGCGCTGAATGCCAGGGAGATGCTGGAGCCACGTCGTTCGGATGTCCCACGAACGGTAGAAGGAGGGGAGACGCTCGGGGGCGTACATGGAGGTGTACACCGGTGCTTGCGGATAGAGCTCGTGGAGCGCCTCCAGGACGCGTTCGGCGCCACCGTATTGGTTCAAGTAGTCGTGAACGATCGCGACCTGCACCAGCCCTTCCCTCCACCGCGGCCCATGATAGCGCATGACGTCGACGACGGTGCGGCGGGGCGCCTCGGCACGATCCGGGGAACGATGTCCGCTGCTGTCGACGGCGGATGGAGGGCTCGCTTGCGCGATCCGCTGAGACGGAACGGAGGAAGACTCTTTCTCGGAGCCGACGTGCGCGGGACAACGTCCGGCCGCGAGACAAGGCCTGACCCGAACTGGTGGTTCCGAGCCCTCGCGAACAGCAGCACCGCGTCATGGCCGTTCGCTGAGCGCTCGTGCCCCCCCGGGGACGACTGCGGCCACGGGTCCCGGCAGCGGGGAAATGGTAGTTCGACCCGCGTACCCCTGCCGCCCCTTCGCAGCGACCTGGTTCCTGTGCGCCGCCGTGACAGCGCTCCCCGGCGTGTCGCCGGATCGTCCGGATCCGGAGCCGAGCTGGACGGTGTTCAGCGACGACGGTGCCGACCGAACCAGCCCGGAATGACAGCGCACCGGCACGCGCTCTCGCGCCAAAGTTGGGGCAGTGCAGTGAGGACGGAGCGAGGCAACTTCCGGTGGACTGTATCCAGGAGCGAATCGAGCGGCGGGCGAGGCCCGTTGGGCACACCGGAAGGTCGATCGCAACGACGGATGGACCGGTGCGAGCTAGTACGCGCCGCGGCCGGTCAAGACGACCGGGACCGTGCGCAACATGACCTTCAGGTCGAGCCACGGGGACCAATTTTCGACATAGTACAGGTCGAGCCGCACCATCTCGTCGAAGGACAGATCGCTGCGGCCATTGACTTGCCAGAGACCAGTCAATCCCGGCGTGACCAGCAGCCGCTGCAGATGCCAGCTCTGGTACTCGGCGACCTCCTCCGGGACTGGTGGGCGCGGGCCGACGACACTCATTTCGCCCTTGAGGACGTTGAAGAACTGGGGCAGTTCGTCGAGGCTGGTGCGCCGGAGAATGCGGCCGACCCGCGTCACCCGCGGGTCGTCGCGCAACTTGAAGAGGAGCGCACTGCGCCCGGTTGACCGGCGGAGCGCCTCCTGCTGTTTGTGTGCGCCGTCGACCATGGATCGGAACTTGTAGAGCGTGAACGGTTTGCCGCCTTTGCCGATCCGCGTCTGGCGGAACAACACGGGCCCTGGCGAGTCGAGCTTGATCGCGATGGCGATGAGCAGCATGAGCGGTGCGGTCAAGACGAGAACGGTCGACGCGATGAGGAGGTCCATCGTGCGCTTGATCCACCAGTTCCAGCCTTGAAGCGCGCTCTCCTTGATCCCGATGAGCGGTAAGCCCGCAACCTCACTGATCTGGACGCGATCGAGCGCCAGTTCGAACAGGTCGGGCACGAGCGAGAAGGCGATATCGAGTTCGCGACACTGTTCGACGATCTCGAGGACGCGGTCATGGTGGGCTGGCGGAAGCGCGACGATCACTTCGTCGACTTGGGTCGCCCGGAACAGGGCGACCGCCTCGTCGAGGGTGCCGAGGAACGGCGGTTGGACGACACCGCGTTCAGTGCCGAGCGCAAGCGTCTCGTCCGGTGGAACCAGGTCGATGTATCCCAGGACGCGGTACCCGAGACGGGGATGATTGTAGAGGTACTGCATGATCCGTCGAGCCGCGGGTCCCGACCCGATGATGACGACACGGTCGACCCCCCGCTCGTGAGTCCAGAGCCAAGCACGGATCCACCGTCCGACGAGACGCTGGGTCACGAGGAAAGCGATCGCGAGGATCCACGCATAGATGAAGATGAGCCGCGACGGGGAAAAGCGCGACAAGAAGCTGTAGAGGATGACGAGGGCCATCCCGGTGGTGACACCGCTCGCGATGATCGAGGCCTCATCGAGAAAACTCGTCCAACGGGGGAGTCGGTAGAGGCCACGCAGGGTGAAGACGAGGAGCGTGAGACTGACGAAGAGCGCACTTCGGCCGAGGAAGGCCTCGAAGGGCTGAACGAAGAACGAGGGAACGTCCCCGCCGAACTCCCAACGGTAGCGGAGGTGGTAGGCGAGCCAGAAGGCAGCCGCGAGGAGCGTCCCGTCGAATGCAGCTTGTGCGACTCGCGGCAACCAGTTGCGTCGCCAGGAGCGCCGTCGGCGCGGACTACCGACATCGCTCGCGTGGACTACCAATCCCGGTTCCCTCCCGCGTTGCGTTGCCGTCGCTGCGTCACGCATCGTGTCCCCCAGGCAACGCTGCCGTGGCGTAGTATAACCGACAGTGCCCAGCGATCGGGTTCCCTCGGGGCGATCGGACGTCGCTCTGCGTCGCGCAGCGCGGCCTCGCCGGCCCGCGCGGACTGGTGGGGTCGGACAGGGCGATGTTGTCCGTGGCCGTCCGGGCGGCGAGCAGGGAGGTCTCGGTCGTGGTGACGCGGGTGCGGATGCATGGTCGAGCGGCCGGAATCGGTGATGCGCTATCCTGAGCCTGCGGTGCCGGTCCTTGGCTGGAGTCAGGTGCCATCAGGAGGAGGTGCGAGAGGGGCGATGGGACGGGGCGAGCACCGGACACGGCATATCCCGGTAGAGCTGAGCACGCAGTACAGTCGATGGTTTCTGGCGATCACCGCGGTGTTCGTGACGACGCTCATCGTCTCGAACATCGTCGCGGTGAAGATCGTCGATGTGTGGGGCTTGTACGTCCCAGCGGGAACGGTGACGGTCTTCCCGCTCGCGTACATCTTCGGCGACGTCTTGACGGAGGTCTACGGGTATCGACGAGCACGGCTCGTGATCTGGCTCGGGTTCGCCTGCAATCTGATGGCAGTCGCCGCCTTCACGGCGACCCAGTATCTGCCGGCGGCACCGTTCTGGGATGCCCAGGCGGCGTACGAACGGATCCTCGGCTATACCCCGCGGTTGCTCGCCGCGTCGTTCCTCGCCTATCTGGTTGGCGAGTTCGCCAACGCTGCTGTCCTTTCTCGTCTCAAGCTCGTCACCCGAGGGCGATTTCTCTGGCTCCGCACGATCGGTTCGACCTTGGTCGGGCAAGGGTTGGATTCGCTCGTGTTCGTGACGGTCGCATTCGTCGGAACGATGGCCGGTCAGGACTTGCTGCGGACCATCGTCACCGCCTGGTTGGTGAAGTCGGCCTACGAGGCAGTCGTGACGCCGATGACCTATCTCGTGGTCGACGCCCTGAAGCGAGCCGAGGGCATCGACACGTTCGACTACGGCGTCAGTCTGTCGCCATTTCGTTTGGACTAGGAAGGCATGCGGTCGTCGAGAAGCGTCGACGGCTTGGGCGGCGGACCGTCATCGCTCCGCTGCAACGTCGGGCCGACGGAGACAGTGGGGTCACCGAGTGCAGCCGGAACGCGCGTGCCAGTGCACCCGAGACGGGATGCGGCGCTCGGTGTCCGGTCGCCTGCTGATCCGCCAGAAGATCGTGGTCCAGCAGCCATGACTCCAGGCCAGCGGGATCCCGGCGCGATGGGCGACGGACCCGGCTGCGGTCGCAGTGGCAAGGCCAAGACAGACGGGAGTGCTCGCGGAGGCGAGCACCCCCGTCCGGTGGTGTCCGGTGCTCAACTGCCGATGCGCGGCTCTCCGGTGGTCTTCCACGTGGCGACGACGCTGGGGCGTGGTACCGTGCCGTCCGGCCAGCTAGAAATGGGTTGGGCGACCGTTCCACCTTCGCCCGGATGCTGGATGGCACAGAACAATGTCTGGTAGTCCGGAGAGAACTCGGGCCCACAGATTTCGCAGCCGCGCGGGCCGCTCAGGAACATCCGGACATAGCCCCGTTCTTCACCGCTGGTCGGTACGGCGTAGATCCCATCGTTGCGGCGGAAGGTACCCGGCTGGCCGTCCGTGGCGATCCACATGTTGCCCCAGGCGTCAAAGGTGATGTTGTCAGGACAGGAGATCGGGCTGATGAGACGGGGATCGAAACCGGCGGCGAAGACCAGGTCGTCCGGATTCGCCGGGTCGCCGCAGAGCAAGAAGATGTCCCAGGTGAAGCGGGTCGCCGCAGGATCGTCATTCGCCTCGCTGAGCTCGATGATGTGACCATGGCGGTTGTTCCCGCGTGGGTTGGCTGCGTTGATCTGGTCCCAGTTGCGTCGGGTATTGTTCGTGCACACGATGTAGACGCGTCCGTTGACAGGGTTCGTCTCGATATCTTCCGGGCGGTCCATCTTGGTGGCGCCGAGCAGGTCGGCCGCCCGCCGTGTATTCACCAGGACGTCAGCCTGAGACCGGAAGCCGTTCGCCTCGGTCAGCGGTCCCTGACCGTGAACGAGCGGCAGCCACTCGCCGCTGCCGTCGTCGTTGAAGCGAGCGACGTAGAGCGTGCCTTTGTCCAGCAGCGAGAGATTCTTGGTGCGGTCTTTCGGATCGTACCGACCCTCGCTGACGAACTTGTAGACGTATTCGAAGCGCTCGTCATCGCCCGAGTAGACCACCACACGGCCGTCCCGGCTGATCACGACGGTCGCCGCCTCGTGCTTGAAGCGGCCGAGCGCGGTGCGCTTCTTGGGAACGAAGGTCGGGTCGTAGGGATCGATCTCGACCACCCATCCGAAGCGGAACGCCTCGTTGGGCTCGGTCGGGATGTCGAAGCGGCGTTCGTAGCGTTCCCACACGCGCTCGGAGCGACCGGTGGGCAGACCGTACCGGCGGTGCATGGCGTAGCGTGGGTCGTTCTTGTCCAGCCCATCCAGGTTCCCGAAGTACTGATGGAAGTTCTCCTCGCAGGTCAGAAGCGTTCCCCAGGGAGTCTTCCCGCCGGCGCAGTTGTTGAGCGTCCCGTAGACGACCGTTCCGGTCCGATCGGCACTGGTCTTGAGCCAATCCGAGCCAGCAGCCGGGCCGGTGAGTTCGCAGCGCGTCGTTCCGGTGATGCGCCGGTTGAAGCGCGAGCCAGGGAGATAGCCCCACTCACCACGCTCGTGACGTGCGACCTCGACGATCGTCACGCCATGGGCTTCCAGTTCCACCGCGACCTGCCACGGCTCGGGGTCTCCCTCGCGATACCCAGCGAACATCAGCTCAGGGTTCGTGTACTCGTGGTTGACCGCGAGCAGTCCGCGTCGGGCATTGGCTGAACCGGCCGGTAGCGGGAACAAGCCGACGAAGTCCGCATTGTACCCGAACTGGTTGGCCTGTGCTTCCGGCGACTGCGCATCGAAGCGGAACTCCGGCCCCCAGCTGTGGAGCGGATCGCCCCAGCGGATGACGAGACCGGCGGTATACCCTTCAGGCACCGTGACGCGGTCTTCGGTGTTGAGCGTGATGGGTCGGAACGTGAGCCGACCGCGGTTGCTCGCCTCGACCCGACTGACTCCAGTTTGGCCCAAGGCGATGACCAGGGCGACACCGGCAGCTCCGCGGAGCGCGGAACGGCGGCTGAGACGGCGAGCCAGCACCGCCTCGAACGTTGCATTCTCGCTCTCGTTGCAAGCGTCCGTGAAACACTTGCTGCCGCAGGCCCAGCGACACTTGTCGAGCCACGCAGCGACGGCGGGTGATAGGGGTAGCGCGAACCGCTTCGGCATCAGGCACCTCCTACTCCCGATGGGCCCATCCCGACCATTCCTGTACTTACGGGATCGAGAGCTGCCGATGGTGAAGGTCCTGTTGCGGAACGCGTGCAGGCGAAGTCCGTCGTCTCCTGTGTACAGGCGGTGCCTTCGGCGAGGCGAGAGAGGGAAGCAGTACAGTCGGCGCGCAGCGCTCGTCCGCGTCCCACGAGGAGCAGGACTGACGACCGGTTGACGGACCGTGCGCCGCCTCGAGCGAGACATCCGCGCCGCGCACCGAGCGCCGCGCTGGATGCTCTCACGCGTGGACTCCTGGCGCGGGGCAGGTACCCACACGCCATGAACAGCAGCTGGGGAGGGCTGTCAGGACAGTCGTACCGGACCCACGAGGGCGGAACTCCCGACGACGTGGGAGAAACGGCGCATGGAGCTCCTGCTGGTGGTGGTCGTTCTCCTGGAGCGGCGTGACCGGGGAGACGTTCGGAGGGTGTGGATGGGACTCCTGTTCCGGTTGAAGCTGAGTGGACAGCTCGGTGTCCTGATCGGGGTGCTGGCGGTCGGCTTCGTGCTTTCGACGGCCTATGGCGTGTGGACGATGCGCACGGTCATGGTCGGGGGACCGCTCTTCGCCGCCATCCAGCGCGACCACGAATTGACCGCGGACATCCTGCCGCCTCCGGCGTACATCGTCGACGCGTACGCCAACGTGCTGCAACTGTCCGTCGCGTATCGACACGGAGCCGACGCCGCAGAGATCGAGCGACTCCTGGCGGATGCCGCGCGTACGCACTCCGAGTACGAGGCGCGACTCAGCTACTGGTCTTCGACGTTGCCCGAGGGCCCCTTGCGCGAGACCTTGACCGTGCGCGCTGCGGAGCCCGCACGCGAGTTCTTCCGCATTCGTGACGAGTCGCTCATTCCAGCGCTGCAGGCCGGGGAGTTCCACCGTGCCGACGAGCTGATCTGGCAGGAACTCCGGCCGCGCTTCTTGGTGCACCGTGCTGCGATCGATGAAGCGGTGCGCTTGGCCCGCGAGACCGCTGCGGGGACGCAGCAGGCAGCGTCCGCACGGGTCGATCGCGCGCAACTGATGGTCCCCGCGGTTGCCGTGGTCGCGATCCTTCTCGGCGTGGCGAGCGGG
Source organism: Thermomicrobium sp. (assembly GCA_025060175.1). GTDB lineage: Bacteria > Chloroflexota > Chloroflexia > Thermomicrobiales > Thermomicrobiaceae > Thermomicrobium. The sequence goes on along the minus strand of JANXBE010000013.1, from coordinate 752 downwards.
ACGCTGTTCGCGCGGGTGCTCGGGCGACGGCTCCGGGCGGTGGCCAACGCATTGGATTCGTTGAGCACGCAAGACCTCCCGGCGCTCGAACGTGCTCTGGCTGCGTTCGCAGCAGGGGATACGCGGGTGCGCTTCCGGCTGGAGGCCCAGCCACTCGAGGGAGCGGGAGGAGACGAGTCCGCGCAGCTGATCGGCGTGTACAACCGACTGATCCGTTCGCTGCGGGCGGTAGAGCAGAGCTTCGTCGCGATGCGAGACACGCTGCACGGCGTGGTGACCAGTATCGGAGACGTCTCGCGAGCGATGCGCGCAGTCAGCGACGAACTACACGAACGAGTCGGCAACATGTCGACAGCGCTCGAACAGGTGGTGGGGAGTGCACGCATCGTGTCGGCGGGGAGCGCGCAGCAGTCTGACGAGTTGCACGCCTTACAGCAGGCGTTGACCGATCTCGAGGAGATGGCGAAGGCGTTGGCCCGAACCGCGAGTGCCCAGTCCGCGGCGGTGGAACGACTGGCTGGACTCGCTCGAACCTTGGCCGATCAGAGCGCGGAAGTAGCGCGAACGGCTGAAGCCGTGGGTGGCGTGGCGCGCCAGCACGCCGAACACGCTCGCGTCGGCCGGGAGGCACTCGACCGGACGGAGCGATCCTTCGCGACGGCACGGTCCCGGTGGGATGCCGTTCGTACCAGCATCAACGACATGGTCGAACACGCACGAGCGGTCGAGCGCGTGTCAGCGCTCGTCGGTTC
>JANXBE010000012.1 GCA_025060175.1 Thermomicrobium sp. | reverse complement strand
CTAAGGGCGGCAGATACTCCTTGATGTTGGTCACGATGACCTGCTCCAGCGAGGGCACCTGATCGCGCACTGCCTGGACCTTGGGGAACATGAGCGACAGACACAAGACGACCTTGACGCCGGCATCAGCGAGCTGATGGGCCAGTTCCGGTTCGGCATAGAGCGGGTTGCACGGAACCACGACCGCTCCGGCACGCAGCGCGCCGTAGTAGCCGATCACGATCTGCGGACAGTTCGGCAGGACGAGCGCGACGCGGTCACCAGGGTGCACGCCGAGCGCGATCAGCGCGTTGGCGAACCGGTTGACGGCCTCGTCGAGTTCGCGGTAGTGAATCGCCTTGCCGAAGAAACGGATCGCCTCGCGCCGTGGATACCGTCCGGCATTGAGGGCGAGGTACTCCGGCATCGTCGTTTCGGGGAGCTCGATCGACCACGGGACACCGGGTTCGTAGTGCCGGAGCCAGGGACGCGCCTCGGGTGTCATCGGCAACGACTGCGGCAGTTGACTCGTCGCACTCATCGAATACTCCCTCCGACTCGTTGTCTCCTCCGTCTCGCAACTCAACGGTCGGTCGACTCCCTGTCCACCGTTCGAGCCGTCCGGGGCCACTGCTCGCGAGAGAAAACGCTGTGACCTCAGTATGACATAGCATGACGAGTTTCGCCGCATACTGTGCTCTGCATCGAACAGCACGCCGCACTCGAGACCAGTACCAAGCGAGCGCGTGGCCGTACCCCCCCCGGGAGCCTGCAGCTCGACACGTGCGTCACTGTCCCAACGCAGTGTCTGTCGGTTGTGCACCGAAGCACCGTCCGCTAGGGCACCTGGCGATATGCAACTCCTTTCAGCGTGCGACGCGATTCCAATCGCAGAAGCTCGGAGGCGGGTCGGTCTGTCCGCGGACGAGACATGGTACGGTGCAGACGGGCTGATCGATCGAGACGTGTGGAGACAGTCATGCACCAGCGGACCGACACTGTGCGGACCACAGCTGAAGCATGACTCGATTGCCTGCCAGACCACACCCTTTCGCTTGCTCTCCGAGCATATCGCTACGCTGCTATACTGCGCTACGATCCGCTTATGAAGGATGTCAGAATAGGACAGCGTTGAACGGCCTCAAGAACTGGTTGGTATACTACTAACTACCGCTCGCGAGCACATCCTGGTAATACCAATTATTGACAACCGCTGATCCTGACCATGCTAGCTCATCTGAGTTCTTGACTCCACCTCGCAAGGTGGTTATACTGCAGAGCGTGGGTTCTCTCGTGAGGGATCAGAATGCGGCGGGATATCGTCATCGTCGGCGCGGGAATCGTCGGGTCGGCACTCGCGTATCACTTGGCTCGCCTCGGCGTAACGAACATCACGGTCATCGAGCGTGGCGCGCTCTTCGGCACGAGCGGTTCGACGGGACACGCTCCGGGAGTGGTCTTCCGGGTCCATTCCTCGTCCCGACTGATGACTGAGATGGCCAAGTACAGCGTCGAACTGTACCGATCGCTGATCGACGATCTCGGCAGTTGCTTCCTGCCTGTCGGTGGCTTGGAAGTCGCGACCTCGCCCGAGCGTCTCGGCTTCCTCTATCGGAAGGCTGACCTCGCGTCGTCCAGTGGGTTGGAAGCGACCGTTCTTACGCCGATCGAGTGCACCGAGCTGTTTCCTCTGATCGACCCGCGACCGCTCTACGGTGGGTTGTTCGTTCCCGGCGACGGCCTCGCGAAAGCCGTCCGTGCCGCGACGGTTATGGGCAGAGCGGCTGAACAGGCCGGCGTCGAATTCCGAGACCGGACATCGATCCGTGAGGTCCTGATCGACCGCGGGACGGTCAGCGGTGTCCGCCTCTCCGACGGGACGACCATCGAAACGCGTCTTCTCGTATGCTGCAATGGTATTTGGGCCCAGGAACTGGGGGACGTGCTCGGACTCCGTCTGCCGTTGGTGCCCCTCCAGCATCCGTTCGTTTGGACGACACCACTGTCACTCCTGTCCTCCGAGACGAGCGAGGCCCGATTGCCAGTCGTACGGCATCAGGACCGATCGTTGTATTTCCGCCAGGTCGGCAAGCAACTAGGCATCGGCTCCTATCGTCATGAGCCGGTACGTGCTGACACGCGATCGTTGCCGACGGACGCTATCGTCGACTTCGATCCAGCGCTCTTCCGGCATTCTTGGGTCGATGCTGTCACGCTGATCCCTGCACTCACCGAAGCACAAATCGAACGCGGCATCAACGGTGCCTTCGTCTTCACCCCGGACGGCATGCCACTGATCGGACCGCTGGAGAAACCGCGAGGCTTTTGGATCGTCAACGGTCTCTGGATCACGCACGCCGCCGGCGGAGCCAAAGCCGCAGCAGAGTGGATCGTCGAGGGCGTACCGTCATGGGATCTGCGGGAATGTGATCCTCGTCGCTTCGAGCAGTACGGGTTGAGCCGGTCGTTCATCGATGTCCGGAGTTTCCAGGCGTATCGCGAGGTGTACGACATCGTCCATCCTCTCCAGCCGCCGGCTGCGCCACGGCAGTTGCGAACCAGCCCATTCTATCTGCGCCAGCAAGACGCGGGAGCAGTCTTCCTCGAAGCAGCAGGCTGGGAGCGGCCGCAGTGGTTCGAGAGCAACCGCTTCCTCCTGAAGGAGCTGGAGATTCCGCGTCGGCACTCCTGGGCTGCTCAGTTCTGGTCTCCGATCGTCGGTGCGGAACATCTGCAGGCACGCGAGGCTGGTTGCATCTACGACCTTTCACCACTCGTCCGCGTTGAGGTAGTCGGTCGCGATGCCACGGCACTGCTGCAACGGCTTTCCGCACGCGACGTCGACGTCCCGGTCGGGCGCATGATCTATGCGTTGTTCCTGACCCCGCGAGGAACCGTGTTGAGCGACGTGACGATCGCACGGGTATCGGCGGATCGGTATCTGATCGGAGGGAACGCCGTACGGGATGTTCAGTGGATCCGAGACCATGGACGCGACATGCAGGTTCTGGTACACGATATGTCCGGGCAATTCTGCTGCCTCGGCCTCTGGGGTCCTCGTATCAGCGAACTCCTCCACGGGATCGGCGCGGAAATCCCGCCTCTGCCGTACTTCGGCGTCGGGTCCGGATTCATCGCCGATGTACCCGTGCTGCTGCTGCGCCTGTCCTTCATCGGTGAATACGGGTACGAGGTCCTGACCACGCCTGATTACGGCCTTCGACTCTGGGACCTGCTTTCGAGCGCTGGACGAGCGTTGGGCATCGTTCCGATCGGACGAGGCGCATTCGAAGGACTCCGACTGGAAAAGGGGTTCCGACTGTACGGCCGCGATGTGTGGGCCGAGCATGACCCGTTCAGTGCAGGTCTCGAGCACGGCGTCGAACTCGACAAACCGGACTTCGTCGGTCGAGATGCCGTGTGTCGAATCCGGGAATCGCCACCGACGCGCAGGCTCGTCTGTCTCGAGATCGAGGATCCCGAGACAGTCCTCATCGGCGGAGAACCGGTGTTCTCAGAGTCCGGGACGCGCGTCGGCTTCTCCACGTCCGGAGCGTTCGGTCACAGCGTCGGCAAGAGTCTCGCGTTCGCCTGGCTAGCAGCTAGTGAAGCGGATCCCGGGACGACAGTCCGAGTCAGACAGTTCCGGCACGAGGTGTCGGCACGGGTACTCGGGGAACCAGCGTTCGATCCGACGCACGACCGGATGCGAGCTCCCCGCCAGGTCCGTCGTTGAACGAGTCGAGGGTTGGCAGCGCTACGGGCAAGAAGGGAGGACCATCTCGATGACCGAACAGCGTCAAGCACCGGGAATTCTTTTCTACACGCGAATTCGCAAATCGCCGTATTTCTACGCGTCTCGACGGCATAATCCGCTTCTCTACAGCGTCTACAATCACCGCTATCACCCACGACTGTACGGTGACCCTGAAGAAGAGTATTGGGCGCTCGTCAACGACGTGACCCTCTGGGATGTCGGGGTCGAGGTACAGATCCAGGTCTCCGGTCCCGATGCCTTCGAGTTCGTCGACTGGGTCATCACACGTGATCTGCGGAAATGCCAGGTCGGTCAGTGCAAGTACGTCTTTCTGACGGACGAGCGTGGAGGGATCATCAACGATCCTGTCCTGCTTCGGGTGGAGGAGAATACGTTCTGGTTCTCGCTGGCTGATAGTGATGTCCACTTGTGGCTGAAGGGACTGGCCTACAACTCCCGGTTCAACGTCTCGATCGAGGAGATCGACGTCGCTCCGATCCAGATCCAGGGGCCGAAGGCGAAACCGCTGATGCGTGACCTGTTTGGTGATACCGTCTTGGAATTGCCGTACTACCACCTGATGGAGGCAACGCTCGACGGCTTGTCCGTCGTCATTTCGCGGACGGGCTACTCGGGCGAAATCGGATACGAAATCTATCTCCGCGATGCGACGCGTCATGCACTCGCGCTCTGGGATCGCGTCTACGAAGCTGGTCGACCGTACGGCCTGCGCGTGATCGGGCCCTGTCATACCCGCCGCATCGAAGCGGGCATCCTCGCGTACGGAGCTGACATCGATCTGACCACCAACCCCTTCGAAATCGGTATGGGTTACGAATGGATGGTCAGTCTCAAGAAGGAGTCCGATTTCGTCGGGAAAGCAGCCCTGCAGCGTATCAAGGAGGAGGGGGTCCGTCGACTTCTGGTCGGCGTAGAGATCGACGGAGCACGGCTCGGGTACTACAACGATGGTTCGATGATCGATTTCTTTCCCGTGTACGCCGCCGGCACCGAGGAGCGCGTCGGCAAGGTAACGTCAGCGTGCTTCTCTCCGCGCTTGCAAAAGAATATCGGACTGGCCATGGTCGACATCGCCTATGCTCAGCTCGGGACCGAGCTACTCGTCGAGACTCCCCACGGCCGACAGTCAGCGCGCGTCGTCCCGAAGCCGTTCGTCGATCCTACAAAGGACATCCCGAAGCAATAGGTCGGACCAGCGGGCGTCGCGACCGCCAGTACCGGATCCTGGCGCCCGCCGAGAGCCGCTCGCCGCGCGAGTCGAAGAGAGGTAGCCCATGGAGCGTGGTCGGTACGATGTGATCGTCGCAGGGCTCGGGGCTTCCGGAAGTTCGACACTCTATCACCTAGCGACGCGCGGATGCCGAGTGCTCGGGCTCGATAGGCATGGCATCCCCAACGAGGCATCATCGTATCACGGCGTCACCAGGATCATCCGGCTCTGCTACTACGAGAGTCCCGTGTACGTCCCGTTACTCCAACGAGCCTACGAGAATTGGCGCGCTTTGGAGCACGCCTGTGGCAGGCATCTCCTCCATATCACGGGTTCGATCGACGCGGGGCCGACCGACGGTTGGGTCTTTCCCGGTTCTCTCCGTTCGTGCCAAGAACATGGCCTCGAGCACGAGGTGCTCACCGCAGCATCGCTACAGCACCGCTTTCCAGGTTACCGTCTGCCGGATGACATGATGGCAGTACTACAACCACAAGGTGGCTTCCTCGTTGCTGAACAGTGCGTAGTGTCGTACGTCGAACAGGCACTCCAGAGAGGTGCCGAAGTTCGGGGCTGCGAACGTGTCGTCGAGTGGATGCCGCACGCCTCCGGTATAACCGTGCGGACTGACCGAGCCACGTATGAGGCGGAGCAGCTCATCGTGACCAGCGGTGCCTGGATCGCTGATCTGCTCCCACTCCTGCGGCCGTATGTGCAGACTGAGCGTCAGGTGTTGGGGTGGTTCCAGCCTGCCCGACCCGCCCTGTTCCTTCCCGACCGTTTTCCCGTTTTCAACATGGAGACGCGAGATGGCCGCTACTACGGCACGCCGGTGTTCGGCGTCCCCGGATTTAAGGTCGGGCGCTATCACCACCTCGGTCAAGTAGATCACCCGGACCAGATCGACCGTGGGGTCTACGCTGAGGACGAGGAAGTTCTGCGTTTCTTCATTCGAGAGCACTTCCCAGATGCAGACGGACCAGTCTTGTCCATGAAAGTCTGCATCTTTACCAATACACCCGATGGCCACTTCATCATCGGTCGCTATCCGGAAGCAGAGCCTATCATTTTCGCTTCACCCTGTTCCGGTCATGGTTTCAAGTTCGCGAGCGTGATCGGCGAAATCCTGGCAGACCTCGCGACTGGGGGAGACACGCGCAAGTGGCCTCTCGACTTCTTCGGGCTCGAACGCTTCGGTCGAACGACACCGTAGCAGGGGATCATGCCCAGTACGGTCTTCGACGAATCAGCGAGGTCTTCACGGCACGGGTCGCGCCTCGGCTGCAATGGACTCCAGAGATGCTGGGTGGTCGATCCGATCCTCCGCTGACTCGGGCAGCAGGCGGACACGGAGGTTGCAATGACGAGACACGAGACGGACATCGTCGTCATCGGTGGCGGAACGGCCGGTGTCGTCGTCGCGGTGCGTCTCGCACAACGCACCGAGCTCCACGTTACGCTACTCGAGGCTGGCCCATCGGACGAGGGCAATCCACTCGTTCTCGATTACCGGCGTTGGATGGAATTGCTCGACTCTGCGCTCGTACGGAACTATGAGATCGCACCCCAGCCATTCGGTAATTCAGCCATACGTCAGAGCAGAGCGTATGTTCTCGGCGGTTGCAGCTCGCACAACTCCGTGATCGCCTTCGTGCCGCTAGACGCTGATTTCGACCACTGGGTCCGCCTCGGTGCCGATGGCTGGAGCCCGCATGATGTCCGGCCGTACTACGACCGCGTGCTGGACACCGTCCCCCTCATGCTTCCTCCGAGCGGAAGTCCGTACTCCCAGGCTTTCATCGCCGCCGCCGAACGTGCCGGCTATCCGACGACGGACTTCCGCCAGTGGAACGGACGCGATGCAGCAGGGTGGCTGTGGTTCAACGCCAAAGATACGACCAGGATGTCGAGTAGTGTGGCCTACCTCCACGCCCGAGCAGTGCCACTTCCGAACCTCACCATCGAGTTCGAAACCGTTGCTCACGCGCTGATCCTCAACGATCACGGAGAGTGTCTCGGCGTGCGCACGTCTCGCGGCGAGTACTACGCATCTCACGAAGTCGTGTTGGCCTGCGGCGCTATCGGTAGTCCCAAGCTGCTTCTTCTCTCCGGCATCGGCCCCGCCGACCATCTCCGAGCACTCGGCATTCCGGTTCGGCATGAACTCCCTGGAGTCGGACAGAATCTCGTCGACCATATCGAAGGGGTCGTGATCTGGGAGACCAAGACACCCGTCGCTCACGGCGACACGCAGTTTTGGGAGGCCGCTGTCTTCGCCCGGTGCGACGCCACGAGTCCTTGGCCCGAAATCATGATCCACTTCGGCATCCTGCCGTTCGACATGCACACGCGAGCAGCTGGATTCCCGACCCCCGAACACGGCTGCAGTATGACGCCCAATGTCACGCACCCGAGGAGCCGCGGCACGCTTCGCTTGCGCTCCGCTGATCCAGAGGTACCGCCGATCATCGACCCGCAGTATTTCACCGATCCTGATGGATACGATCTGCAGGTGATGATCGAAGGCATTCGCGTGGCGCGCGCGATCGCTGCCAGCGAGCCGCTGCACTCGTTGCTCGCTGCCGAGGTCGCCCCTGGTTCCCGCGGAACGACCGAAGAAGAACTTCGCCGCTACATCGCGCAGACGTGTAATACTGTCTACCATCCAGCCGGGACTTGTCGGATGGGCTCGCCATCGGACGAGACCGCCGTCGTTGACCCACGTCTGCGAGTAAACGGCATCGAACGATTGCGGATCGCCGATGCATCCATTTTCCCTGACATGATCACCGTCAATCCGTGCATCACCTGTATGATGATCGGAGAACGATGCGCTGACTTCATTCTGGAGGATCTCTAGCTATGTTCTTCAAGAAGTCCAGTAAGCGAGTCTTTCGATTGTTCTTTGCCACAGACATACACGGTTCTGATGTCTGCTGGCGTAAGTTCCTCAATGCCGCTCACCACTACCAAGCAGACGTCCTGGTCCTCGGTGGAGACCTCACTGGCAAGGCGATCGTACCGATCGTGCAGGAGGAGAAGACGCGGTGGTCGGTTCGCTTTCTCGATGCAGACTACGAATTGCATTCCGAATCCGAAGTACGGGATTTAGAAAGAGTTATCGCTGATCGCGGTTATTACCCGGTCGTGTTGACGCGAGAGGCGCTCGAGAGCATGCTCAATGATAGCACCTCGCAGAGCGCACTCTTTCAGCGGCTGATGCTCGAGCGCGTGGACCGATGGATGCAACTGGCCGACGAGCGGCTAGCGAGCGCTGGTCTCACGTGTTACGTTTGCCCCGGCAACGATGACCCGTTCGAAATCGACGAGCGGATCGCCCGCGCGAAGACCGTCCAACTGGCCGAGGGTCGGGTGATCGAGCTATTCGGCTACCAGATGGCCTCGACCGGGTGGTCCAACCGAACGCCCTGGCACACCTATCGTGAGGAAGACGAGGATGCCCTCTACGGGCGAATCCAGCTGATGGTGCAACAACTGCGTGTTCCACCAGAGCGGGTGATCCTGAACCTTCATTGTCCTCCCTTCGCGTCCGGACTCGACGATGCACCCGAGATCGGCGAGGACCTACGCGTGCGCTATGCCGGACGAGCGACGCGACCCGTCGGCTCGCGAGCTGTTCGACGCGTGATCGAGGAACTCCAGCCGATCGTCTCCCTACACGGTCATATCCATGAGGGGCGAGGCACGACCCGTATCGGCCGCACCTTGTGCATCAACCCAGGGAGCAGCTACGAGCAAGGGCAGCTGCTCGGGGCTGTGATCGACTTCGACGGATCGTCCCGGCTGTCCCGGTACCTACTCACTGTCGGTTAGAGTAACTGCGGAAAGGGGGGATCCGTGGCTACGACTGCACCGGGATACACCTTCCACCGACGAGCGACAGGCCTCTTGCGTGGATGGTCTCTCTGGGACGCAGCCATCTACGCGACCCTCTCCATTAACCTCGTGACTCTTGGCTTCTACATCTTCTCGTTCGCACCCTTCATCCCGCAGGGAGCGCTCATCCCAGCCATTCTTCTCTCGGGTATTGTCCTGATCGCGGAAGTGATCACGTATGCCGGACTCATCGCCGTGCTCCCGCGAGCCGGAGGTGACTACCTCTGGATGAGCCGCATCCTCCACAGCTCGATTGCATGCCTTCTCGCACTGACCGGCTGGTGGTTCATCTTGTGGCATTGGGTGCCCATCTACGCCAATATCCTCAACTTCCAACTGCTGCAGCCCATCGCGTTTCTCAGTGGCAGCTCCGGTCTCCTCGCGTGGACGAACACTCCCGATAGTCTCTTCGTCCTCTCGTTTTTCGTCTCAGTCTTCGCTTCGCTGCTCATCGCTCTGGGTATGCGCACCTATGCGCGGTTCCAGAATTGGAGTTTCTATCTCGGCATGGTCGGTCTTGCGATCGCGATCGTACTCCTCGCGCTGCATGATCACGACTCGTTCGTCCGCGCCTACAACGCCGCGTTGGCGAACGCCGGCTACGGCGACGATGCGTACCGCGCGACGCTGACTGCCGGGAGTCTGGGAGAACCGACAGCCGGTGCGCTCAGCGGCGACTGGTATCAGACCCTCCTGCTCTTCCCGATGTTAGCCTTTTTCAACCTCTGGGTGAGTTGGGGCGCCACTTTGTATGGCGAAGTACGCGGAGCGAGCGACTTCCGTCGGAATATCTATGCGATGGGAGGTGCGTTGGTCGGCACCACGATCCTCGCTGTCGTCTTCCTTGCCCTCTTTCTGCGCGTGGTCGGGGTGGAGTTCTTTTATAGCGTGAACAATGCATACTGGTCCGGATCGAGCGATAATCCGCTTCCTGTCTGGCCATATCCAATTTTGCTCGTGAGCTTTCTCATGGATAATACTCTGTTGCAGATCGCTCTGATTCTGCTTTGTTCGCTCTGGTTCTTCGGGTGGTGTGGTACCGTCTTCCTCTCGTCCACGCGCGTGATCTTCGCTGCAGCGTTCGACCGACTCCTCCCAGAAGCCGTGACCAAAGTTTCCGCTCGTGGCGTCCCTTACGTCGCGCTCTTGCTCATGTTCATCCCCTCGATCCCGATCAGTTATCTGTACTGCTATAATGAGGTTTTCCGAACCTGGACACTTGACGCGACCGTCGTCATCGCTCTTTCCTTCGTCGGATCGACAATCGCGGCCCTCATCCTCCCATGGCGACGTCCCTCGCTCTACCGCAGTTCACCGATCGTCAACTATCGCGTATTCGGCATCCCCTTGATCTCGGTCGGCGCGGCGATATTCCTGGGCTATCTCGCATTCTGCCTCTATCAGTGGCTGTCGAAGGACGTGTACGGGGTGAATCACCCCGCCTCGCTCGCCTATATGGCGGTGCTCTACGTCATCGCGTTGGCCATCTATATCGGCGCCAGAATCTACCGTGCGCGCCAAGGACTCGACCTGGATGCGGTGTACCGGGAAATCCCGGCGGAATGAGCTGGTTCCGAGGATCGAGCCTTCGTCGGATGGCTCTCGAAGCGGCGTGTCGTCAACAACGGCATGTCACTCGGCTACGGAGCGTTTTCCCGACTCTCGAGTTCCCGCAGCCAGCTGACCCCTCGAGGACCCGCACCACGGTCTCCGACGAGGCGCACTATCCATCGGTTGCGGAGAGTAGATCCTACCGGACAGACGGCTGGCGACGAGCGACGAGTGTCGCGTGCGACCCCTGGTTCTGTCCCGAGGCCATGCCGAAGGCCGACCGCCGACTCGGATCTTCTCGCACTTCGTTCGCGTTCGTCCGTTGCCGCACCGACCCCACAGCACCATACGGCGATGACGACATCGGAGGTCACGGTCGACCAACCCGAGCAGTCGTTCTCGAGTGTCAGACTTCGCCCGCGCGGCTCCGGATGTATCGGCACGAGCCATTGGTGGCTCGAGAATCCAGGGAAGGTTCGCGATTCGCTATCCGTATCGGACGAGTCCCTCGTCTCGCGCCGGTTGGCCCACGGTACACTCTGCCCTAGGAGCGATCCCCTGGGCAGCAGCCTGTGGCGTGCGCCCTGGGAAGCTCGACGAGTGTCGTGGGCGTTCGTTCTTCCGAGTCCCCTTGGCAAGGGGTCGCGAGAGTCGGACGTTGCTCAGGGGTAGTCGACAGGGAGACCTCGTAGGGGAGGGACAGCGTGCGCGTCGCTGATGTCGTGGCCGACATTCTCAAGCGAGAAGGAGTCGACCTCATCATCGGGTACCCCGTCAACGATATCCTGGAGGCCGCCGCCCGGGCCGATATCCGCACGGTGATCGTCCGGCAGGAGCGCGTCGGCATCCACATGGCCGATGCGATGAGCCGCGTCACCTCCGGCCAGCGGATCGGCGTCTTCGCCATGCAACACGGTCCAGGGACCGAGAACGCCTTCGGCGCCGTCGCCCAGGCCTACGCCGATAGCGTCCCGGTGCTGCTTCTCCCGGAAGGGTACCCGCGTCCGATCATGAACCTGCCACCGAACTTCAGTGCGCTCCTGAATTTCCGCGAGATCGCGAAATGGGTCGAACAGGTCGTCGTCCCGACCGAGGTACCCAACGCCCTCCGCCGCGCCTGGACGCAGCTCAAGAACGGGCGGCCGCGTCCGGTGGTGATCGAGCTCCCGCGCGACCTCGTGCTGGAGGAGTTCCCGGGCACCTTCGAGTACCGACCGGCACCGCGGGTGCGGGTCGCGCCCGATCCGGTCGCGGTCGACGAGGTCGCTGCCGTTCTGGTCGGTGCCCAGCGACCGGTCATCTACGCTGGTCAGGGTGTCCACTACGCCCAGGCCTGGGAAGAGCTGCGGACGCTCGCCGAGCTCCTCGAAGCGCCGGTTTGCACCAGCTTGCAGGGGAAGAGCGCCTTCCCGGAAGACCACCCGCTGGCGCTCGGCTCCGGCGGGCGGGCGTATCCAGCGACCGTCTCCCACTTCTTGCGTGAGGCTGACGTCATCTTCGGCATCGGCTGCAGCTTCACGAAGACCAACTACGGTGTCCGCATCCCCTACGAGGGAAAGACCATCGTCCACGCCACGCTCGATCCAGCCGACCTCAACAAGGACGTCCCGGTCAGCCACGCGCTCCTCGGCGACGCGAAGCTCACGCTCGCGGCGCTCATCGAAGCCGTCAGCGAACGACTCGGCGGCCGCCCGCGCGGACGCGCCCCCGAGATCGCGGCTGCGATCCAGCGCGTCCGCCACGCATGGCTCGCTGAATGGATGCCGAAGCTGACCTCGGACGACGTACCCTTGACGCCCTATCGGGTCATTTGGGAATTGCTGCGAACGCTGGACGTCGAGCGCACGATCATCACGCATGACGCCGGTAGTCCACGCGACCAGCTCTCTCCCTTCTGGGTGACCAAGCGTCCGCTGACGTACCTCGGTTGGGGGAAGTCGACCCAGCTCGGTTACGGTCTCGGCCTCGCCATGGGCGCTAAACTCGCACGCCCCGACATGCTCTGCGTCAATGTCTGGGGCGACGCGGCGATCGGGATGACCGGCATGGACTTCGAAACGGCCGTACGCGAGCGCATCCCGATCCTCTCGATCCTCTTCAACAACTTCTCCATGGCCATCGAGATCCCGGTGATGCCAGTCGCGACCGAGAAGTACCGGGCCACCGATATCAGCGGTGACTACGCCCTCTTCGCCCGCGCCATGGGCGGTTACGGTGAGCGGGTGACAGAGCCGAGTCAGATCCAGCCGGCCATCCAACGGGCACTGCGCGCCGTCGAGGACGGCACACCCGCGCTCCTGGAGTTCATCACCGGGAAGGAACTCGCCATCTCGACGCCGTGAACGAGCTGCCGCACGCGATCCTCGCCATCCTCCCGCGCTCAGCGAGAATGCGACGCGGCCGAGGCGCGCGGTGATGCGGAATCCCGCGCCCCGGCCGCACCGGCAGGAATGTCCGACCGGCGTAGCCATGCAGCGGCCGAGGGCCCCCGCCCTCGGCTAACCATCACCGCCGCTGTTCCCCGGCCGCGTTCCGTCCAATGAAGCGTTGGTTCGGACCGCGCTGCATGTTCTTCAGTCCTGAACGGTTACCTTGCGCCTGCGCCGTCGGTTCGCGACCATGGCGTTCGCGCCCCTTCCGTGTCGATGTTCGGCGCGCGAGAGGAGAACCGCATGGATCAGGCGACACTCGAGCGTCGATGTGCGGCCCTCGAGGGACAGCGTATCCCACCGGACGCGATCGCGCTCCCGACCCGTGGGGCGCGCCTCACGGTCGTCGAACGCGTACCCGCCTCGGGTACGCTCCCGCAGTACGTCCGTGTCGAGGGCATCATCGAGTCGGTCGACCCGCATGCACCACCGATCCGCTTCCGGATCAATCTCCCGTTGGACTGGAACGGCCGCGCGCTCCACGTGGGCGGTGGCGGATACAACGGCTTCGTGCCGACCGGGACGGACCCCGTGCCAGCAGCCCTGCCGGACAGTCCGGTGCCACTGGCGCAGGGGTACTGCACGTTCGGGAGCGATTCCGGTCACCAGGGGATGAACGCCGCCTTCGCCGCGAACGACGAAGCACTGGAGAACTTCGGGTACGCAGCGCTCAAGAAGACACGCGACGTCGCAATCACGGTCATGCGCTGGTTCTACGACGGGGCACCCGAGCGGACCTATTTCGCCGGCCTCTCACAAGGTGGACGGGAAGGCCTGACCGTCGCCCAACGGTTCCCAGAAGACTACGACGGAGTCCTGAGCATCGTCCCCGTCGTCAACTTCACGCTGCTCCAACTCGCCGGGAACCGCTTCGGGCAGGCGCTCCGCGCGGGTGGCTGGATGGAGCCCGAGCGGATCCGCCTGCTCGCCCAGGCCCAACGCGCGTTCTGCGGTGGGACGGCTCCCGTCCTCGACGGTCTCTTGATCGACTACGCGGCATGCCCGTTCGACCTCACCGCGTTGCGCTGCCCACCGGGGAAGGAGGATGCTGCCTGCCTCACCGCTGCGCAGATCGCGGCCGTGCAACTCTTCCGTTCCCCACTCGAACTGGGCTTTCCGCTCGCCCACGGCGTCACGTCGTATCCCGGTTGGCCATCAGGGAACGAGGATCTTCCCGGCGGATGGGAACTCTGGGTGATGGGCTCCGCTCCGCCCCCCGCGGTGCAACCCCCCGGCGTCGATCCGGGGGGTTCCATCATCGTCAACTTCGGCGCGCAGTTCGTGCGTTACGCGATCGTCCGTGACCCGACGTACCAGACCTACGCCTTCGATCCCGAGGATCCCCGCTGGCAGGAACGGATCGTCACCGTCTCGCAGGTCGTCGACTCCACCGACCCCGACCTGTCACGGTTCGCCGCCCGCGGCGGGAAACTGAATTTGGTCGAATACATGGCCGATTACGCTCAGAGCCCCGACGCTGGCATCGAGTACTTCCGACGCGTCGTCGCGACGCTGGGCAGGGAGACGGTCGACTCGTTCGCGCGCCTCTACATCGTTCCCGGCGCGAACCACGGGGGAGGGAACGCGCCGAGCCGCCTGGACTGGCTCACCGTCCTCAGCGATTGGGTCGAGCGTGGCAGGGCCCCGGGTGAGGACCTCGTCCTCCACCAGACCGAACCGGTCCGTCGGTCGCTCCCGGCCTGTCGCTATCCGAACTGGCCGATCTACGTCGGGGGTGACCCGAACGACGCGCGCAGCTACGTCTGCCGACCGGCACCTGGGCTGCTCCGAGGCGGGAACTCCTCCTGACACCGACCGCCCCATCGGAATCGACTCTCTCGATGGTCGCTGACGCGGAGAACCGATGGTCGGTTGCACAGCGAGCACACTGGGCTCGACTCTCCGTCGCTGGCGTCAGCCCGCAAGGAGCGCGCGACCGACGTGCAGGGGCCGTCGAGACCAGCGCCGACGGACGTTCGGCATACCGGAACTCGCGGATTGACGTCGCGAACCCCGATATCGTAAATTGATTGCTGAAGCAGCGTATTGTCTATCCGGTCGATGACCCGCTGTGGCGAATGGGTGTGAGCGCCGAAGGGACGGGTCGATGTCGCAGACCGGCGTGTCCAACCTCCAAGCACTCCTCGAGCGCATCCCCAGTATCGTCGACCATCTCTACAACCAGCCGTTGACGTTGCTCGGAACGTTTCCCGATCTGCCTCCCGAGTTCACGAACTGGCGCGATGAACAGCACGCGTGGCGCGATACGGTCGCGTTGTTCGACCAGTCCTACCATATGACCAATCTCTATCTCGGTGGCCCGGACGCGCTGCCGTTGCTCGAACGGATCGGTGTCAACAGCTTCCGGAACTTTCGACCCGGCCAGGCCAAGCAGCTCGTCGCCTGCAGCCCCGAAGGTTTCGTGATCGGCGACGGGATCCTCTTCTATCTTCCGGACGGTCGTCTGAAGCTCGTCTCGCGCCCTGGAATCAACAACTGGGTGCAGTTCCATGCCGAGACCAGTGGCTTGGACGTCACGGTCGAGAAGGACGCCTGGTCGGTCGTCGATCCCGCCCGCCCACGGACGGTCTACCGTTTCGAGATCCAGGGGCCGAACGCGCAGCCGCTGCTGGAAGAACTGAACGGCGGTCCCCTCCCGGCGGTCAAGTACTTCCGCATCGGAGAGATGACGATCGCTGGCCGTCGCGTCCTCTTCTTGCGTCATGGGATGGCCGGGACGCCGGGCGCGGAACTCTTCGGTCCCTGGGAAGACCGCGAGGTCGTGCGCACAGCGATCATCGACGCAGGGCAGAAGTACGGCCTCCGGCGGGTCGGCTCCAAGGCCTACATCACGAGCGGTATCGAAGGAGTCGGCTGGATCCCCTCACCGGTGCCGGCGATCTACACGAGTCCGGAACTCCGGGCCTACCGCGAATGGTTGCCCGCGACGAGCGAAGAGGCGCTCGGATCGATCGGCGGCAGTTTCTACTCGCCGAACATCGAGGACTATTACTTCACGCCCTGGGACCTCGGCTACGGACATCTGGTGCGGTTCGACCACGACTTCGTCGGCCGAGCCGCGCTCGAGCGGATGGCCAATGAGCCGCAGCGGGTCAAGGTCACCTTGGTCTGGGATGGCGCGGACGTGACCCGCGCCATCGGGACGATGTTCACCGCGCCACCGGGACAGCGGGCCAAGTTCATCGATTGGCCCTTACCGCGCTACGCGCTCTGGCAGTACGACGCCGTGCTGAACGACCGGGGAGAGCGGATCGGTGTCTCCACGACCTGTGGGTACAGTGCCAATTACGGCGCCATCCTCTCCTTGGCCGTGCTCGATCCAGCGTACGGTCAGCCGGGAACACGAGTGACACTCCTCTGGGGCGAACCGAACGGCGGTTCGCAGAAACCACTGGTCGAACGGCACGTCCAGACGGAAATCCGGGCGACGGTCGCTCCGGTGCCGTTCGCTGATCACGCGCGCCAGTACCTGCTCGCAGCGCGTGGACACTGATGGGTGTGGCGAAGAACGGTCAGTCACAGGCAACGTGAGGAGGGTGCGATGCAACGCTTCGATCGGCGTGCGTTTCTCAAGCGGTCTCTCGGTCTCCTCGGTGTTTCGGCGCTGATGGCCGCGTGCGCTCCCGCGCAGGCGACTCCAACGCCGGCACCGGCCGCGACTCCGACTCCACCACCAGCAACCCCGACACCAGCCCCGGCGACGCCGACTCCCGCTGCCGCGGCGACACCGACCGCAGCCGCGACGGTCGCACGCGAACCGATCCGGATCGGCGTGCTGCTGACGCTCTCCGGACCGGCGAGCCCGAACGGCGAGGCCAACTTGCGCGGGATCCAGTTCGCCTTCAAGCAAGCCGGGAGTGCGATCGCTGGTCGTCCCTTCGAACTCTTCGTCGAGGATTCGGCCGGGCAACCCGACCAGGCACTGTCCAA
>JANXBE010000011.1 GCA_025060175.1 Thermomicrobium sp. | reverse complement strand
GATGCCACCCTCCTGATCATCAAGGCGACGCTCGACGGTCTCTCCAGCATCGCGCTCGCGAGCGTCTACGGAATCGGCGTCGGCTTCTCGCTCTTGGTCATTCTCGTCTACCAAGGTGGAGTCTCGCTCGCAGCCGGCGCGCTCGCCCAGGTGCTCCCGGACCCGGCCAACGACCCCCGCGTGCTTCTCGTGACGGGCGTGGGCGGCCTCATGATGATCGGTATTGCCATCAACCTGCTGGGAATCGGCCGGGTCCGTGTGGCGTCCTTCTTGCCGGCGCTCCTCCTCGGTCCGCTCGTCTCGAGCGTCGCCCGTTGGCTCGGCTGACCGCCAGCTGAACGACGATCAGTCCGTGTAGACCGTCATAGTCGCCAAAGCGACCCAGGGCTCGGCGCCCAACTCGCCAGGGGTGGCCAGCGACAGGCTGACTTGCAGCTGCGGACTGGAGAGAAGCTGTGGCTTCTCGATCACCCACGCCATCGTCCCCCACTCGCCGCGCGGGAAGGGGCTCGCCCCTTCCCAGACCGTGAGACCGTTGATCCCGATGCGCAAGACCGGGATGAGAGGACCGGGGTTGTTCATGCCCTCGGCGACGATCACCAACCGCTGCACGGGAACCGGAGCGTTCAGCCACACTCTCCCGATGGACGCACCGCTCTGCAGCCCGTAGAGGACGCCGGCGTTGGACGGAAGGTTCAACTCCGCCGTGGCACCGGTGCTCGCGGGCGCCGTTCCCGCCACGCCGGTACCCGGAAACGGGTACGCTGTCATCTCGCTCAGCAGCCCCCCGACGGTCGCGAGCGGCACCGGTTGTCCCGCGCGTGCCATCGGCGGGAGGGACTGCCACGGGTCCGGGGTCGGGGAGGGGACCGGAGTCGGCGACGGCATGGGCGTGAAGGTCGGTGCAGGCGTTGGCGCCGGCCAGTGCACCACGGTCGGCGTCGGAGTGACCTCCGGCGAGGTCACGGCGGTCGGCGTGGGCATGGGCCGGCTCGGATTCGGGCTAGTGACGGCGTTGACCGGCTCGCTGGTCGGACTCGGGAGCGGAGACGGTGTCGCGCCGGCGCGTGGACTCGGCGTCACGACCGGCGTGGCTGTCGACGAGGGTGTCGGGGACGGGCCAGGTGTTGGGGTGGGACGCATCGCACGGCTGACCGAAAGCCCTGGGAGCTGCGGCAATTGAGCCGCAGCCGGTAACGGCGTCGGCGTCGGCGTCACCCGGTCCGTGCGGAGGGTGAAGACGGGGACAGCGTTCGTGGCCGGTTGTCCGGCTTCGGCCCCCGGACGGCTCCCGCTGAGCGTACTGGCGAGCGCGATCCCCGCCCACAGACCGCCGAGGAGTGCGGCCGTCGTGACGGCCACGACCAGTGGCCGTCGCACGAGTTCAGCGAGTCGGGCGGAGAGCGGAGCGGACAGCTGGTCCTTGGAACGCGTCGCTGTCGCGGCTGCGACGCTTTCCGCCGGTGGTCGCGATGGTGCACCCTGGGTGCGCTGTGCCACCAGGAGCTCGAGGAGGTGAGTGCTGGCCGAGGGAACCGACTCCCCGCGAGCGCTCCGGAAGTAGGCACATTGCTCGTAGACCCCGAGGCAGTACGACGCTTGCCAGGACAGATCCGCTAAGGGCCCCCGCCCAGCCCAACAGAGACGTTGCTGCCCGAGCGACAGGGCATGTGCTTCAGGATCGGCCAGCAGGCGGAAGTAGGGGCACGCTGGCCGTCGCTGGAGTGGTGGTTGGTTCGGCCACGCGTCGGCATGCATCCTTCGCACCCTTCCTCGCTGGCACGCTCCTCGCAACTGCAGTGCGCTCCGTCCCCTTGCTTCGGGTGTACTCGAGCGAACCCGGCGCGCGGAAGAGGACTCCGGTCCTAAAACAGCGGGCGACTCGTGGCTGCCCCGGGTGGCACTGTCGTGGCGGACGAGCGCGTCCCGTCTCCTGCCGGTGCAGACACCGCGGATCCCCCCACCAGTCTGACTGATCGTCGCGGCCTGAGGGTCGGCGATGAGCGGGCGCGCGAGCGCTGTCGAGCCGTGCATGCCTGACGGCATGCCTCACCGCCCGCGCACCTGCTCGATCGTCAGGGTACGGACGACTTCTTGCATTCGTGGGGTGAGCACGGTCGGAAGCGACCGAGAGGGCAGATCGGTCAGCGTGCCGCTCGATCCGGATCCCCCCACCCGCCGCCACCTGGCGTCTCGATCCGGATCCGGTCCCCCTGGCGCACGCGCACGCGTTGTTTCCCGGCGAGCACGACGACGCGCTCAGTGCCGTCCGCATCGCGAACCACGAGAAGATTGCGGCCGACCGCACCCGGTTCGCCTCCGCTGAGTCCCCACGGAGCGAAGCGACGGCGCTCGCTGAGCACGGTCACCTCGGCATCGGCCAAGAACTCGATCTCCCGCACCACACCGTCGCCTCCTCGAAAGGCTCCTCGCCCTCCGGATCCGTCACGAAGCGCGTACTGCCGCACCCGCAGCGGATAGGCGTATTCCAGCGCTTCGACCGGTGTGTTGCGCGTGTTGCTCATATGGACGTGAACGCCCGAAAGGCCGTCCAGTCCTGGCCGGGCACCCATTCCGCCCCCGATCGTCTCGTAATAGGCGAACGGACTACCTGTGCGCGGATCCATCCCACCGACGGTCAGATTGTTCATCGTCCCCTGACCCGCGGCCGGAATCAGTTCCGGCAGCGCCTGAGCGATCGCACCGAAAACGACATCGACGATCCGCTGTGACGTCTCGACGTTACCACCCGCCACGGCAGCCGGCGGTCGGGCGTTCACGACCGTCCCCGGCGGTGCGATGACGCGCACAGTGCGGAAGACACCATGGTTCATCGGAGCGTCCTCCGGCATCAGGCAACGCAGCACGTAGTAGACGGCGGACTTGGTGACCGTCTCCACCGTGTTGATGCTGCCCAGGCGCTGCCGCGCCGTCCCGGAAAAATCGACCGTCAGCATCTCGCCCTCGACCATCACCGTGGCCACGATCGGTACCGGTTCCTCGCTCACGCCGTCGTCGTCCAGGTAATCGGTGAACCGGTAGGTACCGACCGGAATGGACCGGATCGCCTGCCGGGCGAGCCGCTCGCCGTAATCGAGCAGCGCCTGACCCAGCGCACGATAGCGGGCGATGCCGTGGCGAGCGACGAGTTCCCGCAGACGCCGTAGACCGGTCCGGTTCGCCGCGTACTGCGCGAGAAGGTCGCCGCGTCGTTCCTCCGGTGTCCGGACGTTCCGCAGCAGCAAGGCCAGTACGGCCTGGTTGAGCCTACCCGCCTCCCACAACTTGACCGGGGGAACGATGATCCCTTCCTGATAGAGTTCGGTCGCGATCGGCATCGAACCGGGACTGATCCCCCCGACGTCGGCATGGTGTGCGCGATTGGCGACGAACCCGAGGAGTTCGCCCGGCGGGTCGTCAGCGAGGAACACAGGCGTCACCATCGTGATGTCCGGCAGGTGGTTGCCACCGAGATACGGGTCGTTGAGGATCACCACGTCACCCGGGGCGAACGGCGCGCACTCGTTCACCACGACGCGGACCGAATCCGGCATCGAGCCCAGGTGGGCGGGAATGTGGGCGGCTTGGGCGAGCATCTGACCCTCGGTATCGAATACCGCGCACGAGAAGTCCAACCGCTCCTTGATGTTCGGCGAGTAGGCAGATCGCTGGAGCGCTGCGCCCATCTCCTCGGCGATCGCGCTGACCGCCGCGTGAAAGACAGCCAGCGAGATCGGATCGATGGCGCTCGCCGGCGTCATCGCTTCACTGTCCTCTCGTCCGGCCGTGCCGCTCAGCGAGTGCCGCGCGTTGACGCAGCACGATGGTGCCGTTTCCGTCGACCACGCCGCGCCAACCGGGCGGAACCACCACCGTGGAGTCGTACTGGCTGATCACGGCTGGACCAACGAGCAGCGCTCCCGGGCCCAGATCATCGCGGGAGAAGAACGGCACCCGCTCACGGATGGGTTGCCGGTGTGAACCGAACGTGACGACGCGCTCGTCGGTCGGTGTCGGCGCCCAAAGATCCGGCGTGACAACGGGCTCCAGCGTGCTCTTGGCCGAGGGGACGATGACGCGGAGACGAACGTTGACGACCGTCACCGGCTCGTCCGGGATCGTGTACCCGTAGAGTCGCTCGTGCGCCGCTTCGAACTCGCGCACCGCGGCCTCCAGTCCACTAGTGAAAGGAACGGTCAGCTCGTAGGACTGCCGACTGTAGCGCACGTCGAGCATGGATTCGAGCACCGCATCGCGCAAGAGGATCCCGTCGTCCGCGAGGTCGCGAGCTGCCTGAGCTGTCAGTTCGGCCAGGACCGCGACAACCGACTCCTCGGCCTCGTTAGCAGGCAGCATCACCGTGCGCCAGTAGTCGCGCGAGAGGTCAGCAGTGACGAGACCCCAGGCGGAAAGGACCCCCGGCCAGCGTGGGACGAGGACGACAGGAATCTGCAGCTTCAGAGCCAAGCGGCAGCCGACCATCGGACCGGCGCCGCCGAACGCTACCAACGCGTATTCGCGTGGATCTTCTCCGCGGGCCACGGAGATGACCCGGATCGCTCCTTCCATCGTCGTCTCGGCCACCTCCATGATCCCCAACGCCGCCTCGTCGAGACTGGTTCCCATCCGTCCTGCCACGTACCGGATGACCTCCCGCGCTCGCTCCTCATCCAACTCCATTGCGCCCCCGAGGAACGCGTTCGGTGGCAGCCACCCGAGGACGACCGCTGCATCGGTCACGGTCGGTTCGTCGCCGCCGCGACCGTACGCCGCGGGGCCAGGGACTGCACCCGCGGATCGTGGCCCGACCCGAAGTGCCCCTCCCGCATCGAACCAGGCGATCGAGCCACCGCCCGCACCGACCGTGTGCATATCCAACATCGGGAGGCGGACGTCGAAGTCTCCGACACGCCCCTCGCTCCGTTCGCGTGGCACGCGGTCGATAAGGCACACATCGGTCGACGTCCCCCCCATGTCGAAGCTGATCACACGGTCGAACCCAGCCGCCCGCCCGACAGCCCGTGCCCCGATCACGCCAGCTGCCGGTCCCGAGAGCAGCGTCCGAACAGCCTCGCGCGCGGCTTTGGGAGCGCTGATCGCACCGCCGTTCGATTGCATGACGCGCACAACGACGCCCGCGGGGAGCGCTTCGGTGAGCCGTTCCAAGTAGCGCCCCATCAGCGGCCCGACGTACGCATTCAGCACTGTCGTCGACGTGCGCTCGTATTCGCGATATTCCGGGGCGATCTCAGCGGAGGCCGAGACCCAGAATCCCGCCGCGCGCAGTAACTCCGCCGCTCGCGCTTCGTGGGCAGGATTGGCGAAACTGAAGAGCAGACAGACTGCCACCGACTCGACGCCGGCGGCACGGAGCGTTGCGATGGCGCGCTGGAGGTCCTGCTCCTCGAGGGGTACCAGGACGTTGCCCCGTTCGTCGAGACGCTCGCGGACCTCGATGCGTCGCTCGCGCGGTACGAGCGGTGCAGGCTTCACTTGCCGCAGATCGTAGAGCCGCGGGCGGTCCTGCCGTCCGATTTCCAGGACGTCTCGGAAACCAGCGGTCGTCACGAGGCCAGTGCAGGCTCCTCGTCGCTCCAGCACGGCGTTCGTCGCCACGGTCGATCCGTGCACGAGGACCGCCAGTCGTTCGAGAACTCCCAGCGCTGCCAGACCGTGCAGGATGGCACGAGCCGGATCGTCCGGCGTCGAGAGTTCCTTCCGCACGAAGATGCGATCACCCTCGAGAACGACGAAATCGGTGAACGTCCCACCGGCATCGACGCCAACGACCACCATCGTTCCATGCTCCCGGATTCGCGTCACCGATGTAAGGACGGGCCGTGATCGCGTCGTCGACGCACTCTCGGTGTGCCTGGAAATTCCTCCACGCGCACCCGTCAGGCAGACGGATGCCAGCACACCCGAGCGACCGATCATACAGCCCTCCAGGCTTTGCGAGGGAAACAGGTCGGTGCTCGTCGGGTCGATCGTAATGGGATATGTCGCATCAGCGGACGGTTGCCGTCGCGCTGCCCTTCGCTCTCCTCCGCCCGTCGCCCCACCGCAGGCCTCGACTCGGTCACCTCACGAGCGTCCTCGGTACTCCTCCTCGCTCACCTGCGGTCCCCACACCGCAGTCATCCCCTCGTCATCCATCGCCGTGAGCGCGAGATGCACCAGCGGGTGCTCGGGAGCGGCACCGTGCCAGTGTTCCTCTCCCGCCGCAAACTGCACGCAATCCCCGGCACGGATCGTCTCGATCGGCCCTCCGCGTCGTTGCACAAGGCCGATCCCCGATAGCACATAGAGGGTCTGGCCGCGTGGGTGCACATGCCACGCCGTGCGTGCTCCCGGCGCGAAGTGCACGATCGTCGCGCTGACCTTCCAGTCAACACTCGGAACCGGAATGCTCTCCAACACCACGTCTCCCGTGAACCACTCCCGTGGTCCTTCGCGCTTCGCGTTCCGTTCGCTGCGCAGAATTTCCATCGGACCCCCCGAACCTCGTTCCTCGCTCCGTCCGGCCGACGCCGCCTGACCCAGTGGACTGATCCGCACCGGTCGCGAGTGCTCTCGCTTCGTAGGCGGCCTGTCCCATTGGCGATCTCGCGCTCCGACCGCTCTCGCTCGATGCGTGAAGCACGAACCCTGCATCTCGAGCGTGCCGAGCGCTCCCGATCCAGTGCGTGCCCGCCGCTGGGCGCGACCGCAACGCGAGTTCCGGCGAGACGGTTCCGCGCTCGCCGGCTCGCGGCTCGACTCCACCGCAACCACCCAGAACGGTGGCGCGCGACAGGTCAGACGATCGCGAGACACCGCTTCCCCTGAACCGGTTCCATCCGCGACGCTACGGCTACGCTGCCACCCAGTATAGAGGATAGAATGCTCGCGACGGCGGACGTCGACAACCGGAAGGTGAGCGACCCATGAGCGAGATCTTACGCGTCGGGCTCGTCCAAATGAACTCCCGTTCTGACAAAGAGGCCAATCTGGCCATCGCCGAACGGTTGACCGCCGAGGCAGCGAGCCACGGTGCCGAGATCGTGGCGCTCCCCGAGTACGTGAACTTCCTCGGTCCCCGCGAACTCCACGAGGCGAACGCCGAGTCCATCCCGGGTCCGACGACCGAACGGTTCGCTGCGTGGGCCCGTCGACACGGCATCTACCTACTCGGCGGATCGATCTTGGAACGCTCCCCGATCCCTGGCAAGTACTACAACACGAGCGTCCTGCTCGATCCGCACGGCGACATCATCGCGACCTATCGCAAGATCCACCTCTTCGATGTCGACCTGACCGGCAACGTGACCAGCAACGAATCGGCGACCATCCTCGCCGGCGACCGTATCGTCACCGCGGACGCGGCCGGACATCGCATCGGACTGACGATCTGCTACGACCTCCGCTTCCCGGAACTGTATCGCGCGTTAGCGTTGGCCGGCGCCGAACTCGTCTTCGTTCCAGCAGCGTTCACGCTGTACACTGGGAAGGATCATTGGCACGTTCTCCTGCGCGCGCGTGCCATCGAGAATCAGTACTACGTCGCTGCACCGGCCCAGATCGGTCCACACGACCCTGGCCAACAGTGCTACGGCCACGCCCTCGTAGCAGACCCTTGGGGTACCGTGATCGCCGAGGCCGTGAACCGCATCGGCGTCGTCGTCGCGACCGTCGACTTCTCGTACCTCCGCGAGGTACGCGCACAGCTCCCGTCGCTCGCGAACCGCCGCCCCCAGACGTACGACGCGGCGGTATTCTCCCGGTCAGGAGCGCCGTGAGCGACGAGCGGAAGACGAACACGACCCGGTGATCCAGCACCCGGGGACCGTCACCCGGAGTGCGTCCGGCACCGGAGCGATACGACGCGGTCGCGAGCCGGAACGCCCGTCGTTCGCCCACGTGACGAAACCATCTGACGGGCCTCCGTGCCCCGTTCGTGCGCCCTCGTCGCCCACTGCCCGCTCACCTCGACGCCCACACGACCCCGCGAAACCCGAGCGACCACGGATCGACAGTGTGCGTGCGGAAACCACGCAGCTTGTCTCACACCGATGGCGTGTCCCCGCGACCGCAGGCGCGCCGAACACGGCCACCGTTGCGCGTGCGATCCGACTTCCCGCTCGAGAGCAGCGGAAACGGAGACCGACCGATCGCCCGAGACGGAGCGCCTGGCTCCCTGGATGGACGGCGGCGGAGGCACTCGGCCTCGCGCCCGCTCCTTACTCCCTTCGTCGAGGACCTTCAACGGGCCACTAGGCAGTGAACCTGTCAATCGTCCTGCGACTGGTCTCCCTTCGTCGAGGACCATCAACTGGCCACTGCCCCCACCACTGCGCCCATGATCGTCATCGGGACAACCACGAAGATGAAGTAGACGATCGAGGAAACGACCGCCGTCGCAATAGCACGACCAGTCGAGAAGTCGCACGCGTGTCGGATCGCGATCACCGTCGCCACGAGGATCCAGATCCAGACCACGAAGCCGACGAGACCACCGATGACCGGTATCACGCCGAGCACGCGGAGGATCCCAGGTGCTTGCGCGAAGCCGAGCGTCCGCAGCAACTGTCCCCAGGTCGCGCGCGTCTCAGCCGTGGCGAATAGCTTTCCCCCGATCAGGTAGGCGATCCCCGCGTACAAGACGAATCCGATGACCGCGAAGATGACGCCGACGATCGCCCCGAGGAGACCAGTCTCGCGCCACATGCCGATCCCGTTCGCGATGCTCGCCAGGACGACGATGGCGAGAGCCGTTCCGGTCGCCGATTCGTCGTGCTCGACCGACTCGTACGCCTGCGGGTTGAGGAGCGAGACCCCGATGACACGCTCGATCGTCTGCGCCTGGGCCATTTCTACCCCCTTCGGCCACTGTTCCACGTTCCGCGATTCCAGTCTCGGAAAACGATCCCTGTTTGTCAATAGGCATCCGGCAAGAGACGGATGAACGTTTCGCGAAAGCCCGGCCCCCGGTGCCTTCGAGACTGAACGACGTCGCAGTCGCCGCGAGCGCTACACTTGACGACGAGCGTCAGGAGCTGCTCGCGGTCGCTCCGGAGCGAGACGATGCACGGCGAATACAAGACCCCAGGCGGAAAGCTGGTTCGAGTCGACCTCGAGGTCGTCGACGGTCGTTTGCACCGCGTTCAGGTGAGCGGCGACTTTTTCCTGGAACCTCCAGAGGCGCTCGACGTCATCGCGGGAGCTCTGGAGGGCGTCCCGGCCGATGCCAGCGAGGAGGAGCTCGCCCGACGGATCGCCGAGGCCTTGGCACGGCTCGGCGACGACGTTCATCTCCTCGGCTTCTCGCCGGACGCCGTGGCTCGCGCTGCACGGAGGGCAGTCTCGTGAACGGACGGGAACGCTGGCGCTCCTACCGATGGCAACTGATCACGGGTGAGCCGCTCGATCCACCGCTCCAGATGGCGTTGGACGAGGTATTGACCAGGCGCGTCGGTACCGGCGCACGCGCCCCCACCCTGCGTTTCTGGGAGTGGAGCGCTCCGGCGGTCGTCATCGGTCGCTTCCAATCCCTCCGCAACGAGGTGGACCTCGAGGAAGCAGCCCGTCATGGCATCACGGTTGTCCGCCGGATCACTGGTGGCGGCGCCATGCTCACCGAGCCGGGACGAGTCATCACGTACTCCATCTATGCACCACCAGAACTCGTCGCCGGCATGTCGTTCCAGGAATCCTATGCGTTCTTGGACGCGTGGGTCGTCGAAGCTCTCCGGTCACTCGGTATCGACGCCTGGTATCAACCGATCAACGACATCACCTCCGCCCAGGGCAAGATCGGCGGCGCTGCGCAAGCCCGTCGCTACGGGGCCGTGCTCCACCACACCACGATGGCGTACGACATCGACCCGGAGAAGGTCCCGCGCGTCATCCGGATCGGCCGCGAGAAACTGAGCGATAAGGGCATACCGAGCGCCGCTCGGCGAGTCGCCCCCCTCCGCCAACAGACGAATCTCCCGCGGGAAACGATCCAAGAGCACCTGATCCGCACCTTCGCGGACCGGCACGGTCTCGAAGAGGGGTCACTCCACCCGGACGAGATCGAAGAGGCGCGAGAGCTCGCCCGGACCAAGTTCAGCTCGTGGGAATGGACGGCAATTCTGCCCTGACCGTCACTGGAAGAGCTTCGAGCCGGTACCACGCCGGCGCCGTCCCTCCTCCAGGATCGCAGCGATCTCGGCTTTCGTGAATAACCGCTCGCAGAAGGTCGGTGTCAGGCGCCCACCGGCTCGTGGCCGCTGCATGCCACGGACGAGGATCCCATCTTCGGTCTGCACGATCAGCACGTCCTGCAACTGTTCGTCGTCGATGAAGCGTCCGACGGCACGCAAGAGATCCTCGTAGCGGTAGACCAAGACCTCCTCGCTGGGGAAAGACTGCTGCGACATCGATCGAGCTTCCCGATCCGCCTCGGTCCCCGTGCCCCGATTGCCAGCGCCCCCTTCCATCCTGCGGCCGGTCAGCCGTCGGAACATTCGTGCCTCCTCACCGCAACCGGAAGCGCTTGTTCACCACGTAGTCCATCACGATGTACTCGCCCAGATGATCCGGAGTCGCGAAGAACGCACGCCCCTTGTTGATGCGCGTCATCTCGTTGACGAAGCTCGCCAGGTACGGACTTCGCTCCAGCATGAACGTATTGATGACGATCTCCTCGCGCGTGCAGCGGGCCACTTCCTTGAGCGTTTCCTGGAAGGTCTGGTAGGTCGGTGGATACGAGAACCGCACCTGTTCGCCGTCGAAGTAGGCGGTCGGCTCTCCGTCGGTGATCAAGATGATCTGCCGCGTGCCACCCCGGTGACGAGCGAGCAGTTGCCGAGCCAGCAGGAAACCGTGCTGCATGTTCGTCCCGTAGTTGTACTCGTCCCAGGTGATGTGCGGGAGGTCCTCGGCCGTGAGGACGGACGCCAAGTAGGAGAACCCGATGATGTAGAGCGTGTCGCGCGGGAACTGCGTTCGGATCAGACTATCCAGCGCCAAGGCGACCTTCTTCGCAGCGAGGAAACAGCCGTTGTAGAGCATGGAGCGGCTCATGTCCACCATGAGCACCGTTGCAGCGCGCGTCATCGTTTCGGTGCGAAACACCTCGAAATCGGTTGGCTGCAAGCGGACCGGCGTCCCCGGTCCCTCGCGCTGCACCGCATTCATCACCGTTTTCGGCAAGTGCAGGAGGAATGGATCACCGAACTCGTACGCTTTGGTCTCGTCCGCTGGCTCGCTGCCCCGCCCAGTCCGCTCGATCCGGTGTTGGCCGAAGCGCTCTCGTTTGAGGTGCTGGAAGATCTCGCGCAGCGCTTTCTGCCCGATCTTCCGGATAGCTCGCGGAGTCAATTCGTAGCCGCGCCGCGTGCGCTGGATGTACCCGGCTTCCTCGAGCAGGCGGGTGATCTGCCGCAGCGCATCGAGCTGGGCTGCTAGCTCGTCCCCGTAGAGTTCCCGGATCCGCTCCAGGTCGACCCGACTCAAGTCGCGCCAGTCCCGGACACCTTCCAGTTGCTCTTCGACCTCCTGCATGGTGCGCAGCTGCTCCATCAACCGGAGCGCTTGGCCGAGCGTGAGTTCTTCGCTCCCGCTGAACGGCTGCGCCTGCCGGTACGGATTGTCCGGCATCAGCTGGCCGAGCAGACGCCCGAGCTGCCGCAGCTCCTGCTGCAGTTCCGGGTCGCGGAGCGCGGCATCGAGCGCTTCCTCCAGCTGCTGGCGCATCTCGGGCGGAAGGGAGTCGAGCAGACTCTGCACCGCTGCCATGTGCCGGGCCAGGTGATCCAGGAGTTCCTCGACCGTGTCGAAATCGCGACCGAGGTAGTGACCCCACCGGTGTTTGAAGCGCTCGACATCCGGTTGCCCGCCGCGCGCATGTTCCCGCAAGAGTTCGTTCAATTCCCGCAGCATCTGGCGCAGCTCGCCGATCGTCTCCGGGGTCAGGCCCTGGATCGCCTGCTGGAGCCCCTGGAACGTCCGCTCCAACATCTGTCGCTGGAGCGCGGCGAGGAGTTCCTGGAACTTGCGCCGCGCCTCGGGATCCAGGAACTCGTAGTCGCTCAGCGCACGGATCCGACCGGCCGGGTCGGGCGGCAGGCGGTCGAGAAATTCGAGCTTCTGCTGTGCCATCCGCTCGAGCAACCGCTGGAAAGCGGGATCAGGGACGCTCTCGGTCTCCTCGTGCGTCGTCGACCCCGTGGGACCGGCCTCGCCATCGTCCGGACTCTGCGCTGACGGTTGGGCCAGTCGGTCTCTCGCCTCCTGCAGGCGGCGCTCGATCCCGGCACGCTCGGTGTGGATCACGTCCTCGAGCTGCCGGTTCAGGTCTTGCAAGACCGAACCCGGGTCGTACCGTTGCAACAGCTGGCGCCGCTGCTCTCGCAGCCGCTCCAGCAGTTCGCGGAAGCCCGGCTGTCGCGCGTCGGGGCGGTCGATACCCCAGCGGAACAGTCGTTGCAGGGCACGGTTGACGTCTCCCTCCGCCAGGAGGTCGTCCGCCATGGCCTCCAAGAGTTCGTCGGCAGTAAACGCGGCGATCTGCTGCGTTCCGTCCCAGCGGGAATACCGGAAGCGGTTCGGTGTCCCGGTCATGACGCTCCTCCTGGCGCACGCGCTGCTAACCCCGGTAGCGGGCTGATCCCCGGCCACTCCCCGCGCGCTCCTTGTTGAGTCGACGGTTCAGATGCAGTCCCTCGAGCACGAACTCGACGGCAGCAGCGACCAGAGCGGGATCACCGGTCGCACCGAGCCGCTGCGTCGCCCGGCGTAGGCTCTCGATGTGCGAGACCTGGTGAACGTAGCGCATCGCCGGCTGCAGATCGGACGCCTCGACCGTCAGCCCGTTCTCGAAGGCGAGGATCAGGTCATCGAAGTCGCGAACCGCAAAGTACCGGTTGAAGGTCGCCGTCACGGCACCGTTGATTAACTTCTCGATGATCCGCTCCTCCTGCACCTCGCCCAGCGTCTCGAACTCGAGTTTCCCGAGCGTCGATGCGACGAGTGCCGGAAGATCGCTGATCCGCGGTACGGCATGCTTCTCGCCTAACCGGATCGCTCGCTTCACCGCGTTACTGATCAACGTCTCGTAGTTGGCGACCGACATCCGCGCACTCACGCCTGAGCGCTGGCTGATGTCCGGGCTCCGCCGCGCCAAATGGGTGATCTCGGCGACGATTTCCCGCATGTAGTGCGGCACCGTCACCGTCACGCCAGGAATCTCCAACGCCGCGCGCTCCTGTTCCATGATCTGGATCTCGTGCTCGATCGTCCGCGGGTAGTGGGTTCGGATCTGCGCCCCGAACCGGTCCTTGAGCGGGGTGATGATCCGCCCGCGGTTCGTGTAGTCCTCAGGATTCGCGCTCGCCACCACGAAGACGTCCAAGGGGAGACGGACCCGATATCCGCGGATCTGGACGTCACGCTCCTCCATGATGTTGAGGAGGCCGACCTGGATCCGCTCGGCTAGATCGGGAAGTTCGTTGATCACGAAGATCCCGCGGTTCGTGCGGGGAATGAGCCCGTAGTGGATCGTCAACTCGTCCGAAAGGTAGCGACCCTCCGCCACCTTGATCGGATCGATCTCGCCGATCAGGTCAGCGATGGTGGTATCGGGAGTCGCGAGCTTCTCCGCGTAGCGTTCCTCACGACGGATCCACGCGATCGGTGTCCGATCGCCCATGTCTCGGAGGAGGTCGCGCGCGTACTTCGAGATCGGCGCGAAGGGGTTGTCGTTCACCTCGCTTCCCGCGACGATCGGCGTCTCCTCGTCCAGCAAGTTCACCAAGAGACGAGCCATCCGCGTCTTCGCCTGTCCGCGCTCCCCCAAGAAGATGATGTCCTGTCCGGCGAGGATGGCATTCTCGATCTGCGGAATGACCGTCTCGTCGTAGCCGATGATTCCTTCGAAGATCGGCTCGCCAGCCTGAATCTTGGCGATGAGATTCCGTCGCATCTCCTCCCGTACCGGGAGGACCCGATAGCCGCTCTCGCGGAGCTCACCCAGCGTCTGTGGCTTGCTCATCCTGACTCCTCGATCTCCCTCTCGCGCTCTCGCGGTTGGCAATCGACTGGCGTTTCCTCAATCGTACTCTCCCGCGAGAGTCCGTCAACTGCTTCTGTCGAGTTACCCCGCCGGAGGTCCTGCAAAACCCTCTTGAAGGCGGCGCGCCCCGTCACCCCCGCGGCGACCCACCGCGCGATCCGTCGTTGCCGCCAGGCCAACTCTCGGCTGGCGACATCCACCGGAAGAGAGAACCGTTCGGCCGCTGCGTCGAGGAAGGCGGACGGATAGACCGCTAACGGAGACCGCAAGGTCTCGCGCACAGCGAGCAGACGGGGCACTGGCTCGTCCGCATCGCGGCGGATCGACTCTACCCGGACGACGCGACGCAGCGGTCCCTGACTCGTAACTCCCATCCCGAGCGTGACGACGAGGTCGACTGCGAGCAGGTGGTCCTGCGGAACCTCCAGCGGAAAGCGCTGGAGGAAGGCGAAGACGTCCTCCGCCCCCGCCGCGTGTACCGTCGCCCCCAGTCGCCAACCCTCGGCGACCAGCGCGAAGAGCCGTCGGACCCCCTTGCCCCACAGGTAGATCGGCAGATGGTCACTGATCTCGTTGACCAAGAGGAACGTGTCCGCCATCCGGTGGGTCGCCACGAACTGGAACCGCTCGTACCAGCCGTGCAGGTAATAGCGCGAGATGTCCGGCGGGAGAAGATCCACCAATGCGGTCAACAGCGTCGTCTTCCCAGCGCCGTGCTCGCGGGCGGCGACGATCACGGTCGCACGCTGCTCCATCGCCAACCACAGGAACGCCGCGGTCGCCGCGTCCAAGCTTCCCAGCCGGACGAGATCGACGAGCGACAGCCCCTCGTCGGTCCGGACACCGAAGCGGCCCCACCAGGCACTGGGGGGATGATCGGGTTCTTCCTGTCCGTGCGGACCCCACAGTCGTTCCACGACTGGAAGCATACACGGTCGCGCCCGGGGGCCCCACGGCACGCTCGTCCCTGCCCACCGAGCGCGCGGTCCGGATCACCCACGCTGGTCGAGCGGCACGTAACGGCGGTTGGTCGGTCCGACGTACTCGGCGCGCGGCCGGATCAGGCGGTTGTCAGCCTGTTGCTCCAGGACATGTGCCGTCCAGCCGGCGATGCGACTGGCCGCGAAGACCGGGGTCATCAGTTCCTTCTCGATTCCGAGATAGTGGTAGACCGATGCAGCGTAGAAGTCGACGTTGGGGAAGAGGCCTTTCTCCCGCTGCATCACGTCGGCGATCGCGACCGAGAGCTCGTACCAGCGGAGGTCACCGCGTTGCTCACCCAGGCGTCGCGAGAGATCGCGCAGCCACTTGGCCCGCGGGTCCTCGCCCTTGTAGACGCGGTGCCCGAAGCCCATGATCCGTTCCTTGCGTGCCAACTTCTCCCGGATGTACGGTTCCACCCGCTCCAGCGTCTCGATCTCTTCGAGCATCTGCATCACCGCGGCATTGGCACCGCCGTGCAGGGGCCCCTTGAGCGCCGCGATCGCCGCCGTCACCGCCGCGTGCATGTCCGCCAGCGTCGCGGCCACCACGCGGGCCGCGAAGGTCGATGCGTTGAACTCGTGGTCGGCATGGAGCACCAGAATCCTGTCCATCGCCTCGACCTCGAGGTCGGTCGGCTCTCGGTCATGGAGCGTCCATAGGAATGCACGAGCGGTCCTCCGCTCGCCTAGTGGCGGTACGACCGGCGCCAGCCCCCGGCGCAACCGACCGATCGTCGCGACGATCGTCGGCACTTGCGCGACCAGCCGTAGCCCCTTGGCCTCGGCGGCTGCTCGCGCGACAGTGTTCGGATCCTCTTCGTACCAGGCGAGCGCTGAGACCGCCGTCCGCAGGAGGTCCATCGGCACCGCGCGCGGGGCAGCGGCGAGGAGTCGGAGTATCCCGTCGGGCAGCGGCCGAGCGCTCGCCAGCGCCTCCTCCAGCGCGGCGAGCTGCGCCCGAGTCGGTAGTTCGCCCTGGTACAGGAGATAGACGACTTCCTCGTACGACGCCTGGGCCGCCAACTCGTCGATCTCGATTCCCGCGTAGGCGAGCGTTCCGTCGATGATCGAACTCAACCGCGTCGTCCCAGCGACGACGCCCTCTAACCCCCGCGCGACCATGGACGATCCTCCTCCACCCACGAATATTGACTGAACTGGACGTTCCTTGATGGACATGGAACGTCCTGCACTCAGCTTTACCGCATCGTGAACGCCGTGTAAAGGCTGATGGCTCGCGTCCGCGAGACCGCTGGCACGGCGCATCTCGGCGGCGACCACAGCTCGTCCGGTCTCGCCCGATGGTACCCGCAACGCCCAGCGCTGGTTCCGTGCAACCCTGTGCAGCGTGGGCGAGTCGGGAGGGACAGCCGTACGCCACGACACGCAGCCACTTCCTGTACCGAAGACGGTGCGCGACGAGGCACCTCCGCCCTTCCGGTGCGGGCCGTGCCGATCTCCCAGCACGCGGACCCGCGCTGGTCCTCGGTTCGCTCGAGCCCGCGGAGTTGAGGAACCCCTTCCCGTCGAGCTGCCGGTGGAGACGTTGCGCACCGCCCCGGGGTGGCCGGTCGGCGGCGCGCGGACCGGTTCGGAACGTCGCACGCCCGCTCCGTGACCGCGAGCGACGCACCATGACCGCACGGATGCGTTGGCCCGTCGCGGAAGCAGACGACGGACAGGCCATGGGCTCGAGCCGCACGCGCTCCGGCGATGCATCGCACTGGAGACGCTGGCTCCCTCCACGCCGGTCATCGCGCCGTCCGACCGCGACCGCGTGCGCGCCGTCAGCCCGCCCGAGGGCCCGGCGGGACCGACAGCCCGACCAGCGGGCGTCGACGGTCTGCTCGGAAGCCGCTCACGCGTCCGAAAGACGTAGCATATGTCGAGCATGAGGTGCGTCTCGTGTCCCGACTGCCCGATCCTCGACCAGAGCCGCTGACCCGCCGGACGTGGCTGCACCGGCTCCTGGCCGCGCTCGCCGCCACCGGGAGCGTCCTCCTCGAGCCGCCCGAACCGGCCGCTGCTCAGAACT
>JANXBE010000010.1 GCA_025060175.1 Thermomicrobium sp. | reverse complement strand
TCTGGCTCGGACCTCTCCCGTCGGCAGCGCCCGACGTGCTCGACAGCGCCGCTCCAATCGGTCGACGCCGCCCACTTCGCCACGCGCGGGCGGCACCATGGCCTTCGAGCGTGTCGGGGCGGGGCGCGAGGTAGCGCACCCGTACGCATCTCGCCGCGGGCCGACCGCATGTGTTCGGTCGAGACGCCCAGATTCGGACCGGAGGACGGCGCGTCATCGCGTCGGTGCCTGGTGTCTGCGCCGAGGCTGCGGGGACTGGAGGTGGGACTCGCCGGTTGGGCAGTCCCGGAGGGGCGCGATGAGGCACGCCCGTCGTGACACCGTCCTGGATGCGTCGTGTCGATGGCCGAGGGGTCCACCCATGGGCACGTGTCATCTCGTCCGACCCCCTTGAGGGTCACGGGTGCTTCGGGCAGGCAGCGATGAAGGGACGCTGACGACCTCGCGGCGCGTTCGGATCGGCCGGGATGACGCGGCGGTGTCGTACTGCTCTTGCGCGTCTTGCTGCTTCACTCCCTCGTTGGTACCGGGCTCGGCTCTTGCCGGGGAGGTTCCTTGCGAGGTCCGCCACTCGGATCGCGCTGCTGGCAGTCGTCTCCGCGTCGTGGCCCTTGTCGAGGGGCACGCCGTGCGCTCCCGGATCCCTCCCGAGGGGCACCGTGCCGAGGATTGCGGACGAGCGTTGCCCTGTCGTCCGTAGCCGAGGGAACGACCGGTCCATCCTCCCGTGGTCGGGACTGTGTCAGGGAAAGTTTGGCCTCTCCGCCGTGCGGCGGGTACCGTGCTGGCAGCGGAGACGCCTGGGCGTATCCTTATCGGTTCAGGGGGTGGGTGTGCTGGGACTGATCCGTGCCGTCGGTCTCCGCTTTCTGGTCGTCAATCGTATTCCCCTCGCGGCGATCGATCTGGCGCTGCGGATCGCGAGCGCTGCCTTGCTCTCGCCGGCCGGTCGTTATCGGTTCCTGTTCGCGGGTGTCCACCCGCGCACGCTCAGCGTCACGCTCCGTCGCATCCGTCGCGTGCAGGACTGGCCTCGTGCCTGGGTCCGCGCCGCCCATTCCTACTTGCTCGCAGCGCACGAGCGGGCCCTGGCTGGCGAGCACCGTGTCGCCGCCGAGTTCCAGCGCGTCGCGGCGCTCTGCTATCACTTCGGACACGTCATGGTGTTGGACGACATGGTGCAGCGTCGGTCGCTGTACGCCGCGGCCGCGCGTCTGTTCCAGCGTGCTGCTCCGTTGCTCGATCCCGTCGTTCAGCGCGTCGAGGTGCCGTGGCGCGGAATCGGTTTGCCGGGGTACCTCTGTCTTCCTGAGCGCGGGCCCGCGCCGTTGGTCGTGTTCCTGAACGGCGCCAGCACCGTGAAGGAGGAAATGGTGGCGTGGGCCGAGCCGTTCCGGCGGCGGGGTTTGGCCGTGCTCGCGCTCGACACGCCGGGCAGCGGCGAAATCGCTGACCGCGTGCCTGCTGCTCCGGACCAGCAGGATGTCGGTTGGGCGATCGTCGAAGCGGCCCGAGACCTTCCCGGTATCGACGCGCGGCGGATCGCGCTGCTCGGTGTCAGCCTACGAGGGGCGTACGCTGTCCAACTCGCGCACGCCGTTCCCGAAATCGCGGCGGTCGTCTCGGTCACTGCCCCGTTCGACCCGCGTCTGTATCTAGACGCGCTCGGTGAACTCGTCCGGCGCGATGTCGCGTTCGCGGCCGGCGTACCACCGAGCGAGCTGGCTCGGCTCGCGCCGTCGCTCGCGCTCGACGGCGTCGCTCCGAGCCTCCGGACTCCCCTCCTGGTCGTGGGTGCCGGGAACGATCTCGTGGTGCCGTCTCAGGAGTCGCTTCGCCTCTATCGAGCGGCGGGCGGACCGAAGCACCTGTTGTTCTACGAGCGGGCGAACCATGTCGCTTTCACCCACTTGGAGCAGTGGACGACGTTGGCTGCCAGTTGGCTCGCAGTCATGCTGGGGACCTGAAGTCCGGGCCTGGTCGGTCGCCGTCCGTCGTCTCGCCCTCGCCGACCAGAGCTGGCTCGTGCGCTTGGAGCTCGCCCGCTCCGTTGCTCGCCGCCAGCACCGTGCGCTCCTGCGCTTGCCGGGTCTCGAGCGGTTCCTCGGGCTCCGGCAACGGCGGCGGAATGACGAGCTGGAACGGCGCGAGGATCTCCCGCAGTTGTTGCTCGTTGAGTTCGTCCCGTTGGAGCAGTCCCTCGGCGATCGCGGTCACTGCCTCGCGGTTCGCCTCGAGGAGTCGTTTCACGTTCTGGAACTGCCGGTGGAGGAGCTGCTCGATCCGTTGCTTGCGGTACAAGTCCGGTACCAACTGGTTATAGGTCAGCCCACTGTACAGCGACCCGTCCATCCCCCAGGCCGAGACCATCAGGTTGGCTAGGTGCGTCGCCTGCGCGAGATCGCTCGTGGCACCCGTCATCTGGGTGCCGAGGAACAGTTCTTCGGCTGCCCGTGCAGCGAGTGCGACTTGGATGTCGGCGAGCAGCTCGTCGCGCGTCTTCGTGAACCGTTCTTCCGTCGGCTTGGTCGCGGAGAATCCCAGCGCCTCTCCGCGCCGGATGATCGAGACTTTGACGACCCGTTCCTTCGGTTGCAAGAGGTACTGCGCGAGCGCGTGCCCTGCCTCGTGGTAGGCGATGCGGCGACGCTCCTCGGGTGACATCGTGCGGATCGGCTGGCGGAGCCCCAACTCGTGCGTCTCACGTGCTGCGGTGAAGTCCTCGTACGTGATGTAGTTGCGTCCCTCGAAGTGGGCATGGATCACCGCTTCGTTGATCACGTAGCGGATGGCAGCTGGCGTGTAGCCGATCGTGTCGTGCACCATGTAGTCGATCGGAATGGCCGGATCGTGCTTCACCTTGCTCAGGTAGTACTCGATGATCTCGCGTCTGCCCTCCGCGCTGGGAAGGTCGACCACGATCTTGCGGTCGAACCGCCCCGGACGCAGCAGAGCTGGATCGAGCGTGTCGGGCATGTTGGTCGCCGCGATGGTCAAGACTGGTGGAAGCTCCGCCCGGCCGCGACGCAGTCCGAGCACGCGCAGGATCCGGCCGATCAGCGTCACTTCTTGTGGAGGCGGATCGAGCTGCAGGAGCAGTTCGTTCAGCATCGCGTTCCCGCCCCACCCGAAGAGAGGGCCGAGGAACCCCTGTCCCGCGTAGCGTCCACCGCGTGCCTGAGCGATCGCGTCGATCTCATCGATGAACAGGATGCAGGCGCCGTACTTCTTGGCCAGCTTGCGTGCCTTGCGGTACAGCATCATGATGCGGAGATTGCTGACGCCGAAGAACATGTTCTGGAACGAGGGTGCGCTCGCATATCCGAACGGCACGTTCGCCTCGGTCGAGATGCACTGCGCGAGGTACGACTTGCCGGTTCCTGGTGGACCGACGAGCAGGAGGCCGCGGATCGCCTCGCCACCCATCTCTTTGAACTCTTTGATGCCCCGGAGCAGCGTCACGATGCGCCGAGCGCTCTCCAGCACCTCCGGGTTCCCCTTGTAGTCTGCGAAGCTCACGCCGGTCTCGCCCGGTTTGATCCAGTACGTCCGCCCACGCCCCAAGAACCAGAAGATCGCCGCGAATTGGATGATCACGAACACGATCGCGAACGCGATCTGCAGCAGTGCGAAGAAGACGGTCAGGACGATCGGTCCCCAGGCTGCGCGGGCCGGCCAGACCCAGATCGCGAACGCATACCCCAAGGCGATCAACGTCAGGATGCCGCGGAAATGGTTCCGGATCAGGTCCGCGAGCCCGACCAGAACCTCGTCGATCTGCTGTTCGAGTTCGTCGCGGTAGCGGCGCCGTTCGCGCTTGCTCGGTAGCGTCTGCGTCTGTCCGGTCATGACCGACCACCCTTACTGGAGCTGTGGCGTCTCGACGTGGAAGATCAGCCCATCGCTGTCGACCCAAAAGACTTGGTACACCAGCCCCTGCTGGTCGTTCGCGGTGCGGACTGCAGTGACAAAGAAGTAGTACGCCTGTCCGTCCGGAAGTCGATAGCCACCGATGTAGGTGCTTTCCTCGAACCGGAATCCTTGGTCCTCGAGCAGTTGGACCGACTGGCGGAACGTGGCCAAGCTCTCACCGCTCGCCAGCCGGCGGGCCTTGGCTTCCGGACTCAATGTCTGCCACATCCGTTCGGCGTCGAAGGTGCGCTGCGCCTCGAGGTAGGCGCGGACACTCGGTGGAGGCGCGATCGGCGGCGCGGTCTGGACCGCTGTCTCGCCCGGGGACTCGGCTCGGTCCGGAGCGAGTGCGCGGTACGCAGAGAAGGCGACCAGTGCGACCACGAGCACAACGAGGAGGTGTCTCCAGCCGAGACGGAACAGCCAGATCGTGACCCAGAGTAGCTTGCGAAGGAGGACGCGCACGACCTGCAGGACGGCCAGCAAAGGCAAGAAGATCACCCGTGCACGCCGTGGACGTGCCGACCCGGGCAACCGCGGAAGCGTCGGGGCTGGGGCCGAAAACGTCATGAGTGATGTTCTTCCACGCGCGCTCCGATCGAACCGCTGCTCTCGCGAGAGTGTAGCACGCGCAGGAGACGACGAGGAGCTGCACCGAGCCTGCTGCGGCTCACTCGGTGGCGCCTGCACGGATCGACATACGCCGTCCGTGGTCCGGAACGCATTCGCCTCCGCGGAGCGGACAGCCGTCTGCGTCGCTGCGCTCCACCCTGCCGGGGCACGCCAGTGCGGAGCGAGGCAGTCCCCGCTCCCCAGTTCCCGTTCGGCACGCGGCGTTCGGAGAACGACCGGAGCGGTGTCCTGCGCGGCGCGAGCGCTTGCTCGATCGCTGCTCGCCGCTCAGTGCGATGCGATCCGTTCGACCAGGCTTTTCCCTGTCGGAGCCCGTCCTGTCGCCTCGGCTCTCCGGTCGAGTCGTTCGTAGCCGACCTGCACGAACCGTACGCCCAGCCAGCGCAGCGGTTCCGGTTCCCAGGCTCGCAACTGGTGCTGGGTCATGGGGAGGCGCGTCAACGGGCTCTCATGCCCCGTGATCAGGTCAGCCAGGATGCGCCCAGCGAGGTTCGCTGTCGCGACTCCCTGACCCGTGTAACCGCAGGCGATCGCGATGCCACTGCGCGGGTCATAGCGCATCGTCGGCATCCAGTCGCGTGGGACACCGAGCGGTCCTCCCCACGCGTGAGTGAAGCGAATGCCGTGCAGACGGAGGACAGGGAACCATTCGTAACACAGCTGTCGGAGCATCTCGTGCGTCGGATCGTGGCGGTCGAAGGAGTCAGCGATCCGCGAGCCGAAGCGGTACGGTGCACCGCGTCCGCCGAACATGATCCGGCCGTCTGCCGTGCGCTGCAGATAGTCGACCGTCAGGCGTTGGGAAGACAGAAGCTCCCGATTCTGCCACCCGATCTCCCGCCAAAGCTCTTCCGAGATCGGCTCGGTCAGGACGATGAGCGAGTAGATCGGGATGAGCGCGCGGTGCAGCGGGCCGAGCTGGGACAGATACGCCTCGCCCGCCAGCACCAGTACCCGAGCCCGTATCTCGCCCCGCGGTGTGCGGAAGAACGGACGGCTGCCTCCGTGGAACGCGACGACGGGG
Source organism: Thermomicrobium sp. (assembly GCA_025060175.1). GTDB lineage: Bacteria > Chloroflexota > Chloroflexia > Thermomicrobiales > Thermomicrobiaceae > Thermomicrobium. Next base: position 11,921 of record JANXBE010000010.1, on the reverse strand, counting down.
GTCTCTTCGAAAATCGTCGCCCCGCGGCGCTCCACGGCTCGGGCGAGTCCTCGCACCAGGCGACCCGGGTGAACCACCGCGCCATGGGCCGAGAAAAGGCCCGCTTCCGCCTTCGTCACGCGCACTCGCTCGGCTACTGCTTCACCCGAGAGCCACTCGGCGTAGTCGGTGATGCCGAGCCGTTCCAGTGTCCGAGCGGTCTCTTCGAGGGCCGGTACCTGGTGCTTTCCCCGAGCGAGTCGCAACACACCACCGCGATGGAAGTGGGCGTCGATCCCTTCCTCCTGAAGGACGCGCTCCACCTCGTCGACTGTTTCCCGCATCGCGTAGTGGACGGCGCGTGCGGTCTCGCTCCCATATCGCTGTGCCAACGCTCCCAGAGAGAGCGGAAATCCAGGATACAGCCAGCCGCCATTGCGCCCCGAAGCACCGAAACCGGCGATTCGCTGTTCCAGCACTGCCACGCGCAGACGAGGCGCTCGCCGCAGAAGATAGTACGCCGTCCACAGTCCAGTGAAGCCCGCTCCCAGAATGGCGACGTCGACGTCCAGCGAACCATCGAGCGCGGGACGTGGAGTGAGATCATCGCCGCACGTCTCCAACCAGAAGCTGTACTGCTGGTAGACCGATCCGACAGTCGGTGTTCTCATCGCCCGATCCTCCCGTGCCGCCGGCAGTATATAGCGTGTCGATGCTGGACAGCGGTGGTATCTTGCCCCTGGGTCCCGTACACTGGCGCTAACGGCGTGGGTTCTCGGTGGGAGTGCGGCATGGATACGGCGGAACCGACCTCGACGCTCGACCGCTCGTTTCTCCAAGCAGTGCGGCGAATCGCTGGGTTCCGCGTTTCGCCGCGGCAGCTCGGCCCGGCGATCGAGGCCTTGGAGCAGCAGCGTCGCCCGGTGACGCCCGAGGCGGTGGCCAACCTCGTGATGGCTGTCGAGCAGGGTGAACGATCGGCCCGACAGCGCCGGAATGCAGATCTCTGGCGTCTACTCGGCGCGTACCTAGCGTTGGAGGGTAAACCAGCGCATTTCGAGGCACAGCGAGCCTTGGTCGGGCGGGTTCGTCGGCTGCTCGGCGAACGTCTTTCGGATCGGATCCTGCTCGAAGTCGCGGTCGCGCTCGGTGCTGCTGGTATTCCCATCGAGGCGCAGCGCGTCGCTGCGGTGGTGCGCTGGCTGGAAAGTCGGCTCGGCCCCGACCTTACCGCAGAAGCGATACGCCCCCACCTGCGACGAGCGATCGAAGCGACCGCGGCCGGTGCGCGAGCGCAGCAACCGCGACACAGGAGTGCTCGCCGGACCTGAAGAGGGGTTCCGCCCCACCGGCGGAGTCGGCTGCGACGTTGCAGCACCCGATCGAGCGGCACGGGGAGCGACTGGACGGTCGGAGGCGTCGCCCACCGGTGCCGAGCTGGATCCTAGCGAGCGCCTGCGAGTTCCCCGGCGAGCGCCTGCCGCACGACTTCCGCGAGACGCGCAACCCCCTCGTCGATCTGCTCGAGCGTCACAGCGCTGTAGGAGAGTCGGAGATGACGGTCTCCGCTCCCGTCCCCGAAGAACGCTGGCCCTGGGATGAAGTCGACGCGGCGCTCGCGGCAGGTTGCCAAAAGGGTGGTGGCGCTCAACCCCTCCGGCAACGTGAGCCACACGAAAAAGCCGCCGTTCGGCCGGGTCCAACGGACACCAGCCGGCATCTCGCGCTCGAGCGCAGTCAGCATGCGCTGGCACTTTTCGCGGTAGATTCGACGAAGTTCGACGAGATGGGCATGGTAACGTCCAGTCCGGAGATACCAGTCTGCTAACGCTGCGGTAAAGCTGTTCCGAAGAGCATCGATCCGCGCCCGTGCGAGCGTCGCGACGACCGGGGCCGGCCCGACGACATAGCCGAGGCGGAGCCCAGCAGCGATCGTCTTGGAGAGCGTTCCGCAGTAGAGGACGTTTCCTGATTCGGCCAGGCTGTACAGCGTCGGTGGATACTCGCCGCGGAAACGGAGTTCGTAGTACGCATCGTCTTCGACGATCAGGAGACCTCGCTCGTCAGCCACGCGGGCCAGGGCTCGACGACGCTCCAGGGAGAGTTCCACCCCGGCGGGATTCTGGAACGTCGGTAAGGTGTAGAGGAACTTCGGCGGTCTCCCCTCCCGTTCCAACCGGTCCAGTGCGGCCACCACCGCTTCCGGATCGATGCCGTGTTCGTCGACCGGAATGCCGACGAGCTCCGCACCAGCGAGCTTGAACATGCTGGTTGCGCCCATCCATGCCGGAGCGTCGATCAGCACCACATCACCCGGATCCAACAGTGCGTCGCAGATGATGCCCAGTCCGTTGCTGGAGCCGAGCGTGACCAGGATCTGTTCCGGACTGACGGACATGCCTTGGTCGCGGGCGAGCTTCTGGGCGAGTGCCTCGTTGAGTTCGTCCAGCCGAATCGGGTTCTGGTAGCCGAGCGCATCGCGACGGTGGTTCTCGGCCAAGAACTCCGCCGCCAGCGCCATGTCGTCGAGGGGAAGGCTGTCCCAGTCCGGATCGCCGTAGACGAAGGAGATCATGCCCTCCGGTGGGACTCGCGGCGGGCGTTCGGCAGCGGCTGCGATCCGTCCTCGCCGCGACCACCTCGCGTGCCAACGCTCGTCCATCGCAACGGCTCCTTCCCTGTGCGTGGTATGCTGCGCGGCGGCGCACCGCCGTCCCAGTATAGCGGACGGCATCGATCCGTCGCGGACGATGGAACGGAGGAGGAGCTGGCGATGAGCGTCGTGGCCGATCCACAGCTGGTGATGGCACTCCGCCGTGCCTTCGCCCATTACCGGGATGTCGAGCCCCGCTCCATCCCGGTCGATCACCCGGACGTCCCTGAGCTGGCGATGCCTGACCGGCTCGCCTATGCGATCGGTTGGATCCTCGGCGCCGCCATCGTGGGAAGCCGCTTCCGGACTTCTGCGATCGACGTTCTTCCAGTCTACCATCCCGAGCACGGGTGGGACCGGTTCCTCGTCACCCGCCGCGTGACTTGCCGCTTGTACGCGACCGAACCAGCGGACAGTCTCGGCACGCTGTGGCTCGGCGAGGAGGACGCGCCCGTATTCACCGTCGGGCAGAGCGTTCGTCTCGCGCTGGGATCGCTCCTGCGAGACGATGCCGCGGAGGCGATCCGCCGGCTGCTTTTCGCCGTTCCAGCCCCCCGCTTGCGCCACGGCGAGCATGGCCAATGCCCGCATGTCCGGGCCGAGCGCTATCCGACGATCTATCGGGTGACCGCCGAACTGATCGCCGACTATCCAGGACTCATCGCGGCCCGCGAACTGTACGTCGACGACCAACCGATCGACGGAGCCTACCATCCGCTCTACACGGCGTCCGGCGCTCGGCTGACCGGCTGGACGTATGATTATGTCCAGTATCTGGCTGGTGACAGGATCGTCTTTCTGGGTATCGATGGCCGCCTCGCGACCTTCGAGGTCGAACCCGGCGTTTGGCGGACCGAGGAGGCTCCGTCGGAGGATGAGACGGTATTGCGCCGGTACCTCGAGGACCGACTCGGCTTGGGCGAGCCAGGACGGCCGATCGTGGAAGTCGTGTCACGGGAGCCGGAGGAGAGCAGGGACACGCCAGGCGACGAGGAGCGCGGCCAGTGAGCTGGTGAGCGCTCCGACGAGAACCGCTCGGGGAACCCCGACGAGGTCGCCGAGGGCACCCATCGGGAGGGCGCCGAGCGGCATGAATCCCCACGTCACCATGTACAGGCCCATGACTCGGCCACGCACCTCGTCGTCGACGGCGAGGTGCAAGAGGGCGTTGTTGAGAGCCATGTAACTGGCGCCGAGAAAGCCGCTCACGAACAGACAACAGAGTACAGCTGGGAGCCAGCGTGTGAGCGTGAAGAGCGCGATGACTGCACCGTAGACCACGATGATGGCGACCATCAGCGCGCCCCGGCGGCGTGCCCGTTGCAGGCTCGCCACGAAGAGCGAGCCGATCACCGCTCCGCTCCCGCCGACGGTATACAGGAGCCCCAGACCACTCGGACCGATCTGCAGGACGTCGCGGGCGAAGACCGGCAGCAGCTGCAGGTAGGGGAAGACGAAGATCGTCGGGATACTCGCGAGCAGGATCAGGGCGAGCACGATCGGTGACTGACGGACATAGGTGAGGCCTGCCGCGAACGTGCGGAAGAAGGAGATTCCTGGCGTCGAGGGGCTTGGGACAGCGGGGAGGCGCTCGGTGTTCCACAATGCCACGGCGAGACAACCTGCCTGGAGGAGCAACGTCCCTCCGACCCCCAGCGCTGCGACCAATGGACCCGCCAGCGACGGTCCGAGAATCCGGGTGGTGTTCAAGCCAGCCGAGAGGAGAGCGACGGCGTTCTGGAGCGCAGCGCGTGGGACGAAGTGTGGAATGAGGGTCTGGCGAGTCGCGTTGTTCGCTGCGAGCAGCGCCCCATTCACGAAGGTACCCAGGAGCAGCAGGAGCGGCGTCACGTGGCCGGTCACCACGAGGCCCGCGAGCGCAGCACTCACCAAGACGGCCCCAGCCTGGCACGTCAAGAGGAGGAGTCGCCGATCGAGACGCTCGGCGAGCGCTCCAGCGGGCGCAGCGACCAACAGAAACGGCACCCCACTCGCGAAGCCGAGTAACCCGACCCACAGTGCTGAGTCGGTCAGCTGGAGCATCAACCACCCTGTCGCGACCTGCAGCATCCATTGACCGATCTGGGTCAAGACGCTCGAGGTCCACAGGAGCCGGTAGTCGCGGTAGCGAAGAAGCGCTTCGAGGAGGTGCGCTCCCGGCGGGCGAAGCGTGCGTGCCGTCGAACGGGACGTCGGATCGGACTGCTGTGCAGAGTCTCCCATCGCATCCCCCTGCTACCCTACCCGACGTCGCTGTCCGAGACAAGCTGGATGACTGTCGGCCCGAGATGCGCGGGCGCGGGAACGATAACCCCCGTCTGGAGTAGCCAGGTCGCACGTCGTTCAGCGAAGGCCGCGGGAACGCCGCCGTTCGGCTGCACGGCGGACGCTGTCGAAGCGATGCCTCGCGGTCGAGTGTCGGTAGTGGAGCGAGGCTGTGCCGCGCGGGTCAGCAGCTCGAAGGAGCCCTGCCCGGTGTTCCTCCGCACCGCAGAGGACGCGGGGGGAGCGGTCCTTGCGGCGCTGCGGAAGGGTGCAGCGCCGCGCGGCGGAGTCGCTGCGAGCTGGACGCGGCCCTGGTACGATCGGTGGTCGTCACGCGCGCAGGAGGGAGGTTCGCGATGGGCCGCTGGGCACAAGGGGCGCAGTGTGCTGTCATGCTGACGTTCGACGTCGATGCCGAGACGCTGTGGCTCGCCGGATCGACGGCGCAACGGCATCGGCTGGGACTGCTGTCTCAGGGAACCTATGGGGCACGGGTCGGCGTCCCGCTCGTGTTGCACGCCTTGCGCCGATTCGCTCTGAAGGCGACCTTCTTCGTTCCCGGCTGGGTCGCCGAGCACCATCCCGACATCGTCGCTGCGATCGTCGATCAAGGGCACGAGATCGGGCACCATGGGTACATGCATGAAGACGTGACGGAGCTCTCCGAGGACGACGAACGGCGGGTGTTGGAGCGCGGGATCGAGGCGCTTCGGCGTGTCGGCGGGCAGACGCCGGTCGGTTACCGGGCTCCGTCCTGGGAGTTGACGAGTCGGACGCTCCGGCTCCTCGAGGAGTATGGATTCCGATATTCGTCGAACCTCATGAGTCACTTTTTACCCTGGCAACATCCAGACACGCACGTCATCGAACTTCCAGTGCAATGGCTCCTCGACGACGCGCCGTTCTTTCTCTTCCGGCCGGGCCCCGGGTCGCGGCCGATCCAGCCGGCGCAACAGGCGTTCCAAGCGTGGGCCGAGGAGTTCCAGGGCATCTACCGGTTCGGTGGTCTGTTCAATCTGACGTTGCACCCCGAGTTCATCGGACGACCCGGGCGACTCCTGATGCTCGAGCGGTTGCTCGAGCATCTCCTCTCCTATCCACGCGTCTGGGTCGCGACCGGGCGAGAGGTAGCCGAGTACTGGGCTGCCCATCTGGCCAGCAATCCGGAGGAGTGGCGTCAGGGACTCGTCTACGACCCGATCACGCACCGGTGAGGGGCACCTCGTTCGCCGATCGCCGTGCGGCGGCGCTCGTCTGCTGGAGGACGATGCGGTAATGGGTGCGGAACGCGAAGCGCTCGTCCCGGATGAGTTCGAAATAGGAGCCGAAGCGTTCCGGATGCTCCGCCGCCTCGTCCAACGGGTGCGGCGGGTCCTCGTCGGTCAGCGGGGTGCGCACGTGGTAGAGCGTCGTGCGTTCGGCGGGGATCCGCCCAGCGTCCCGGATCCAGCGGCGGAGTTCTCGTGGTGGCACCAGCTGGCCGTAGGTCGCTCCGGCAGCGGTCGAGATGCTCTCGTTGATCAACGTTCCACCGAGATCGTTGGCACCGGCATTGAGGCACCACTGGGCGAGCTTGGGCCCTTCCTTCACCCACGAGACCTGAATGTTGCGGATGTAGGGATGGAGCATGATGCGCGCGATCGCGTGCATCTTGATGACGTCTTCACCGGTCGCGCCGGGGCGAAGATCGGGAAGGAGTCGTTTGCGGTACATCGGTGCTTCGCTGTGGACGAGACTGAGGGGGACGAACTCGGTGAAGCCGCCGGTTTCCTTCTGGATGCTGCGGATGAGTGCCAGGTGAGCGGCGCGATGGCGATTGGTTTCGACATGCCCGTACATGATCGTCGCCGTGGTCGGGATACCCAGTCGATGTGCGGTCGTGATCACGTCGATCCACTGCGCGGTGGTGATGCGGCCGGGTGAGATCCGCCGACGAACGTCATCGTCCAGGATCTCAGCGGAGGTGCCTGGTAACGAGCCGACGCCGGCTTCTTTGAGGCGTTGGAGGTAGTCAGCGATGGAGCACCGCGCGCGGAGCGCGCCGTAGACCACCTCTTCGGGCGAGAAGCCGTGGATGTGGATGTCGGGCAGTTCCGCCTTGATGGCGCGGCAGATCGTCGGGTACAGATCGGGATCCATTTTGGGCGGGAGGCCAGCCTGGATGCAGACTTCAGTCGCACCGAGTTCCCATGCTTCTCGCGCTCGGCGGAGGATCTCGTCGAGCGGGAGAAAGTATCCCTGCTCTTCCCGATGACCCCGCGAGAAGGCACAGAAACCGCAGCGTTTGATGCAGACGTTCGTGAAGTTGATGTTGCGATTCACGACGTAGGTGACGACGTCACCCACGGCGCGGCGGCGGAGTTCGTCCGCGACGAGCGTGACGAGGAAGAGGTCCCGCCCATGGGCTTCGAACAACCGCTCGCCCTCGTCGATGGTCACTTCGTGACCGGCGAGCGCGCGGTCGAGGATGCGTGCGATATCGCGCGAGGCGCGGGCGAGCACGTCGTCGAGTGCGGTGCGGAGCGCTGCCGAGTCCAGCATCACCACTGCTCCCTTTCTTGAGGCACCAGTCCACCCGGGTCGACCAAGGTTGCCACGCGGGCGAAGATCGCGGGATCCAGGTAGTCCTGACCACGCGAGACGTAGGCTGGATAGACGGCGAGCCGTTCCCGCAGGCGAAATCCCATCCGCTCCGTCCGATCCTTGAGTTCGCGGAGGTGCGGCCAGGCCCGCTCGGGGTTGATGTGGTCCCGAGTGACGGGTGAGACGCCGCCCCAATCGTCGAGTCCGGCGAGGAGATAGGCATCGTAGGCTTCTGGCATCAGGTTCGGCGGTGCTTGGACAGCCGTGGTCGGGCCCAGGATCAACCGAGCGACCGCGATGGTACGGAGCATGTCCAGGACGGTCGGCTCCGGCCAGTCGCGCATGCGAATGTCCGGCTTGCGTCGGAAGTTCTGGACGATCACCTCCTGGATGTGACCGTACCGGTCGTGGAGGTCGCGAATCGCGTAGAGTGCGTCCACGCGTTCGTCGAGCGTTTCGCCGATGCCGATGAGGATCCCGGTGGTGAAGGGGACGCGAAGCCGACCCGCCGCCGCGATGGTGGCGAGGCGGACTGCGGGCACCTTGTCGGGACAGCCGCGGTGCGCTCCCCCGCGCTCGAGGAGTCGCTCGCTCGTCGATTCCAACATCAGTCCCATGCTGGCAGTGACCGGACGGAGGAGCGCGATGTCCTCCTCGTCCATCACCCCTGGATTGGCGTGGGGTAGGAGCCCGGTCCGCTCGAGCACCAGGGCGCACAGATCGTGGAGGTACTCGATGGTGCGTGCGTAGCCGCGTTCGGCCAGCCAGCGACGGTAGGAGGGATAGCGGAGTTCCGGTTTGTCGCCGAGACTGAACAGCGCCTCCTTGCAGCCAGCAGCGCGGCCGGCTTCGGCAACTGCGAGCACCTCGTCCGGCGTCATGGTATGCGCTCGCGGATCGCTCGGTCGTCGGACGAAGGTGCAGTATGCGCACTGGTCGCGACAAAGGTTGGTAAGAGGGAGAAAGACCTTCCGCGAGTACGTCACCGTCCAGCCCGAGCGCTGTTCCCGAACCGTGCTCGCTGCCTCCAGTAAGGGGGGCAACGATGCCGCATCGGCGCGGATCAGACGCCGGGCTGCCGCGGGATCGAGTCGGCCGGTGTCGACTGCGTCGGCGAGTGCCCGCAGCAGTCCGGGATCGACTGCCGGCGAGCTGCGGTTCTGGACGCGCATGGCTCGCTCCTCTCCACCCCCAGTCTGGCGTGGGTGAGTATGGCTGAGCCAGAGGTTCCTTGCCACTCCTGGTCGGAAGCCGTGACGCGGATGTCCAGGGTACAATCGAGCCGACGGAGGAGCGATGATCCCGGACGAACTCACGCTCGCGCGTCTGTGGCAGGCACAGACCGTCGCGGATGACCTCCGGACGAGCGACGAGGTCCCCGTGCGGGTGGTGTACCGCGGTGTCTGGACGCACCGACGCGGTCCGGACTTCACGGGTGTGCTGCTGGACCTGGCCGGACACCTGGTTTCCGGTGACGTGGAACTGCACCGGCGCACCTCGGACTGGTATGCGCATCGTCACGACGAGGATCCGGCGTACGACCGCGTCGTGCTCCATGTGGTCTGGCATGACGATCTGGGTCAGGCGGTGCGTCGCCGCGACGGCGTCCGGATCCCCACCTTGGAACTCTCCCGGTTCGCGGTCATGACTGCCGAGGACGCTGCGGCGCGGACGGTACGCCCGCTCGGAGCGTTGGGATTCGGATACTGTGCACCGGAACTGGCAGTACGGAAACCGGAAGTTCTGCATCGCCTGTTCGAAGCGCTCGGGGATCGGCGGTTGAGTGAAAAGACGGCGCGGATCCAGGCGCGGCTGAGCGGAGAGCCCGCCGGACAGGTGCTGTACTGGTTCCTCGCCGACGCGCTGGGTTACCACCAGAACCGCGAACCGATGCGGGCGGTAGCCGAAGCGTTGCCGCTCGCTGTACTGGAAGCAGCGTTGCACGCGGTCCGACCGGAGCAGCGGTTCGCGCACGCGGCTGGTCTGCTGCTCGGAACGGCCGGTTTCCTGCCGGTATCCGACCGCGAGCGCGGACTCGTGGCACTGTCCCCCGCGATCTGGCGCGCGATCGAGGAGGCGCAGGGAAGTCGACGTTTCGAGACAGGCACCAGTGGAACGAGGTGGAGAATCGCTGCGGTTCGTCCTGCGAATCATCCTCTGCGGCGCCTCCTCAGTCTCGCATGGCTGGTCGCTGACGGGCAACGTGGACTGCTGGGCGAGGTCCGCGCGCGGTTCGAGACAGTGGAGCCGCGGCGATCCCTCGTCGACTGGCTGACGGGCGGTCCGGTCCCACTGGGGAGAGACCGTGCGTATGAGGTACTGGTGAACGTCGTCGTCCCGTTCGCGATCGCGCTCGCGGAGTGGACTGACGAGGAGCCCTGGCGAGAGGCCGCATGGAGGGTGTGGCAGCGCTTGCCGGCTGGCCGCGGGAACCGCATCGTGCGGAGCACGCTGGAGCAGGTCTGTGGTCCAGCGGGCTTCCGACTCCGGAGTGCCCGCGCGGAACAGGGGGTGTTGCACCTATATCGGTGGGGCTGTCTGCCGCGGCGATGCGGCGAGTGCCCGGTAGCCCGACTCGTGCACAGCGGAGGGGCGGAGAGCGGATAGCCTCCCGCGGAGCGAGCCATCGTTCCACGCATGAGCGGGTTGGGAGCAGGGAGGGCCGCTCACGGGGCGGTCGACTGGGCGTGTTCTCAGGAGGCACGTCCAGCGCTACTCCTGCCCGTTCCGCGGATGCGCGGGTGGCCTCTGCACTCGTGGTAGTCTCGCTGCGTCCGTTCGTGCTTCCAGCGCTCGTCGACGAGCGATGGACGACCCTGGACGCCGCGTGACCTCCGAGCGGAGCAGTCCTGGCAGTGCGGGCGACCATGCCCATCGGTTGTATGGCCTCGGGCATCGAACACGCTGGCGACGCTCCGCACGACGACGATGGCCGCTCGCTCGAGATCCCCCAGTGGTGCGGACGACCGGCGGAGGTGCACGCCGGTCCTGGGTGCCCCGTGCCACGCAGAAGGCGGGCCCGATCCCGCACGGTCGTCTCAGCTCGGACGGGTTGCTCCCCTGCGTTCGACCGAGATCAGAGTGCCTCCTCAGCGCGATGCCGAGGAGGTTCTTGACATGGTGCGAGGGGGGCAGTACAATCCCGACTAGATTAGTCGGAATTCGTGCGGCGGAAGGGGTAGAGGGGTGAGCGACGCGAGACGAGTCGAGGATCACGAGCGAGCCGTCGCGGAGGCGCGACGCGTTCTCGAGGCGGTGAGTCACCGGCGGTATCGCTATCCTGCACAGTTCCCCGGATTCAGTGCTGCCGTCTCGGCTCGATCCGCTGGGGAACGGCTCGAGGGGACGGTTCGAGTCCTGAGCTTCACGGACGTTGCAGTGGAGCCGACCGCTCCTGCCGCCTTGACCGACTGGGTGAGGACGGTCATCGCGACGGATGTCGCGCACCGGATGCCCCGTCCGGCAGCCGAACGCGGGACTGCGCGCTTGATCCGCCACCCGGATGATCCCCTCGGTGACGAGATCGAATTGCTCGGAGATCCGCTGCAGTCGCGCTACCGGGTCGTCGACGATGCGGTCGTGGTCGTGGAGCGGATCATGGGCGCCGACGCGTTCACGATCGCTGTCCTCGACCATTGGGTCTTCCCGGAGGACCGGATCGTGCCGCGGGCCTTCGCAGTCGTCTTTCGCGATCGGTCGGACGGCGCGATCCGGCGCGTCGAACTGCACGCAGCGGACTACGTCGAGAAGGACGGACTCTGGTTGCTCGCGCGATATTCGCAGACCGATCTCTACCCGGGTGGACGACTCGAGTCTCGCGAACTCACGCTCACCGAGCACCGACTCCTCGCTCTGTGAGAAACGGCCGTGGTTCGTCGAGGAGCCTCTCCGTCACTGCGCAGCGTGCGTCCGACGGCGGGTGACGACCACGCGAATCGGTTCGTGTCGGACCTGTCCGGGGGCACTGGTGCTCGCCGTTCGTGAACCGACCATGACGGAGCATCCCGATCGTCGTGCTCGTCACGGAGGCATTCGGAGGGCTGGAATGGAAGAACTCGTGCCGCTCGTCGTCCATGGAATCAGTTGGTCCCGCCGGCACGGGCATCCGATCGTCTTGCTGCGCGGTCGCGGCACGGACGCCTGGTTCGCGGTGGCGACGGATCCGGAAATGGCACAAGCGTTCTCGACCTGCCCCTGCACGAGGGATCGTTCCCTGCGCCGGCTGGCCAGCCTCGTTCACCAGCTGCTCGGCGCGGCGCGTGCTGTCGTCGAGGCCGTCATGCTCGATGTCGATGACCAGGGGATCCTCAGCGCGGAAATCGTCTTGGCGAGTCCGAGCGGCGCGGCGCGCATCACTGCAGCTGGCCTCGACGGTCTCTTGCTAGCGACCGCGTGCGGTATCGACCCGGTGATGCGTCGCCAGCGGTTGGAGACGGTGACC